>NZ_CP059556.1:3806652-4441094 GCF_024734405.1 Saccharopolyspora gregorii | reverse complement strand
GACGCACCCGCGTAGGCCAGCACCAGGGTGTTCACCGCCGAGGCCACGTGGTCCCGCCCGATCCGCAGTCCCGCCTGGTAGAGCTTCCGCCAGCCCATCGACGGATCGGCCCGCTGCAGCTCCCACACCGCGCTGGTCTGGGTGACCGTCACGTCGTCGAGCACGCCCAGCGCGCCGATCACGATGCCCGCCAGCAGCAGGCCGCGCGCGTCGATCGGCGTGCCCAGCGCGGCGATGAGGCTGGAGGTGTCGTCGTCCAGCCCGGTCAGCTGCGTCGTCGCCGAGAACAGCGCGCTGAGCCCGCCGATCAGCGCCAGGCTCAGCAGCGTGCCGAGCACCGCCGTCGAGGTGCGCGCGGAGAACCCGTGCGTCAGGTACAGCACCACGAACATGATCAGGCCGGAGCCGACCACGGACACCAGCAGCGGGTTCTCCCCGGCCAGGATCGCGGGCAGCACGAACCCGATCAGCACCACGAAGCTCAGCACCAGTGCGCCCAGCGCGGCCAGGCCCTGCCAGCGCCCCAGCAGCAGCACCGCGACCGCGAACACCAGGCCGAGCACCAGCAGCGGACTGCCGCGCTGGAAGTCGACCACCTGGAAGGACGATTCCTCCTCCGGGTTGGCGCCCGCGTAGGACAGCACCACCCGGTCGCCGACGGCGAACCGCGGAGTGCCGGGTTCGACGGGCATCACCTGGGCGATGGTCCGGCCCGGGGTCGGTCCGTCCGACATCCGCACCTGGAGGGTGACGCAGCCGCCGGTGTCGCCGCAGCCGCCCGCGGCGGAGGCCACGACCTCGCCGTTCACCGGGTACTGGCCGAGGCCCAGGTCGGCGCCGGTGCGCTGCTGGTGGCCGAACGGGTAGAGCAGCGCGGTGCCGATGATCGCGGCGAGTGCGAACGGCACCAGGGCGATGGCGAGCAGGCGCTTGACGGTGCGGGAGGCGGGAGGACCGTCGTGTCCGTGTCCGTGTCCGTGTCCGTGTCCGTGTCCGTGTCCGATGGCGGTGGCGCCGGTGCTCGGGCCGGGGTCGCCCGCGGCCGGGGGCGTCGTCCCGCCGCCCGCCGCGGGAGCGGCGTGGGCTCCGGTCCGCTCGGGCTCGGCCCGGTCGCCCGGTGGGCGGCGCCGCGCGCGCGGCCGGCCGGGGTCAGCACCGCCGCGGTCGGCGTTCCGCCCGGGAGCGCCGCGTCCGGGTGTTCCGGCCCGTCCGGGATCGCCGTCCGGCCTGCGCTGCCCGCCGCGTCCCGGTTCGCGGGCGCCGGGTTCGGCGCCGCCGGGCTGGCCGCTCGCGGAGTCGCCGCCGGGTTCGTCGCGCCCGGGTCGGCCGCCGCGACCCGGTTCGTCGGGTCGCCGCCGCCGGGCGCGCGGTCCGGTCGCGTCGGGATCGGCCGGGCGGCCCGGTGGTGCGGGCTGCGGTCCACCGGGTTCGCCGGATCGGGGCGCGGGCCGCGATCGGGGGCCGGGCGGCGGTCCGCCTTCCTCCGCTCCGGGACGGCGCGGGGGCCGGGGTCGGCCGGGGCGAGGTCGGCGATGCTCTCCGCCGCCGGGAGGCCCTGCTGGAGGCACGTCGGTCACCCGCCAATCGTATGGGGTGCCGCCGGGGCCGCATCGACTCTCCGCCGTCGCGCGATCACCGCAGCGCACCGGTCGTCGGATGCAGCTCGATCGAGTTAGGTGCGACCTCTGGACACCGAATCGAATGTGTGTTCGACTCGAGTCATGCGGTGGGAGAAGCAGCGAACGGCGGGGGCGCACCAGCGGTTGCCGCTGGACCTGGACGAAGGGCGCGGTGGCGGCCGGGCCGGGCTCGCGGAGCCGGGGCCGGGTCCGGTGGCCGCGGGAACGGACGAGGCGGTCGCGATCGAGGTGCAGGCGAAGACGATCATCAACCGGGTGCCGGGGGAGTACGGTGTGCCGTTCCGCTGGACGATCAACCCGTACCGGGGCTGCTCGCACGCCTGCCGGTACTGCTTCGCCCGCCGGACGCACACCTACCTGGACCTCGATTCTGGTCGCGACTTCGACAGCAAGATCGTGGTGAAGGTGAACGCGGGCGCCCTGGTGCGGCGGGAGCTGGCCCACCCGCGCTGGGCCGGTGATCCGATCGCGATGGGTACCAACACCGATCCGTACCAGCGGGCGGAGGGGCGGTACCGGCTGATGCCGGAGATCATCGCCGCGCTGCGGGACCGGGCGAACCCGTTCTCGGTGCTGACGAAGGGCACGTTGATCCTGCGGGACCTGGAGCTGCTGCGGCAGGCGGCCCGGGTCGCGCCGGTCTCGGTGGCGGTGTCCCTCGGCTCGCTGCACGAGCGGGTGTGGCGGGAGGTCGAACCGGGTGCTCCGGCGCCGGGTCGGCGGCTGGACGTGGTGCGCAGGCTGACCGAGGCGGGCGTGGGCTGCTCGGTGATGATGGCGCCGATCCTGCCGGGCCTCAGCGACGCGCCGGAGCAGCTGGAGGAGACGGTCGCCGCGCTGGTGGCGGCGGGCGCCACCAGCATCACGCCGCTGGTGCTGCACCTGCGCCCCGGCGCGCGGGAGTGGTACCACGCCTGGTTGAGCGAGCGGCGTCCCGATCTGCTGCCGCTGTACGAGCGGCTGTACCGCCACGGCGCCCATCCGCCGAAGTCCTACCGGGACGGCGTGGTCGAGCGGGTGCGGGCCGCGCAGCGGCGGCACGGGATGCGCACCGACCGGCCGGACGACGGGTTCCGCCTGGTGGCGGGAAGTGCGGCGCCGGCCGGGGGAGGCGGTGGTGCCGATCAGCTCGCGCTGCTGTGAGCCGGGGCCGCCTCGAGCAGAGGTCTGGTCCAACTTCGGCGGAATCGGTGCCGCCGGTGAATCCGCGGTCGCGGGACTCGTGGTTTCCCGGTTCGGCTCGACGATTTCCGGACTCGCGATCCGGGGCTGAAAATCGTTGTCGAAATACCTACTAAAGTAGGTTGGACGCACTGATTTCTTCCGCGTGAACTAATCGTGTCCCCGGCTGAAATCCCTGGTCGATGATTCATTTCGAAGGGAAGGTGACTACTCTGAGTGCCGGAGGCTGATCCGCTGAACGAGTGACCGAGCCAGGTGATTGCGGCGGCACGAACACCGGCAGGCGCGGTTCGGGCGCCGGGGGCTGCCGCCGCCGACCCGTCCGGCGGAGTCGTGCCCGTGCGGCCGCCCGTCCGAACGCTCGGCGTCCGCTCGGGGTAGCCGGCGGCCCGCTGCGGCCGCCCGTGCCTCGGATCGGCTCGGCCCGGATCGGCTCGGCCCGGCCCGGCGGACGGCCGCCCGTGCCCTGGCTCGGTTCTGGTCCGGCCCGACGGGCTGCGCCCGCCCGTGTCCCGGCCCGGTCTGCTGCGACCGCCGGTGCCCTGGCTCAGTCCGGCTAGCTGCGGCGGCCCGTGTCCTGGCGTGGCCCGTCGGCTCGTTCCGCTGCGGCCGCCCGTGTCCCCGGATCGGCCGGGCCCGCTGCGACCGCCTGTGCTTCGACCCGGTCCGGCCCGCGGCGCCTGCCGCGACGGCCGTCCCGGGCTGCCCCGGCGGGCCCGTACATGCTTCGACGGCCCCCGGTGGAACCGGAGGCCGTCGGGAAGCGGGGGTGCGCCGGAGGCTCAGCGCCCGTCGAGCAGGGCGCGGCGCGACGGCTGCCAGCGGACGCCGAACACGCCCATGCCGAAGTCCAGCGTCACCGCGTGCGTGCGGGCGTGCCGGTCCAGCGACAACGGCTTCGGCGGCGCCACCTCGTTCGCGGCCGAGTCGCCGACGAAGCTCTCCACGTGGTCGGGCGGGCAGGCCGGGTCGAACTCCAGCTCCACCACGTACTGCCGCACCGGTAGCCGGAACAGCCGGCAGAAGGTGTGCTCCGGCTCGTTCGCGCCGGTCGGCATGTCGGAGATCTCGTATTCGAGCAGCATCGTCTCGCCCCGTTCGAGGGGCCGGTCGAACAGCAGCTCCGCCACGATCACGTCCCGGGCGTGGTCGGTGAGCACCTGGCCGATGCGGCAGGACCGCAGCGGGCGGATCGTCGGCGACACCGGGCTCGTCGAGGCGCCGTCGAACATCACCACCCAGCGGTCGGCGCCGTTGGCCTCGGCGCGCACCAGCTTGCTGGCGCGCACCATGCGCTGGTCGCCGTAGGCGTCGATGTGCACCACGTCGTGCTGCGAGAGCCGGGTCAGCTTGCTGTCGTGCGTGGTGTCGATCCTGGTCAGCAGCTCCACCGCGGACTCGTTCTCGGACCACAGCTCGCTCAGCGGCGGCGCGTCGTGCGCGGCCTGCCGGGTGCGGCCCCGCGGCCGCGGCGGTCCGAGCAGCGCCGAGAGCGCGCCGTCCGGGATGCCGAGCACGTTCTCCAGCTGTTGCAGCGCGAGCAGCGAATCGGGGCGTTCCGGGCGCCTGCGGCCGGACTGCCAGTAGCTCAGCGCGGTGATGCTCACCGGCGTGCCGCGGGTCTGGAGCCGGTGCTGGATGCGTTCCAGGCTCAGCCTGCTGGCGCGGATCGCCGCGCGCAGCGCCACCTCGAACGGTCCGGTTCGCAGGAGTTCAGCGAGCTCGGGCGATACCGGTGGGGCGGGCTCGCTGCGGACGGCTGTGCGCGACGTGGAACGGATGTCGGTCTTCGGACCGGTCATGGTTACTCCTCGTGTCCGCCGAACTCGCGAACTTACGCTAATGAGTGAGACTCGGGCACGCAACGATCAAGTTTCGGTTCCACCCACCTACTAAAGTGTGAGGCCAATTCGCGCTCTTTGTGTTCGGCCGAGCGTTCTTTGCTCCGCCCGGCCCTCTCCACTTCCCCGAGTGCGCGAACCGGTGCTCGGGGTCCCGATGAGAACGCGCATCCGCCGAACCGGGATTCCGGGCGCCCCGCGCCACGTCGGGAGCGGTCCGCCGAAACCGGCACCGGCGCGCGGAAACCTGCTGGACGGCGCCCCTGCCACGTTGGATAGCCTGGTGCCCCTCACGTCCGCGGTCGCCACCGAGCCGTGCCGCGCCCGGACGTCGCAGCACCGCCGCAGGGCGGTTGTCGCACCAGTCGACCTGAAGAGGAGCTCAGTACCCGTGATGCGCACGCACGAGGCCGGATCGCTTCGCGCCGGTCATGCCGGGCAGTCCGTCACCCTGGCAGGCTGGGTGGCGCGCCGCCGCGATCACGGTGGAGTGATCTTCATCGATCTCCGCGACGCGTCGGGCGTCGCCCAGGTGGTCTTCCGCGAAGGCGAGATGGCCGAGCGCGCCCACCGGCTGCGCGCCGAGTTCTGCGTCCGGATCACCGGTGACGTGGTGCGCAGGCCGGAGGGCAACGAGAACACCGAGATCGGCACCGGCGAGATCGAGGTCTACGCCACCGAGCTCGAAGTGCTCTCCGAGTCCGCCCCGCTGCCGTTCCCGCTGGACGAGCACCTGGAGGTCGGCGAGGAGATCCGCCTCAAGCACCGCTACCTGGACCTGCGCCGCTCCGGCCCCGCCCGGATCATGCGGCTGCGCAGCGACATCAACCGGGTCGCCCGCGAGGTGCTGCACGAGCGGGACTTCGTCGAGATCGAGACGCCGACGATGACCCGCTCCACCCCGGAGGGCGCCCGCGACTTCCTGGTGCCCGCGCGCCTGCAGCCCGGTTCCTGGTACGCGCTGCCGCAGTCGCCGCAGCTGTTCAAGCAGCTGCTCATGGTCGGCGGGATGGAGCGCTACTTCCAGATCGCGCGCTGCTACCGCGACGAGGACTTCCGCGCCGACCGGCAGCCCGAGTTCACCCAGCTCGACATCGAGATGAGCTTCGTCGAGCAGGACGACGTCATCGAGCTCGGCGAGCGGATCGTCGCGGGCCTGTGGAAGCTCATCGGGCACGAGATCCCGCTGCCGATCCCGCGGATGACCTACGCGGACGCGATGGCCCGCTACGGCAGCGACAAGCCGGACCTGCGCTTCGGGCTGGAGCTCACCGAGCTCACCGAGTACTTCGCCGACACCCCGTTCCGGGTGTTCCGCGCGCCGTACGTCGGCGCCGTCGTCATGCCGGGCGGCGGCAGCCAGCCGCGGCGGCAGCTCGACGCCTGGCAGGACTGGGCGAAGCAGCGCGGCGCCAAGGGCCTGGCCTACGTGCTGGTCGGCGAGGACGGCACCCTGTCCGGCCCGGTCGCCAAGAACCTCTCCGACGCCGAGCGCGACGGCCTGGTCGCGGCGGTCGGCGCGAACCCGGGCGACTGCGTGTTCTTCGCCGCGGGCGAGCGGTCGCCGTCGCGGGCGCTGCTGGGCGCCGCACGGCTGGAGATCGGCGAGCGCTGCGGGCTCATCGACCACGACGCGTGGTCGTTCGTCTGGGTGGTGGACGCGCCGATGTTCGCGCCGATCGCCGACAGCGACGACGTCGCGGTGGGCAGCGGCCGCTGGACCGCGGTGCACCACCCGTTCACCGCGCCGAACGCCGACTGGGCGGAGACGTTCGACGAGGACCCGGAGCACGCGCTGGCCTGGGCCTACGACATCGTCTGCAACGGCAACGAGATCGGCGGCGGCTCCATCCGCGTGCACCGCGCGGACGTGCAGGAGCGGGTGTTCTCGGTGCTGGGCATCTCCGAGGAGCAGGCGCAGGAGAAGTTCGGCTTCCTGCTCGACGCGTTCAAGTTCGGCCCGCCGCCGCACGGCGGCATCGCGCTCGGCTGGGACCGGATCTGCATGCTGCTGGCCGGTGCGGACTCGCTGCGCGAGGTCATCGCCTTCCCGAAGAGCGGTGGTGGTTTCGACCCGCTGACCTCCGCGCCCGCGCCGATCACGGCCGAGCAGCGCAAGGAGGCCGGGGTGGACGCGAAGCCGGCCGCGAAGGGCGCGGACCCGGTGCCGACGGAGAAGCTCACCGAGAAGCAGAGCTGACCCGGCGGCCGCCGGGCCGGGAACCGGGGGCGGGGCCGTGCTGCGCGGAGCAGCACGGCCCCGTTCTTCGTCCGGCGGAGCATGTCGCGCGCGAATCGATGCAACGCGAGCCCGGTTCGCTTCCGTCGGGATGACGTGGGAACGCCGGACCGGTGCGCGACGGTCTCGCGGGTCCGGTTCCGGGTACCCGTCGGCGTGAGTGGGGTACGGCCGAACGAGCACGTGCGGTGCGCGCGCCACTACCTGCGGTGGCGCACTTGACCGGTCTTGCCCGTTCGGGTTCAGGTTGTGGGGGTAGTGTCTGGAGACGATGAGCGTGGAGATCACTTCCGGCCCTCCGGAGGTCCGTGTGCCCGCCAGCACCACGGTGACCGATACCGTCGGCACCGCCGAAGCCGTGCTCAGCAAGCGCATGGGAGCCCCGGTCCGCCTCGCCGACGCCGAGGACCTCGGTGGCAGCGAGCGTTCCGTCGTGCTTCGCGTGCGGGTCGCCGAGACGCCGTACGAGCTGCCGCGGACCCTGGTGCTCAAGCACTACGGGGAATGCCCGGAGGAGGCCCGCTCGGACCCGTTCGCGCACGAAGCGGCGAGCTGCCAGCTCGCGACCGCGCTGCCCCCGGAGATCCGCGTCGGTCCCGAGCTGATCGCGCACGACGCCGATCGCCGGTTGCTGGTGCTGGAGGACCTGGGGCGCGGTTCCACGCTCGCGGACGTGCTGTTCGGCGAGGACCCGCGGGCCGCGGAGCGGGCGCTGCTGGCGTGGGCGCGGGCGCTGGGCCGCCTGCACACGACGCTGGCCGGCCGGGAGGCGGACTTCGAGGCGCTGATGCGCCGGGTGGGCGCCAAGTCCTGCGCGGACCCGGTGGCCGAGGACATCGTGCGTTCGCTGGACGACCTGCCGGGCCTGATCGAGCAGTCGCTGGGCGTGCCCACGCCGCCGGAGGTCTCGGCCCGGCTGCAGTCGGCGGCGGAGCTGCTGAACCAGAGCCGCTACCGCTCGTTCAGCCCGTCGGACATCTGCCCGGACAACAGCCTCGTGACCGGGACCGGGGTGCGGTTCCTGGACTTCGAGTGGGGCTGCGTGCGGGACGTGGCGCTGGACGCGGCCTACCTGCAGTACCCGTTCCCGTCGTCCTGGTGCTCGTACTCGCTGCCGGAGAACCTGGCGGACGGGATGCTGGCGACCTGGCGGTCGGAGATCGCCGAGGTGTGGCCGGAGCTGGACGACGACAAGGTGCTGCTGCCCCGCCTGTTCGACGCGCAGGTGCTGTGGGTGTGGGTCTCGACGTGGTGGTTCCTGCCCCGCACGGGCGAGTCGGACCGGCCGATCGACCTGCACATGCCGTCACCGCGGCGGAGCACGGCGCTGGTGGACCGCTGGCGCAAGCTGCGCGACGACGCCGTGGAGTGCGGTGAGCCGGGGTTGGCCGGCTACGCGTCCTCGATGGTCGACGCCTTGGTGGAGCGGTTCGGGGCCGGCGCGCTCCAGCTGCTGCGCTACCCGGCGTTCCGCGACGAGGAGAAGTGACCCGTTCTTCCGCGGCCCCGCGTACCGATCCCGGTGCCCGGGGCCGTTCCACGTCGCCGTGATCCCGACGTCACGTGCTGGACATCCGGATTTCGTTGAGATCTCATCGAAGTGAAACGTGCGTCCGCTCGATGCCACTCGAACGGGTCCACGTTTCGGATTCGACTCCGGACAGGTAGCGGAACGTGCATGTCGAGCGCTCTTCCTGCGTCTTATCGGGTGGGCCGGCTGTGCGCATTAATCTTTCTTCATCTTTGGGGCGATGATCACCCTTGCATTTATACTGGGTGAGTCGGATACGTTGTGTCGAGCAACCGGTGGACGCGCCCCTCCTGAAGCGGGAGCGCCCCGGGCGCGGACATCGGAGCGAACGTTCGCCGCGATGGCGCGAGCGCCTTCCGGAGGGACGTACCGATCGGGCACCGTCGCCCCCACCCCCTCGGCCGCAGGCCGCCACCGCACGCCGTTCCAGGAGGCATGATGCGCATCAGGATCGTGAGAGCAGGAGTGTTCCTGCTGTTCACGGTTCTGCTCGCCGTCGTCGTGCCGTTCCAGTCGACGCTGTGCGCGGAACTGGCGGTGCGCAACACCTCCGAGATCAAGACGAACGAGATCAAGGAGCACAGCGAGAAGCTGCGCCAGCGCCCGGCGGCGTCCTCGCCGTCGCGGCGCGAGGTCCGGGAGCCGGAGCCGCGGGAGCTGCTGCCGAGGGCCTTCCGCGAGGACATCGCCGCGCGGCACACCCCCGCCACCTCCCGATCCGGCGGGCACGCGTGCTCGCAGCGCGACGCGCAGTGCGTCCGGGAGAGACACGCGCCGGCAGTGCTGCAGGTCTACCGGCACTGATCGGTGTTCCAGGAACGGAACACCGAAGGCCCGTGATCTCTTCAGACGCTCAGTGAGGCGGCGCAATGAACTTCGAACACCTGGTGGACCACGCGCGTCGGCATCCGCGCACGATCTCCGAAGCACACCGCCGGGAACTTGCCTCCGGGCAGCAGCCGGTGGCATTGTTCATCACCTGTTCCGATTCGCGGGTGATGCCCTCCCGCATCACCGGGGCCGAACCCGGAAAACTCTTCGAATTGCGCACCGCGGGGAACGTGGTGCCGCACTACGTCCCGGATTCCGCGTCCAGTGAAATGGCGACGATCGAGTACGCCGTGCTGCAACTGCGCGTTCCGGAGATCGTGGTCTGCGGGCATTCGCACTGCGGTGCCGTGACCGCGAAGTGCGTGGCCGGGTGCGGCCTGGAGCAGCTGCCGGCGCTGCGCTCCTGGCTGGGCACCGGCGAACCGCCGCGGACCGCACCGGTCGGGCCCGACCCGGCGGTGCGCTCCGAGAGCAAGGCCCACGTCCGGGAACAGCTGGACACGCTGTTCGAGTACCCGTTCATCCGGGACCGCGTGGCGCAGGGCGATCTGCGGGTGCACGGGTGGTTCTACGAGATCGACACCGGTCTCGTGTTCCGCAGCCCGGATCGCACCCCGGATTCGCCCGCCGACGTGGACTTCCTGCCGCTGTGATCGCGGCCGCGCACCGGCGCGCGGTCCACGCGGCGTTCGGCGCGATTCGCTGAACCGAACACCTCGAAGCGGACCCGTCCGGGTGCGCGCTCGGAAAGAGGGCGCGCACCGGCGGTTCCGAACTCGGCGTTCCCGATCGCGGAACGCCGGTCCTCCCGAGCGGAACGGGTGCGGCCGCCTGCCGCGCGCGACCGACCCGCGGTGATCCCGCGGGCTCGCGCGCCACGGCCGCGGCCCGCCGCTCAGCGCCCGCCCGCGTGCGAACGCGGCCGCGGGCGTCTCCTCCCCAGACATCAACGGAGAGTGCATCGTGACCACTCAGACCAACGCGTCCGCCGAGCGGCGCACCGGTTCCGGAGTTCCGCAGTGGCCGAAGGGGACCTTCGGCGCCGACCTCGGCGCGTCCCTGGTGGTGTTCCTGGTGGCGCTGCCGCTGTGCGTCGGCGTCGCCGTCGCCTCCGGCGTGCCCGCCGAGCTGGGCATCATCACCGGTGTCATCGGCGGCATCGTGGTGGGCCTGCTGCCCGGCAGCACCATGCAGGTCAGCGGTCCGGCCGCGGGCCTGACCGTGCTGGTCGCCTCGGCGGTGTCCGAACACGGCCTCGGCACGCTCGGGGTGATCGTGCTCGGGGCCGGGCTGATGCAGATCGTGATGGGCATCGGCCGCATCGGCACCTGGTTCCGGGCGATCTCGCCCTCGGTCGTGCAGGGCATGCTGGCCGGCATCGGGCTCGTGATCATGCTCGGCCAGCTGTACCCGGTGGGCGGGCTGGAGCAGCCCGCGCACACCGCGGAGAAGTTCGCGGGGCTGCCGGGCCTGGTCGCGGCCATGTTCACCACCCCGCAGGGGCTGGCCGGGCTCGGCGCCACCGTCGTCACCCTGGTGATCCTGTTCGGCTGGCAGAAGATGCCGGAGAAGGTGCGCGGCATCCCCGCCGCGCTGGTCGCCGTCGTCGCGGTCAGCGCCGGGGTGTGGGCGCTCGGCCTGCCGCTGAAGATGACCGAGGTCGGCTCGCTGCTGGAGACCATCAACATCCCCACCGGCGAGGCGTGGGCCGCCGCCATCACCCCCGCGGTGATCGGCTCCATGATCACGTTCGCGCTGATCGCCTCCGCGGAGAGCCTGTTCAGCGCGGCCGCCGTGGACCGCATGCACGACGGCCCGAAGACGCAGTACAACAAGGAGCTCATCGCCCAGGGCGCGGGCAACGCGGCCTGCGGTCTGCTCGGCGCGCTGCCGATGACCGCGGTGATCGTCCGGTCCGGCGCCAACGTGCGGGCCGGGGCGAAGACGAAGGCGTCCCGCGTGCTGCACGGCGTGTGGCTGCTGCTGTTCGTGGTGGCGCTGCCCGGGCTGCTCGGCTTCATCCCGACGGCGGTGCTGGCGGCGCTGCTGATCCAGGCGGGCTGGAAGCTGCTGGAGCTGAACAAGGTCGTCGAGATGCTGCGGACGAACCGGCCCGAGGCGCTGGTGCTGGTGCTGACCGCGGTGATGATCGTGTCCACCGACCTGCTCATCGGCACGCTGATCGGCCTCGGCGCCGCGGTCGTGAAGACCGCCTTCGACGTGTCGCGGTTGTCGGTGACGGAGGAGGAGCACGACGACGGGCACCTGCGCCTGGAGCTCGGCGGCAACGCCACCTTCCTGCGGCTGCCCAGGCTGCTGGAGCGGCTGGAGAACGTGCCCGCGGACAAGAGCGTGCACCTGGACCTGAGCACGGTGCGGCACCTGGACCAGGCCTGCCACCAGGCGGTGCAGAACTGGGTCGCGCAGCGCGAGCGGGACAACGCCCGCACCGAGGTGGCCATGCCCGCGGGCGTGCGCTGACCCCGGCCGTCCGAGCGCCGCGCCGGAGGTGCCCCGCCCGGGCACCTCTGGCGCGGCCGCGTCGGGGGTCCCGGGTAGCGTCGGCGGGGTGAGCGACGGGCTGTTCGACGAGGGGTTGTTCGGCGCCGAGACCGAGGACCGCGCCGGGGAGAAGCTGGCCGAGAACGCGCCGCTGGCGGTGCGGATGCGGCCCCGGTCGCTGGACGAGGTCCTCGGGCAGGGGCACCTGCTGGGCGCGGGCGCGCCGCTGCGCAGGCTGGTGGAGGGCGCGGCCCCCGCGTCGATCCTGCTGTACGGCCCGCCCGGCACCGGCAAGACGACGCTGGCGAACCTGGTGTCCCGCGCGACGGGCCGCCGCTTCGTGGCGCTCTCGGCGCTGTCGTCCGGGGTGAAGGAGGTGCGCGCCGTCATCGAGGAGGCGCGCCGCCGCCTCGGCCGCTCCGGTGAGGCGACGGTGCTGTTCATCGACGAGGTGCACCGGTTCTCCAAGACCCAGCAGGACGCGCTCCTGGGCGCGGTCGAGGACCGCACGGTGCTGCTGGTGGCCGCGACCACCGAGAACCCGTACTTCTCCGTGGTGGCCCCGCTGCTGTCCCGGTCGCTGGTGCTGCAGCTGCGCAGCCTCGACGAGGACGACGTGCGGGAGCTGGTGCGCCGCGCGGTCGCCGAGGAGCGCGGGCTGGCCGGGGAGCTGGAGCTCGCCGACGACGCGCTGGAGCACCTGGTGGCGCTGGCCGGCGGGGACGCGCGCCGCGCGCTGACCGCGCTGGAGGCGGCCGCCGAGTCCGCCGCGTCCACCGGTTCCGGCCGGATCGACCTGGCCACCGTGGAGGCCACGGTGAACCGGGCCGCGGTGCTCTACGACCGCGGCGGGGACCAGCACTACGACGTGGTGAGCGCGTTCATCAAGTCCATCCGCGGCTCCGACGTGGACGCCGCGCTGCACTACCTGGCCCGCATGGTGGAGGCGGGGGAGGACCCGCGGTTCATCGCCCGCCGCCTGGTGGTGCACGCCAGCGAGGACGTCGGGATGGCCGACCCGACGGCGCTGCAGGCCGCGGTCGCCGCCTCGCAGGCCGTGCAGTTCATCGGGATGCCGGAGGGCAGGCTGGCGCTGGCGCAGGCCACGATCCACCTGGCGACCGCGCCGAAGTCGAACGCGGTGATCACGGCGATCGACGCGGCGATGGGCGACGTGCGCGCCGGGAAGTCCGGCCCGGTGCCGCCGCACCTGCGCGACGGGCACTACGCGGGCGCGCAGAAGCTCGGCAACGCCAAGGGATACCGCTACCCGCACGACCGCGCGGAGGGCGTGCTGGAGCAGCAGTACGCGCCGGACGAGCTCCTCGGCACCGACTACTACGAGCCGACGGTGCGCGGCGCCGAGCGGGTGCTGGCCGAGCGGGTCCCGAAGTTGCGCGGCATCGTCCGCGGCGGGTGAACCGCAGCGCAGGGACCAAACCATCAGCACCGAAGGAGCCGCCGTGCGGATCGTCGTGACCCGGAACCTGCCTGAACCGGCCGTGGCGCTGCTGCGCACCGCGGGCGAGGTGCACGTCTGCGAGCGGGACCGGGCGCTGGACCCGGCGGACCTGCGCCGGGCGGTGGCCGGGGCCGACGCGGTCGTGGCGATGCTCGGCGACCGGGTGGACGCCGCGTTCGCCGACGCCGCCGGCCCGCAGCTGAAGGTGGTGGCGAACGTGGCCGTCGGCTACGACAACGTGGACGTGCCCGAGCTGACCGGCCGTGGCGTCACCGTGACGAACACGCCCGGGGTGCTGACCGACGCCACCGCCGATCTCGCGTTCGCGCTGGTGCTGATGGCGACCCGCAGGCTCGGCGAGGGGGAGCGGCTGATCCGCTCCGGCACGCCGTGGTTCTTCCACCTGGGGTTCATGCTGGGCACGGGCTTGCAGGGCAAGACGCTGGGGATCATCGGCCTCGGCGGGATCGGGCAGGCGGTGGCCCGCCGGGCGCGCGCGTTCGGCATGCGCATCGCCTACTCCGGGCGCCGCCGGGCCGCCGCCGCGGTTGAGGCCGAGCTCGACGCCCGGTTCCTGCCGCAGGACGAGCTGCTGCGGGAGTCCGACGTGGTCTCGCTGCACTGCCCGCTGACCGAGCAGACCCGGCACCTGATCGACGCCGCCGCGCTGGCCGCCATGAAGCCGTCCGCGGTGCTGGTGAACACCAGCCGCGGCCCGGTGGTGGACGAGGCGGCGCTGGCCGCGGCGCTGCGCGCGGGCCGGATCGCCGCCGCCGGGCTGGACGTGTTCGAGGAGGAACCGGCCGTGCACCCGGAGCTGCTGGAGCTGGACAACGCGGTGCTCCTCCCGCACCTGGGTTCGGCCACCGAGGAGACCCGCACGGCGATGGCCGAGCTCGCCGCCCGCAACGTGGTCGGCGTGCTGACCGGGAACGGCCCGGTCACCCCGGTGGCGGCTTGACCAACGGACGCGCCGACGAACCGGAAGCGCTCGCCCGGGGGTGGCACGGTAACGTGACGCGCGATCAAGACACCGGCGAATCCTCGTCGGTGGCAGGAAAACCACGTGGAAACCGGGAGGGCACGTGACGCCCACGCAGATCGCCGCGCTGATCGTCGCGGGCGCGTTCGTGCTGCTGGTCGTGCTGCTGGCGATCCCGCTGGTCAAGCTCGGCCGAACGCTGGACGAGGCGACCGTCGCGATCCGCAAGGCGCACGAGAACACCGACCCGCTGTTCACCGGGGCCAACTCGACCCTGACGCACGTCAACACCCAGCTGGAGCGGGTGGACGGCATCACGGCCAACGCCAAGACGGTCAGCGGCAACGTCTCGGCGTTGTCGTCGCTGTTCACGGCTACACTGGGTGGCCCGTTGGTGAAGACCGCGGCCTTCTCGTACGGGGTGAGCAAGGCTCTCCGAGCTCGCCGCAAGCGCAAGGAAGAGCCGTGGGGCAAGCACTCCCGCCGCAAGGGAGGACGCAAGTGAGGCGGATGTTCTGGTTCGGGGCCGGTATCGCCGCAGGCGTGTTCGTGACCCGCAAGGTCAACGAGACCGCCCGCAAGGCGACCCCGAGCGGCGTCGCCGAACAGCTCGGCGGCGCCATGCGCGAACTCGCGGGAGCCGTCGGCTCGTTCGGTGCGGACGTGCGCGCCGGGATGAGCGAACGGGAGCAGGAGCTGCAGGACGTCGTCGACGGCACCTCGGTGCCCCGCCGGCCGTCCGAGCCCCGCGCGATCGACGCTCGACCGGCGGAAGGCCGGGTGCGCCCGGCCGGTGATGGTGTGCGCGCACCGGCTCGGCGAGCTCGCCGGGCGGAGCGCTGAACGGCGGGCGTTCCGGGGAACCGGTGCGGCCCGTCCCGGCCCGCCGGTAGCGGACCGCCCCCGGTTCCCCGAACGCCCCGCCCACGCGTCCCGCCGCGACCCCGAACCCCGACCCCGCAGCACCCTCCGAAGGAACCACCGTGCAGACCCACGAGATCAACCACCGCTTCACCGAGCACTTCCGCGGCACCGGCCACACCGTGGTGCCCAGCGCCTCCCTGATCCTGGACGACCCCACCCTGCTGTTCGTGAACGCGGGGATGGTGCAGTTCAAGCCGTACTTCCTCGGTGACGCCCCGGCGCCGTACCCGCGTGCGACGAGCATCCAGAAGTGCGTGCGCACCGGCGACATCGACGAGGTCGGCAAGACGACCCGGCACAACACGTTCTTCCAGATGGCGGGCAACTTCTCCTTCGGCGACTACTTCAAAGAAGGCGCCATGGAGCACGCGTGGAAGCTGCTGACCTCCTCGGTCGCCGACGGCGGCTACGGCATCGACCCGGAACGGCTGTGGGTCACGGTCTACGAGCACGACACCGAGTCGGCGGCGCTGTGGCGCAACACCACCGGCATCGACCCGGCCCGCATCCAGGTGCGCGGCGCGGAGGACAACTACTGGGACATGGGCGTGCCCGGCCCCGGCGGTCCCTGCTCGGAGATCTACTACGACCGCGGCCCGGACTACGGCCGCGAGGGCGGCCCGAACGTCGACGAGGACCGCTACATCGAGATTTGGAACCTGGTGTTCATGCAGGACATCCGGGGTGAGGAGAGCCCGAAGAAGGGCGCTCCGCTGCTCGGTGAGCTGCCGACGAAGAACATCGACACCGGCATGGGCGTCGAGCGGGTCGCCTGCCTGCTGCAGGGCGTGGAGAACGTCTACGAGACGGACCTGGTGCGCCCGGTGATCGCGAAGGCCGAGGAGCTCTCCGGCCGCAGCTACGGCGCGAACCCCGAGGACGACGTGCGGTTCCGCGTCATCGCCGACCACGCCCGCTCCGGCGTGATGCTCGTCGGCGACGGCGTCACCCCCGGCAACGAGGCCCGCGGCTACGTGCTGCGCCGGCTGCTGCGCCGCATCGTGCGCTCCACCCGCCTGCTGGGCGTGCAGGAGCCGGTGCTGGGCGAGTTCACCCAGGTCGTGCGGGACGCGATGGCGCCGTCCTACCCCGAGCTCACGACCGAGTTCGAGCGCATCGACTCGGTGATCCGGAACGAGGAAGAGGCGTTCCTGACCACGCTCACCGCCGGCTCGAAGATCTTCGACGTGGCGGTCGCCGACACCAAGAAGGCCGGTGGGGCGCAGCTGGCGGGCGCCAAGGCGTTCCAGCTGCACGACACCTACGGCTTCCCGATCGACCTGACCTTGGAGATGGCCGCCGAGCAGGGCCTGGCCGTGGACGAGGCGGGCTTCCGCGAGCTGATGGGCGAGCAGCGGCGCCGCGCCAAGGAGGACGCGAAGGCCCGCAAGACCGGCCACGGCGACCTGTCCACCTACCGCACGCTGCTGGACCAGCACGGAACCACCGAGTTCATCGGCTACACCGACCTGGAGTCGCAGAGCCGGGTGCTGGGGCTGCTCGTCGACGGCGTCCCCGCGAAGTCGGCGGCCGCGGGCGCCGAGGTGGAGCTGGTGCTCGACCGCACCCCGTTCTACGCGGAGGGCGGTGGCCAGATCGCCGACACCGGCACCCTGGTCGGCCCGGGCGTCGAGGTGCGGGTGCACGACGTGCAGCGCTCGGTGCCGGGCCTGTTCGTGCACCGCGCGACGGTCGTCTCCGGCGAGCTGGGCGTGGACACCGAGCTGGAGACGGCGGTGGACCGCGACCGCAGGCGTGCCATCGAGCGCTCGCACTCGGCGACGCACCTGGTGCACGCGGCGGTGCGCAGCGCCTACGGCAAGCGGGCGGCGCAGGCCGGTTCGCTGAACTCGCCGGGCCGGATGCGGTTCGACTTCACCGCCCCCGCCTCGGTGTCGGCCGCGGTGCTGGGCGGCGTGGAGGAGGAGGTCAACTCCTACCTGCAGAACGACGTCGAGGTCGCCTCCTACACCACGACGATGGACAAGGCGATGGAGCTGGGCGCGGTCGCGCTGTTCGGCGAAAAGTACGGCGACCAGGTGCGGGTGGTCGACATGGGCGACTACTCGCGGGAGCTGTGCGGTGGCACGCACGTGGGCCGCATCGGCCAGCTAGGCGTGGTCAAGCTCGTCGCGGACTCCTCGGTGGGCTCCGGCGTGCACCGGGTGGAGGCGCTCGTCGGCATGGACGCGATGCGCCACATCAGCAAGGAGCACCTGCTGGTCACCCAGCTCGCCGAGCAGTTCAAGGTGCCTGCCGAAGAACTCCCGGAGCGCATCGAGGGCGTGGTGGCCCGGCTGCGCGGCGCCGAGAAGGAGCTGCAGCAGCTGCGCGTGCAGCAGGTGCTGTCCTCCGCCGGTGACCTCGCCGGGCGCGCCGCCGACGTGCGCGGCGTGAGCCTGGTCGCCGAGCAGGTCCCGGACGGCGTGGACGGCGGTGCGCTGCGCGCGCTGGCCGGCGAGGTCCGCGGCAGGCTCGCCGGACGCCCCGCGGTGGTGGCGCTGTTCGCCGCCGACCCGGGCGAGGGCAAGGTGTCCTTCGTGGTCGGCATCAACGACGCCGCGCGGGACCTCGGGCTCGCCGCGGGCAAGCTGGTCCCGTCGTTCGCCGCCGAGGTCGGCGGGCGCGGCGGCGGCAAGCCGGACATGGCGCAGGGCGGTGGCTCGAACCCGGCCGGCGTGCCCGCCGCGATCGAAGCGCTGCGCCGCGCCCTGGGCGAGGCGGTCCAGGGGTGACCTCAGGATTGCGGGGCGTCGGCCCGGCCGCCGACGCCCCTGACCCGGGAGCGGGACGCCGGATCGGGGTGGACGTCGGCGCGGTGCGCGTCGGGATCGCGCTCAGCGACCCGGCACCGATGCTGGCCACCCCGCTGGTCACGCTCCAGCGAGATGTGGAAGCGGAACGCGACCTGGTGGAATTGGCCCAGCTGGTCGCCGAGCACGAGGTGGTCGAGGTCGTGATCGGCCTGCCGAAGACGCTCGCGGGAAGGCACGGCACCGCCGCCGAATCCGCCCACGCCTACGCGGAAGCACTGGCCACCAGGATCGACCCGGTCCCGGTGCGCTTTCACGACGAACGGTTGACCACGGTCACGGCGAGCCGCATGCTCTCCCAACGGGGGGTTCGCGGCAAGCGACAACGCGCCGTGGTCGACCAGGCCGCCGCAGTGGAGATCTTGCAGGCATGGCTTGACGCCCGGTCGCAGACCACCTGAGAGGACCTTTCGTGAGCGACGATCTCGGCCTGTTCGCGGATGACGCGGGCGAGCCGCCGCGGCGAAGCCGCAGGGAGGCCCGCGAGCAGCGGGCCGAACTGCGCCGCCGGAAACGACGCGGTTCGGTGACCGCCTTGGCCGGACTCCTGGTCCTGCTGCTCGTGGGCGGTGGCGTGGTGTACGGCGCCATGCAGATGCTCCAGATCGGGTCCTACGAGGACTACGAAGGCGAGGGCACCGGCGAGGTGATCGTGGAGGTCACCTCCGGCGACACCGTCAGCGCCATCGGCCGGGCCCTGTCGAAGGCGGACGTGGTGGCCTCCACCACCGCGTTCACCAAGGCGGCGCAGGACAACAAGCAGATCAACAGCATCCAGCCGGGCTTCTACCTGATGCGGTCGAAGATGTCCGGTTCGGCCGCGGTCAGCCACATCCTGTCGCCGGAGGCGAAGACCGGACGCATCGAGGTGCGCGGCGGGCAGCGGCTGGAGGACCAGCAGAGCCCCGACGGCGGCAAGACGCCGGGCATCCTCACCAAGCTCGCCGAGGCCACCTGCACCGGCGACGAGAGCAAGTGCACCACTCCGGAGCAGATGCACGAGGCCGCGGGCACCGCCGACCTGGCGACACTGGGCGTGCCGGACTGGGCGATCGAGGGCGCGTCGAAGGCCGAGCCGGAACGGCGGCTCGAAGGGCTGATCATGCCCGGCATCTACGACGTGAAGCCGGGCGAGCCCGCGGAGGAGGTGCTGCGCCAGGTGGTGACGAAGTCCGCGGCGCTGCTGGAGGCCGCGGGCCTGCCGCAGGCCGCCGACGGCACCGGCCGCACCCCGTACCAGCTGCTGACGATCGCGTCGCTGGTGCAGAGCGAAGGCATCGAGCGGGACTTCGACAAGGTCTCCAGGGTGATCTACAACCGGACGACCGACCCGCAGATGCAGTTGCAGCTCGACTCGACGATCAACTACCCGCTGGACAAGCCGACGCTGCTGACCAAGCCGGAGGACCGCCGGCGGCCGGGGCCGTACAACACCTACCAGAACTACGGCCTGCCGCCGACGCCGATCTCCACCGTCAGCACGGCCGCGGTGGTCGCGGCGGAGAAACCGGCCGAAGGGACCTGGGCGTACTTCGTGAAGTGCTACCCGGACGGCACGTCCTGCTTCGCCACCACGATGGCCGAGCACGACCGCTACATCACCGAGGCGCAGCAACGTGGCGCGTTCTGATCGGACCGGGCGTAAGGCGGCCGTGGTCGGTTCGCCGATCGGGCACTCCTTGTCGCCGGTGCTGCACACCGCGGCCTACCGCGAGCTGGGATTGACCGGCTGGAGCTACGAGCGGTTCGACCGGGACGCCGACGGGCTCGCCGAGCTCGTCGGGTCCCTCGGGCCGGAGTGGGCGGGCCTGTCGGTGACCATGCCGGGCAAGCGCGCCGCGCTGGGCCTGGCGAAGGAGGTCACCGATCGGGCCGCCGCCGTCGGCGTGGCGAACACCCTGACCCGGCTCGGATCGGGGGAGTGGGCCGCGGACTGCACCGACGTGGACGGGGTGACCGGTGCGCTGCGCGCCGCGGGCGGGTTCACCGGCGGCCGCCGCGCGTTGCTGCTCGGCGCGGGCGGCACGGCCGCCGCCGCGGTCGCCGCGTTCGCGGAGCTGGGCCTCGCGGAGCTGACCGTGGCGGTGCGCGAGCCCGCGCGGGCGCGGGACGTGGTGCTGACCGCGGAGCAGGTGGGGCTGCGGGTGTCGGTCGAACGGCTGGACTCGCTGGACCTGGGCGCGGCGGCGTCCGAAGTGGACGTACTGGTCTCCACGCTGCCCGCGGGTGCCGCCGATCCGCACGCGGCCGAGCTGGCGCGGGCGGCCTGCGTGCTCGACGTGATCTACCACCCGTGGCCGACTCCGCTGGCCGACGCGGTGTCCGCGGCGGGCGGGCGGCTGGCGACCGGGCTGGACATGCTGCTGCACCAGGCGTTCGGCCAGGTCGAGCTGTTCACCGGCAGGACGGCGCCGCGCGCGGCGATGCGCGACGCGCTGCTGGCCGCCACCGGCGGGGAGCTCGCCCTCCCGCTCTGATCGTTTCCTGGCTGGAAGGACGAGATCGCCTTGTCCGTTCGGCTGATCCCCCGGCGCGCGGATCCCCCTAATCTCGCTTCGCAGCAGATCAGCACGGAGCGAGGAGCGAGCGATGACCCGACCCACCCGCCGGACCCGGGACGGACGAGCAGTGCTGCTGGGGGTGCTGGGGGCGATCACGCTCGCGGCGGCCCCGGTGGCGGCGTCCGCCGCCCAACCCGACATGGAACCGATGATCGTCGGCGGGCACGATGCCACCGAGCAGTACCCGTTCATGGTGTCGTTGCAACTCACCGACGGCGGCGGCCACTTCTGCGGCGGCTCGCTGATCCGGCCGGACTGGGTGGTGACCGCCGCGCACTGCGCCGCCGGGCAGCAGCCGGGCGACGTGCAGGCCCGGGTCGGCAGCGCGGACAACACCACCGGCGGAACCCTGGTGGGCGTCTCCGAACTGGTCGTGCACCCCGGCTACGACGGGGAGAACCCCGGCAACGACGTGGCGCTGGTGAAGCTGGACCGGGCCGTGGAGCAGCAGCCGATCGCGCTCGCCGCCGACTCCGGCGCGCCCGGTGACGCGACCCGGATCATCGGCTGGGGCGTCACCTGCGACGACCGGGAGCAGTGCCCCGAGCTGCCGACGCAGCTGCAGGAGCTGGACACCGAACTCGTCCCGGGCGACCGGTGCGCCAACCAGTTCGACGGCGCCACCGAGCTGTGCACGGACAGCCCCACCGAAGGCGCCCAGGGCTGCAACGGCGACTCCGGCGGACCGCAGCTGACCGGTGAGCCGGGGCGCTGGGAGCTGATCGGGGCGACCAGCCGCGACGGCGACGAGAGCCCGCTGTGCGGCACCGGCACCGGGATCTGGACCGACCTGACCGCGCACGCGGACTGGATCGAGCAGAACGCGGTCTGATCGCCGCACGCCGGAACGACAGCGGGGGTGGTGCCGACCGGCACCACCCCCGCTTCAGCACGGTGTCACTGCGCGTCGAGATCCGATCCGACGAGCTCCGCGAGCTGGTCCAAGGCCGCGTCCGCCCCGTCGCCCTCGGCGGCGAGGACGACCTCGTCGCCGTGACCGGCGCCGAGCGTCATCAGCCCGAGGATGCTGCCGGCCTGGACGGGCTCGGTGTCGGACTTGCGGATGGTGATCTGCACGGTCTGGGCCGCGGCCGCCTTGGCGACCAGCGCGGCGGGACGCGCGTGCAGGCCGACCTTGCTGGCCACGGTCACCCGTCGCTCGGGCATGGGGTTCCCCTTTCCTGGTGGAGGTGCTGGAGCCGGTGCGCGGCTCAGGACTTGCCGGTGCCCTCGCCGTCGGCGGGCTTCGGATCGGCGCCGCTCTCGGCCGGGGTGTCGGTGGACATCGTCGCCGTGGTGGAGCTGGAGTTCTCCTGGGATTCGGCGCTCGCGGCCGGATCCGCCTTCGCCGGCTTCGCGTCACCGCTGCTCTGGCCCTCGTCCAGCAGCGCCGAGCCTTCGCCCGCGTCCTCCCGGCCCGGGGTCCGCAGGTTCCACTTCGTGATGACGAACCGGAACACGAAGTAGTAGATCACCGCGTAGAGCAGGCCGATCGGGATCAGCCACAGCGACCGCTGCGAGATGCCGAAGTTCAGCACGTAGTCGATCGCGCCCGCCGAGAACCCGAACCCGGAGTGGATGTCCAGGTAGTTCACCAGCATGTGCGAGGTGCCGGTGAGCACCGCGTGGATCAGCAGCAGCGGCCACGCCACGAAGATGAACGAGAACTCCAGCGGCTCGGTGATGCCGGTGAGGAACGAGGTGAGCCCCACCGAGAGCATCACGCCGCCGACGACCTTGCGCTGCGCGGGCGGCGCGCTGCGCCAGATCGCCAGCGCGGCGGCGGGCAGCGCGAACATGAAGATCGGGAAGAAGCCGGTCTGGAAGGTGCCCGCGGTCGGGTCGCCCTCGAAGAAGCGGGCGATGTCGCCCTTCTGGCCGTGGTAGTCGCCGAACAGGAACCACACCACGTTGTTCGGGATGTGGTGCAGCCCGAACGGCAGCAGCAGCCGGTTGATCAGGCCGTAGATGCCGCCGCCGAGCACGGCGTTGGCGGTCACCACGTCGCTGAACGCGGTCAGGCTTGCGTCGAACAGCGGGAACAGCAGGCCCAGCACGGTGCCGATCACCAGCATGGCCACCGCGGTCACGATCGGCACGAACCGGCGCCCGCCGAAGAAGCCGAGGTAGTCGGGCAGCTTGATCCGGTGGTAGCGCTGCCACAACCAGGCCGCGACGAGACCGGCGATGATGCCGCCGAGCACGCCGTACGGGCCCTTGTTGAACGAGGTCCCGGCCTCCTGGCCGGTGATCTCCCACATCACCCCGGCCAGCACCAGGTAGCCGACCGCGGCCGACAGCGCGGTCGTGCCGTCCGCCTTGCGGGCGAAACCGATCGCCACGCCGATCGCGAACAGCAGCGGCAGGTTGTCGAACAGGGCGCCGCCGGCCGCGCCGATCACCCCGGCGACGGTCTGCAACCCCGAGACGCTGCCCAGCAGGTCCTCCTGACCGAGCCGCTGCAGCAGCGCGGCCGCGGGCAGCACGGCGATCGGGAGCATCAGGCTCCGGCCGAGCCGTTGCAGCAGCGCGAAGCCCTTCGAGCTCGCGCCGCCGCTCGCTGAGCCGACGGTCATGGGGCTACCTCCTCGGGTGGGCGGCCGGTGGTTCCGGCCTGGGTTCGCAGGGGCATCGTCACTTGGTACGCGTCGCCCCGGTACCAGGAGCGCACGTCCTCGACCGGGGTGTCGCGGGAGGTCGAGATGCGGCGGAACACCAGCAGCGGGCTGCCGGGTTGCACCCGCAGCAGCCGGGCGGTCTCCGCGTCGGCGCTCTCGGCCAGCACCGTCTGCATCGCGTGCTCCAGCCGGACGCCGTAGTGCCGCTCCAGCAGCGAGTACATGGATTCGGTGAGGTCGCGGCCGAGCAGGCCCGGTGCCGCGGCCGGGTGGAACCAGCCGCGCTCCACGGCCAGCGGTGTCCCGTCGGCCTTGCGCAGCCGGGTCAGCCAGTAGGCGGGAGCACCCGGTTCGAGGCCGAGCGCTTCGGCGGTGTCCGGGGGCGGCGGCAGTTCGGCGTGGCCGAGCACCTCGGTCTCCGCGCGCAGGCCGCGGCGGCGCATGTCCTCGGTGAACGAGGCCAGGTCCAGCCGGACGTCGACGCGGGGGCGGGCGGTGAAGGTGCCCTTGCCGCGGACCCGCACCAGCAGGCCTTCGGACACGAGCTGGCCGATGGCCTCGCGCACCGTCAACCGGGAGACGCCGTAGCGCAGCGTGAGGTCCCGTTCGGAGGGCAGCGCGGCGCCCGGCGGCAGCTGCGCGGCGGCGAGCTCCCGCAGGATCTCCCGCAACTGGGCGTGCTTGGGCGTGGGTCCGTCGAGCAGCGCGTCCGCTGTGCTGCGCTGGGCCACGACGCCCTCCCTGATCAGGGCCTGCTCGGCCGGACCGCGGTGTCTGCCGGATCGATCCGGATCGTTCCGGCGGGAACGGCTCCACCGTGATCGGGATCATTGGTACTGTCCGGTCTATACCAGTTGCTGCGGAAGAATGCTGGCTCACACGGATGGGTGTCAAGGCGGGGCTGTTTTTGTTGCCGCTTCGACACTCGGTAACGCAAGATCGACCGAGTGCGGGACCCTTCCCGGACGACGAACGCGCACCGGACGGACGTAGACCGCCGGGAGACGAAGGGAGCTTCGGGTGGCTCAGAACAAGGCCGCCGCGATCTTGGCCGCGCTGGGCGGCGGGGACAACGTGGTGGAGATCGAACCGTGCATCACGCGCCTGCGCTGCGAGGTCGGCGACGAGTCGCGCGTGGACGAGGCCGCGCTGAAGGCGGCGGGCGCGCACGGGGTGCTGCGGCAGGGCACCGTCGTCCAGGTCGTCGTCGGGCCGGAGGCGGACACGCTGGCCGGGGACATCGAGGACCTGCTGTGAGCGTGGAGGTGCGGAGCCCCGTGACGGGGCTGGCCGCCGCGCTCGCCGACGTCCCGGACCCGGTGTTCTCGCAGGCCATGGTCGGCCCCGGAGTGGCGGTGAAACCGGCGGCCGGGCCCGCGGACGCGGTCGCGCCGATCGCCGGGACGGTCGCCACGCTGCACCCGCACGCGTTCGTGGTCGCCGCGCCGGGCGGGACCGCGGTGCTGGTGCACCTGGGCATCGACACGGTCCAGCTCAAGGGCGAGGGGTTCACCCTGCACGTCGCCAAGGGCGACGCGGTCGAAGCGGGCGCGCCCGTCGTGTCCTGGGACCCGTCGGCGGTGGAGGCGGCCGGGTACTCCGCGGTGTGCCCGGTGATCGCGCTGGACCTCACCGCGGAGGCCCTGCACGACCTCCGCGAGGACGGCGAGGTCGCCGCGGGCGATCCGCTGTTCACCGTCGAAGGCTGACCCCCGCGTCGGAGAGCGGCCCGCGAGCGGTGCGGCGGGCCGCTCTTTCGTGTCCGGTCGTGGGGGACGCCGACACGCCGGGGAATGTCGGCACGGAGCTCACCGCGTCCGGGCGCGACGCTGGGCGCATGGATCTGACGAGCGGGTTCGCACACCTCACCGGCGCCGCCTGCGCGGCCGGAGCGCTCGGCGCGGTGGCCGGCTGGGCCGGCCGCGCGCTGCTGCGCTCCGCGCGCATCGGGATACCGGTGCCGAGGTGGTGCTGCGAAGCGGGGACCGCGCTGCTGTGGGCACCGGTCGCCGCCCGGACGGTGGGCGGGGCGTTACCGGTGTGGTGGGCGCCGGTGCCGCTGCTGCTCGGATGGGCCGGGGTCCTGCTCGCGGTCTGCGACCTGCGCGCGCACCGGCTCCCGGACGCGCTGACGCTGCCCGCCTGGCCGCTGGCGTTCGCCGCGGTGGCCGGGACCGCGAGCGCCGCCGGGAACGCCGTGATGCTGGTCTCGGCCTTCGTCGGCGCCGCCCTGTTCGCGGGGTGCTACGGCCTGGTACGGATGCTCTCGCCGCCCGCGCTGGGGCCGGGCGACCTCAAGCTGTCCGGGCCGCTCGGCGCGCTGATCGGCGCGGTGTCGGTGCCCGCGGTCCTCGGATGCGTGCTGGTGAGCGCGGTGCTCACCGCATTGCACGCCTGCGCGGTCCGGCGGTCGGCGGTGCCGCACGGCCCGGCGATGCTGCTGCCCGCCTGGCTGGTCACGGCGGTCGGCCCGGTTCTCGGGAGCGGTTGACCGATCCGCACCCGGCCCGCCCGGCCTGCGGCGTTGCGTGGCAGGATTTCGGTGTGTTGCGTTGGATGACAGCCGGAGAATCGCACGGTCCCGCCCTGGTGGCGGTGCTGGAAGGCATGGTCGCCGGAGTGGAGGTGACCACCGCCGACATCGCGACCCAGCTGGAGCGGCGCAAGCTCGGCTTCGGCCGCAGCCCGCGGATGAACTTCGAATCCGACGAGCTGGAGATCATCGGTGGGGTCCGCCACGGGCGGACCCAGGGCGGCCCGGTCGCCGTCCGCATCGGCAACACCGAATGGCCCAAGTGGGAGCAGGTCATGTCCGCCGACCCGGTGGACGAGGACGTGCTCTCCGGGCTCGCCCGCAATGAGCCGCTGACCCGCCCGCGGCCCGGCCACGCCGACCTGCCCGGCATGCAGAAGTACGGCTTCGAGGAATCGCGGCCGGTGCTGGAGCGCGCCAGCGCCCGCGAGACCGCGGCCCGCGTCGCCGCGGGCACCGTCGCGCGCCGGTTCCTGCAGCAGCTGCTCGGCGTCGAGATCGTCAGCCACGTGGTGAGCCTCGGCTCGGTCAGCGTCGCCGGCGAAGCGCTGCCCGGGCCGGACGACCTGGCCGCCATCGACGAGAACCCGGTGCGCGCCTTCGGCGACGACGCGACCGAGCGCATGATGGCAGAGGTCGACGCCGCGAAGGCCGATGGCGACACCCTCGGCGGCGTCGTCGAGGTCATCGCCTACGGCCTGCCCGCGGGCATCGGCTCGCACGTGCACTGGGACCGCAAGCTCGACGCGCGCCTCGCCGGAGCGCTGATGAGCATCCAGGCCGTCAAGGGCGTCGAGATCGGCGAGGCGTTCGCCAACGCCACCCGCCGGGGCAGCGCCGCGCACGACGAGATCTACCCGGCCGACGGCGCCCGCTGGGTCAGCCGCGGCAGCAACCGCGCGGGCGGGCTCGAAGGCGGCATCACCAACGGCGAACCGCTCGTGGTGCGCGCCGCGAAGAAGCCGATCTCCAGCCTGCCCCGCGCGCTGGCCACCGTGGACACCGACACCGGCGAACCGGCGCAGGCCATGCACCAGCGCTCCGACATCACCGCCGTGCCGCGGGCCGCCGTGGTCGCCGAGACGATGGTGGCGCTGGTGCTCGCCGAGGCGGTGCTGGAGAAGTTCGGCGGCGACTCGCTGCCGGAGACCCGCCGCAACGTCGAGGGCTACCTCGCCGCCCTGGCCGAGCGCGCCGAGAAGCGGCAGGTGCGCTGATGCCGCCGCGCGCCGTCGTGGTCGGCCCGCCGGGGTCGGGCAAGACGACGGTGGGCAGGCTGCTCGCCGACCACCTCGGCGTGGCGTTCCGCGACACCGACGACGACGTGGTGCGGCTGGCGGGCAAACCGATCCCGGACATCTTCACCACCGACGGCGAACCGGCGTTCCGCGCGCTGGAGGAGCAGGCCGTGGCCACCGCGCTCGACGAGCACCCCGGCGTGCTCTCGCTCGGCGGCGGCGCGGTGATCTCCGAACGCACCCGGAAGCTGCTCGCCGAGCACCCGGTGGTGTTCCTGACCGTGGGCCTGGCCGAAGGCGCCCGCCGCACCGGGCTGGCCCAGACGTCCCGCCCGCTGCTGGCCGGGGTGAACCCGCGCGCCACGTTCAAGGCGCTGCTGGACGCGCGCCTCCCGCTGTACCGGGAGGCCGCCGACGTGGAGCAGCCCACCGACGGCCTGGAACCGTGGCGCCTGGCGGAACTGGTCGCCGGGAAGCTCGCCGAGATCCGTCCGGGCGGCACCAACCCGGCCGCCGAAGCGTGAATAATCGCGGGGGAACGCCGCGGGGCGCTCGACGTCCCGGCGGTGTGCCGAGCCGCGACTGAATGAGTGGAGAACGATGCCCGAGCCGGTGCGCATCAGGGTCGGATCCGAGCAGCCCTACGACGTGGTCGTGGGGCGGGGCCTGCTCGGTGACCTCGTCGAGCTGCTGAGCGGGACCTCGGTGGTGGCGCTGCTGCACCAGCCGAGCATCACCGCGACCGTCGAGGCCGTGCGCGAGGAGCTCGCCGACGCGGGCATCGACGCGCACCGGGTCGAGATCCCCGACGCCGAGGAGGGCAAGAGCCTCGCGGTCGCCGGGTTCTGCTGGGAGGTCCTCGGCAAGATCGGCATGGACCGCGGCGGCGTCGTGGTGTCCTTCGGCGGCGGTGCGGTCACCGACGTGGCCGGTTTCATCGCCGCCACCTGGATGCGCGGCGTGCGCGTGGTGCACGTGCCGACGACGCTGCTCGGCATGGTGGACGCCGCGGTCGGCGGCAAGACCGGCATCAACACCGAGGCGGGCAAGAACCTCGTCGGCCTGTTCCACGAGCCGACCGCGGTGCTGGTGGACCTGGCGACGCTGGAGAGCCTGCCGCGCAACGAGCTCATCGCGGGCATGGGTGAGGTCGTCAAGACCGGTTTCATCGCCGATCCGCGCATCCTGGAGCTGATCGAGCAGGACCCGGACGCCGCGCTGGACCCGACGGGCGAGGTGCTCGGCGAGCTGGTGCGCCGCAGCATCCAGGTGAAGGCCGACGTGGTCGCCGCGGACCTCCGCGAATCGCACCAGCGGGAGATCCTCAACTACGGCCACACCCTCGCGCACGCCATCGAGCGCCGGGAGCGCTACCGGTGGCGCCACGGCGCGGCGGTCAGCGTGGGCCTCGTGTTCGCCGCGGAGCTGGCGCGGCTGGCCGGCCGGCTCGACGACGAGACCGCGGACCGGCACAAGCGGGTGCTGGACCTGCTGGGGTTGCCCACGTCCTACGACCCGGACGCGCTGGGCCAGCTGCTGGACTCGATGAAGCTGGACAAGAAGACCCGCTCCGGGATGCTGCGGTTCGTGGTGCTCGACGGCCTCGCGAAGCCGGGCAGGCTGGAGGGCCCGGACCCGTCGCTGGTGGCGGCCGCCTACTCGGCGCTGACCGGCGGCGAGCGCAAGCAGGCCGGGTCGGAGGTGTTCCTGTGAAGGTCCTGGTGCTCAACGGCCCGAACCTGGGCCGGCTGGGAACGCGGGAGCCGGCGATCTACGGGTCCACGACCTACGCGGACCTGGTCGCGCTGTGCGAGCGCACCGGTGCGGAGCTGGGCCTGGACGTCGAGGTGCGGCAGACCGACCACGAGGGCGAGCTGCTCGGCTGGCTGCACGAGGCGGCCGACGCGGGCACCCCGGTGGTGCTGAACGCGGCGGCGTGGACGCACTACTCGATCGCGGTGCGGGACGCGTGCTCGCAGCTGACGGGTCCGCTGCTGGAGGTGCACATCTCGAACGTGCACAAGCGCGAGTCGTTCCGCGGGCACAGCTACCTGTCGGACATCGCGACCGGGGTGCTCGTCGGGCTGGGCGTCCGCGGCTACGCGCTGGCGCTGCGCTGGATCGCGGAGGAGCGCACCGCCCAGGCCTGAGCGGCCGGTTCGGGTCCGGGCGGTTGAGACGATCTCCTAAACTGGTGCGGCCCGGGATCGCCCGGGATTCCCGCGCGGGGG
Source organism: Saccharopolyspora gregorii (assembly GCF_024734405.1). NCBI lineage: Bacteria > Bacillati > Actinomycetota > Actinomycetes > Pseudonocardiales > Pseudonocardiaceae > Saccharopolyspora > Saccharopolyspora gregorii. Next base: position 4,411,966 of record NZ_CP059556.1, on the reverse strand, counting down.
CGGGGGATCGCACGGGGGAAGGCTCTTTCCGCTCATGGTCGAACGATCCCGCCCGTCCCGGCGGGTGCGCGCGCTCGTCCCGCTCGGCGCGGCGCTCGCGCTGCTCGCGGGGTGCGCCCTGCCCGAGGCGGTGCCGCAGGCCCCGCCGACCCGGTTCGACCGGCCCGTCGAGCGCAGCCTCAGCAGCGGCGCGTTGCGCACCGCGGACGAACGCTCCAGCGACGGTGTGGTGGCCTCTGGCGGGAATCCGGCCCCGTACAACTACGCGCCGAGCGTGCTGGCCGAACCGGACGGCGAAGGCATGCACCACCGGGCCTGGTGGTGCAGCCAGCTGCCCGGGATCGGCCCGCCCGGTGACGACGTGCTGTTCGCCGAATCCGGTGCCCTGGACGAGGAGTTCTCCGCCGACGGCGCCCCCGCGGTCCCCGTGTTCACCGCCGAACCGGGCGCGTTCGACGGCAAGCACACCTGCGACCCGTCGGTGCTGCGCACCGGAGGCCGGTACTACCTGTACTACACGGGGGCCGCCGCTGAGCACGCCCACGGCAACGCCATCGGCGTCGCGAGCAGCGGCGACGGCCGCGCGTGGCGGCGGGAGGCGGGCGGCCGGTCGATCGTGCGGCCGTCGGGGGAGGTGCACCGGGCCAACGACTACGGCGCGGGCCAGCCCTCGGCGCTGTTCCTGGACGGCTGGTTCTACCTGATGTTCACCGACACCACCGCGTCCGGCGCCGGGTGGAACGGCGCGGGGCAGTTCGTGCTGCGCGCCAAGGACCCGGAGTTCACCGACCGGGTGCAGGCGCTCGGCGAGGCCGGTTTCACCCCGGCGGGCACCACCGACGCGGCGCGGCGGCGGTCCGTGGTGGACGCGTTCAGCGCGGACTGGATGTGGAGCGACGCGCTGCGGGCGTTCCTGATCGCCCACCAGACCGAGCGGGGCACCACGATCACCTCCTGGGACCGCGACTTCACCCGCCACCCGTACGCACCGCTGCTGGTGCCCGGTCCGTGGCGGGAAGGACCGGGGCTGGTGCGCGGCGACGACGGGCACGCACCCACCTCCACCGAGGACCCGTGCGGCACGGTGCCGGTGGACCTGCTGCGCGCCACCGAACCGGACCCGGCGCCGACGGCGTTGCGCTCCTTCGGGCTGGACGTGATCGGGCTGACCGGCTGCGCCGCCCCGGCGGGCGCCCGCGACGTGCTGGAGGCGTTCGGGGTGCCGTCGCCGGAGCGCACGGTGGACGTGGTGCGCGGCGGGCGGAAGGTGCGCGTCGAGCGCCGCTCGGTGGCCGCGACGATGGTGCGCCGCGTCCTCGACGAGCGGGTCCCGGCGCTGGAGGACGTGCCGGTGGCGGGCGTGGTCCGCGCCGGCGCACCGGTGCTGCGGTCCCCGGCGGGGGAGCTGGTCGTGCTCGACGACCACGGCCGGGCCTGGACGATCCTGGCGGACAGCGCGGCCGCGAACGACTCGCCGGTGACCGACCTGGACCAGCGCGCCTGGGACGCCTTGCCCCGGGCCGGCGACCTCCGCTGACGCCTCGGCGGGCCGTCCGCCAGGGGTGCTCGGGGCAGGCGGTCCGGGCACCTGGCGCCTTCGGCCAAGCGGGCGTGGCCTCGCGCGATGTCTGGTTAGGCTGGTGCGCATGCCCGAGACGCACGCCCGCCGCCGCCAAGCCCTGCGCGACCTGCTCCGCCGAGCGGATCTGGACGCGGTGCTGGTCACCGACCTGCTCAACATCCGCTACCTGACCGGGTTCACCGGTTCGCAGGCCGCGCTGGTGGTGCACGCCGCCGACGAGCCCGGTGCGGAGCGGGCCACCGCGTTCAGCACCGACGGCCGCTACCGCACCCAGTCCGCCGAGCAGGTCCCCGACCTGGAGCGGTTCATCGAGCGGCCCAGCGAACTCGTGCTGGCCGAACACCTCGCGCAGCACCCGGCCCGCTACCGGCGCACCGGCTTCGAGAGCGGGCACGTCACCGTGGACGGGCTCGACGTGATCGCCGTGGCAGCCCCGGGGATCGAACTCGTCCGGGCCCCCGGCCTGGTGGAGGAGCTCCGCCTGATCAAGGACGCCGCGGAGGTGGACGCGCTGCGGATGGCGTGCGCGGCGGCCGACCGCGCGCTGGCAGACCTCATCGAGCACGGCGGGCTGCGCCCCGGCCGCACCGAGCTGGAGGTGGCCCGCGAACTGGAGGCCCGGATGCGCGAGCACGGCGCCGCCGGTCCGTCGTTCGAGACGATCGTGGCCGCGGGCGCGCACTCGGCGATCCCGCACCACCGGCCCACTTCGGCGGTGCTGGCCGCGGGGGACTTCGTGAAGATGGACTTCGGCGCCCTGGTGGACGGCTACCACTCGGACATGACCCGCACCGTCGTGCTGGGTTCCCCCGCCGACTGGCAGCGCGAGATCTACGAGCTGGTGCGGACCGCGCAGGCGGCCGGGCGCGAGGCGGTGCGTCCCGGCGCGGACGTGCGCGAAGTGGACGGCGCGGCCCGGAAGGTGATCGAGGACGCGGGGTGCGGCGAGCGGTTCCCGCACGGCCTCGGCCACGGCGTCGGCCTCGAAATCCATGAGGCACCGGCGTTGTCGCAGCGGGGGGACGGTACGATTCGTGAGGGGATGGTGGTCACCGTCGAACCCGGCGTGTACGTGCCGGAGCGTGGCGGGGTCCGCATCGAGGACACCCTGGCCGTGCGCGAGAGCACGCCGGAACTCCTCACCTTGACGACCAAGGAGCTCGTCGCCGTCTGAGCGCGGTGCGCGTGCGGCCGATGACGTTACGGCGGCGCCGCACGCCGCCTCAGTTGTCAACCGCAGCCCGCATCACATGGAGAGACCGGACACGTGGCATCCACGAACGACCTCAAGAACGGACTCGTGCTCAAGATCGACGGCCAGCTCTGGTCCGTGGTCAACTTCCAGCACGTCAAGCCGGGCAAGGGCGGCGCCTTCGTGCGCACCACGCTGAAGAACGTGCTCTCCGGCAAGACCGTCGACAAGACCTTCAACGCCGGGGTCAAGGTCGAGACGGCGAACGTGGACCGCCGCGAGATGACCTACCTCTACGACGACGGCACCGACTTCGTCTTCATGGACCAGGACACCTACGACCAGGTGACCGTGCCGCGCCCGGTCGTCGGCGACGCGGCGGACTACATGCTGGAGAACAGCAACGTGGTCATCGCCCGCCACGACGACGAGCCGCTGTACGTGGAGCTGCCCGCCTCGGTGGAGCTCTCCGTCTCGCACACCGACCCCGGTGTGCAGGGCGACCGCTCCACCGGCGGCACCAAGCCGGCGACGCTGGAGACCGGTGCGGAGATCCAGGTCCCGCTGTTCCTGAACACCGGCGACAAGGTCAAGGTCGACCCGCGCGACGGGCGCTACCTGGGTCGCGTCAACACCAAGTGATTCGTTCCCGCCGCGCCCGCGGCCCCGCCGGTGCGTCCGGCAGGGCCGCGGTTCGCGCCGGGCGGGGGACACCGGAAAGAGAGTTGTGAGTTGGGCTCACGGAGCAAGGCCCGCAAACGCGCGGTGGACGTGCTGTACGAGGCCGACCTGCGCGGTCTCGACGCGGTGACGTTGCTGTCCGAGCGGCTCGCCGCGCCCGAGGCCGCGCCCGTCGCGGACTACTCGGTGACGCTCATCGAGGGCGTCGCGGGCAACCGGCAGCGCATCGACGACGTGCTCGTCGAGCACTCCGAGGGCTGGACGTTGAGCCGGATGCCCGCGGTGGACCGGGCCGTGCTGCGGCTGGGCCTCTACGAGCTGCTGTGGAGCGAGGACGTGCCGCCCGCGGTCGCCATCGACGAGGCCGTGGAGCTGGTGAAGGCGCTGTCCACGGACGATTCGCCGCGGTTCGTCAACGGCGTGCTGGGCCGGATCGCCGGGATCAGCGACCGGCTGCGGACGTCGATCCGCAACCTGGAGGCCGCCGAGGCCGCGGCGCGGGAGCGCGCCGAGTCCGACGCGCAGAACTGATCAGCCGAACTTCGCAGGGGCGCCGGTGCGTCCCCGCGTTGTCGCATCCGCACCCGGAAATCGGTTTCCCGGCCCGAGCGCAGGACGGCTGCGGCCCCGTCCCCGGGTCGGGGCGGGGCCGCAGCAGCCGCGTTCGCGAGTTCACTCCTCCCGAGCGGGTCGTGCCTCGGGCGGCAGGACGCCCCAGTCGATGAGCTGTTCGGTCAGCTCGCCGGGGGTCATGTCGTAGATGATGGCGAGGGATCGCAGGTCCTCGGTCCGGATGGACAGCACCTTGCCGTTGTAGTCGCCGCGCTGGCTCTGGATGGTCGCCGCGTACCGGGCGAGAGGCCCGACCTTCTCGGCAGGCAGCTGCTGCAACCGCTCCAGGTTGATCACGACCTTGGTGGCCGGTTCGGCGCCGGAGGGCACCCGCCCCTCCGGGAGTAGCTCCGCGACCGGAACACCGTAGAAGTCGGCCAGTTCGGCGAGCTTCTGCACGGTGACCGCTCGGTCGCCACGTTCATAGGACCCGACGACCACGGCCTTCCACCGCCCGCCTGACTTCTGCTCGACGCCGTGCAGCGAGAGACCCTGCTGCTGGCGGATAGCGCGGAGCTTGCCGCCCAGCGCCTTGGCGTAGTCGCCCATGTGGCGTTTCTCCGTTTCATTCGCCCCGTCAGCCTAGATCGGATGCCGGGGAGGAAAGCTCAGATTGATACGGAGAGTAATGTTCGCTCGCAAGTGTCACTAGGTCAAGTTGGTCTTCCTATGCCGCCAGGGCGAGTACGCACACACCACCCGGACGATTGACCTGCGGACGCTGATAGCGTACAAGGCGAACCCGGTGGTCACCTGGTGGCGATCCGAAGTTCGTTCCGGCGGGCGGGTGCACGCGCATCCCGTCCACTGGGGAATCAACCATCCTTTAAGGACCCGTCCAGTGAGGCGGGGAAGGAGGCCAGACCGTGGCGTCACGCCGGCAGGCGGGCGCGACGGACCCGGCCGGGCAGCGGGAGCTGCTCTCGGCCGGTGACGTTGCGCGCACGATCGCCCGCATCGCTCATCAGATCATCGAGAAGACCGCGTTGGACACCGCCGCGGAGGGGCCCGAGGCCCCGCGGGTGGTGCTGCTGGGAGTCCCGACCAGGGGCGTGCCGCTGGCGCGCCGCCTCGCCGCCCGGATCGCGGAGTTCAGCGGGGTGGAGGTGCCCACCGGCACCCTCGACATCACGCTCTACCGAGATGACCTGCGAAAACAACCGAACCGGCCGCTGGAGCCGAGCAGCCTGCCGCCCGCGGGCATCGACGGCGCGCTGGTGGTGCTGGTCGACGACGTGCTGTTCTCCGGCCGCACGGTGCGCGCCGCGCTGGACTCGCTGCGGGACCAGGGCAGGCCGAGCGCGGTGCAGCTGGCGGTGCTGGTCGACCGCGGGCACCGGGAGCTGCCGATCCGCGCGGACTACGTGGGCAAGAACGTGCCGACCTCGCGCAGCGAGGAGGTCGCGGTGCGGCTCGCGGAGGTCGACGACGCGGACTCGGTGTTCATCCGGCGCAGCGAGGAGGTGCGGTGATGCGGCACCTGCTGTCCACCGAGGGCTTGGACGCGGCGACGGCGACCGCGGTGCTGGACACCGCGGGCACGCTGAAGCAGACGCTGCTGGGCCGCGAGGTGCGCAAGCTGCCCACGTTGCGCGGGCGCACCGTGATGACGATGTTCTACGAGAACTCCACCCGGACCAGGGTGTCGTTCGAGGTCGCCGGCAAGTGGATGAGCGCCGACGTGATCAACGTGTCGGCCTCGGCGTCCTCGGTCGGCAAGGGCGAGTCGCTGCGTGACACCGCGCTGACCCTCTCGGCGGCCGGGGCGGACTGCGTGATCGTGCGGCACCCGGCTTCGGGCGCGGCGCACCGGCTCGCGGGCTGGCTGGACGAGGCCGGGACCCAGGTCGTGAACGCGGGCGACGGGATGCACGAGCACCCGACGCAGGCGTTGCTGGACGCGGCGACGCTGCGGGAACGCCTCGGCGAGCTGGCCGGGCGCAAGATCGCGATCGTGGGCGACCTGCTGCACAGCCGGGTCGCGCGGTCGAACGTGCACCTGCTGCGGACCCTCGGCGTCGAGGTGGTGCTGGTGGCGCCGCCGACGCTGGTGCCGCACGGCATCGAGCACTGGGGCGCGGAGGTCGTGCACGAGCTGGACCCGGTGCTGCCGGGCCTGGACGCGGTGATGCTGCTGCGGGTGCAGGCCGAGCGGATGCACGGCGGGTTCTTCCCGTCGGCCCGCGAGTACTCGATCGCCTACGGCCTGAACGAGAAGCGGCTGGCGCTGCTGCCGGAGCACGCGGTGGTGCTGCACCCCGGCCCGATGCTGCGCGGCATGGAGATCGCCCCGGCGGTGGCGGACTCGCCGCGCGCCGCGATCACCGAGCAGGTCCGCAACGGGGTCCACGTGCGCATGGCGGTGCTCTACCACCTGCTGGCCGGAGAGGAGATCGCGGCGTGAGCCGGGTGCTGATCGAGGAAGTCCGTCCCTACGGGGACGGCACGCCGGTGGACGTGCTGGTCGACGGCGAGGTCATCGCCGAGATCGGCGCGGACCTGGACGTCGAGGCCGACGAGGTCGTGTGGGGCGGCGGCGGGGTGCTGCTGCCCGGTTTCGTGGACCTGCACACGCACCTGCGGGAGCCGGGCCGCGAGGACACCGAGACGGTCGAGACCGGTTCGGTGGCGGCCGCGCTGGGCGGCTACACGGCGGTGTTCGCGATGGCCAACACCGACCCGGTGGCCGACAACGCGGTGATCGTGGAGCACGTGTGGCGCCGCGGCCTGGAGATCGGCCTGGTCGACGTGCACCCGGTGGGCGCGGTGACGGTCGGCCTGGGCGGCGAGCAGCTCGCGGAGCTGGGCACGATGGCGCGCTCGGCGGCCGGGGTGCGGGTGTTCTCCGACGACGGCAAGTGCGTGCACGACCCGCTGGTGATGCGCCGCGCGCTGGAGTACGCGAAGGCGCTGGGCGTGGTGGTGGCCCAGCACGCCGAGGAGCCGCGGCTCACGGTCGGCGCGCAGGCCCACGAGGGCGCGAACGCGGCCCGGCTGGGCCTGGCGGGCTGGCCGGCTCCGGCGGAGGAGTCGATCGTGGCCCGGGACTGCCTGCTGGCCGGGCACACCGGCGGCACGCTGCACGTCTGCCACGTGTCCACGGCGGGCACCGCGGAGATCCTGCGCTGGTGGAAGTCGCGCGAGTCCGCGGGCACCGTGTCGGCGGAGGTCACGCCGCACCACCTGCTGCTCACCGACGAGCTGCTGAGCACCTACGACCCGGTCAACAAGGTGAACCCGCCGCTGCGCACCGACGAGGACGTGCGGGCGCTGCGGCAGGCGCTGGCCGACGGCACCGTCGACTGCGTGGCCACCGACCACGCGCCGCACGCCGCGCAGGACAAGGACTGCGAGTGGTCGGCCGCCAAGCCCGGCATGCTCGGCCTGCAGACCGCGCTGGGCGTGGTGGCGCGCACGATGGTCGAGCCGGGCCTGCTGGACTGGCGCGGCGTGGCGCGGGTGCTCAGCGAGCGGCCCGCGCAGATCGCCGGGCTGGCCGACCAGGGCCGCCCGATCGCGGTGGGCGAACCGGCGAACCTGGCGCTGGTCGATCCGGACGCGCGCTGGACGGTGCGCGGCGCGGAGCTGGCCAGCATCGCGGCGAACACGCCCTTCGAGGGCGTGGAGCTGCCGGGCCGGGTGCGCGCGACGCTGCTGCGCGGCCGGGTCACCGCGCACGAGGGCGAGGTGCGGCGCTGATGGAGCGGACGCTGTGGGTGCTGGCGCTGCTGGCGCTGCTGGTGCTGGTGTACTTCGGGATGCGCCGCGGCTGGCTGAACCGCAAGCGGCGCCAGGACGCGGAGTTCGCCGCGTTCCCGGCGGCCCCGGCGGACGTGGCCGAGCGGCCCGCGCTGCTGGCCGACCAGAGCGGCTTCTACGTGGGCAGCACGAAGGCCGGTGACTGGCAGGACCGGATCGTGGTCGGCGACATCGGGCACCGCGCGAACGCGGTGGCGAAGCTGCGCGACTCGGGCCTGCTGCTGGAGCGGACCGGCGCGAGTCCGATGTGGATTCCCGCGGAGTCCGTGCTGGACGCGCGGGTGGACCACAAGCTGGCGAACAAGGTCGTTCCCGGTGCGGGGCTGCTGGTGGTGACCTGGCGCCTGGGGGACCAGGACATCGACACCGGCTTCCGCGCGGACGACAAGTCCACTCAGGACGAGTGGGCGGGTGCGGTGCGGGCATTGGCGCCTGCCGCAGGACGTGACGACAACCCGGAGGGACAGGCATGACCGCGCACACCCCGGCGGCACTGGTGCTCGAAGACGGCCGGATCTTCCGCGGCGCCGCCTACGGCCAGGAGGGCCGCACGCTCGGCGAGGCGGTGTTCTCCACCGCCATGACCGGCTACCAGGAGACGCTGACCGACCCGTCGTACCACCGTCAGATCGTGGTGCAGACGGCGCCGCAGATCGGCAACACCGGCTGGAACGACGAGGACGACGAATCGCAGCGCATCTGGGTCGCGGGCTACGCCGTGCGCGACCCCGCGCGGGTGCCGTCGAACTGGCGCTCCCGCCGCGCGCTGGACGAGGAGCTGCGCGCGCAGGGCATCGTGGGCATCGCGGGCCTGGACACCCGCACGGTGACCCGGCACCTGCGCGAGCGCGGCGCGATGCGCGCCGGGATCTTCTCCGGTGCGGCGCTGGGCTCCGACGAGGAGCTGGTGGCGCAGGTGACCGCGTCCGAGCAGATGTCCGGCGCGAACCTGGCCGGTGACGTGACCACCGCCGAGCCGTACGTGGTGGCCGCGGAAGGCGAGAAGCGGTTCACCGTCGCGGCGCTGGACCTGGGCATCAAGTCCAACACGCCGCGGATGATGGCCCAGCGCGGCATCGAGGTGCACGTGCTGCCGCTGTCGTCCACCGTGGACGACCTGCTCGCGGTGAACCCGGACGGCGTGTTCCTGTCCAACGGGCCCGGCGACCCGGCGACCGCCGACCACGCCGTGGAGCTCACCCGCGAGGTGCTGGGCCGCAAGCTGCCGCTGTTCGGCATCTGCTTCGGCAACCAGCTGCTGGGCCGCGCGCTCGGCCGCGGGACGTACAAGATGCGCTACGGGCACCGCGGGATCAACATCCCGGTGATCGACGTGGACACCGGCAAGGTCGCGATCACCGCGCAGAACCACGGTTTCGCGGTCGAGGGCGAGGCGGGCGAGCGGTTCGGCACCGACTTCGGCGCCGCGAAGATCAGCCACTACTGCCCGAACGACGGGACGGTCGAGGGCCTGCGGCTGCTCGACGGACCCGCGTTCAGCGTCCAGTACCACCCGGAGGCGGCGGCCGGTCCGCACGACGCCGCGCCCCTGTTCGACGAGTTCACCAGCATGATGAGCGAGGCCCGCTGATGGCGAAGCGCACTGATATCGAGCACGTGATGGTGATCGGCTCCGGGCCGATCGTCATCGGGCAGGCCTGCGAGTTCGACTACTCGGGCACGCAGGCGTGCCGGGTGCTGCGGGAGGAGGGGCTGCGGGTCAGCCTGGTCAACTCCAACCCGGCGACGATCATGACCGACCCGGAGTTCGCGGACGCCACCTACGTGGAGCCGATCACCCCGGAGTTCGTGGAAAAGGTCATCGCGGCCGAGCGCCCCGACGCGCTGCTGGCCACCCTCGGCGGCCAGACCGCGCTGAACACGGCGATGGCGCTGGACGAGCGCGGCGTGCTGGAGAAGTACGGCGTGGAGCTGATCGGCGCCGACATCGAGGCCATCGAGCGCGGTGAGGACCGGCAGCGGTTCAAGGACATCGTGCGCTCCATCGGCGGCGACGCGCCGGAGAGCGCCGTGTGCAAGTCGATGGACGAGGTCCGCGACTTCGTCCGCGAGCACTCGCTGCCCGTGGTGATCCGCCCCAGCTTCACGATGGGCGGCCTGGGCTCCGGCATGGCGCACACGCACGAGGACTTGGAGCGGATGGCCTCGCTGGGCCTCACCGAGTCCCCGGTGCACGAGGTGCTCATCGAGGAGAGCGTGCTCGGCTGGAAGGAGTACGAGCTGGAGCTGATGCGCGACCACGCGGACAACGTGGTGGTCATCTGCTCCATCGAGAACATCGACCCGATGGGCGTGCACACCGGTGACTCGGTGACGGTGGCCCCGGCGATGACGCTGACCGACCGCGAGTACCAGAAGATGCGCAACGTCGGCATCGACGTGCTGCGCGCGGTGGGCGTGGAGACCGGCGGCTGCAACATCCAGTTCGCGATCCACCCGGAGACCGGGCGCATGGTCGTGATCGAGATGAACCCGCGGGTGTCGCGCTCCTCGGCGCTGGCGTCGAAGGCGACCGGTTTCCCGATCGCGAAGATCGCGGCGAAGCTGGCGATCGGCTACACGCTCGACGAGATCCGCAACGACATCACCGGCGAGACCCCGGCGAGCTTCGAGCCGACGCTGGACTACGTGGTCGTGAAGGTGCCGCGGTTCGCGTTCGAGAAGTTCCCGGGCGCCGACCCGCTGCTGACGACGACGATGAAGAGCGTCGGCGAGGCGATGTCGCTGGGCCGTTCCTTCCAGGAGGCGCTGGGCAAGGCGCTGCGCTCGATGGAGACCTCGCGGATCGGGTTCTGGACGAAGGGCGACCCGGAGGGCGCGACCCTGGAGTCCACTCTGGACGATCTGCGGATCCCGCACGACGGGCGGCTCTACACCGTGGAGCGCGCGCTGCGGCTGGGCGCCACGGTGGCGCAGGTGCACGAGGCATCGGGCATCGACCCGTGGTTCGTGGACCAGGTCGCCGCGCTGGTGGAGCTGCGGGAGCAGCTGATCGCGGCGCCGGTGCTGGACGCGGACCTGCTGCGGCTGGCGAAGCGCTCCGGGTTGTCGGACCGCCAGATCGCCGCGCTGCGTCCCGAACTGTCCGATGAGGACGGTGTGCGGTCGTTGCGGCACCGGCTGGACGTGCGGCCGGTGTACAAGACGGTGGACACCTGCGCGGCCGAGTTCGCGGCCCGCACCCCGTACCACTACTCGGCCTACGAGCTGGACCCCGGCGCCGAGTCCGAGGTCGTGGAGCAGCGGGAACGCCCCAAGGTGATCATCCTCGGGTCGGGGCCGAACCGCATCGGCCAGGGCATCGAGTTCGACTACTCCTGCGTGCACGCGGCGACCTCGTTGCGCGACGCCGGGTTCGAGACCGTGATGGTCAACTGCAACCCGGAGACGGTGTCCACCGACTACGACACCGCGGACCGGCTGTACTTCGAGCCGCTGACGTTCGAGGACGTGCTGGAGGTCGTCGAGTCCGAGCGCGCGTCCGGCGAGGTCGCGGGCGTGATCGTGCAGCTGGGCGGGCAGACGCCGCTGGGCCTGGCGCAGCGGCTCGCCGACGCGGGCGTGCCGATCGTGGGCACCCCGCCGGAGGCGATCCACCTCGCGGAGGAGCGCGGCGCGTTCGGCGACGTGCTGCGCAAGGCCGGGCTGCCCGCGCCGAAGTACGGCATGGCGACCTCGTTCGACGCGGCCAAGCGCATCGCCGACGAGATCGGCTACCCGGTGCTGGTGCGTCCGTCGTACGTGCTCGGCGGCCGCGGCATGGAGATCGTCTACGACGAGGCGTCGCTGGAGAACTACATCGCCCGCGCCACCGAGGTCACCCCGGAGCACCCGGTGCTGGTGGACAACTTCCTCGACGACGCCATCGAGATCGACGTGGACGCGCTGTGCGACGGCGACGAGGTGTACCTCGGCGGCGTGATGGAGCACATCGAGGAGGCCGGCATCCACTCCGGCGACTCGGCGTGCGCGCTGCCCCCGATCACGTTGGGGCGCCAGGACATCGAGCAGGTCCGCGAGTCGACGAAGGCCATCGCGAAGGGCATCGGCGTGCTCGGCCTGCTCAACGTGCAGTACGCGCTGAAGGACGACGTGCTCTACGTGCTGGAGGCGAACCCGCGGGCCTCGCGCACCGTGCCGTTCGTGTCGAAGGCGACGGCGGCGCCGCTGGCGAAGGCCGCGTCCCGGATCATGCTGGGCGCGAGCATCGCCGACCTGCGGGCCGAGGGCCTGCTCCCGTCCACCGGGGACGGTGCGGACCTGCCGATCGACGCGCCGGTGGCGGTGAAGGAAGCGGTGTTGCCGTTCCACCGCTTCCGCACCCCGGAGGGCCACGGCGTGGACTCGCTGCTGGGGCCGGAGATGAAGTCGACCGGTGAGGTGATGGGCATCGACGTCTCCTTCGGGCAGGCGTTCGCGAAGTCCCAGACCGCCTCGTACGGTTCGCTGCCGACCTCGGGCACCGTGTTCGTCTCGGTCGCCAACAAGGACAAGCGTTCGCTGGTGTTCCCGGTGAAGCGCCTCGCCGACCTCGGGTTCGAGATCCTCGCGACCTCGGGCACCACGGAGGTGTTGCGGCGCAACGGGATTCCGGCGAAGGAGGTGCGCAAGCACAACGAGTCCAAGCAGGACGGTGAGCGCGACGTCATCGACCTGATCCGGGCCGGCGAGATCGACATGGTGGTCAACACCCCGTACGGCAACCCGGGTCCGCGGGTCGACGGCTACGAGATCCGCACCGCGGCGGTGTCCCGGGACATCCCGTGCATCACCACGGTGCAGGGCGCGTCGGCGGCGGTGCAGGGCATCGAGGCGGTCATCAACGGCGACATCGGCGTGCGGCCGCTGCAGGCGCTGCAGGCGGCGCTGCGCAAGAGCGGTGAGCTGCGGTGACGGCCGTCCGGGCGGGTTTCGGGCGGCGGCTCGCCGACGCGGTCGCGGCGCGCGGCGCGCTGTGCGTGGGCATCGACCCGCACCCGGCGCTGCTGCACGCCTGGGGCTTGGAGGAGAGCCCGGCGGCGTTGGAGCGGTTCGCGATGACCGCGGTGGAGGCGCTGGCCGGTGAGGTCGCGGTTCTCAAACCGCAGTCGGCGTTCTTCGAGGTCTACGGCTCGGCGGGCGTGGCGGTGCTGGAGAAGGTCGTCGCCGCGTCCCGCGAGGCCGGGGCGCTGGTGCTGCTGGACGTCAAACGCGGTGACATCGGTTCGACGATGACGGCGTACGCCAACGCCTACCTCGACGAGCACTCGCCGCTGGCGGCGGATGCGCTGACGGTGTCGCCCTACCTCGGTTTCGGTTCGCTGGCACCGGCGCTGGGCATCGCGGAGCAGACCGGGCGCGGCGTGTTCGTGCTGGCCCGCACCTCGAACCCGGAGGGCGTGGCGTTGCAGCGCTCCACCGCCGAGGACGGCCGCACCGTCGCCCAGTCCATCGTGGACGCGGCGGCGGAGAACAACGCCGGGGCCGATCCGTTCGGCTACGTCGGCGTGGTGGCCGGGGCGACGATCAAGCCGGGGGAGCTGGACTTCTCCCGCTTGAACGGGCCGATCCTGGCTCCCGGCCTGGGAGCCCAGGGCGCCACCGTGCAGGGCCTGCGCGCCACCTTCGGCGCGGCGCTGCCCTCGGTGCTGCCCGCCACGGCCCGCGACGTCCTCGGCCACGGCCCGTCCGTGGCGGATCTCCGCTCGGCGGCCCGCCGGGTCCGCGACGAACTCGGGGTCCTGCTGGAGTCCTGATGCGGTCTTCCGCGAGGTGAACGGCCCGTTCGACCAGGTCCTGCCGGTCGGGCGGGCCGTTCGCTCGTGGGGCCCGGTTCGCGCCGGGACCGGGCCAGGTGAATGGCCCATTCGCCCGGTGTGCCTGGTCGAATGGGCCGTTCACCTGAGGTGCGGGAACTGTCAGGTGGTCGGGAAGTGGTCTTCGGCGGACGGGATGGTGCCGGTGAGGCTGTAGTTCTTGCCGTCGTCCCCGTCGTAGTTCTGCTGGTAGTACTGCTCCTCGCCGAGGAGACCGCGGGCCGCGGCGCTCTCCGGGGTGCGCACGTCGGAGATGGTCTCCGCGGTCTCGCGGGCGGCGGCGCCGTTGATGCCGCCGCCTTCCGGCCACGCCGTCGCCCGGTCCACAGCGGACTGGGTGGTGCGTTCGGCGGCCCGGCCCAGGTCGTCGGCGTTGCCCATCAGCCCGGCCCCGCGCCCGCCGAGCTGCTCGGCGCTCTTGCCGAGCCCGGTGGCCGCGTCCGCGGTGCGCGCCCCGGCGCTGCCGAGGGCGTCGCCGCCGCGGCCGACGGCGCTCGCGGTGGAGCCCAGGGCGTCCGCGCCGCGGGAGGTGGCCTGCCCGGCGGCGGTCGCGGCGCCGCCGAGCCCCGGCGAGGTCGGGAACGCCGACAACCCGCCCGCGGTGAGCTTGGAGCCGACCTTGGCGCCCGCCTCGGCCATGGTCTCCAGGGCCTTGGCCAGGTGCGTCCCGGCCTTGCCGAGCTTGGCGAGCAGTTCGCTCACCTTCGTCGCGATCTTCGACAGGGTCATGCCGACCCGCCCGGCCGCGTAGCCGAGGTAGCCCGCGACGGTCGCCCCGAAGCTGACGACGGACCCGGCGAGCGCGGCCAGCGCACCCTTGATGAGTTCGGCGACGACGGCGGCGATGATGTCCCGCACCAGGCCGCGGCAGGTGGCGACCATGGTGCCCGCGGTGGCCATCGCGCCGGACGCGGTGCCCGCGCTGATCGCCATGGCCTGGACGCCCTCGGCGAACTCCCCGGCGCGCTGCTGGTAGGTGTCGCACGCCTTGCCCTGCCAGTCGGCGCAGCCGGACTGGACCTGGCCGGGGATGTCGGCGGCCAGCTGCTCCAGGTCGGTCTTCACCTGCTGCCAGGTGTCGGCGCCCTCCTTGATGGCGTTCGGGTCGCCGGCGAGGAAGTCGAGCGCTTCGCGCAGCGGCGTCAGGTGCTCCATCAGCCAGCCGACCCCGGCGGCGAGCACCGAGCCGATCGGGTCGATGGCGGTGATCAGCCCGTCCAGCGCGAGGATCCCGCCGCTGGCCGCGAACTCGCCCCAGTCCTCGCTCTCGAACGCGTTCCAGGTGGCGCGCGCCGAGTCGAAGATCCCCGCGCCCGCGGTCGAGGTGTCGGACCCCATGTCGGTGAGCATGCCGGTCATACCTCCACCTGCCCGAGCTGCTCGGAGTTGCGGACGTCGGTGTCCCGGTAGTCGGCGGCGGTCGCCTCGACGCGTTCGCCGAGGTCCCGGGTGAGGTCGGCGAACTTGCCGATCTCCTCGGCGGCCCGCTGCGAGGTCTGCCGGGCCTGCCCGGAGAACACCTGCCCGACCAGCCCGAAGCTGTCGACGCCGAACGAGACCCCGGCGCCCTTCTGCCCGGCGGCGGCGATGTCGTCGGCGAGACCGGCCAGCCACTGCGCGTGCGTGGACAGCCGGTCCGGTGTCACTTTGAACATGAACTCACTCCCCAGTGATCACCGCAGGTAGGTCTGCGGCGGTTCGTCCTCGTCGAAGGCCGGATCGTCGTTCCGACTCGCGGCGGACCCGTCCGGTTCCGCCGGGAGCTGGGTTCGCAGGAATTCCATCGCCGACGCGCCCGCGAACGGCTCCACGGTCTGCGCGACCCGGTGCGCGACGGCGCCCTGGGCCTGGGCGGCGAGCCGCAGGATGGTGTCGCGCAGCTCGGCCGGGCCGCGCTGCATCGAGTTCCGGTCGAAGTCCAAGCCCTGCAGGGCGCCGTTGGAGCCGACGGTGACCGAGACGCCGCCTTCGGTGGCGGTCTCGGTGAGGGAACCGAGCTGTTCCTGCAGCTGCTGGGACTGGCGCACCATCTCGTCGGCGCGGCCCTGCAACGAGTCGAGGAACTGCTGCGGTGTTTGCTCTGCCATGCGGAAAACCCCCGGTGTCGTGCCTGTCGGGGCGCCGGGTGCGCGCCTCGCGCCTGCCGGGTGCGATCCGGCGGCACCACGATCGACGTTCGCGGCGCCCGGACGGTTCCGCGCGCGTGCGCACCGAACACCGGAACCCCAGAGCTCCCGGGAGGGGAGCGAAACCCACCAGCACGAGCGCCCCCAGCGCTCGGCGCCCATCCAACATCCCGCGGCCGGTGGAGGTCAACGCGGGGTGGCACGTGCCGCGCGTGTGCGGGGATCCGTGCGGCGCTCGCCCGGTGGTCAGTGCGCGGGATGCAGGGCGCGGAGGCGTCCGGCGACGAGGCGGGTGCGCAGGCCGAAGCCGAGGGCGACGACCGGCAGCGCGGCGAGGGCGAGGACCCCGAGCAGGGCTTGGCCGCTGAGCAGCGCACCGCCGAGGCCGAGGACGCCCAGCACCAGCAGCAGGTTCGCCCTGGCGAGCCGTCCGCCCACCGGCACCGGCGGTTCCACGACCGGATACCCGTGCCGCCGCCGCGCGAGGGCGAACCCGGCGCCGACGGCGAGGAACACGTGCCCGGCCACGACCACCACGACCGGCACCCAGCCGAGCAGGTCGAGCCGCCCGCTGCCGAGCCCGCCCGCGACGACCAGCCACCACCCGGCGGCGAGCAGCGCGGGCGGCCAGATCCCCAGCCGCGCGCGCCTGCGCCGTTCCGCGTCCCGGGAGGGGAGGCGGACGCCGAGCAGCGCGAGCCCCAGCAGCGGCGCGAACAGCGCCCAGCCCAGCGGCGCCCACTCGCCCGCGGAGCTGACGACCACGTTGCTGCCCCGGTTGTCGAGCTCGCGGCGTTCGACGGGTGCGGGCGTCGTGGTGTTGTCCGGGGTGAGGTCGGAGTACTTGAAGGTGCGCTGCTCGGTGCGGCCGTCGGCCCAGCTGATCGTCGCCTCGCAGCGCCACCACCAGCCGAGGCCCGAGGCGCTGACCGGGCCGACGCGCGCGCAGCCGGTGGCCAGCGCGGTCCCGCGTTCGGTCGGCGTGCCGTCGGTGCCGGTGATGCCGGTGGCGCCCATGACGGTGGCGAACACGAGCAGCACCAGCAGCCGCACCGCGAGGTGCGCGGCGATGCCGCCGATCCTGCGTCCGGGCGAGAGCTCCGGTGCGTCGCGTCCGCCGCGTTCGTCGCGCGGTGCGGGCGGTTCGCCGTGCCCGGGCAGCATGTCGTCGGAAGGTCGCACGTCCAGTCCTGTTCCCCCAGAGGCCGTTGCGGCGCCGAACCTAGCACGCGCGGCCGCACCGTTCCGGTGGCTGCGCGGCTCCCCGCAGGTGAACGGCCCGTTCGCCCGAGCAGGCCGTTCACCCGGGGTGGATCAGCGGGCGCAGAGCACTTCGACGGCGGTCTCCGCGTCCCCTTGGAAGGCCATGTCGAGGAAGTAGAGCTTGTCGGCGAGTTCGCCCAGCTGCTCCTTCACCACCTCCACGCGCGTCTCGCCCTGGGTGAGGTGGATGCCGCGCGCGGCCATCGTGATCACGATCGCCTTCGCCCGCCCCGCCGCGGTGATCTCCCACTTCGCTTCGCTCATCCGTGCCTCCGGTGATTCGGATTTCCGTTGGTGCGGAACACCTTCGGAACTTCCCGCCCTGGCACGCAATGAATCTTTCGGGTGAGGGATCTGGCTTGCCACGGCGGCAACCCGAGAAGCTGCTCCTGAACGGCACAGGAGGTGGCATGAGCACGAGCAGCGCGGTCCCGGTGCGGACGCGCCGAGTGGCGAGCAGATTACGCGATCTGCGGCGGCGCAGCGGACTTTCCGCGCCGGAGGTGTCGCAGGCGCTGGGAATCTCGATGAGCAAGATCAGCCGGATGGAATCCGGGCACCGAGGCCTCAACACCGACGACGTGGCGGCGCTGCTGGGGTTGTACCGGGTTCCCAGCCGAGAGCGGGAGGAGGTGCTGACGCTGGTTCGGAACGGTGCGAGCCCGAACTGGTGGACCATGCCGAGTGGCTCGCTGGAGAAGTACTGGGACGACTTCCGATCTTTCGAAGCGGAAGCGACCACCTTGCGGAGCTACGAAACGATGCTGATCCCGGGACTGCTGCAGACGCCCGGGTACGTCATCGCCATCGCGCACGCTCTTGCGCCGCACGGCATCGAAGACGACTTGGACAAGCTGCTGGCTCAGCGCACTGCGCGGCAGACTCAGCTGCACAGCGAGCGCACTTTCGAGTTCTTGATCGAGCAGAGCGTGCTCGAACGGGAGGCCGGAACCGCGGAGACGATGCACAGGCAGTTGGAACGCGTATCGGCCGTCGCGTCCCGACCGAACGTGAGCGTGCAGATCGTGCCGCACTCCGCTGGGGCGCACGTCGGCCTGGACGGGCCGTTCCTGTACTTGGAATTCGCCGAGCACGCTGATCTCGTCCTCGGTGAGGCCATCGGTTGTGCCTCCTACATCGAGGAGAAGCAGATCGTCGCGGAGCGGCGAGAAGCACTGGGAATGCTGCGCAAGATCGCGCTGCCTCCCGACGAGTCGTTGCGACTGATCGACCGGAAATCCGACGAGTGGCGTCGGCGGAGCTGACGAACAGGAGAGATCGATGCGACCGCACTGGCAGAAGAGCAGCTACAGCAACTCGGTTCAATACTGCGTCGAGATAGCCCACTTGGACGGCACCATCGCCGCCCGCGACTCCAAGGACCCCCACGGCGGCGTGCTGCGGATGTCGTCCGCCACCTGGTCGGCGTTCCTGCACGCGCTCCGCGCGGACCGCTTCGACGGCTGATCTCCGCCGAACGGGCGGAGGTTCGGCCGCTACCGGCTCGACATCGAATCCGCCGCCACCTTCCCTGATCGCCAGGGGTGAACGGACCGTTCGTCCGATCTGGTCGGACGAACGGTCCGTTCACTCACGTCCTGGTCGGGCGGGTGGTGGTGGTCGGCGGAGCGTCCGGCCTCCCGCTGCGCGGAGCGATCTCGCTCGGGTGGCGTCGGCGCCGCCGCCCGCACCTCTCGACCGCGCAGGTACTTTGGTCCGGCTGCAAGGGGGAGCCGACATGCCAGGGGAGTTGTTCGTTTCCATGGGCGCGGTGGTGCAGTCCGTCCGGTGCGGGCCGGTTCGTCTCGTTCGTCCTGAGCCTCCCGTCGGCTCGTGCGTGCGCGCGGGGGTGCGCGGTGAGCAATCCGTTGGTGGCGCAGCGACAGGATTCGACCACGTCGCTGAGCGGGGTACCGATCCTGGAATCGGTGGACGAGACCAGGAAGGCGGTCGAGTCCGGCGATTGGGCCGCGGGCGTCATGGGGGCGGTCGGGACCGGGCTGGACGCGCTGGGGATGGCGCTGGACCCGTTCGGCGCGATCCTGGCCGCCGGCGTGGGCTGGTTGATGGAGCACGTCGGCCCGGTGTCGGACGCGCTGGACGCGCTCACCGGGGACCCGGACGAGATCAAGGCGCATTCGGAGACGTGGAAGAAAGTCGCCGCCGAGCTCGACGCCGTGCGGACCGAGATGACCGATGTGGTCAAGTCCGATACCGCCAGCTGGACCGGTCAGGCGGGGGACGCCTACCGGGCGCGCAGCGAGGACATCGGTGCGCTGATCGAGGCCGCCAAGAGCGCCGCGCAAGGCGCCGCTGACGGCATCGCCACGGCCGGTGAGGTCGTCGGTGCGGTGCGGACCCTGGTGCGCGACATCATCGCCGAACTGGTCGGGCACCTGGTGAGCTGGGCGCTGCAGGTGCTGGCGACGCTCGGGGTCGGGATGACGTGGGTGGTGCCGCAGGTCGTCGCCGAGGTGGCGAAGGTCGCCGCGCGGATCGCGGACATCACGTCCAAGCTGGTCCGCGCGTTCAAGGCGCTCACCCCGTTGCTGAAGAAGCTCGGCAAGGGCTTCGGCGACGCGGGCGACAAGCTCCGGAAGATCAAGGCGGACGGGTCCTCGGCCGGACCGGGCAAGACGCCGCCACCGCCGAAGCCCGGGAACGGCGACGCCCCGGCGACGACCAGGTCGACGGGCGCGGACGGGGCGGGCGACGGTCCCGCGTCCACCCGCTCCGCGAACAACGACTCCAGGGGCGGCTCCGGGCAGGACCGGTCGAGCCGGTTCGACAACGACTCCGCGAGCGGTGACCGCGCCTCCCCCGGCCCGATCGGGAGCAGAGGCGGCGGTAACGGCCCGGCCGGCACCCGGTCCACCAGCAGCAACCGCTCGCTGCGCGATCAGGAGCCGAACCGGCGCTCACCGAACAAGCTCCGCTGCGAGAAGGATCCGATCGACGTCGCCACCGGGCAGATGGTGCTCAGCCAGGTCGACGCCGAATTCCTCGGCGCCCTTCCGCTGGTGGTCGAACGCACGCACTTCTCCGCGTTCCGCACCGGTCGCTGGTTCGGCCGGAGCTGGACGTCGATGCTGGACCAACGGCTCGAGATCGACGCGTCCGGAGTGAGCTTCGCCGCGGCCGACGGCACGCTGCACCACTTCCCGGCACCCGCCCCCGGTTCGTGGGCGGACGGGCCGGGATCGCGCCGGCTCGGCCGGACCGATTCCGGTGCCTACCTGATCTCGGATCGCGAGCAGGGCCTGACGCTGCACTTCACCACGAACCGGCTGGACCTGTCGTCGATCACGGATGTTCGAGGCGATCGGATCGACGTCCTCCGCCACGGGGCCGGAACGCCGACGGAGATCCGGCACGGCTGCGGTTACCGGGTCCGCGTCGAAACGACGGGCGGCCTGGTGACGGCGCTGCACTCGATCGCCGCCGACGGCGAGGTCGAGCTGATGCGCTACCGCTACGAGGACGCCCGGCTCGTCGAAGTGACCAACGCATCCGGGCGGCCGATGCGCTTCGAGTACGACGAGGCGGAGCGGATCACCTCGTGGACCGACCGCAACGGCGAGTGGTACCGCTACACCTACGACGAGCGCGGACGCTGCGTGCGGACCGACGGCTCCGGAGGTTGCTTGAGCGGAACCATGGAGTACGACAGCGAGAACCGGATCACCCGCTCGATCGATTCCCAGGGGCACTGCACCGAATTCCACCTCAACGAGCTCGGCCAGGTGGTCAAGGAGGTCGACCCGCTGGGCAACGCGGTGATCTCCGGGTGGGACGCCGAGGACCGGTTGCTGAGCCGGATCGACGCGCTGGGCCGAGTCCGCCGCAACGAGTACGACGCCCGACCGTTTCGGCCGCGTGGCCGAGACGATCGACCCGGTCGGCGGCGTCGAACGCTTCGGGTGGACCGTCGGCGGCGAGCTCGCCTGGCGCCGGAAGCCGGGCGGCGGCGTCGTGCGGTACCGCTACGACGGTGAGAACAACCTGCGCGAAGACGTCGACGAAGTCGGCGACGTCACCAGGACCGAGGTGGCGCACTTCGACCTGGTGGCGGCCGAGACCCGGCCGGACGGCAGCAGGCTTCAGTTCGACTACGACAGCGAACTGCGGTTGACCGGCGTCACCAACGAGAACGGCCGGGTCTGGCACTACGAGTACGACGCGGGTGGAAACCTCGTTCGCGAGACCGATTTCAACGGCTGCACCGTCGCTTACCGGTATGACGCGGCGGGGCAGCTGATCGAGCGAACCGATGCCTCCGGGCAGAGCACGTCCTACGTGCGCAACCTGATCGGTGACGTCGTCGAACGCCGGACCCCGGACGGGACGACGACGTTCGGCTACGACGAAGTCGGTAGGCTCGTCACCGCTGCCAACGGTCACACCGAGGTTCGGCTGCGGTACGACGCCGGGAGCCGGGTGGTCGAAGAGACCGTGAACGGCCGCACGATCCAGTCGACCTACGACGTGCTCGGGCGCTGCGTCCGCCGCGTCACGCCGTCGGGCGCGGAGAGCAGGTGGGAGTACAACGCCATCGGCCAGCCGCTCGCGCTGCACGCCGCCGGGCGCACGCTGCGCTTCGACTACGACGCGGCGGGCCACGAGGTCGCGCGCTCGCTGGGAACCGCTGCGACGCTCACGCAGGCGTGGAGCGCCGACCACGAGTTGCTGGCCCAGCACATCACCGGAGCCACCGGAGCACCGGTCCAGCAGCGCTCCTACCGGTACCGGCCGGACGGGCAGCTGACCGGGATCAACGAGTCCTCGACCGGGGCGCGGTCGTTCGACCTCGATCGGCTCGGTCGGATCACCGCGGTCCGCGCCGCGGGGTGGACCGAGCGCTACGCCTACGACGCGGCGGGGAACATCACCGAAGCGAGCTGGCCGACGCCTTACGGCTCGGTGCAGGCCGACTACGTCGGGCCGCGGGAGATCTCGGGAACGCTCGTGCGGTCCGCGGGGTCCGTCCGGTACGAGCACGACGCCCAGGGCAGGGTGGTCGCACGCCAGCAGCGACGGCTGTCGGGCAAGCTGGTGACCTGGCGGTACCTCTGGGACGCCGAGGACCGGCTCAGCGAGGTCCGCACCCCCGACGGCACCCGCTGGCGCTACCTCTACGACCCGTTCGGCCGCCGCACCGCCAAGCGACGTCTCGATCCGGATGGCCGGGTCGTCGAACAGGTCGAGTTCAGCTGGGACGGGTTCCTGCTGGCCGAGCAGGTGCACACCGCCGGAGGCGCGCACGACACAGCCTCAGCCCGCACCACCGTCTGGGACTACGAACCCGACACGTTCCGGCCGCTGGCGCAACGCGAACGCGCACCGCTGCGGCAGGCACCTCAGCAGTGGTTCGACGAGCGGTTCTTCGCCATCGTCACCGATCTCGCCGGTTCCCCGGCCGAACTCGTCGACGACCGAGGCGCGATCGCGTGGTTCCACCGCACGACCCTGTGGGGCAACCCGCTCGGACACGGCCGCACCGACGCGGACACGCCCCTGCGCTTTCCCGGCCAGTACGCCGATGCCGAGACCGGCCTCAACTACAACGTCATGCGGCACTACGACCCGGCCATCGGCAGTTATCTCAGCTCGGATCCGCTCGGATTGGCCGCCGGTCCGAATTCGCACCGGTACGTGGCGAATCCGCACCTGTGGATCGACCCCCTCGGTCTGACGCCGGACAGCTGCCGGTACGTGTACCGGAACCTCTCGCCCGGCGACAAACGGCGGCTGAACCTGGGAATGGGTCTCAAAGCGAAGAGGCCGATCGATTCGGACAACCGCAACCCCACCGCGCACGTGCTCCACGGGAGCAGGATCAGGACCAGGTACATCTCCACGACCCGGAGCGCCGACGTCGCGCGGCGTTACTACAATCGGGACAACGGGCTCGTGCGCATCGATCTCGACAAGTTCGACGGCAGGGTCCTCGACCTGTCCACCAGGGAAGGCCGGGATCAGCACCTCAACGGTGTGATGGCCAAGAACTACGCCAAGGCCTCCGAGGAAGTCCTCCTCGTCGGTGAGATCCCGCGAAACGCGATCACGAGGATTCGACCGAGATGACCGAAACCGCAAGTCGCTTCGTCCGGACGTGGCTCGAGTTCTCCACCGCGCTGCGCATGAACGAGGGGTTCGACGAGGAGAAGTACCGGATCGTGCTGGAAAGCCTGGAGGCTCTGGCCCGGGAATGGGCGGAGCTGGAGCAGCTGCCCAAGGCGACGGTGAGCGTCCTCGTGGACGTGTTCCCGACAACGGAATCGAACGCCCATCTCTACGACGGGGCGCTCAAGGAGCGGATCACCGAAGCGGCGTACGAGTTGCACGAGCACGTCCAGCTGTGCGTCGCCACGGACGAATCGGTGTGATCCGCGCGGTCGTGGAGGTCGGCGCCCGGGCGCGGTGAACGATCCGGTTCGTCGTGCGCGGACCGCGCATCCCGTCCGATGGCGCCGGCTCATCTCTCGTGGCCGCTCGTGAGCCGCGTGCTCGGCGCGCTTGAGGAGTCAGGCCGGGGCGGCTCGAACCGGTGGATCACCGCGGTGTGGACGGCGGTGCAAGCCGCCCGCACCCCGGGCCTGATCACCTCGCCCGGAGGCCGTTGACGACGAGTTCGACGAGGGTCGGCGCGCGCGCGTCCCACTCGGCTTCGGGGATGCGGGACAGCCCGCCGAGCAGCAGCAGGACGTCGGCGGCGTCGACGTCCGCGCGGAACTCGCCCGCCGCCTTCCCCCGGTCGAGCAGTGCGCCCAGGGCGTCGTCGATCCGGTGGTGCCGGCCCGCGTGCAGGTCCTGCCAGGCCGAGGCCTCGATCGCGGCCATCACGCCGCGCTTGACCCGCGCGTACTCGACGAGCCGCCGCAGCCAGCGGGTCATCGCCGCCTGCGGCGGGTGCTCGGCCAGCAGCGGCGGCACCTCCTCGACGAGCTGGTCCAGCTCCTCCCGGTAGACCTCGGCGAGCAGGTGCTCGCGGGTGGGGAAGTGCCGGTAGAGGGTGCCCTGGCCGACGCCGGCCGCCTTGGCGACGGCGTGCAGCTTCAGCTCGGTCGCCGCGCCGTTCGACCTGCTCAGCGCGTCCCGCGCGGCCTGGACGATGCGGTCGCGGTTGGCGGCGGCGTCGGAGCGGAGTTCTCGGTCGGGCACGGTGCTCCCCTTCCAGCGGAGACAAGCGGACAGTTGTCCGGTACGGTCGGAGTCGTAACCGGACAACTGTCAGCTTAGACCTGGAGCCAGTGGGATGAACGGGCCGAACGAGAAGATCATCGCCATCACCGGGGCCAGCAGCGGGATCGGCGCCGCCACCGCGCGGGAGCTCGCCGCCCGCGGCGCCACCGTCCTGCTCGGGGCCCGCCGCACCGACCGGCTCGACGAGCTCGTCGCGGGCATCCGCGCCGACGGCGGGCGGGCGGAGGCGCTCGCCGTCGACGTCACCCGCCGCGCCGACCTGCAGCGGCTCGTCGACCGGGCCGTCGAGGGCCACGGGCGGCTCGACGTGCTGGTGAGCAACGCGGGCATCGCGCGCGTCGCGCCCATGACCGACCTCGACGTCGACGACTGGGAAGCCATGATCGACGTCAACCTGCGCGGCGTGCTGCACGGCATCTCCGCCGCGCTGCCGCTGTTCCGCCGCCAGGGCCGCGGGCACTTCGTCACCACCGCGTCCACCTCCGGCCTCAAGATCGTGCCGACGCAGGCCGTCTACGCGGGGGTCAAGAACGCGGTGCGCACCACGATGGAGGCGCTGCGCCAGGAATCCACCGACGGCTCGGTGCGCACCACCACCATCTCGCCCGGCTACGTCCGCACCGAGCTCGTCGACCACGTCGAAGACCCGGTGCGGCGCGCGCAGTACCGGCAGAACATGGCCGAGCTCGGCATCGGGCCCGACGCCGTCGCCCGCGCCATCGCGTTCGCCGTCGAACAGCCCGACGACGTGGAGATCGGCGACATCGTCCTGCGGCCCACCCGGCAGGACTGACCGCCACCGCCCCGGTGTTCGGATCCGCGAACACCCTCGTCGCCGGCGAATCCCCGTTCGTGGCGGTCTTCGACACCATCGGCATCCCGGGAGCCGGGGTGGCGTTGCGGGCGGTGATCCTGGTGGCGGTGCGGTCGGTGCTCAACTCCGGGCTCCGCACCTCGTCCCGTGCTCGGCGAGCACGGGGACGCTCCGGCGTGGCCGCACCGGGGCGACTCGCGCGGGGTGCCGCGGCGGGGGTGTTGTCCGGTGCTGCGGCGGCGCTGGGAGCGCGAGGATCCGGCGGTCGTGCGGATCAGGACGTGTGCCTACCCGGTGCTGCCGATGACCGCGGCGAGCGTGGCGGTGCTGGTGTCGATGGCCCTCAGCGCCGCCGCCGGGACGCGGGCGAGCCCGCACCAGAGCCTGCCGGCGCGGGGCGTCATCCTCGCGATCGCGCCCGGTTCGGGCGGTGCCGCGCCGGCGCGGCGGGGACGTTCCGGCGAGTTAAGAATTGATTTCGGCGAGCGCCGGAATTGTCCAGTAGGCACGCTGAATGGGGGCCCCGGCATTCTTGCCCGCCGGATTGAACACCCTGCCGGAGGTCCCCCGCCAGGTGGACGGAAGTGGAACTCAGGGTGTCGGGAAACCCCTCACCAGTCCCTCGGCAAGCCTCTGGCCTGCGAGTTCCTCCGCTGGGCGTTGGCCTAGGAAAACAGGTACTGTCTGCGACGTTCATTACACTTTCTCTGGGGAATGCTGCTCGATTCGGGTGAGGCGGTGTGGATCTTGACAACTGAGCGTGTGCGCCGCACCATTCCGTCCCAAGCATCGGAACGGGTTGCGCGGGCCGCCGGAACGTGGTCGCCCGGCCCGGTGTGCCCTGAGAAGGACCCTCCACGCCGGCGAATCCGCGCATCGAGGCGAACCCCCGAGCGTCCGGAACGGCGACCCCGAGGAGTCGCGAGCAACCGCGCAGGCCGACCGCGTGGACGAGCAGAACGGAAATTCCGGACACAGTGAGCCAAGAAACCCTCCAGACCGGCGGCGATCCGAACGGGAAGCAGCCCGTCGACGCCGGAGACGCCGGCTACAGCAAGTCGCTGAAGGCGCGGCACATCAACATGATCGCCATCGGCGGCGCGATCGGCACCGGCCTGTTCCTCGGCGCGGGCGGCAGGCTCGTGCAGGCCGGGCCCGCGCTGGCCATCGCCTACGCGGTGTGCGGGCTGTTCGCGTTCTTCGTGGTCCGCTCCCTCGGCGAGCTCATCCTCTACCGTCCCTCGTCCGGCGCGTTCGTGTCCTACGCCCGGGAGTTCATGGGGGAGAAGGGGGCCTACACCGCGGGGTGGATGCACTTCCTGAACTGGTCCACCACCGGCATCGCCGACATCACGGCCATCGCGCTCTACGCCCACTTCTGGGCGCTGTTCTCCCCGATCCCGCAGTGGGTGCTGGCGCTGATCGCGCTGGGCGTCGTGCTCGCGCTGAACATGGTGTCGGTGCGGCTGTTCGGCGAGATGGAGTTCTGGTTCGCCATCGTCAAGGTCGGCGCGCTGGTGCTGTTCATGCTCATCGGCATCTACCTGATCGTCACCGGCCACGCCATCGACGGTCACCAGGCCGGGTTCTCGGTGATCTCCGACAACGGCGGGGTCTTCCCCTCCGGGGTCGTGCCGGTCGTGCTGATCATGCAGGGCGTCGTGTTCGCCTACGCCTCCGTCGAGCTCGTCGGCGTCGCCGCCGGTGAGACGGAGAACCCCGAGAAGATCATGCCCAAGGCGATCAACTCGATCATGTGGCGGATCGGGATCTTCTACGTCGGCTCCGTCGTGCTGCTCACGATGCTGATGCCGTGGAGCTCCTACAAGGACGGCGAGAGCCCCTTCGTCACCGTCCTCGCCAACCTCGGCGTCCCCTACGCCGGGGACGTGATGAACCTCGTGGTGCTCACCGCCGCCATGTCCAGCCTCAACTCGGGGCTGTACTCCACCGGTCGCATCCTGCGGTCCATGTCGCTGGCCGGCTCCGCGCCGAAGTTCACCGGTGCGATGAACAAGAGCCAGGTGCCCTACGGCGGCATCCTGCTGACCTCCGCGGTCTGCGTCGTCGGCGTCGGGCTCAACGCGGTCGTGCCGGAGCAGGCGTTCGAGATCGTGCTGAACTTCGCCTCGATCGGCATCCTCGCCACCTGGGCGATCATCGTGCTCAGCCACCTGCTGTTCGTGCGCAAGGCCAAGCGCGGGGAAGTGGAGCGGCCCGGCTACCGGCTGCCGTTCTCCCCGTACATCGAGTACGTCACGCTGGCGTTCCTGGCCTCCGTCGTGGTCCTGATGGGCTTCGACGAGACCGGGCAGATCACCCTGATGGCGCTGCCGGTGATCCTGATCGCGCTGGTCGTGGGCTGGTACTGCGTCCGCGGCCGCATCGACATGTCGAAGATGGAACGCGAGTAGTCCAGGCGACCTCCCGAGCGGGGTGGCCGTCCGGTTCGCCCGGGCGGCCACCCCGTTGTCGTTCCGCCTCCTGCGCGTGATCCACATCGGCTAGGGTCGGCGCCCATCGGCGGCCCGGGTGGGTCCGGGCGGGCACCGCGGAGGGACGGATGGACGACGCGGCTCCGAAGCTGCTGGGCGGGCGGTACCGGCTGGGCAGGCGCCTGGGACGTGGCGGCATGTCCGTCGTCCACCGCGCGGTGGACACCCGGCTGGGGCGACCGGTCGCGGTGAAGATCTTCCGCTCCGACGCGGACGAAGCCTCCCGGCGGCGCTTCGAGGACGAGGCGCGGCTGCTGGCGCGGCTGAGCCACCCCGGTCTGGTGGCCGTGCACGACGCGGGCGCCGAGTCCGGCGACGGCGATCCGTACCTCGTCATGCAGCTCGTCGAAGGCCGGACCCTCAGCGCCGCCCTGCGGGCGGGCGCGTTCGAGACCGAGCAGGTCGTGGAGCTGGGCCGGCGGCTGGCGGAGGTGCTGGCCCACGTGCACGCCAACGGGATCGTGCACCGGGACGTGAAGCCCTCCAACGTGCTCATCACCGAGGAAGGGCGGGTCTTCCTCGCCGACTTCGGCATCTCGCGGCTCGTGCACGCCGTGGGGCGGGTGACCGACTCGGGCGTGATCATGGGCTCCGCGCACTACATGGCGCCCGAGCAGGTGCGCGACGAGGACGTCGACCACGCCGCGGACGTGTACGCGCTCGGGCTCGTGCTGCTGGAGTGCGCCACCGGGCGCGCCGAGTACGACGGCACCAAGACCGAGGCCGCGGTGGCCCGGCTGACCCGCGAACCCCGCATCCCGGACTGGCTGCCGGACCCGCTCGCCGAGGTGCTGCCGGCCATGACGGCGTACGACCCGGAGCGGCGGCCCTCCGCCGCGCGCTGCGCGCGGCTGCTCGCCGCCGGAACCGCGGAGACCGGGGGCGGCGGGGACACCGCTGCCATCGCGGGCACCGCCGCCACGGGGGACGGGGGCACCGCCGCGGGCACCTCGGACGCGGTGGTGCCGCGACGGGACTCCGCCGACACCGCGGAGCACGGCGCGGACCCCGTCCCGCCGCGCCCGCGCCGCCGGCGCGCGCTCCTGCTCGGCGCGGCGGGCCTGCTGCTCCTGGTGCTCGGCGGGGCCGCCCTGCTGGTCCCCGGGGCGGACGTCCCGGACCGGCCGGTGCTCCCGCCCGAATCCGGGCCGCCCGGCGCGGAGCGGCTGCCCGCGGACCTCGCGGACCTGGAGGGGCTGGTGCGCGGATGAAGCGTGCGATGTGGACGGTGCCCGCGCTGCTGCTCGTCTCCTGCGGCGCTCCGGCGCCGCCGATGGCGCCCGAGGTGCGCGCGGACCTGCTGGCGGCGGTCGCCGAGGTCCGGGACGCCGCGCAGCGCCACGACCGGGCCGCCGCCGAGGACGCGCTCGCCGCGCTCACCCGGGAGATCGCCGCCGCGCAGGCCACCGGCGGGCTCGACGCCGCCTACGCGCACGACCTGCTCGCGGCCGCCGGCCGGATCGCCGCCGACGTCGCCACCTTCCCGGAGCCCGAACCGCCCGCCCCGGTCGTCGTCACCGTGCCGGGGCCGCCGGTGCCCGTGCCCCAGGCGCCACCGCCGGGGACCGCGGTCCCTCCGCCGGTGCCCCCGCCCGCGACTCCGCCGCCCGCGCTCGGCGACGTGATCGAGGCCGTGATCGACGCCGCGGACCGCGATGCCGACGGGGACGACGACGGCTCGCCGGGGAAGGACGAGAGCGGTTCCGGGGACGGGCAGGGCTCCACCGGCAACGGACGGGGTTCGACCGGGAACGGGCAGGGCTCCACCGGCAACGGCGAGGGTGCCACCGGCAACGGGCAGGGCTCCGGCGACGACCGGAGCGAGTCCAGGGGTGGCGGGGGAGCCACCGGGAACGGTCAGGGCGGCTGACCGGTCATCTCCGCCGCGCGGCCCCGCGTGCGGCCTGCTGGGGAGCCGGGAGGGCGCGCGGCACGCCGCTGTCGGGGCTCATCGGTGCGTTCCTTCGCGAAGGGGGCGGGGGCGGGCGCACATCACCGGGACGACCTGAGGTGGCGCGCTCCGATCAAGATCATTTCATTGCCGCGCCGGACGCCCGTCGCGGGGCTCGGGACGGGTGATCGGGAACCGCCGCCGCCGAGTCCGGCTCGGGGTCGGTGGCGAGAACGGACCGAACCGGCCGGTAGGTCTTGATCGACTTCGTCGCGACGTGGTATCAGTCTCGCTGTGACCTGCGCGGACGACCCCCGTGTCGCTCAACCGCCCGGAAATCGGACAGATCGGAAGAGTTTTCTGCCAGGTTAGTGCACTTCAGCGCCATTGTTGGTAGTAGTTGCAGCGGCCCCAGTGCTCGTGCACCCCTTGTACGCGCCGCCCCCGGGGTCAGGCGGCGGGATCTTCCCCCGGAACGCCCGCTCGACAAGCCGGACCCGCGTGGAACCCGGCGGGCGGGACTCGGTACCGTCGCCGCACCGATCAAGAGAAACCCCACATCACGGAGGACATGGTGGCCCTTCCCCAGCTGACCGAGGAGCAGCGGGCAGCAGCTTTGGAAAAGGCGGCTGCCGCCCGTCGCGCCCGAGCCGAGCTCAAAGAGCGCCTCAAGCGCGGTGGAACCAGCCTGGCAGAGGTCCTGGACACCGCCGACAACGACGAGGTCTTGGGCAAGATGAAGGTGTCCGCGCTGCTTGAGGCCCTTCCCGGCGTGGGCAAGGTCCGCGCTCAGCAGATCATGGAGCGGCTGGAGATCGCGAACAGCCGCCGGCTCCGCGGGCTGGGTGAGCGTCAGCGCAAGGCGCTGCTCACCGAGTTCGCCGCCGAGTGATCGACACCCGTACCGGTGTCGAGCCGGGGTCGGTCCGCCAGGACGGGCCCCGGCTCACCGTCGTCTCCGGTCCTTCCGGCGTCGGCAAGTCCAGCGTCTTGAACGAACTGCGCGAACGGGCACCGGAGATCTACTTCAGCGTTTCGGTGACCACTCGCCGCCCCCGGGCGGGCGAGGTGGACGGCGCGCACTACCACTTCGTCGGCGTCTCCGAGTTCGAGCGGATGGTCGCCGCGGGCGAGCTGCTGGAACACGCGCGGTACGCGGGCAACTGCTACGGCACTCCGCGCGGCCCCGTCGAGGACGCGCTCGCCGCGGGCCGGGACGCCGTGCTGGAGATCGAACTGCAAGGAGCCCGGCAGGTCCGCCGGTCGATGCCGGAGGCGCGGCTCGTGATGCTGCTGCCCCCGTCCTGGGAGGAGCTCGTGCAGCGCCTCACCGGCCGCGGCACCGAAGATCCCGAGGTGGTCGAGGCCCGGCTGCGCACCGCGCGCGAGGAGCTGGCCGCCGAACCGGAGTTCGACGACACCGTGGTCAACGCCGACGTGCGGTCGGCGACCAGCGAATTGATACGATTGGTGACCGGTCGCCGGGTCTGAGCCCCGCGCTCGGACGCCGGACAGGCGCCAGCCGCCGGCCACCGCTGTCCACGCACCGGCGTCCACCGCCTTCTTCGTTCAGAGCAGGAGCCACCACGTGACCACCCCCAACGCGCTCGCCGCCCTCAACAGCCGGTCCTCGCTGACCTCCCCCGAGGGCATCACCAGCCCGCCGATCGACGACCTGCTCGAACAGGTCAGCTCGAAGTACGCGCTGGCGATCTACTCGGCCAAGCGCGCCCGCCAGATCAACGACTACTACGCCCAGCTCGGCGAGGGCCTGCTGGAGTACGTCGGCCCGCTGGTGGAGCCGGGCCCGCGGGAGAAGCCGCTGTCCATCGCGCTGCGCGAGATCCACGCGGGCGTGCTGGAACACACCGAAGGCGAGTGAGCCGAGAAGTCCCGTGACTCAGGAACCTTCCGGGGAGCGCCCGCGGGTCGTGCTCGGCGTCAGCGGTGGCATCGCCGCCTACAAGGCGTGCGAAGTGCTGCGGCGGTTCACCGAATCCGGCCACGACGTGCGGGTGGTGCCCACCGAGGCGGCGTTGCACTTCGTCGGCGCCGCGACCTTCGAGGCGCTGTCCGGGCACCCGGTGCGGACCGGCGTGTTCACCGACGTCGACCAGGTCCAGCACGTCCGGCTCGGCCAGGAAGCCGATCTCGTCGTGGTCGCGCCGGCCACCGCGGACCTGCTCGCGCGGGCCGCGCACGGCCTCGCCGACGACCTGCTGACCTCCACGCTGCTCACGGCCCGTTGCCCGGTGCTGGTGGTGCCCGCGATGCACACCGAGATGTGGGAGCACCCGGCGACGCGGCAGAACGTGGCCACGTTGCGGGCCAGGGGAGTGGTGGTCGCGGAACCGGCCAGCGGTCGGCTCACCGGCAAGGACACCGGCAAGGGCCGGTTGCCGGACCCGGTGGAGATCGTCGACCTGGGCAGGTTGCTGCTGTCCTCGGCCGCGGCGCTGCCGCGGGACCTGGAAGGCCGCCGCGTGGTGATCTCCGCGGGCGGTACCCGGGAACCCCTCGACCCGGTGCGCTACCTGGGGAACCGCTCGTCGGGGCGGCAGGGCTACGCGCTGGCCCGGGTGGCCGCGCACCGCGGCGCCGAGGTGGTGCTCGTCTCCGCGCACACCGCCGACCTGGTGGAGCCGGCCGGGGTGCGGGTGGTGCACGTGGGCACCGCGGAGCAGCTGCGCGAGGCGGTGCTCACCGAGGCGGACGGGGCGGACGCGGTCGTGATGGCCGCCGCCGTCGCCGACTTCCGGCCGGTGGACCTCGCCGAGCACAAGATCAAGAAGGTGGACGCGGATCCGCCGCCGGTGAAGCTGACCCGGAACCCGGACATCCTCGCCGAGCTCGTCGAGCGGCGCCGCGACGGCCGGATCCAGGTCGGCGCGGTCGTGGGCTTCGCCGCCGAGACCGGCGATCCGGACACGACGGTCCTCGAACACGGCCGCCGCAAGCTCGGCCGCAAGGGCTGCGACCTGCTCGTGGTCAACGCGGTCGGCGACGGCAAGGCCTTCGAGATGGAGGACAACGCGGGCTGGCTGCTGTCCACCGACGGCACCGAGACCCCGCTGCCGCACGGCGCGAAGTCCCTGCTCTCGGCCCGGCTGTGGGATGCTGTGACGCGGCGGTTCGAGCAGGGCTGAGCCCGGGCCGCACCCGTTCCCAGGGGGTGGACCGTGCAGCGGCTGTTCACCAGCGAATCGGTGACCGAAGGTCATCCGGACAAGGTGTGCGACGCGATCAGCGACGCGGTGCTCGACGCGCTGCTCGCCCAGGACCCGCTCTCCCGCGTGGCGGTCGAGGCGATGGTCACCACCGGGCAGGTGCACGTGGTCGGCGAGATCACCACCGAGGCCTACGTGGACATCCCGGGCCTGGTGCGGCGGCGGGTGCTGGAGATCGGCTACGACTCCTCGGCGAAGGGCTTCGACGGGAACTCCTGCGGGGTGAACGTCGCCATCGACGCGCAATCCCCGGACATCGCCCGCGGCGTGGCGCACGGTTACGAGTCCCGGGTGCGGGGCGTCGACGACGAGGTGGCCCGCCAGGGAGCGGGTGATCAGGGGATCATGTTCGGCTACGCCTGCGACGAGACCCCGGAGCGGCTGCCGGTGCCGATCGCGCTGGCGCACCGGCTGGCCCGGCGGCTGGCCGCGGTGCGCAAGGACGGGCTGCTGCCGCACCTGCGCCCGGACGGCAAGACGCAGGTGACCATCGCCTACGACGGGGACCGGCCGGTGGCCCTGGACACCGCGGTGCTCTCCGCGCAGCACGCGGACGGCGTGGACGAGGCGCGGATCGACGCGGAGCTGCGGGAACTGGTGCTCGGCCCCGAGCTGGCCGCGCTGGACCTGGACGTCTCGGCGGCGCGGACGCTGGTGAACCCGACGGGCCGGTTCGTGCTCGGCGGGCCGATGGGCGACGCCGGGCTCACCGGGCGCAAGATCGTGGTGGACACCTACGGCGGGGCCGCCCGGCACGGCGGCGGTGCCTTCTCCGGCAAAGATCCGTCCAAAGTGGACCGGTCCGGCGCTTACGCGATGCGCTGGGTCGCGACCAACGTGGTCGCCGCCGGGCTCGCCCGGCGCATCGAGGTCCAGGTGGCCTACGCCATCGGCACCGCGGCGCCGGTCGGGCTGTTCGTGGAGACCTTCGGCACCGAAACCGTTGCACCGCAACGGATCCAGTCCGCCATCGCCGCCGTCTTCGACCTGCGGCCGGCTGCGATCATCCGCGACCTCGGGCTGCTGGACGTCCGCTACGCGCCCACCGCCGCGTACGGCCACTTCGGACGGACCGACGTCGATTTCCCCTGGGAGCGCACCGATCGGGCCGACGCGCTGCGCGCCGCCGCCTGATCATTCCCAGCCGTGCACCGAGAACGCGGGACCGCCGCCCAGCGCGCGCAGGCCCACCGCCGCGTACCCGATCATCGGCTCCGGCAGCGCGTCCAGCTCGAACCAGCCGAGCTCGTGGCACTTCTCCGGCTCCCGGTTCACCGGCTCGCCGGACCAGCGCGAGGCGCGGAAGAAGAAGCCGAACCGCGGTTCCTGGCCCGGCCCGGTGATGTGCACCGAGTGCACGTGCACCAGGTCGGCCGGATCGATCCGCACCCCGACCTCCTCGTCGGCCTCCCGCACCGCGGCCGAGAGCACGTCCTCGCCCGCGTCCACCTTGCCGGACGGCAGGTGCCAGCAACCGTCGAAGGCGTCCCCGCGGCGCTTGCTCAGCAGCACGCGCGAGCCGCGGAGCAGCGCGACGTGGGCGTCGACGAGATGGCGGTCGGGCATGGCGGGAATCCTCACCGGCGTGCGGACAACGGCCCCCGAGCCTACGAGGCGGACGTGAGCACCGACATGTCGCGGGCCGCCCGGCGCGGTCGGTGTGCCACCATTCCAGGCGGAAGAAGAACGGCTGGCGAGGAGGAGACGGTTCGATGTGCGGTGGTCAACGCCATAGCGGGTTCCGCCCGCAGCGCGTCGCGGGTGGAACGCCCCGCCGCCCCGCCTGAACCGGGGCCGTCCCGCACCACCGAATCCGCAAAGGAACCACCATGCTCCGGGTCGCCGTGCCCAACAAGGGATCGTTGAGCGGTCCCGCCATCCAGCTGCTCTCCGACGCGGGCTACCGCGTGCACCGCGAGCACAAGGCGCTGTTCGCCACCGAC
Source organism: Saccharopolyspora gregorii (assembly GCF_024734405.1). Taxonomy (NCBI): domain Bacteria; kingdom Bacillati; phylum Actinomycetota; class Actinomycetes; order Pseudonocardiales; family Pseudonocardiaceae; genus Saccharopolyspora; species Saccharopolyspora gregorii. The sequence continues at coordinate 4,377,362 of NZ_CP059556.1, read as the reverse complement.
ACGGCCAACGACGTCCAGTTCGTCTTCCTGCGGCCGACCGACATCGCCCGCACCGTCGGCAGCGGGGTGCTCGACGTCGGCATCACCGGCCAGGACCTGTTGCAGGCGGCCGGAACCGACGTGAGCACCACCGAACTGCTGCCGCTGGACTTCGGGGTGTCGCGGTTCTTCTTCGCCGCCCCGACCGGGCGGCTCGGTGCGCTGACCGAGCTCGACGGCAAGCGCATCGCCACCTCGTTCGCGCCGCTGGTCTCGGCCGCCGCCGCGGACCTGGGCATCGAGGTGGAGATCATCGAGCTCGACGGCGCGGTGGAGACCGCGGTCGAGCTGGGGCTCGCCGACGCCATCGCGGACGTGGTGGAGACCGGGGCCTCGCTGCGGGAAGCCGGGTTGCAGACCGTCGGCGAACCGATCCTGCGCTCCGAGGCGGTGCTGGTGCGCGGTACCCGCGACCTGCCCGCGGACAGCGAGCAGGCGATCGAGAAGCTGATCCAGCGGCTGCGCGGCGTCCTCATCGCCCGGCAGTACGTGATGATGGACTACAACTGCCCGACCGCGTCCCTGGACGCCGCCCGCAAGATCACGCCGGGCATGGAGGCGCCGACGGTGTCCCCGCTCGACGAGCAGGGCTGGGTGGCGGTGCGGGTGATGGTGCCGCGCCACCAGGCCCAGACGATCATGGATTCGCTGTGGGCGGCCGGCGCCCGCGCCATCCTCGTCACGCCCCTCGAAGCCTGCCGCCTCTGATCCCGGTCGGGTGAGCGGCCGTCCGGCCACGCCGGTCGGGCGGCCGCTCGCCTGCGGACTCAGTCCAGCAGCGTGTAGTTCAGGTCCTTGCAGACCCGGCCCAGCGGCACGTCGAGACCCGGGTGCTCCAGCGGGAGCAGCACGTCGGGGGCGTCGGGCAGCGCCGAGGCCGACGGCGGGTCCCACAGGCACAGCGACGGGTTGCCGCCGTCCATCGCCGACCGGTACCAGAGCCCGTCGAGCTCCGGGTAGGCCGCGCGGATGCTGCGCGCCCACGCCTGGGTGCGCTCCTTCGGGCCGTTGCTGATCGCCTGGGAGGCGCCGGCGCGCGTCGCCCACAGCCCGGCCAGGTCCAGCAGCCGCAGCGTGCGCCGCGGCCGGAACAGCACCAGGTGCGGTTTGCGGGTGCGGCGGTCCACCGTGGAGGTGGCCTGGAAGACCTCGGCGATGCAGGTGCGCACCGACAGCGAGAAGTACAGCACCCCGTGCTCGCGGGTGACCGTCGGCCCGCCCTGGGTGTTGGGCAGGTGCGGGTCGAAGCGGGCGTGCGGCAGCGGTCCGGCGTAGCGGAAGCTGTCCCACTGCTGCGGGTGGTTGCCGCCGGAGGTGAACACCCGGGCGAGCCGGGTTCCCGCGGGCACCGCGATCACGTCCTCGGTGCGGCGCAGCATCGCCTGCAGTACCGCAGGCGCCGGCGGCTGGGGGAGTCTTGCCAACTGGTGTCCTGGTGGGTTCGCGGTGCGGGGCCGGTCAGGCCGGGGTGCCGATCGCCGAGGCGAGGTCGGCGACGCGGCGCGCGCTGCCGCCCGCGAGCAGCCACTCGCGCGGGCTGACGGGGCGGTCGCCGAGCTCCAGGTCGTCCTGCGCGGTCGTCATGAACTTCGCGAGCACCAGCGCGGGCTGGTCCTGCGGCATGCCGGCGAGCACCGTCTCCAGGCCGGGGAGCACGTCGTCGTCGCTGAACTGCCAGGCGGGCAGCCGCCAGCCGCCGCGGTCCTTCCAGCCGATGAGCCGTCCGTCGCCGATGCGGTGCCGGATGCGGCTGGAGTCCACGCCGATGCGCTCGGCGGCCTGGTTGACCGACAGCGCGGTATCGCGCAGCACGGCCTGCTCGGCTACCGTGCGGGCGCGCGGATCGGTCTCGTCGGTGGCCAGCGGTGCGAGGTCGAGCCCGGCTTCCGCGAGGGCTTCGCGCTCGGCGGTGGTGAAGTGCGCTGAAGGATCGACCTGCGGCGTGATGAGCCGCTTCGCTGCGTCTTCCACGAGCGAGAGGAATTCGTTGGCGGTGACCCGCAGTCCTGCCCGGGCCAGGATGGTCTCCAGCGCGACTGTCATGTCCCCAGCGTAGCGCGTTCTGGGCCAAACGTGTGCGCGATCGTGCGCTCCGCAATGGTGAATCACCATATGTAGCAGGCGGGTCGCACACAGTGCCGCGTCCATCCGGCTGACGGAGGACCCGGGCGAACCTATCGGGCGATGCGGCGGTTCCGGCGGAAAATCCTCGCCCAGAAATGGAAATGATCTCCGTTTTTGCTGGCGAGTCCGCAGTGGATCAGCCGCGACCGTCTCAGATCGCCGAGCGGGAGCGACTGCGCGAGGTGAAGTCCAGGGCCGGACGGGTGGTCCGGTCGGGTAGTGGGCCGGGCGGGGGTGCGGCCCCGGGTGAACGTCGCAGCGGGCGCCCGAGGGCTTGACGGGAGCCCGCGGCACGCCGTTCACTGGCCCGTACCGACTGGTCGGTCTTTCGAGTGGGAGCAGTGCATGAGCAAGCGATTCGACGGCCGGGTGGCCATCGTGACCGGCGCCAGCCGCGGCATCGGGCTCGGCATCGCCGAACGCCTGGTGTCCGAAGGCGCCCAGGTCGTCCTCACCGCCCGCAAACCCGAACCCCTGGACGAGGCCGTCGCCGCCCTCGGCGCCGAGCACGCCCGCGGCATCGCCGGCAAGGTGGACGATCCCGACCACCAGGCCGAGGTCGTCGAGCGGACGCTCGCCGACCACGGCCGCATCGACGTCCTGGTCAACAACGCGGGCATCAACCCCGCCTACGGGCCGGTCATCGACGTCGAACCCGGGGTGGCGCGCAAGACCTTCGAGGTCAACGTGCTCTCCGCGCTGACCTGGACGCAGCGGGTGCACCGGGCGTGGATGGCCGAGCACGGCGGCTCGGTGCTCAACGTGTCCTCCGTCGCCGGGCACCGGCCCTCGCCGGGCATCGGCTACTACGGCGCGACGAAGGCGATGCTGTCGCTGCTGACCCAGCAGCTCGGCGTCGAACTGGCACCGAACGTGCGGGTCAACGCCGTCGCCCCCGCCGTGGTGAAGACGCGGTTCGCCACCGCGCTCTACGCCGACGACGAGGACGGCGTCGCCGGCTCGTACCCGCTGAAGCGGCTCGGCGAGCCCGCCGACATCGGCGCCGCCGCCGCGTACCTGCTCTCCGACGAAGCGTCCTGGATCACCGGGCAGGTCCTCACCCTCGACGGCGGGCTCACCCTCACCGGAGGCGTGTGATGCGGCTGGACGGCTCGGTCGCCGTCGTCACCGGTGGCGGCAACGGCATCGGTGCGGCGCTGTGCCGCCGGTTCGCGGGCGAGGGCGCGTCCGTCGTGGTCAACGACCTCGACGCCGCCGCGGCACGCTCGGTCGCCGCCGAGATCGGCGGGCTCGCCGTGCCGGGCAACGCCGCGAGCGAGGACGGCGTCGCCGAACTCGTCGGCACCGCCACCGAGCGGCACGGGCGCATCGACCTGTTCTGCGCCAACGCCGGGGTCGCCGACGAGGGCGGGCCGGAGGCGCCGGAAGCGGCGTGGGCCCGCTCGATGGAAGTCAACGTCATGGCGCACGTGCGGGCCGCGCGGGCGCTGCTGCCGCAGTGGCTGGAGCGCGGCGAAGGCCGGTTCCTGGCCACCGTCTCGGCCGCCGGGCTGCTCACCATGCTCGGCTCCGCGCCGTACTCGGTGAGCAAGCACGCCGCGCTGGCCTTCGCCGAGTGGATGGCGATCACCTACGCCGACCGCGGGATCGTGGTGCAGGCGCTGTGCCCGCAGGGCGTGCGCACCGACCTGCTCGACGGCACCGGCGAGACCGGCAGGAAGCTGCTCGCGGACGCCGCCATCGAACCGGACCAGGTAGCCGACGACGTGCTGGCCGCGCTCGCCGACGACCGGTTCCTGGTCCTGCCGCACCCCGAGGTCGCCGACTACTACGCGCTGCGCTCCACCGATCCCGCCAAGTGGCACGGCGGCATGCGCAAGCTCCAGCGCGGACTGGACCGATCAGCCGGTCGATAGCCTGGTGGGCGGAGAAGAGGAGGCGCACATGGCCGGCACGGAGGTCCGCACGGCACCGGAGGTCGCCGAGACGGTGCCGCAGCGGTTGCTGGCGGCGGCGACGCGGCTGTTCGCGGAGCACGGGTTCGAAACGACCTCCGTGCAGCAGATCGTGGACGCCGCCGGGGTCACCAAGGGCGCCATGTACCACTACTTCGGCTCCAAGGACGACCTGCTGCACGAGATCTACGCGCGGCTGCTGCGGGTGCAGACCGCGCGGATGGAGCAGGAGGCCGCGGGCGACTCGCCGGTCGCCGACCGGCTGCACGCGGTCGCCGCCGACGTGGTGGCGACGACCGCGGCCAACCTGGACGACACGGTGATCTTCTTCCGGTCGATGCACCTGCTGCACCCGGACAAGCGCGCCGAGGTGCGCGCGCAGCGCCGCCGCTACCACGAGCGGGTGCGGGCGCTGATCGAAGAGGGCCAGGCGGCCGGGGTGTTCCGCGCGGACGAGCCCGCGGAGCTGGTCGTGGACTTCTTCTTCGGCTCGGTGCACCACCTCGGCACCTGGTTCCGGCGGGACGGCGAGCTGACCGGCGAGCAGATCGGCGAGCACTTCGCGGACCTGCTGCTGGCATCCCTGCGGCCATGACCGGTCGCGGGCACGAGCGAGGAGCGGCGGTGCTCCTCGATGCGGAGGTGTTGTGTGAAGGCGTGGCGGCTCAACGAGAACGGTGAACCGCAGGACGTGCTCCGGCTCGACGAGGTCGACGACCCGCGGCCGGGCCCGGGGCAGCTGCTGGTGCGGGTGCTGGCGACGCCGGTGAACTTCCCGGACGTGCTGCTGTGCCGCGGCGAGTACCAGATCAAGCCGCCGCTGCCGTTCACCCCGGGCGTGGAGCTGTGCGGCGAGGTCGTCGAGGTCGGCGAGGGCGTCGCGGAGTTCAGCCCCGGCGACCGGGTGCTCGGCTCGGCCTCGCTGCCCACCGGCGGCTTCGCGGAGCTGGCGCTGATGGACGCGCCGCGCACCTTCCCGGCTCCGGAGTCGCTGTCCGACGCGGAGGCCGCCTCGCTGTTCATCGGCTACCAGACCGGCCACTTCGGACTGCACCGGCGCGCGAACCTGCGCGAAGGTGAGACGTTGCTGGTGCACGCCGCCGCGGGCGGGGTCGGCTCCGCCGCGATCCAGCTCGGCAAGGCCGCCGGGGCGAAGGTGATCGGCGTCGTCGGCGGACCGCGGAAGGCCGAAGTGGCCGCGGAGCTCGGCGCCGACCTGGTGGTGGACCGGCGCAGCGAGGACTTCGTGCCCGTCGTCAAGGAGTTCACCGGCGGCAAGGGCGCCGACGTGGTGTACGACCCGGTGGGCGGCGAGACCTACGCGAAGTCCACCAAGTGCATCGCGTTCGAGGGCCGCATCCTCGTGATCGGCTTCGCAGGCGGCACCATCCCCACGCCCGGGCTGAACCACGCGCTGATCAAGAACTACTCGATCGTGGGCCTGCACTGGGGCCTGTACAACGAGCGGAACCCGCAGCTGGTGGTGGACGCGCACCGGGACCTGACCCGGCTGGCCGACGCAGGGCTGATCCGGCCGCTGATCAGCGAGCGGCTGCCGCTGGACGCGGTCGCCGACGCGGTCCGCCGGGTCGGCGAGGGCAGCACCGTCGGCCGCGTCGCCTACGACGTCGCGGCGAGCTGACCGGAGGCACCTCGACGAGGCCGGTGGCCCGCGGGCACCGGCGGGCGTGGCGACCCGGCGCGCGCACCGGTGGCCGACGGCGTCGCGATCGACCCGGAACGCTTCACCGCGCGCGGCCGGAGGACTAGGTTCCCCCCAGCGTCCTCCGGCCGTGCCGGGGAGCCGACCGCCGCCGCGCAGCTGGAGATCGCATGGCCGACACCGCCGCATCCGCGAAGCAGACCCGGCTGGACCGGGTGCTCAACCTCGTCGAACGGGCGGGAAACCGGCTGCCCGAACCGTTCCTGCTGTTCGCCCTGCTGTTCGTGCTCGTCGCCGTGGTGTCCACCGCGGTCGCCGCGTTCGGCGTCTCGGTGCGGATCCCGGGCGCCGCCGAGGACACGCCGGTGCGGGCGGCGCTGTCCGGGGAGGGGTTGCGGTACCTGTTCACCGAGCTGCCGGCGAACTTCATCGGCTTCCCGCCGCTGGAGACCGTCGTCACGATCATGCTCGGGGTGGGGCTGGCCGAGCGGACCGGGCTGCTCACCGCGCTGATCAGGGCCGCGTTCGGCGGGGCACCGCGCTGGGTGCTGCCCTACGCGGTCGGGTTCGTCGGGATCACCTCCAGCGTGATGGCCGACTCCGCGATGATCATCGTGCCGCCGCTGGCCGCGCTCGTGTTCAAGGCGGCGGGCAGGCATCCGGTGGCGGGGCTGCTCGGCGGGTTCGCCGCAGCGGGCGCCGGGTACTCGACCGCGCCGGTGGTGACGAGCCTGGACGCGCTGTTCTCCGGGATCAGCAACGAGGTCGCCTCGATCCTGCCGGACCCGGGCACGACGGTGACGCCGGTGTCGAACTACTACTTCAACGCGGTGTCCTCGATCGTGCTGGCGCTGCTGGCCGGGTTCCTGATCGACCGGATCATCGAGCCGCGGCTGGTGCGGGCCGGGGTGCCGCGGGAGGAGAGCGGGGAGGCGGCGCCCGAGCAGCTCACCGCCACCCCGTCCGCCGCCGAGCGGCGCGGGCTGCGCTGGGCGGGGATCGCCGCCGCCGTGCTCGTCGTGGCGGTGCTGGCGCTGGTGCTCTGGCCCGGTTCGCCGCTGCGCAACGACGCGGGCGGGTTCCTGCCGGAGTCGCCGCTGCTGGACTCGGTCACCACGCTGATCTTCCTGGCGTTCCTGGTGCCCGGCATCGCGTTCGGCGTGCCGTCCGGGGCGGTCACCGGCGCCGGGGACGTGCCGAAGCTGATGGCGGCATCGCTGCGGGACCTGACCGGCTTCCTGGTGCTGGCGTTCATGCTCGGCCAGTTCATCGGCCTGTTCAACTGGACGAACCTGGGCGCGGCGCTCGCCGTCGGCGGTGCCGACCTGCTGCGGGCGCTGGGGTTGGCGGGTTTCCCGGCGTTCCTCGGGTTCATGGTGCTGGCCTCGGTGCTGAACCTGTTCATCATCTCCGGGTCGAGCCTGTGGACGCTGATGGCGGCGGTGTTCGTGCCGATGTTCGCGCTGCTGGGCTTCGAACCGGGGTTCGCGCAGGCCGCGTTCCGGGTGGGCGACTCGGCGACGCAGATCATGACGCCGCTGAACCCCTACATGATCATCATCCTGGGTTACCTGCGGCGCTACGAACCGCAGGCGGGGCTCGGCACGCTGGTGGCGCGGATGGCTCCGTTCGTGGTGCCGTTCTGGCTGCTGTGGGCGCTGGTGCTGACCTCCTTCTACTTCGCGGACCTGCCGCTGGGGCCGGGCATGGGCATCAGGTTGTGAAGCGCCGCCGCGGGGAACTCTCCGGGCGCACCGTTCCCGGCGGCAGGAGGCGAGCGCGATGCAGCAGGCGGGTGTCCCGGCCCGGATCGAGGTCGTCGAGGTGGGCCCGAGCGACGGGTTGCGGCACGAGCGGACCGCGATCGCCGCCCCGGACCGCGTCGAACTCGTCGAACGCGCCCTCGCCGCCGGACTGCGCCGCATCGAGGTCGCGGCGTTCGACGCGGACTCCCGCGAACCGGAGCGGGTGCTCGCGGCGCTGCCCCGGCGGGGCGGGGTGCGCTACCTGGCGCTGGTGCTCGACGGAACCGGGCTCGACCGGGCCGCGGCGGCCGGGGTGGACGAGGTGAACGTGGTGGTCGCCGCCACCGACGGCTTCGCCGACCGGGAGCGGGGGAGCAGCACCGGGCAGGACCTGGCGCGGTGGGCCGATCTCGCCGCCCGCGCGCACCGCGGCGGCCCGCGTCCGGTCGCCACCATCGCCGTCGCGTTCGGCTGCCCGGTGGAAGGCGAGGTGTCCGCGGAGCACGTGGCGGAGGTGGCGCGCCGGATCGCCGACGCCGGGCCCGCCGAGATCGTCCTCGCCGACACCGCGGGAGCGGGAGTGCCCACGCAGGTGGTGCGGCTGCTGGAGCGCGTCCGCGAGGAGGCACCGGGCGTGCCGGTGCGCTGCCACTTCCACAACACCCGCAACACCGGCTACGCGAACGCCGCCACCGCCTTCCTGGAAGGGGTGGCGGCGCTCGACGCGAGCATCGGCGGGATCGGCGGTTCCGCGACCAGGCCCGGGTTCGGCGGCACGATCGCCACCGAGGACCTGGCCTACCTGCTGACGGGAATGGGAGTCCACACCGGACTCGACGCCGACGAGCTCGCCGCCACCGGCACCTGGCTCGGCGAACGGCTGCACCGCGAAGTCCCCGCCATGCTGGGGAGAGCTCGTTGATTCGTTACTTCGGACACGACCCGCGGCGCAGGTTCGGAGGACCGATGCCCCGGGATCAGAACAGGACGCGGGTGAGGCCCTGGGCGACGCAGGCCGGCTTCTCCGCGCCGTCGATCTCCACCGTGGACTCGACGGTGAGCTGCACGCCGCCGTCGATCTCGGTGACCTCGACGAGCCGGGTCCGCGACCGCACCCGCGCCCCGACCCGCACCGGGTTCGGGAACCGCACCTTGTTCAGCCCGTAGTTGATGCCCATCTTCACGTTCTCGAACCGGTAGGTCTGCGCGTTGAGCGCGGACAGCAGGCTCAGCGTGAGGAAGCCGTGCGCGATGGTGCCGCCGAAGGGCCCCTGCTGCGCACGGTCGGTGTCGACGTGGATCCACTGGTGGTCCAGGGTCGCGTCGGCGAACCCGTCCACCTGCTCCTGGGTGATGGTGAGCCAGTCGCTGGTGCCCAGCTCGGACCCGGTGGCCGCGCGGACTTCATCGGCGCTGGTGAACACGCGCATGGTCGCTCCTGTTCGAGGGGTTGTCAGGCGGGGAGGCCGGCGAGTTCCGCGATCCTGGCGCGGTGGCGGTCCGCGGTGCCGAAGGTGAGCTGGGCGCTCTTGGCCCGGCCCAGGTAGAGGTGCACGGGGTGTTCCCAGGTCATGCCGATGCCGCCGTGCAGCTGCAGGGATTCCTCGGCGGCGAGCACCGCCAGGTCCGAGCAGTACGCCTGCGCGAGCGCGACGGACAGCTCGGTCTCGCCGTCCGGTTCCTCGCGGGTCAGCGCGTCGGCGGCGGCCCGCGAGGTGGCGCGCGCGGTGCTCACCCCGGACCACAGGTCGGCGAGCCGGTGCTTGACGGCCTGGAACGACCCGATGGCGCGGCCGAACTGGTGCCGGGTCCGCACGTAGTCCACAGTGGAATCGAGGCAGTGCTGGGCGAGGCCGACCTGCTCGGCGGCGAGCACCCCGGCCGCGGTGAGCAACGCCCGGCGCAGCACCGGTTCCGCGTCCGCGGCGATCAGCTCGCCGCTCGCTCCGGACAGCTCCAGGGTGCCGAACCGGCGCGTCAGGTCCAGCGGCGTCACGGGATTCCGCACGACACCGGGGTCAGCGGTGTCGACCAGGTGCAGTCCGGTGCCGTCCGGGCCGGTGGCGGGCACCAGCACCAGATCGGCGACCTCCAGGTCGACCACCGCGGTCACCGAGCCGGTCAGCTTCCCGCCCTCGGCGCGCACCCCGGACGGGAGCGGCGCGGACGGTGCCGTGGTGAGCCCGACCGCGACCGTCGCCACTCGCTCGCCGGCGGCGATGCCCGGAATCGGTTCGGTCGCCTCCGCCGCCTGAAGCGCGGCCGTGGCCAGCACGGTGCCCAGGAACGGCACCGGCGCCACCGCCCGGCCGAGCTCCTCGGCGACCACCGCCAGCTCGCGGACCCCGGCGCCCGAACCGCCGGACTCCTCCGGCACCGCCAGCGCGGCCACCCCGAGCTCCCCGGCCAGCGTCCGCCACAGCGCCAGGTCGTAGGGCTCGCCGGACTCGCAGCGGGCGAGCACCGAGCCGATCTCGCAGCGGTCCCGCAGCACCCGGCGCACCGCCGCGCGCAGGTCCTCCTCGACCTCGGTGTAGAGCAGGTCGGCGCTCATCGCGGCAGCTCCTTCCACGGCACGTCCTTGTCCGTGCGGATCTCCGGCGGCAACCCGAGGACCCGTTCGGCGATCACGTTGCGCAGTACCTCCGAGGTGCCGCCCTCGATGGAATTGCCCTTCGCCCGCAGGTACCGGTAGCCGGGGCCGCGGCCGGTGAAGTCGACGTTCTCCGGGCGGCGCAACGTCCAGTCGTCGTAGGCGAGGCCTTCCTCGCCGAGCAGTTCCACCTCGAAACCGGAGATCTCCTGGTTCAGCCGGGAGAAGGCCAGCTTCACCGCCGAACCCTCCGGGCCAGGAGTGCCGAGCGCCAGCTGCTGGCGCAGCCGCTGCCCGGTGAGCCGGGTCGCCTCCGCCTCCACCCACAGCCGCAGCAGCCGGTCGTGCGCGCCGGGAGTCCGCGCCTCCGGGTGCGCGCGCCACTGCTCGGCCAGCACGCCGATCATGCCGGACTCGCGGCCCGCGCTGCCGCCGCCGATGGCGACCCGCTCGTTCATCAGGGTGCCCATCGCGACCTGCCAGCCCTGGCCGACCTCGCCGAGCCGCTGCGAATCGGGGATGCGCACCCCGTTCAGGAACACCTCGTTGAACTCGGCCTCACCGGTGATCTGGCGCAGCGGCCGCACGTCCACGTTCGGATCGGTCATGTCGCACACGAAGTACGTCAGGCCCTTGTGCTTCGGCGCGTCCGGATCGCTGCGGGCCACCAGGATCGCCCACTGCGCGCGGTGCGCGAACGACGTCCACACCTTCTGGCCCTCGACGATCCAGTCGTCACTGTCGCGCACCGCCCGGGTCGCCAGCGCCGCCAGGTCCGAACCCGCGCCGGGCTCGCTGAACAGCTGGCACCACACCTCCTCGCCCGTCCACAGGGGACGGAGGTAGCGGGCGCGCTGCTCGTCGGTGCCGAAGCGCAGGATCGTCGGCGCCGCCATGCCGAGCCCGATCCCGTTGCGCGACGGGGCGTTGTCCGGTGCGCCGGCGGCGGCGAACTCGGCGTCCACCACCGGTTGCAGCGCCCGCGGCGCGTCCCGGCCGCCGAGGCCCACCGGGTAGTTCACCCACGCGAGCCCGGCGTCGAACCGGGCGCGCAGGAACTCCAGCCGGTCACCGCCGGGATCGTGCTCGGCGAGGAAATCCCGCACCGCGGTGCGCAATTCGTCCGCATCGGTCATCGCAGCACTCCTCCTGCCCTCGGAAACCTGAGAAAGCGAACCCCCCGACGAGCGGGTGGACGCCCTGCGAGGCGCCCACCCCGGAACCTCAGTCGCGCGGCCCGCCCGCCACGTAGAGGACCTGGCCGGAGACGAAACCGGACCGTTCGTCCAGGAAGAACGACGCCGCGTTCGCGATGTCGTCCGGCTCGCCCGCCCGGCCGACGGGGATGGTGGACACGGCCGCCTTCGAGAAGTCCTCGAAGCTCGCGCCGACCCGCTCCGCCGTCGCCTTCGTCATGTCGGTGGCGATGAACCCGGGTGCGATCGCGTTCGCGGTGACGCCGAACTTGCCGAGCTCGATGGCCAGCGTCTTCGTCAGACCCTGCAACCCGGCCTTCGCCGTCGAGTAGTTCGCCTGCCCGCGGTTGCCCAGCGCGGACGTGCTGGAGAGGTTCACGATGCGGCCCCACCCGGCCTCCACCATGTGCTTCTGCACGGCCCGGCTCATCAGGAACGCGCCGCGCAGGTGCACCGACATCACCGTGTCCCAGTCCGAATCGGACATCTTGAACAGCAGGTTGTCCCGCAGCACGCCCGCGTTGTTCACCAGCGCCGTCGGGGCGCCGAGCTCGGCGGCGACCCGGTCCACGGCGGCCGCGACCTGGTCGGCGTCGCTGACGTCCGCGCCCACCGCCAGCGCCTTCCCGCCCGCCGATTCGATCGCCGAGACCGTGTCGGCGCAGGCCTGCTCGTCGAGGTCGATCACCGCGACGGCGAATCCGTCCCGGGCGAGCCGCTTCGCGGTGGCCGCGCCGATTCCGCGGGCGGCGCCGGTGACGATCGCGGTTTTGTTCGACATGGGTGGTTCCCTCACTTCGTCGTCGGGGGAGTTCTTCAGCGGTACTGCTTGAGCTCGCGGCGGGCCAGCGAACGGCGGTGCACCTCGTCCGGACCGTCCACGATGTGCAGCGTGCGGGCGTGCGCGTACAGCGAGGCCAGCGGCGTGTCCTGGCTGACCCCGGCCGCACCGTGCGCCTGGATGGCGCGGTCGATGATGGACGTGACCATCTGCGGGACCGCGACCTTGATCGCCTGGATCTCGGTGTGCGCGCCCCGGTTGCCGACGGTGTCCATCAGCCACGCCGTCTTCAACGTCAGCAACCGGTTGGTCTCGATCGCGATGCGCGCGTCGGCGATCCACTGCTGCACCACGCCCTGGTCGGCGATCGGGCCGCCGAACGCGGAGCGGGCCAGCGCGCGCCGGCACATCAGCTCCAGCGCGCGTTCGGCCATGCCGATGGCGCGCATGCAGTGGTGGATGCGGCCGGGGCCGAGCCGGGCCTGCGCGATGGCGAAGCCCTCGCCTTCCCCGGAGATGATGTTCTCGGCCGGGACCCGCACGTCGTCGAACACGATCTCGGCGTGCCCGCCGTGGTCGCCGTCGTGGTAGCCGAACACGTGCATGCCGCGTTCGATCCGCACGCCCGGCGTGTCCACCGGCACCAGGATCTGGCTCTGCTGCCGGTGCCGTTCGGCGTCCGGATCGGACTTGCCCATCACGATGAGGATCTTGCAGCGCGGGCTCATCGCCCCCGACGACCACCACTTGCGGCCGTTGATCACGTAGTGGTCGCCGTCGCGCACGATGCGGGTGCCGATGTTCGTGGCGTCCGAGGAGGCCACGTCCGGTTCGGTCATGCAGAACGCGGAGCGGATCTCGCCGTCCAGCAGCGGCCGCAACCAGCGCTCCCGCTGGGCGTCGGTGCCGAACTCGGCCAGCACCTCCATGTTGCCGGTGTCCGGCGCCGAGCAGTTGAACACCTCCGGCGCCAGGTGCGGGCTGCGGCCCATGATCTCGGCGAGCGGCGCGTACTGCAGGTTCGTCAGCCCCGCGCCGTGCTCCCCGGGCAGGAACAGGTTCCACAGGCCCGCTTCCTTGGCCTTCGCCTTCAGGTCCTCGATGATCGGCGCGTGCGCCCACGGGTCGCCCGCGGCGGCCAGCTGCTCGTGCAGCACCGGCTCGGACGGGTAGATGTGCTCGTCCACGAACTCCGCGAGCCTGCCGCGGTACTCCTCGGTGCGGGCGTCGTAGCCGAACTCCATGTCATGCCTCCTCGTCGAGAGCGGACAGGCCCTGGGCGACCAGGTGCGGGACGAGCGCCCCGATGTGCTCGAAGCCGTCCCCGACGGTCTGCCCGCGGGTGAAGCGGTAGTGGATGCCTTCGCTGATCACCGCGAGCTTGAAGAAGCCGAACGCCCGGTACCACTCGACGTCGGACAGGTCGGTGCCGCTGCGCTCGGCGTAGCGCTGCCACAGCTCGCGGATCGGCGGGAACCCGTACTCCGGGCCGATGCCCTTCGCGATCGGGTTCTGCTGCACGCCGTCCAGCCCCTCCCAGTACACCGCCAGCAACCCGAGGTCGGTGAGCGGATCGCCGAGCGTGGCCATCTCCCAGTCCAGCACCGCGCCGATCTCCAGCGAGTCGCCGACCAGCACGTTGTCCAGCCGGTAGTCGCCGTGCACGATGCCGGTGCGCCGGGTGGCCGGGACGCGGGCGCCGAGCAGTTCGGCGAGCCGCTCGATGCCGTCGAGATCCCGGCTGCGGGAGGCGGCGAGCTGCTTGCTCCAGCGCCGCACCTGCCGCTCCAGGAACCCCTCGGGGCGGCCGAAGTCGCCCAGCCCCACCTGTTCCGGGTCCAGCGAGTGCAGGTCGGCGAGCACGTCGACCAGCCGCATCGACAGCTCGTGCCGCTGCTCGGTGCCGAGCCGCTCGGTCAGCTCGGGGGAGCGGTACACGGTGCCGTCCACGTGCTCCATCACGTAGAACGGGGCGCCGAGCACGTCCTCGTCCTGGCACATCAGGTAGGTGCGCGGCACCGGCACCGCGGTGTCCGCCAGCGCCGACATCACCCGGTGCTCGCGGCCCATGTCGTGCGCGGTCGCCAGCACGTGGCCCAGCGGCGGCCGGCGCACCACCCAGCGCCGCGCGCCGTCACCGACGACGTAGGTGAGGTTGGACCGGCCGCCCTGCACCAGTTCGCCGGTCAGCGGCCCGGTGACCAGGCCGGGCAGCTCCCGGTCCAGGTGCTCGCGCAGCCGGGTCAGGTCGAGTCCGGGCAGGTCGTCGCTCATGTCTCCTCCGCGGTGTCGGGTCCCAGCCGTGGCAGCAGCCCGCGGAGCTCGGCGCGGGTCTTGGCGGCGTCGGTGTGCAGCACCGCGCGCAGGCCGAGCTGCTCGGCGGCCTCGACGTTCGGTGCGCCGTCGTCGACGAGCACGGCCTCCTGCGGGCGCAGGCCGAGCCGGTCCAGGACGAGCTCGTAGATCCGGGGGTCCGGTTTGCGCAGGCCCACCTCGCTGGAGATGACGGCCAGCTCGAACATCCCCTCCAAGCTCTCCCACGGGTAGTTGTTGCCCCAGCTGTTCGACAGCATCGCCGTGCGCACCCCGGCGGCGCGCAGGTCGGCGACCAGCCGGTGCATCGCCTCGTCCGGGCGCATGTGCGAGAACATCCGCGCCATCAGGCCGTCCGGCACGACGGGTTCGTCGTCCACGGTGCGCAGCCGGGACGCCAGCAGCCGGTCGAACTCGGCGCCGGAGAGCTCGCCCGTCTCCAGCCGGTGGATCGGCGTGCCTGCGGGGGCGCTGCGGGACAGCCATTCCTTCAACGCGGCGGAGAACGTCTCCGGCTTGATCCGCTCGGCGCGGGTCCAGGCATCGATCGCGTCCCGGCCCCGCGTGGTGAGGACCCCGCCGTAGTCGAAGATCACCGCTTGGATCGAGGAGGCCATGCACCGGACCGTACCGACTAGCCGGTATGCCCGCTAGAACTTTTTTCGGGGGGATCGTGGTCGGCCTGCTCTGCGGTGCGGGTGGCGGAACCTCAGCGGCCTTCTCGCTGCGGGATCGATTTCACCGGTGGCTCCGCCACAGGAGAAATCGCTGTCCTCGCGAGAAGACCGCTGAGAACCCGCGGCGGTGCCGGTTGATCGGGTGGTCGCTGCTCAGCGGCTTCGCCGCTGACAGGCGGGGCGCCGGGCTGGTCAGGTGGGGAAGGCGGTGCGGAGGCGGGCCGCGTGGTCGAGGAATTCGGGGAGGGTGTCGCAGGTGGTGAACTGCAGGTCGACGAAGGCGTCCTCCACGCCCAGCTCGGCGACCGCGTGCAGGTGCTCGGCGATGTGCTCCACCGAGCCCTGCGCGGGGCGGTCCCCCGGCGGGCCGAACTCGGCGTTGACCCGCAGCACCGTGCGCACCGGTTCCAGCCCGGCCTCCCGCGGGTGCTCCCGCAGCGCGGCGAGCTGGCGGCGCAGCGCGTCCAGCGGCAGGGCGATCGCCAGCCACCCGTCCGCGCGGCGGGCGATGCGCCGCAGCGCCGCCTCCGAACCGCCGCCGAGGTACACCGGCACCTTCCGCGTCGGTTTCGGCTGGAACTCGCCGGGGCTGATCGTCCAGAACCGGCCGCGGTGCCGCACCGGATCGGGTCCCCACAGCGCGGCGAGCACGTCGAGGGTCTCGTCCAGCCGGGCGCCGCGCTCCGCCCACGGCACCCCGGCCGCCAGGTACTCGTCCTTGGACCAGCTCAGCCCGAGACCGGCGATGAGCCGTCCCGAGCTGAGCAGGTCCAGGCCGGTGAGGGCGCGGGCCAGCGCGATCGGCGGGTGCAGCGGCGCGCTGAGCGTGCTGGTGCCCAGCAGCGGCGACCTCGTCACCTGCGCCGCGATGCTCAACGTCAGCAGCGGGTCGAGCGCGGCCCGCATCTGCGGCGGCAACGTGCCGTCCCCGCCGGGGTAGGGCGTGAGCAGCCGGTGCGGGGCGTGCACCCGTTCCCCGGCCCACAGGCTCTCGTAGCCCATCGCCTCCGCCTCCGCGGCCACGGTGCGCACGTGGTCGGGGTGGGCGAACGCGCCGAACTGCGGTAGTCCCAGGCCCAGGCGCATCTTCGCGCTCCTCTCCGCGGCAGGCGGATCAGCCGCAGGTCGCCAGCATCTGTTCCAGCGCCGACTTCTCCTCCGCGGTGACCGACAGCCCGTATCCGTGCTTCACGGTGACCCAGTCGGTGGCGTACTCGCACCACGCGGCCTCCACCGGCTTCCACTTCGACGGGTCCTTGTCGCCCTTCGACCGGTTGGAGCTCTTGTCGGCGGCGACGAGCTGCGGCAGGTCCATGTCGTTGGCGAACTGCTCGCGGCGCTCGGCGGTCCACTCGTTCGCCCCGCTGCGCCAGGCGTTGGCCAGCGGAACCATGTGGTCGATGTCCACGTCGGAGTCGTCGGCCACGGTCTCCCCGCTGTAGGTGCTGACCCAGCTGCCGGACGTCGCCTCGCAGGAGTTGTCCACCTGCACGTCCGTGCCGTCGCGGACCAGCACCGCTTCGCGGGTGTTGCAGTTCTTCCCCGCTTCGGGCGCGGGGATCCAGTGCTCGAAGCTCTTGCGCGAGTAGCCGTCCATCGAACCGGCGGGCTTCACCTGGAGGTCCGCGAGCTGCTCGGACGCCGCACCCGCCGATGCGGTGGACGGCGCCCCGGAATCGGTGGCGAGCACCTTGTCCAGCGCACCGGACTCGAACACCAACCAGCCCAGTCCGATGATCAGTGCGGACACCACGGTGATCCACACCGGGGTCCGCTGCTTCTTCTGTTGTCCTGTCGACATGCTCGCTCCGGCTCCGATGTTGCTGTGCGCAGCCCATTCGATCACGGAGCGCCATCGGGCAGTACCGCCGTGCGCGGGAGATCACGCGGCGGACCGGTACAGGTCGCGCAGCAGGGCGATCTCGCCGCCGTGGTGGAACAGCTCCCGGTTCAGGTGCAGGACCAGCGTCAGGTAGGTCCGGTCGGCGTGCGGGCCTTCCGCGGGCCCCACCGGTCGCGTCCAGCGCTCGGCGGGCATCGAGCCGATCCCGTCCCGCCACAGCCCGTGCTGCCGGTCCAGGTGGGCGAGCGCCACCGCGGCGGAACCCGGGTAGTCGTGGTGGTCGATCCGGTACGAGCCGTCGCCGAAGTGGTTCGAGACGCGCATCGCGAACACGTGGTCGGCGACGTGGCACAACCGCCAGGCGATCGTCGTGAACGGCGGCGGGTCGGGCGCGGGGAAGGCGAAGTCGAACTCCCAGCCGCGCCCGGTCCGGCGCACCGACCAGCACTCCGGCACCGGCTCGCGGAAGTACTCCTCGTCGGTGAGCCCGTCCAGCCGGGGCCGCCACTGCTCCCAGTAGAGGTCCAGCTGGTCCAGCGCCTCGTCGCGGAAGTCCATGCGCGGCAGCGTAATCGCCACCCGGAACCCGAACCCGCCCACCGATCCGCATCGTCGGCTCGGCAGCGGCGAAGCCGCTGAGCAACGACCACGCCGCACGCACCAGGACCACCTGTCACCCCGCCCCGGAGCAGGAGGAGCCGGGGCAGGAGGGGCCGGAGCAGGAGGAGCCGGGGCACCTCAGCCCGGGCTGGAGCGGCCGTGGCGCCAGTAGCCGAAGAACGCGATGTCCTGCTTCGGCAGCCCGTGCTCCTGCACCAGGTGCCTGCGCAGCCCGGTGGCGAGCTTCGACTCGCCCGCCACCCACGCGTAGCCGCGGCCCGGCCCCGGCGACCACTCCTTCGCCGCGGCCAGCGCCAGCACCCCGGGCACGTCCCCGGAGCCGTCGCGGGCCAGCCAGCGCACCCGCGCGCCCGGGGGCGCGGTGACGTCGGAGCGGATGTCGGCGGTCTCGGGAACTTCCAGCACCACGTCGGCGCGCAGGTCGTTCGGGGGCGTGTTCGAGGACCGCGGGGACCGCGCTCTCGTCGCCGACGAGCAGCTGGTGCCGCGCGTCGTCCGGCGGCAGGTAGCCGACGCCGATGTCGAAGATCCCGGCCGGGTCGCCGGGCCGGGCGCGGCGGGCCCAGTCGGCGGCGGGCGCGTCGTCGTGCAGCGCGAACTCGACGTCGACCTCGCCGCGTTCGGGACGCCTGCGGCGGATCGTGTAGTTGCGCACCCACGGGCGGCGGCTCTTCGGCAGCAGGAGCAGTTCGGCCATCCACGCATTGCCGGAGAGGGTGGGCATCCGCAGGTGGTCCTGGCCCTCGCGCGGGAAGAACAGCCGGACCGCCTGGTCGTGACCGCCGTGGTCCAGGTGTTCCAGTTCGGGGCCGCCGAGGGTGAGGGTGGTGAAGTGCGGGGAGGTGGCGGTGTTCGCCAGCACCTCCACCGTGATCATCGTGCGGTGTTCGGGCGTGCGGATCTTGGGCAGCACGACTTCGTCCCTTCTGTTCAGAGATCCACGGAGAGGTGGTGGGACGACGCTCGGGACACGCAGGGGTACATCGTGCCGGGTGCGGCGCCGATGTCGTCGCGGTGTTCGGGCTCGCCGGCGAGGACGACGAGTTCGCAGCTGCCGCAGACCCCTTCGCGGCAGCCGCTCGGCACCGGGTGCCCGGCGTGGTGCAACGCGTCGAGCATCGACTCGTCGGCGGCGACCCGGACGCTGCCCCCGGAGCGGGCGCAGTGCACCTGGAACTCCGCGTTCGGGGCGAAGGTCCTGGTGGCGGGGCGGAAGCGTTCGACGTGCAGCCGGTCGGCGGGGAACGCGGCTTCGGCCGCGGTGAGCATCGCGTCGGGGCCGCAGCAGTACACCAGCGCGTCCGGACCGAGGTCGGCGGCCAGCGCGGCGAGGTCGGGCCGCCCGTCGGCCGCGGTGGAGACGATCCGGACCCGGTCGCCGTGCGCGGCGGCGAGCTCGGTGGCGAACGGCATGCTCGCGGTGCTGCGGCCCGCGTACACCAGCCGCGCGGTGGCCCCGGCGGCGAGCGCGGCGCGCAGCATCGGCGCGATCGGGGTGATGCCGATGCCGCCTGCCAGGAACAGGTACTCGGGGGCGGGCAGCAGCGGGAAGTTGTTGCGGGGCGGGGAGACCGCCACGGTGCGCCCTTCGCGCAGGAACAGGTGGACGTACTCCGAGCCGCCGCGGCTGAGCGGGTCGTGGCGCACCGCGATGCGGTAGCGGCCGCGGTCGGCCGGGTCGCCGCACAGCGAGTACTGCCGGGTCAGCAGGTTCGGCAGCGCCAGGTCCACGTGCGCGCCCGGGGTCCAGGGGGCGAGCGGTCCGTCCGCACCGCGCAGCACGAGGGAGACGACGTCGTCGGCGACCCGCTCCACGCGGTCGAGGATGGGGTGCTGCACGGATGGACCACCTTGCCGAGTGCGGTTCGCAGCGCGCCTTCGCGACGCCGGTGTCCTACGTACGTGCAGGTCACAGCTCGATTATGAGCAATTGTTCGCTTCGGGCGCTACTCGCTTTCCGGCCGCCGGACCTGAGGTGCCGCAGTGGGCGGCGAACGGCGCTCCGGGCCGCGCGAACAGCCGCGCGGCATCCCGTCCGAGCTCGCCCGGACCCGGGATCCCGCGACGGCTGCTCGCGTTTCGCCCGTCACCAGGGGAGCGAGCCGTGCACGTCGAAGTAGCCGCCGGTGGGACCGTGCTGGTCGAGCTGCGCCATCCGCACGATGATCTCGGCGCCCTCCTCGACGGTCTGCGTGCCGCGGTGGTCGTTCAGGTCGGTCGCGGTGAAGCCCGGTTCGACGCTGTTGATCCGCATGTGCGGGAACGCCTTGGCGTACTGCACGGTGATCATGTTGACCGCGGACTTCGACGCCGGGTAGGCGAGGCCCGGGTACCCGTGCGTCGGCGTCGGGACTGCGCCGCGAAGAGCTGGCGCTGCTGGCCGGGATCTCGGTGGACTACGTGACCCGCCTCGAACAGGGCCGGGCGCGCAACCCGTCGGAGCAGGTCGTGGAGGCGCTGGGCCGGGCGTTGCGGCTGTCCGGGCCGGAGCGCGAGCACCTGTTCCAGGTCGCCGGTCTCGTACCGCCGGGACGCGACGTGGTCCCCGCCCGGATCCCGCCCGGCGTGCAGCGGATGCTGGACCGGCTGGCGGGGACTCCGGTCGCGGTGTTCGACGCCGCGTGGACGATGCTGCTGGCGAATCCGCTGTACGCGGCGTTGATGGGGGATCCGTCGGGGTGGCGCGGCCACGAGCGCAACGCGGTGTGGCGCAACCTGGTGGGCCCGGGCGGCCGGGTCCGCCACACCCCGCGGGCTCGCCGCGAGTTCGAGGCCGCGCTGGTCGCCGACCTGCGCACCACGGCGGGCAGGTACCCGGCGGACCCGCGGTTGCGCGACCTGATCGCGCAGCTGCACCGGCGCAGCGACCGGTTCGCCGAGCTCTGGGATTCCGGCGCGGTGGCCGAGCACGACGCCTCCCGCAAGACCGTCGACCACCCGTGCGTCGGTCCGATCACGCTGGACTGCGACGTGCTCGGCGTCGCGGGCGCCGACCTGCGCATCATGGTCTACACGGCTGATCCCGGCACGGAGGACGCCGACCGGCTCGCACTGCTGGCGGTACTCGGCACCCAGACCGTGTCCTAGCGGCGCCGCGGGTGAGCGGGCACGGGTTCCCGGCCGCCGGACCGGTCAGGACCGCAGCCGCGCGAAGATCTCCGGGTCGTGGGCGCAGATCAGGTCCACGTCGGGTTCGGCGCCCGCGTGCAGTTCGGCGAGGCGGGCGTGGTTCGCCCGCACCTGGCGGAGGTCGTGCGCCACCGAGGTCTCCAGCAGCCGCAGCGCGATCGGCACCGGCGCGCTCCGGTCCAGGGTGCCGCGGTGGTAGAACGCGTCCCCGGCGTGCAGCACCCACCGATCGCCCGCCTGCACCGCGACCGCCGCGTGCCCGCGGGTGTGGCCGGGCAGCGCGATCAGCACGAGGCCGGGCGCGATGCCGGTGAGCTCCTGCGCGGCTGGGAAGCCGCGCCAGGATTCGCCGCCGGTGCCGTGCTCCACCAGCCGCGGGCCGTGCGCCCACTGCACGGCCCGGAACCGCAGCCGCTCCTTGCGGGACGGCGAGTGCAGCGCGCCCGCCGCCTCCGCCGCGGTCAGGTGCACCCGGGCGTGCGGGAAGTCGGTGAGCCCGCCCGCGTGGTCCATGTCGAAGTGGGTGAGCACCACGTGCCGCACGTCCTCGCGGCGGAAGCCGAGCCGTTCCACCTGGTGCGCGGCGGTCTCCTCGGCGCGCAGCGCGGGCCGCACCACGTGCCGGAACGCGCCCAGCCGCCGCGCCGGGTCGGCGATGTCGGCGAGCCCGAACCCGGTGTCCACCAGCACCAGACCCGCCTCGGTCTCCACCAGCAGCACGTGGCAGACCAGCGGCGCTCCGGGCAGGTTCAGAGTGCCGCAGTTGAGGTGGTGCACTCGCACTGAGGTTTCTCCTTGAGCACTCGTTTTGCGGGGTGGTGGGGTGGCGGAACCTCAGCTGCTTCCTCGCTGCGGGATCGTTTTCACAGGTGGCTCCGCCACATGAGAAAACGCTGTCCTCGCGAGGAAGCAGCTGAGAACCCGCGGGTGGTCGGGCTGCGTGCGTGGTCTCCGCTCAGCGGCTTCGCCGCTGACAGGAAAGGGCCACGATCCGTCCGTGAGGCTCGGCCGCGGGTCGTCGGGTGATCAACAACCTACCGCTCGGCGAGGTCGGTCGGGTGTGGCGGTCCGTCGTGGCCGGGGTGCCGGGACCGCTTCTTCGCGGCGGACCTGACCGCGGGGTGAAGCGCGAACGGTCCCTCCGGGACGGGGGACCGGAGGGACCGTTCGCGTGCGGGAGGCGCGGTTACGCGTTGTCCTCCTTGAGCATGTCCGAGCACTTCTCCCCGATGGCCATCGTGGTGATGTTCGGGTTCACCGCCACCAGGAACGGCATCGCCGAGGCGTCCGCGACCCGCAGGCCCTCGACGCCCTTGACTCGCAGCCGCGCGTCCAGCGGCTTGCTCGGGTCGTCGTCGGCGCCCATCGGCACCGAGGCCGCCGGGTGGTAGACGGTGTTGTGCGTCTTGCGGATGTAGTCGGCGATCTCGTCGTCGGTGCGCACGTCCGGCCCGGGGTGCAGCTCGGCACCGGCCCAGCCCGCCATCGCCTGCTGCGAGACGATCGTGCGGGCGAGCTTGATGCCCTCGGTCATCACCCGGATGTCGTGCTCGTCGGTGAAGTACCGCGGGTCGACGCGCGGCTTGTCCCGGAAGTCCCGGGTGCGCAGCCGCACCGTGCCGATGGAACGGCTGCGGGTGACGTTCGGCGTCAGGCAGAAGCCGTTCTCCGTCGTCGGGTAGCCCTGCCGCGCGGTGTGCATGTCGAACGGCACCGAGCCGTAGTGGAACATCAGGTCCGGCCGGTCCAGGCCCGGTTCGGTGGTGGTGAAGATGCCGATCTCCCACCACTGCGTCGATTCCGTCGGCATCGGCTGCTTCGCGTCCCAGCCGATGACGCCCTCCGGGTGGTCCTGGAGGTTGGAGCCGACGCCGGGGGAGTCGACCAGCACGTCCACCCCGACCTCGCGCAGGTGCTCGGCCGGGCCGATGCCGGAGAGCATCAGCAGCTTCGGGGTGTCGATCGCGCCGGTGGACAGCACCACCTCGCGCCGCGCCCGCACCGTGCGGGTGTGGATCAGGTCCGGGTCGAGGTAGGCGACGCCGGTGGCGCGCTTGCCGTCGAACACGACCTTCTTGGCGCGCACCTCGGTGCGCACCTCCAGGTTCGGGCGCTTGCCGATGATCGGGTGCAGGTAGG
Organism: Saccharopolyspora gregorii; assembly: GCF_024734405.1. Classification (NCBI taxonomy): domain Bacteria; kingdom Bacillati; phylum Actinomycetota; class Actinomycetes; order Pseudonocardiales; family Pseudonocardiaceae; genus Saccharopolyspora; species Saccharopolyspora gregorii. The sequence goes on along the minus strand of NZ_CP059556.1, from coordinate 4,354,583 downwards.
ACACCGACGACGAGGAGCGGGTGCCGTCCTCGCGGGCGTTGATCTGGAACCAGTTCGCGCCGTGGGTGACGGTCTTGCCCGAGTTGAACTCGGTGATCGGGATGCCCGCCTGCTCGCAGGCCTGCAGCAACGCCGCCCCGGACGGATCCTTCGGCGGCACGCTGCGGATCGTCACCGGTCCGCTCCGGCCGTGGTGGTCCCCGGGCCCGTCGTTGGTCTCCAGCCGCTTGTACAGCGGGAAGACGTCCTTCGCGCCCCAGCCGGTGGCGCCCAGCGACTCCCACTCGTCGAGGTCCTCGGCCGGTGCCCAGAACGCGATGCACGAGTTGTGCGAGGAGCAGCCGCCGAGCACCCGGGCGCGGGCGTGGCGCATGTAGGAGTTGCCCTGCTCCTGCGGCTCCACCAGGTAGTCCCAGTCGTAGCCGGATTCCAGCAGCGCCATCCAGCGGTCCAGCTCCAGGATCGCCTTGTCGCCCACGTCGGACGGCCCGGCTTCCAGCAGGCACACCGTGGTGTCCGGGTCCTCGGACAGGCGCGCGGCGACCGCTGCTCCGGCGCTGCCGCCTCCGACGACCACGTAGTCGAATTCCTCGGTCATGCTCACAGCTCCGTTTCCGCTCAGGACAAGGCCGGTTTCGGGTCGGGGTCTTCGTCGGCGGCGGCCGCCGCGTGGTCGGCGAGCACGCCGATGCGGTGCCGCTGGACGAACCAGTAGTAGGCGAAGCCGCCGGCGGCGGCGATGCCGACGAACAGCACCGAGCTCCACTGCAGGTACCAGTGGAACGGCGGTTCGGCGTTGTAGACCTCGTTGCGCGGCCAGGCCAGGTTGATCGTCATGCCGGTGCCCCACAGCACGGCCGCGATGTTCACCGGCAGGCCCCAGCGGCCCAGCGAGAACCGCCCCTCCTGCTTCGCCGAGGACCACCGGCCGCGCAGCCGCGCCACCAGCATCGGGACCGTCACCAGCAGGTACGAGATGTAGATCAGGATGATCGCCAGGCTGGTCACCGCGGAGAAGATCTGCGGCTGCCCGATGTTGACCACCAGCAGCGCCACCGCGATCACGCCGATCACGATCGCGGGCACCACCGGCGTCTGGAACCGGGGGCTGACCCGCGCCAGCTTGGACCCGCCGGGCAGCGCGTTGTCCCTGGCCATCGCGAACGCGATGCGGATCGCCGCGGTGTGCACCGCCAGCACGCACACCGTGATCGCCACGAACACCACCAGCAGGAACAACCGGCCCACCAGCGGCCCGAGCGCGTCGGTGAGCACGAACTGGAGCCCGTCCTCGGTGAGCTGCGGCGCGGTCAGGTCGCGGGCGGCCATCAGCGCCAGCAGGATGATCAGCCCGCCGAGCACGAACGACGCGATCAGCGACCGCAGGATCGCCTTCGGCGCGTTGCGGTGCGGGTCGATGGACTCCTCGCCGAGCGAGGAGGCGGTGTCGAAGCCGTACATGACGTACGAGGACGCGATCGCCGCGACCAGGAACGCGCCCAGGTAGCCGCTGCCGCCGTAGGCCGCGCCGGTGCCCTGGGTGTCGAGCACGACGTCCGGCCCGCGGGTGGCGAACACCGCCAGCACCAGGATGAGCACCACCGCGGCGATCAGCTCGATCGCCACGCCCGCGCTGTTGATCCGGGCCATCAGCTTCACGCCGAACGCGTTGATCAGCGTGGTGAACACGATCAGCGCGGTCGCCAGCAGCACGCCGTTGGCGGCCTGGCTGGTGCCGGTGCCGTCGCCGACGACCTGGAAGGCGCCCCAGATCTGCGGCAGCGTGTGCTGGTAGGCCAGCGCGGTCGCCGCGATCGAGACGATGGAGGCCAGCAGCATCATCCAGCCCGCCAGCCAGGCGACGTGCTTGCCGCCGAGCCGCTTCGACCAGTTGTAGATCGAACCGGCGATGGGGTAGTGCGAAGCCAGCTCCGCGAAGCTCAACGCCACCATCAGCTGCCCGAGGAACACCATCGGCCAGGACCACCAGTAGGCGGGGCCGCCGAAGGACAGGCCGAAGTACGACAGCTGGAAGGTGCCGGTCAGCACCGAGATGTAGCTGATTCCCGCGGCGAACGTGTGGAACGAACCGAGGGATCTCTTCAGTTTGTTGGTGTAGCCGAACTCGCTGAGTTCGGCGTCACCGGAGGGCGCGCTCATGCCCGAACTCCTTTCCCGCGCCCGCCCCCGCCGCAGCGGCGGGGGAGGACAGCGGGTGGTTGTTTGCGCAGATCAAGTAGGACGTGACGACGTGTCCTGGCCCGCCCGGTCAGCGGCCGTCGAACCACCGCGGCGGGGTCGGGCGCAGGTTCTGGTGGATGTGCTTGGCCTCCTGGTACTCGCCCAGCCCGGCGCGGCCGAGTTCGCGGCCCACGCCGGATTGCTTGAACCCGCCCCATTCGGCCTGGGGCAGGTACGGGTGGAAGTCGTTGATCCACACGGTGCCGTGGCGGAGCCGGTGCGCGACGCGCTGCGCCTTGCTCACGTCGGAGCTGAACACCGCCCCGGCCAGGCCGTAGTGGGTGTCGTTGGCGATGCGCACCGCGTCGTCCTCGTCGGTGAACCGCTCCACGGTCAGCACCGGGCCGAAGGACTCCTCGACGACGGCGTAGGAGCCCTGCCGCACCTCGTCCAGCACGGTCGGCAGGTAGTAGTGCCCGTCGCGGTACTGCTCGCCCTCGGGGCGGCGACCGCCGGTGCGCAGCACGGCGCCCTCCTCGACGGCCTTCGCGACGTAGGCCGACACCTTCTCCAGGTGCGCGGCGGAGATCAGCGGCCCGGTCTCGGCGTCGGCGTCGAACGGTCCGCCGAGGCGGATCCGCTCGGCGCGGCGCACCACCTCGTCGACGAACCGGTCGTGGATCTCGTCCTGCACGATCAGCCGCGCCCCGGCGGAGCAGACCTGCCCGGAGTGCAGGAACACCGCCATCAGGGCGTAGTCGACGGCGGTGTCGAAGTCGGCGTCGGCGAACACCACGTTGGGGTTCTTGCCGCCGAGTTCGAGGGCGACCTTCTTCACCGTGGCAGCCGCCGCGGCGGCGACCTTGCGGCCGGTGTGCAGGCCGCCGGTGAACGACACCAGGTCGATGTCGGGGTGCTCGGACAGCACCGAGCCGACCTCGGCGCCGGTGCCCAGCACCAGGTTGCCGACGCCTGCGGGCAACCCGGCCTCGGTGAGCGCCCGCATCAGCAGGACCGCGGTGCTGGGGGTCAGCTCGCTGGGCTTGAGCACGAAGGTGTCGCCCGCGGCGATGGCGGGAGCCACCTTCCACGCGACCTGCAGCAACGGGTAGTTCCAGGGCGTGATCATGCCGCAGACGCCGACGGGTTCGTAGCGCACGCGGCTGAACGAGTCGGGCGAACCGGTGTCGATGACGCTGCCGCCGTCGGTGCCGGCGATCTTGCCGAAGTACCGGAAGCAGGCGGCGATGTCGTCCATGTCGTATTCGCTCTCCACCAGCCGCTTGCCGGTGTCGCCGGATTCGGCGCGGGCGAACTCGTCCTTGTCGCGGACCAGGATGTCGGCGACCCGCAGCAGCAGGTCACCGCGCTCCCAGGCGGAGGTGTCCGGCCAGGCACCGTCGTCGAAGGCGCGGCGGGCGGCCCGCACGGCGCGTTCGGTGTCGCCGCGGTCGCCCTCGGACACGGTGGTCACGAGGGTGCCGTCGGCGGGGCTGCGGATCTCGCGGACCCCGCCCGCGGCGGCGGGCTGCCAGGTTCCGTCGATGAACAGCGTGTTCGGTCCTTCGGTGTTCGACATGGGTGTCCCTGCTGTTCCTTCGTCCGTACGGGTCTCGACTGCGGCGCGTGGTCGCGCGGGCCGCCGGTTCGGGGCGGCGGGAGCCGGGGTGCGTCGCTCTCGGCCGGTACTCGGCGGACCGGCTGCGTTGCCGGGGGACACTAGCACCGGGTGTGTACATCTGTACATCATCGTGGGTTCCCGTCCGCCGGATCGCGCGTTCTCCGGCCCGATGACCAGTGCCGACACCAGCGGGGTGACCTGGCCCGCAACGTCCCGCGAACCGCGCATGGCAGGCTGGGGCCCATGTCGACGACGGAGTCCGCGCCGCGCCGCAAAGATCCGGCCAGGCGGGAGCGCATCGCCCGCGCGGCGATCACCGTCGTCGCCGAGCGCGGCATCGAGAAGCTCACCCACCGCGCCGTCGCCGCCGCCGCCGAGGTGCCGCTGGGCTCCACCACCTACTACTTCCGCACCCTCGACGACCTGCTCGCCGAGGCGCTGCGGCAGTCCGCGCAGGACGACGTGGCCGAGCTGCGGGCCTGGGCCGACGCCATCGACGACGGCGCCGAGCTGGCCACCGCGCTCGGCGACCTGGTGCTGCGCTACCTCGGCCCGCACCGCACCCGCACCGTCGTGCAGCACGAGCTCTACATCGCCGCGCTGCACCGCCCGGCCCTCGCGCACGTGAGCACCGAATGGGACGCGGCGCTGGTCGAGCTGTTCACCTCCTATACCGATCCTGTTACCGGGAGGGCACTTTCGGCGGTATTCTGCGGGCTGCTGCTGCAGGGCATCGTCCGCGAGTCGGTGCCGAGTCGAGACGAAATCGAAACCACTTTTCGGCGAGTGCTGCTTCCCATCGGAAATCGCTGACACAGCAACGACTTCCGGCCCCGCCGCGCCGGGCTGTCCCGCGGTTTTCCCACCGGTATCGGAAATTCGATCAGTTGATCTTATGCGCGTTCCGGGTGAACAATGGAGCGCAGCGATCCGTTTTTCGCCAGCACCCGCCGGGTGACCGGACAGGGCAATGTCGTCCCAGCAGAGTCGTCGTGCTGATGTCCGGGTTTCCGCCGGTTCCCCCCGGCGGAGCACGTCCACGGGTGATCCACCGGCGTGGAACGGACATTGCCGCGTCGGGGCGTGGCTCGCTCCCAGCAGGACAACTGATGATCAACACATTCTCAGTGGGGTGAGACCGTGGGCTACCACAACGAAGATCGTGAACTGGTGCCGCTGAAGTCCGATTTCGACACCGTCTGGTACGGCTACCGCCGATCCCAGGTGCGCTTCTACATCCAGCAGACCGATGCCGAGGTGCGCATGCTCACCGAGGACCGGGACGCCGCGCTCAGCCAGGTCGACGACCTGTCGCAGCAGCTGGAACAGGCGCGATCCGAGATCGAGGCGCTGCGCGCCCAGTTCGACGAGGTCTGCAAGCAGCCCGTCGAAGAGGCCGGCCTGTCCGACCGGCTGCGCCGCATGGTGCGGCTGGCCCACGACGAGGCCGATGAGGTCGTCTCCTCCGCGCAGGCCGCCGCCGAGCACGAGTGGGCCCGCGCCGAGCAGTCCGCCGCCGAGCTGCGCGCCCGCTACGAGAACCTGGTCGCCGAAGCCGACCAGTGGCGCAGGCAGTCCGAGACGCAGCGCAACGAGGCGCTCGCCGAGACCCGCCGCGACATCCAGCGCATGGCCCGCGAAGCCGAAGCGCACCGGCGCAAGCTCGACCACGACGCCGAGGCGCGCCGCACCCAGGTGGAGAACGACTTCGAGATCTCCATGGCGGCCCGCCGCGACGAGGCCAACCGCGTCCAGGCCGAGCGCGAGCAGCGCAGCCGCGACGAGGCCCGCCGCCGCGTCCTGGAAGCCACCGCCGAAGCCGAACGCCGCATCCGCCGCGCCGACGAGCACTCCGACGCGATGCTGCGGATGCGCCAGGACCTGGCGAAGCGGGTCCGGGCCGCGCAGCAGATCATGGCCGACGCGGAACCCTTCCTCGGCGACGTCGAAGCGGGCGCGCTGACCGAGGACTCCGACGCCTACGCCGCGAGCGTGGTGCACGGCGGCCTGCTGGCGGACGACCCGGAGGTCGAGGTCCCGCGCCAGCGCGCCAAGCCGGCGCCCGCCGAGGCCGAAGCGGAATCCGCCGTCGTCAGCGGCTGATCCGGCAGCGCAACCGCCGGGTCCGGGTCCGCGCGACCCGGTCCCGGCGAGCGCGGGGCTACCGCACCGCCCCCCATCCCCACTAGGTTGGTCGCCGACGGTGATCAGCAGGGGGAGGGGGCGCGGATGCGGATCCGGGGCTGGCTGTCGGTGCTCGCGGCGGGATGCGTGCTGCTGGCGGGAACACCGATCGCGGCGGCGGAACCCGCCGCCGACGAGCTGCGCGACCGGCTGGAGGCGGTGCCCGGGCTGACCGTGCTCGGCGAACGGCCCACCGAACCCGGGTTCCGGCTGTTCGACCTCACCTACGCCCAGCCCGCCGACCACCGCGACCCGGCGGCCGGGGAGTTCCAGCAGCGCCTCACGCTGCTGCACCGCGACCTCGCGCGGCCCACGGTCCTCTACACCACCGGCTACAACCTGCCGGCGCAGGCGAGCCGCACGGAGCCGACCCGGCTGCTCGACGGCAACCAGGTGGCGATGGAGCACCGCTTCTTCACCCCGTCCCGCCCCGACCAGCCGGACTGGACGGACCTGAACATCTGGCAGGCCGCCACCGACGAGCACCGCGTCATCGAGGCGTTGCGCGCGGTCTACGCCGACCGCTGGGTCACCACCGGCGCCAGCAAGGGCGGCATGACCGCCGTCTACCACCGCCGGTTCTACCCGCAGGACGTGGACGCGACGATCGCGTACGTGGCGCCGAACGACGTCGTCAACGAGCACGACCGCTACGACGAGTTCCTCGCGAACGTCGGTGACGAGTCCTGCCGCGCCGCGCTGACGGCCGTGCAGCGGGACGCGCTGACCCGGCGCACCGAGCTGCGGGATCGGTACGCCGCCACCGCGGCCGCGGGAGGGTTCACCTTCGACCGCGTCATGGGTGACGTGGACCGGGCGCTGGAAGCCGTGGTCGTCGACGCGCCGTTCGCGTTCTGGCAGTACCGGGGACAGCAGGACTGCGCGCAGATCCCGGCGCCCGGCGCGAGCCTCGACGACCTGTGGGAGTTCTTCGGGGTGACCTCCGACTTCTTCTCCTACACCGACCAGGGCCTCGACCCGTACGTGCCGTACTACTACCAGGCGGGCACCCAGCTGGGCTGGCCCGACGTGTCCGACGAGCCGCTCGCCGACCTGCTGCACAACCGGTCGATAGGGGAGCCGCGCAACTTCGTCCCGCGCGAGATCGACATGCGGTTCCGGCCGGGCGCGATGGCCGACGTCGCCGCGTGGGTCGCGTCGCAGGGCTCCGAGCTGATGTTCGTCAACGGTGAGGCCGACCCGTGGAGCGCGGAACCGTTCCGGCTCGGGCCGGGCAGCCGCGACTCCTACAGCTACCTGGTTCCGGGCGGCAACCACGGGTCCAAGATCGAGGGCCTGCCCCCGCAGCAGCGCGCCGAGGCCGAGGCGACGGTCCGCCGCTGGGCGGGCGTCGACCAGCAGCCCGCGCAGGTCCGCACCGCGCTGGACCGCGCCGCGGACGTCCCCCGCACGCCGCCGATGCTGCCCTGACCCGTCGCACCGGCTGGACGGCCCACCGGCCCGGGCTCCACGGGTGGTGGGCCGTTCGGCTGCGCGGACGCGGTGCTCGCGGTCAGGTGGTGCTGCGGCGGGCCGGTCCTGGCTCCAGCGTGGGGAGTCGCCGTCAGGTGCCTGCCTCGCCGGGGCCGCCGGGAAGCCGGGGCCGCCGGGAAGCCGGGGGCCGCGGAGGAAGACGGGCGGGACCCGGCAGCGGGTGCGCGACGCGGGGACGGGCGAAGCGGCACCGGCCCTCGGCATCGCGACGCCGGGAGGGCCCGGAGAAGCCGGACGGAAGGCCCGGAGAAGCCGGAGGGAGTGCCGGAGAAGCCGGACGGAGGCGCCGCGCCGGGTGCGCGGCGCGCGATGCTCAGGCGGCGACCCCGGCCGAGCTGCGCCGCGCCGCGAGCCGGTCGTAGGTGGCCATCAGCCACTTGTGGGTCGGCCGCTCCACCAGCTTCGTCAACGCCCACCCCAGCAGCACCCCGTTCACCACGAACGCCAGCGTCTGCAAGGTCGGCCCCACCCCGAGGTCCTGCAACATCCGGGCCACCACGTAGCCCAAGGTCTGGTGCATCAGGAACACGCCGTAGGAGATGCCCGCGAACCACTGGATCGGCCGCCACGTCCACTTCGGCACCACGCGGTTCCAGTCCGGTCCGCGCGCGGTCAGCGCCACGGCCACCATGCCCACGCACACCGCCACCGTCGAGCCCCAGTCCGCGACCAGGCCCTCCGGGGTCTCGGCGTAGTTGTGCAGCGCCTGGCCGAGCATGCAGGCCGCCAGCAGCAGCGCGAAGTGCGGGGTGCGGATCCGCTTGGTCGACCACATCCAGATCGCCACGCCCACCACGAACAGGTGCCAGCGGTGCATGCCGAAGCCGTCCACCACCATCCGGTACCACTCCGGCGGCTGGGAGACGCGCAGCGGCCACTGCGCGGCGGGGATGAGCACCGCGGCCCACAGCACCGCGATCAGGCGGCGGCCGTGCCCGTACCGGCTCGCGTACAGCATCGCGGCGGCGCTGAAGCCCATCAGCTGCAGCGGCACCGTCCAGTGCGAGCCGTCGATGTAGAAGTACTCCGAGGGGTGCCAGTTCCACAGCATCAGCAGGTTCGCCGCCAGGTCCTCGCCGGTCGGCGCGAACCAGCCCTCGATCGGCAGCAGCCGCAACCCCAGGTAGATCAGCACGACGGCGGCCAGGAACGGCGGCAGCAACCGCGCGATCCGGCCCCACCAGTACCGCAGCAGGGTTCCGCGGCCGATCGTCACGCACGCGAAGTACGCGGAGATGACCAGCAGCAGGCTCGCCCCGACCTGGTACGGGAAGACGACCTTGCGCGGGATCAGCTCGGGATGCAGGAACACGCTCAGGAACGTCGCGTGGTACAGCATGACCAACCCGACGCAGCCGGCCCGCACGACATCCCAGCTGATCTTGCGGTTGCTCCGCGTGCCCGAGCGAGCTCGTGCGGGCGCAGTGGTTCCTTCAGGCACGGCGCCACGTTACCAATCGCGGTTTTGCCCGTTGTGACCCAACCGCAGGACAAGTGCCATCCGTTGGAGTGATCAGCGACATCCCGTGCGGAAGTTGACCTCCAGCGCGCCGGAGGTCCGCGACCGGCCGCACCCCGTCACCCGTCCCACGAGCGGGTGAACGGTGGCGGACGGTGAGCGGAACACGACGCGCGCGACCTCCGCGCGCCGAGGAGGAGGACCGCCTGAACCCGACCGGAACGGGTGAGCATCGGGCTCGCCCGTTCCGGACGGGGAACAAGCGCACGCGACGGGTGGTTGGAGCGGGGGAACGCCGAGCTGGAGGAGGAGCACGATGGCCATCGCCGCAGGACGGGTCGGCTTGTGGACCGGGGCCCCGACGTGGGACCTGGAGAACGCGGAGCACCGGGAAGCCGTGGCCGAACTGGACGCGCTCGGGTACGGGACGCTGTGGCTCGGCATGGCCCCGGGTGACCTCCAGCTCGTGCAGGGGCTGCTGGAGCGGACCGAGAAGCTCGTCGTCGCCACCGGCATCACCAACATCTGGACCCACGAGGCCGCCGACATCGGCGCCGCCTACCAGCGCGTCGACCGCGCCGCCCCGGTCGTGCGCTCGTCGGGCTCGGCACCAGCCACGCCCCCATCGTCGAGCGGACCGGGCAGACCTACGCGAAGCCGTTCAGCAAGCTGCGCTCCTTCGTCGAGGAGCTCGACGCCGCGCCCGAACCGCTGCCCGTGCAGGCCCGGGTGCTGGCCGCGCTCGGTCCGAAGGCGCTGCGGCTCGCCGGGGAGCGGTCCGCCGGGGCGCACCCGTACCTCACGACCCCCGAGCACACCGCGTGGGCGCGCGAGGTCCTCGGCGACGGCCCGCTGCTCGCGCCCGAGCAGAAGGTGGTGCTCGAAACCGATCCGGCGAAGGCGCGCGAGATCGCCCGCACCGGGGCAGCGCCCTACCTGGCGCTGCCGAACTACCTGAACAACCTGCGCCGCCTCGGCTACACCGACGAGGACTTCGCCGACGGCGGCAGCGATCGCCTCATCGACGCCCTCGTGGCCTGGGGCGACCTCGACGCCATCGCCGCCCGGGTCCGCGCCCACCACGACGCCGGGGCCGACCACGTCGCCGTGCAGGTGCTCACCGGACGTTCGCCGCTGGACCGGGGGACGGTCCTGCCCCGGGAGCAGTGGCGCGAGCTGGCCCCGGCCCTCCTCGGCTGAGCCCCGCCGCCTCGTCAAGCCGCCGCCCCGCCGTCCCGTTGCCCCGCCGGGCCGCGCGGGACGGGGGCGCCCGCCGCGGACCCCGCCGGTCCGCGAGCAGCGGCTCGGCGCCCGCGCCGCCGGTCCGGAACCGAGGTGGTCAGGCGGCCGGTCCGGTCGCGGGGTCCGCGAGGCGGCCGATGCGGGCGGCGGCCGGGCCCTGGGGGTGCGCGCGCATGGCGGCGAGCGCCGCGGCGGCTTCGCGGGGGTCGACCACGACGAGGAGCCGACCCGCGCAGGCCGCGTGCAGCGGGTCGGTGCCCAGCAGCTCCGCCGCCCGGCGCACCTCCGGCCGCACCGGCACCGCGGCCCGCTCCAGCAGCACCCGCACGGCCGCGGCCCGCGCGATCTCGTCCAGCGCGGCGGCCAGCCCGCCGCCGGTCACGTCCCGCAGCACCCGCACGCCGGGGGCCGCCGCCAGCACCGCCGCGACCAGCCCGTGCAGCGGGGCGGTGTCCGAGACGACGCCCGCACCGAGCGCGACGCCGATCCCGTGGTCCCCGACCGGCCCGCTGATCAGCACCTCGTCCCCGGGCCGCGCACGGGCGGCGCCGAGCCGGTGCGACCCGGCCGTCGCGCCCACCCCCGTCGTGTCGATCGCGCAGCCGTGGACCCGTCCGCGCTCGACCACCGACGCCCCGCCGGCGGCGATCCGCACGCCCGCCGCTGCGGCCGCCGCCACCACGGCCCGCGCCACCCGCCGCAGCTCCGCGACCGGAAACCCCACCTCGACCGCGAACCGCGCCGACACCGAGCGGGGTGCGGCACCGGCGACCGCGAGCCCGTTCGCGGTGCCGTTGACCGCCAGGTCGCCGATGCTCCCGCCGGGGAAGAACAGCGGTGCGCAGGAGAACGAATCGGTGACCAGCACGGGCCCCCGGCACGGCGGCGCGGGCGGCGCACCGCCGAACTCCGCGCGCAGCACCGCCGCGGCGAGCGCCGGACCGGACACCACGGACCCCCGCCGGGGCAGAACGCGTTCACCGCGGCCGCTCACCGCTCCGGCCGCCCGAGCAGCTCGTCCAGCGTCGCACCGCGCTCCGGCCGCGGGCGGTGCTCGTCGAGGCGGGGCCGGGAGAGCCTGCGCCGCGGTGGCCCGGCGACCGCGGCGTGCCACAGCGCGGCGGGCAGCGCGAACGCGGCCACCGCGGACCGGGACAGCCGAGCGGCGTGCAGCGTCCCGCCCGCGCCGAGGTAGAACAGCGTCCCGCCGAACCGGAACTCCAACGGCACCTCCCCGTCCCGCACCGCGTGGAAGTACTGGGCGGCCACCGGATCCGCGGCGCACGCCACCGGCAGGGCGGCGCCGGTGCTGCCGAGGAACGGGCCGACGACGGTGCTCACCCGGCCCCACGGCAGCGCGCGCATCGTGGTGGACCACTGGTCGGGGGTGCCGAAGACCTCGGCCAGCCGGATCGCCTCCGCGGTGTCGTAGCGGCGCCGGGCCGGGACGATCCGCACCGCCGCGGAGAGGCTGATCGAGCGGACCCGGGCCTTCGGCGGCGCGTCCACGGCGAGCCGGAACCGCAGCGCGGGGCCCGATCCGGAACGGGCGGGTTCGGCGGCGACCACGGTGAACGCGGGTTCCGGGGCGGGCCCGGTGGTGCCGGGCAGGTCCTCGGACACCGCGGTCACGCCGCGCCCGCCTCGGTGAGCGTCATCCCCGCAACCTCCCAGCGCCTCGACCACGCCGCAGTCTCGGCCGCCGACCACCCACCCGCAACGCAGGCCCCGCCACCGGGCGAACCCCGACCGAGGCGGACCGGCGGCCTCGGGACCGCTCGGCGGCGGTCGCTGAGCGCCGGCCACCCGCACGCCGTCGGCCCCGCCGAGCAGGACGACGGTCCGGGTCAGAGCCAGCGGTAGCGGCGTTCCGGGCGGCCGGTGCCGCCGTAACGCAGCCGCACCTCGGCACGCCCGGTGTCCACGAAGTGCTCCAGGTACTTGCGCGCCGACACCCGGGACAGCTCGGCGAGCCCCGCGCACTCGGTCGCCGACAGGTCCTCGCCGCCGTCCGCCGCCTCGCGCAGCACCCGTTCCACGACCCCCGCCGTTTCGCTCGCCAGCCCCTTCGGCGGCACCACCGGCCGCGGTGGGACGCCGAAGAGCCGGTCCACGTCCTGCTGCGCGGCGGGGGCGTCCCCGGGCAGTTCGCTGAGCCGGTCGTGCAGCGCCCGGAAGTGCTCCAGCTGCTCGCGCAGCGCGTCGAAGCTGAACGGTTTGATCAGGTAGTGCAGCGCCCCGCCGCGCACCGCGCCGCGCACCGTGTCCAGGTCGTGCGCCGCGCTGATCACCAGCACGTCCGGTTCGGCCGACGGCCGCGCCCCGGTGCGCATCGAGCGCAGCACGCTCAGCCCGTCCACGTCCGGCAGGTAGATGTCCAGCAGCACCAGGTCGGGTCGCAGCCGCTCCACCGCGCGCAGCGCCTCCGCGCCGGAGTGCGCGACGCCGACGACCTCGAAGCCCGCCACCCGGTCCACGTAGCCGCTGTGGATCTTCGCGACCATGAAGTCGTCGTCGACGACCAGCACCGTGATCACCTGGTCACCTCCGCGTCCAGCGGCAGCCGTGCGGTGAACACGGCGCCGTGCTCGTTGCGGACCTGCACCGATCCGCCGCGGCGGCGGCAGATCCGCCGGGTCAGCGCCAGGCCGAGCCCGCGCTCGCCGTCCCGGGCCGCCTTCGTGCTGAAGCCGTGCCGGAAGACCTCCTCGACGATCTCCGGCGCCACTCCCGGGCCGGAGTCCCGCACGACCAGCGTCACCACGTCGCCCGCGTGCCGCAGGTCCACTTCGATCCGGTCGTCGCCGGAGGCGCCGTCCACCGCGTCCAGCGCGTTGTCCACCAGGTTGCCCAGCACCGTGGTGACGTCCGCGGACAGCTGCTCGTCGAGCTCGCCGAGCGCACTGCCCTCGCTCAGCCGCAGCCCCACCCCGCGTTCGGCGGCGAGGCTGGCCTTCGCGATCAGCAGCGCCGCGGTCGCCGGGTCGGCGATGCGGGAGGAGACCTCCGCCTGCCACTGGCCGCGGCTGTGGCTGATCCGGTCCACGAACCGCGCCAGTTCCTCGTGCTCGCCGAGTTCGAGCAGTCCGGAGATGGTGTGCAGCCGGTTGCTGAACTCGTGCGCCTGCGCCCGCAGCGTGTCGGTGGTGGTGCGGTGCGCGGCCAGTTCTTCCCGCAGGTCCACCAGTTCCGTCCGGTCCCGCATGGTGATCACGGCGCCGACCGTGGAGATCGGCATCCGGTTCAGCACCACCACGCGTCCGCGGCGCAGCACGATCTGGTCGACCCCGGAGGTGCGGCCGGTGAGCACGTCCCGCGCCCGGTCGTTGAGGTCGAGGGCGTCGATCCGGCTGCCCACGCAGTCCGCGGGCAGCGACAGCAGCTCGCGGGCCTGGTCGTTCACCAGCGTGATCCGGTCCTGCTGGTCCACGCCCAGCACGCCTTCCCGGATGCCGTGCAACATCGCCTCCCGGTGCTCCACCAACCGCGTGATCTCCTGCGGTTCCAGGCCGAGCGTCTGGTGCTTCACCCGCCGCGCCAGCAGGATCGAGCCGGCCACGGCCAGGAACGTCGCGAACGCCAGCAGCACCAGCGGATCGCCGGGCGCGCGGCGAATGCCCGCGAAGAAGTCGGGCGTCTCGCGCCCCGCCGCGACCACGCCGATGATGCGGGCGTCGTCGCCGATCACCGGCACGTGCGCCACCAGCGAGTCGACGCCGTCGGCGCCGCGCACGTCCCCGACCCAGGCCTGGCCGCGCAGCGCGGTGCTCGCGCCCATCGGCAGCGGTTGCCCGCGCTGCCCGGGATCCGGTGAGGTCAGCACCACGCCCCGGCCATCGGTGATGATCACCTGGTCGGCGCCGGAGAGGCTGCGCGCGCTCTCCGCGAAGATCGGCAGCGCGTCCCGGTTCACCGGGTCCTGCAGGCTCAGCCGCACCCCGCCGGTCGCGGCCAGGTCTTCGGCCACCGACAGCATCCGCCTGCCCTCGGTGGCCCGGAACGCGGCGTTGGACTGCGACACCGAGAACACCGCGACCGAGGCCAGCAGCACCAGGATGATCGCCAGCTGCCAGCCGAGGAGCTGGCGCGAAAGCGGTCCGCGCATCCTCCACCTCCCTCGCCGCGTCGCGTGGTCCGACCGACGCTAACCCGCTGACCTGCGTCGGCGGGTGGAAGGGTGGCTTCGGAACGGTGACACAACGAACACAACCACCGTTAGGTTCGCAAGGAGGACATCGCACACCCCGCCGTGCAGCATGATCCGGGTCACTTCCCACCACAACGGAGAGGCGGGATCCCCGTGCGCCTGCGCAGCGCGCTGTCCGTGGCCGCATCCCTGCTGCTCGTGCTGCTGGTGCCACCCCTGGTGAGCACCGGTTCCGGCGACGAGACCGAACAGCAGATCCGCGGCCTGCGGATGCTGGTGCCGAACTCGCCGGGCGGCGGCTACGACATCACCGCCCGCACCGCCGTGAAGGCGATGGAGGACGCGAAGCTCAACGGCAACGTCGAGGTGTTCAACCTGCCCGGCGCGGGCGGCACCGTCGGCCTCGGCCGCGTCGTCGGCGAACGGGGCAACGGCAAGCTCGCCATGTCCATGGGCCTCGGCGTCGTCGGCAGCGTCTACACCAACCACTCGCCGGTGTCCCTGCAGGACACGACTCCGGTCGCGAAGCTCGTCGAGGAACCCGAAGTGGTCGTCGTCGCGAAGGATTCGCCGTACCGGACGTTCGACCAGCTCGTCGCGGACTGGAAGCGCGATCCGGGGCAGACGCCCGTCGGCGGCGGTTCCTCGCCCGGCGGGCCCGACCACCTGGCGCCGATGCTCATCGCCAAGGCCATCGGGCTCAGCCCGAAGCAGGTCAACTACGTGCCGTTCGACGGCGGTGGCGAACTGCTGGCGTCGGTGCTCGGCGGCAAGGTCGACTTCGGCGTCTCCGGGATCGGCGAGTACCGCGACCAGGTCGAGGCCGGGGAGCTGCGGGTGCTCGCGGTGACCGGACCGGACCGGCTGCCCGGGGTGGACGCGCCGACGCTGCGCGAAGCCGGGCTGGACGTGCTGTTCACCAACTGGCGCGGCATCGTCGCCCCGCCCGAGCTGTCCGAAGTGGACCGGGCGAAGCTCGTCGGCCTGTTCACCCGGCTCAACGGGTCCCCGGAGTGGCAGGAGGCGATGCGCCGCAACGGCTGGACGCCCGCGTTCCAGCCCGGCCCGGAGTTCGGCCGCTTCCTGGAGCAGGAGAACGACCGCGTGGTCTCGGTGCTGGAGGAGTTGGGGCTGGCATGAACACCACCGGAACCTCCCGCAGGCAGTGGCTCAAGGACCACTCCGAACTCGGCATCTGCGTGCTGCTGGCCGCGCTCGGCGTCGTCGTGCTCGTGGACGCCGCCACCATCGCCACCGACTTCACCCAGCGCGGACCGATCGGCCCGAAGACGGTGCCGTTCCTCGTCGGCGGGCTGCTGCTCGTCGTGGCCGCCCTGCTCGCCCGCGACGTGCTCCGCGGCGGACGCGGCTCGGCCGAGGCGGGCGAGGACGTCGACCTGGACGCGCCCAGCGACTGGCGCACGGTGCTGCTGCTGACCGCGGCGTTCCTCGCGAACGCCGTGCTGATCAACATCATCGGATTCCCGCTGTCCGGGATGATCCTGTTCTGGGGCTCCGCGTACGCGCTGGGCAGCCGGAACCCGGTGCGCGACCCGCTGATCTCCGCGGTGCTCTCCGTCGCCACCTACGTCGTGTTCGACCAGCTGCTCGGTGTGCCCCTGCCCGGCGGACCGCTGATGGGGGTGCTGTGAAGTGGAATCCTCGTTCGACCTGCTGATGCAGGGGTTCGCGACCGCGCTGACCCCGATGAACCTGGTGTGGGCCGCGTTGGGCGTGCTGCTGGGCACCGCCATCGGCGTGCTGCCCGGCATCGGCCCGGCGATGGCCGTGGCGCTGCTGCTGCCCGTCACCTACGCGCTGGAACCGACCGGGGCGTTCATCATGTTCGCCGGCATCTACTTCGGCGGCATGTTCGGCGGTTCCACCACCTCCATCCTGCTGAACACGCCGGGGGAGAGCGCCGCCGTCGTCGCCGCCATGGAGGGCAACCCGATGGCCCGCAAGGGCCGCGGATCGCAAGCCCTGGCCGCCGCCGCCATCGGGCACTTCATCGGCGCCGTCATCGGCATCACGCTGCTCACCCTGCTGGCCCCGACGGTCGCCTCGGCGGCGGTGAACATCGGTGCGCCGGACTACCTGGCGGTGATGGTGCTCGCGTTCATCGCGGTCACCTCGGTGCTGGGCAACTCCCGGATCCGCGGGTTCGCCTCGCTGCTGATCGGTCTCACCATCGGGCTGATCGGCCTGGACGAGATGACCGGGCAGCAGCGGCTCACCTTCGGGCTGCTGTCGCTGGCCGACGGCATCGACGTGGTCATCGTCGCGGTCGGGCTGTTCGCCATCGGCGAGTCGCTGTGGGTGGCCGCGCACCTGCGCCACACCTCCGGCAAGCCGATCCCGGTGGGGCGGCCGTGGCTCGGCAAGGACGACCTGCGGCGCTCCTGGAAGCCGTGGCTGCGCGGTCCGCTGATCGGCTTCCCGTTCGGCGCGATCCCCGCCGGTGGCGCGGAAATCCCCACCTTCCTGTCCTACGTCACCGAGAAGCGGTTGTCCCGCAACCGGCACGAGTTCGGCAAGGGCGCCATCGAAGGCGTCGCCGGACCGGAGGCCACGGCCAGCGCCTCCGCCGCCGGGACCATGGTCTCGATGCTGACGCTGGGCCTGCCGACCACGGCGGTCGCGGCGGTCATGCTCGCCGCGTTCCAGCAGTACGGCATCCAGCCGGGACCGCTGCTGTTCCAACGCGAATCGGACCTGGTGTGGGCGCTGATCGCCAGCATGTTCATCGGCTCGGTGCTGCTACTGGTGCTGAACCTGCCGCTGGCACCGGTGTGGGCGAAGCTGCTGCAGATCCCGCGGCCCTACCTGTACGCGGGCATCCTGTTCTTCGCCAGCATCGGGGCGTACGCCGTCGGCGGGTCCTCGCTGGACCTGCTGGTGCTGTTCATCATCGGGCTCATCGGGTTCGCGATGCGCCGCTACGGGTTGCCGGTGCTGCCCGCGATCATCGCGGTGATCCTGGGGCCGACCGCCGAGCAGCAGATGCGGCGCGCGTTGCAGATCAGTGACGGTCAGGTCACCGGTCTGATCAACACCCCGTTCTCCATCGCGGTCTACGCCGTGGTCCTGCTGATCCTGGCGTGGCCGCTGCTGGCCCGCTTCCTGCCCCGCCGCCAGGTGGCTGAGCAGGGCGGCGAGCGGGAGGAGGAGCGGGCGGAGGTCTAGCGACCCCGGAACGACCTCCGCTCCCGGCGGAGGTCCGCGCCGCACCCCCGGCCGCGCGGACCTCCGTCACCCGCCCCCGAACGATCATCGGACGAACTACACTCCGGCGGGTGGCCGAATACCGGATCGACGACCTGGCCCGCGCCGCGGGCACCACGGTGCGCAACGTGCGGGTCTACCAGGACCGGGAGCTGCTGCCCGCGCCCCGCCGCGAAGGGCGGCTGGCGATCTACTCCGACGCGCACCTGGTCCGCCTCCGGATGATCATCAACATGCTGGGCCGCGGCTACGCGTTCGCGCAGATCCGCGAGATGCTCTCGGCGTGGGAATCGGGGCGCAGCCTCGCCGACGTGCTCGGCCTCGAAGAGGTCATGGGGGAGTCGTGGGCGGAGCAGTCGCCGCGCGTCTACTCGCTGTCGCAGCTGCGCGAGATGTTCCGCGGCCAGCTCAACCAGCAGAACATCCGCCGGGCCATCGAGCTGGGCCTGCTGGAGCGGTGGGGTGCCCGGTTCGTCGCGCCCAGCCCGCAGCTGCTCGACGCGGGCAGTGAACTGGTGCGGCTCGGAGTGCCGCTCGCCGAGGTCCTCGAACTCGCCGAGCAGCTGCAGTCCGATGTGGACCACGTCTCCGAGGCGCTGGTGTCGCTGGTGCGCACCCACGTCCTCGCCCCCGCGGACACCGCCTGGGACGACTCGGAGGTGCAGCGCTACACCGAGGTGGTGCGGCGGCTGCGGCCGCTGGCGATGTCCGCGCTGAACGCGGCGGCGGCCCGGTCCGCGGAACGCGTCATCCCCGACATCCTCGGCGACCGGCTCGTCGCCCTGCTGCGGGACGAGGAGGACCCCGGCGCCGCAGGGTGATCCGCCGTCCTCGCGGGGGCACGGCTGAGAACCCGCCGGTGGTCGGCCTGCGAACCCGGTCGGCGGCGCAGCGGTTCCGCCGCTGACGAGGGGACCGCGCGGCACTCCGGGGTGGAGCGCCGCGCGGTGCTCGCGAATCCGCTCAGCGGTTGTTGAAGCCGGCGCGGCGCAGCGCGTCCGCCATCGCCCCGCCCGCGGGAGCGGAGTCGCGCTTGCGCTGACCGCCGCCCTTGCCGCCACGGCCGTTCCCGCCGCCACCGCTACCGCCGCCACGGCCGTTCCCGCCGCCGCCACCGGGGCGACCGCCGCGGCGCTCGCCGGAGCTCTGGCCGCCGGAGCTCTGGCCGCGCTCGGCGCCGACCTCGTCGTCCAGCCGCAGCGTCAACGAGATCCGCTTCCGCGGGACGTCGACGTCGAGGACCTTCACCTTCACCACGTCGCCGGACTTCACCACGTCGTGCGGGTCGTTGACGAAGTTCTTCGACATCGCCGAGACGTGCACCAGGCCGTCTTGGTGGACCCCGACGTCCACGAACGCGCCGAACGCGGCCACGTTCGTCACGACGCCCTCCAGCCGCATCCCCGGCTGCAGGTCGCCGATCTTCTCCACGCCGTCGGCGAAGGTCGCCGTCTTGAACGTCGGCCGCGGGTCGCGCCCCGGCTTCTCCAGCTCGGAGAGGATGTCGGTGACCGTCGGCAACCCCACCGAGTCGTCGACGAAGTCGGCGGGCTTGATGCCGCGCAGCACCCGCTCGTTGCCGATCAGCGCGCCCAGCTCGGCGCCGGTCGACTCCAGGATGCGCCGCACCACCGGGTAGGACTCGGGGTGCACGCTGGAGGAGTCCAGCGGGTCGTCGCCGTCGGGGATGCGCAGGAAGCCCGCGCACTGCTCGAACGCCTTCGGCCCGAGCCGCGCCACGTCCTTGAGGCCCTTGCGGGAGCGGAACGGCCCGTTGCCGTCGCGGTGCGCCACAATGTTCTCGGCGAGTCCCTCGCCGATGCCGGACACGCGGGTCAGCAGCGGCACCGATGCGGTGTTCACGTCCACGCCCACCGCGTTCACGCAGTCCTCCACCACCGCGTCCAGCGAGCGGGACAGCTTCGTCTCGGTGATGTCGTGCTGGTACTGCCCGACGCCGATCGACTTCGGGTCGATCTTGACCAGCTCGGCCAGCGGGTCCTGCAACCGGCGCGCGATGGACACCGCGCCGCGCAGCGACACGTCCAGCTCCGGCAGCTCCCGGGACGCGTAGGCGGACGCCGAGTACACCGAGGCGCCGGCCTCGGACACCGAGATCTTCGTCAACCCCAGGTCCGGGTGCCGCTTGATCAGGTCGGCGGCGAGCCGGTCGGTCTCGCGGGAGGCGGTGCCGTTGCCGATGGCGATCAGGTCCACGCCGTGCGCCCGGGCCAGCTTCTCCAGCGAGGCCAGCGCCTGGTCCCAGCGCTGCTGCGGCTGGTGCGGGTAGATGGTGTCGGTGGCCACCAGCTTGCCGGTGCCGTCGACCACGGCGACCTTCACCCCGGTGCGGAAGCCCGGGTCCAGGCCCATCGTGGCGCGGGTGCCCGCCGGGGCGGCCAGCAGCAGGTCCCGCAGGTTCGCCGCGAACACCCGCACCGCCTCGTCCTCGGCGGCCTGCCGCAGCCGCAGCCGCAGGTCGATGCCCAGGTGGGTCAGGATGCGGGTGCGCCACGCCCAGCGGACCACCTCGCCGAGCCAGCGGTCGGCGGGCCTGCCCAGGTCGGAGATCTCGAAGCGCCGCGCGATCTCCCGCTCGTACGGGGTGGGGCCCTCCTGCTCGCTGCCGTCGTCGGGTTCCAGGCCGAGGTCCAGGACCTCTTCCTTCTCCCCGCGGAACAGCGCCAGGATGCGGTGCGAGGGCAGCTGCTCGAACGGCTCGTCGAACTCGAAGTAGTCGGCGAACTTCGCGCCCTCGTCCTGCTTGCCCTCGCGCACCCGCGACGTCACCCGGCCGTGGGTCCACATGCGTTCGCGCAGCTCGCCCACCAGGTCGGCGTCCTCGGAGAAGCGCTCCACGAGGATCGACCGGGCGCCCTCCAACGCCGCGCCCGCGTCGGCCACGCCCTTGTCGGCGTCGACGTACTCGGCGGCGCGGGCCTGCGGGTCCTGCTCGGGGTCCGACAGCAGCAGGTCGGCGAGCGGTTCGAGCCCGGCCTCCCGCGCGATCTGGCCCTTGGTGCGCCGCTTCGGCTTGTACGGCAGGTAGATGTCCTCCAGGCGGGCCTTCGAGTCGGCCGCGTTGATGCGGGCCTCCAGCTCGGCGTCGAGCTTGCCCTGCGAGCGGATCGACTCCAGCACCGTGCTGCGCCGCTCCTCCAGCTCGCGCAGGTAGCGCAGCCGCTCCTCCAGGGTGCGCAGCTGCGCGTCGTCGAGCCCGTCGGTGGCCTCCTTGCGGTACCGCGCGACGAACGGCACCGTGGCGCCGCCGTCGAGCAGGCCGACGGCGGCCTCGACCTGCCGCTCCCGCACGCCGAGCTCCTCGGCGATCCTCTGATGCACAGCCGTCGTCACGATGTCCCGACACCTCTCCTGATCTCCGCCCAGAACCGTCCGTGCATTCTGCCCGACGTCCCGATCAAGCCCGCCCGGTGCGCGCGTCGGCGTGTCGGCACGGCCCGTGGCCTGCGGTTCCGCACCCGGTGCGGTGGGCCGCGGGGGCATACGCTCGGCGCGGGAGGTGGGCACGTGGAAGCTGCGGACGTCACGCGTGGCTCCCGGGGCAGGCTGCCTCCCGAGACGACGAGCTTCATCGGCAGGCGCCGGGAGCTCGCCGAGGCTCGCAGGCAGATGTACTCGGGACGGCTGCTCACGCTCACCGGACCGGCCGGGGTCGGCAAGAGCAGGCTGGCGCTGCGCCTGGCGCGCAAGCTGCGCCGGGCCTACCCGGACGGGGTGGTGCTGGTCGGGCTCTCCGACGTGCAGGACCCGGCCCTGCTGCCGCAGACCGTCGCCGCCGCGCTCGGCGGCAGGCCGGGCCCCGGCAACCCCGCCGAGGGCCTGGTGTCCCGGCTCCGCGGCGAACGAATGCTGATCATCCTCGACGACTGCGACCACGTGCTCGGCGCGGCCGCCCGGCTGGCGCGCGAGCTGCTCACCGAGCACGAGCACGTGCACGTGCTGGCCACCAGCAGGCAGGCGCTGGGCGTGGCGGGGGAGCTGGTGCTGCCGGTGGCGCCGCTGTCGCTGCCCGCCGAGACCGACGCGCCCGACCGCGCCTACGGCGACGTGTTCGCCGACGCGGTCAGCCTGTTCACCGACCGGGCCGCCGCCGTCGTTCCCGGCTTTCGCCTCGACGAGGGGAACCGGGACGTGGTGGTGCGGATCTGCCGCAGGCTGGACGGGATGCCGCTGGCCATCGAACTCGCCGCCGCCCAGCTCGGCGAATCCACGCCCGAGGAGGTGCTGGACCGGCTCGACGACCGGTTCGCCCTGCTCACCAGCGGGGACCAGCCTTCCAGGGACGAGGCGCTGGAGGAGTCCATCGGCTGGAGCTTCGGGTTGTGCACCCCGGGCGAGCAGCTGCTGTGGGCGCGGTTGTCCTGCTTCGTCGGCGAGTGGGACGCGGCCGCCGTCCGAGAGGTGTGCTGCGACGAACGGCTCACCGCGGCCGACGTGGACGAGGCGCTGGACGTGCTGGTGTCCAAATCGGTGGTGGTGCGCGAGCACGACGAGATGGCGCGCACCGACTACTACCGCATGTTCGACAGCATCCGGGAGTTCGGCCTGTCCCGGCTGCACGACACCGGCGAGGAGGCCGCCGTCCGCGCCCGGCACGCCGTCTGCTTCCACCGGCTCGCCGACCGCTACAGCAACGAGGTGTTCGGGCCGCGCCAGCTTGAGTGGATCCACCACATGATCCACGTGCACCCGAACCTGCGGCTGGTCCTGGAACACGACCTCGCCGACCCGGAGCGGGCGCGGGTGGCGGCGGCGACCGCGGCGAAGCTGTGGTCGTTCTGGTTCTCCGGCAACGCGTTGCGGGAGGGGTACGAGTGGCTGCGGAGCTCGGTGGCGGCGGTGCCCGAGCTTGTCGCCGAACGCGCCGACTGCCTGTCCACGCTGGCGTTCCTCGCGCTGCACGTGGGCGACCTCGACGCGGCGGAGACCGCGCTGGCCGAGGCCGTCGAGATCACCGAGCGGATCGGGGACCGCGGGCTGCAGGCGAGGGTCGACGGCACCCGCGGCATGGCGGTGATGCTCCGCGGGCGGCTGGACGAGGCGGCCGGCTACCTGGAGCGCGCCGCGATCGGCAACACCGCCACCGGGAACCTGTTCGGCTACACCAACGCGATGATCCTGCTGGCCTGCCTCGGGTTCTACCGGCACGACCCGCGCGGCGCCGAATCGGCCGCCGAGTGCCTGCGGCTGTGCGAGACGTTCGGGGCGCCGTGGACCAAGAGCTACGTGCTGTGGGTGGTGTCCCTGCACCGCTGGCGCGGCGGCGACCCGCGGGAGGCGTCGCTGCTGATCCAGCAGGCGATCCGGTTGCAGCAGCTGGCCCACGACCTGGCCGGCCTCGGCGTGTACCTGGAGGTGCTGTCCTGGTGCGCCACCTCCACCGGCCAGCCGCGGCGGGCGGCGCGGCTGATGGGGGCCTCGGAGGCGCTGCGCAAGGCCAACGGCGGCGAGATGGGCGACTCGGTGTACTTCGACGACTACGACGCGGTGGCGATGGCGTGGGCGTGGCAGGTGCTCGGCGAGGAGGAGTTCCGGGCCGCCACCCGCGAGGGCGCCGGGTGGGAGCTGCCGGAGATGGTCGCCTACGCGCTCGGCGAAGGCGGCTCCCCGCCCGAGGTGCCGTTCGGCGCGGGGGTGGCCGAGCTGTCGCCGCGGGAGGTGGAGACGGCGGTGCTGCTCGCGGCCGGGATGACCGCGGCGGAGAACGCCGAGCGGCTCGGCGTCGAACCGCTGGCCGGGGAGGTGGAGGCCGAGCAGGTGCTGGAGCGGCTCGGTTTCGCCGACCGGGACGAGCTCGCCGGCTGGGTCCGGCGCCGCTCCGCGTAACGATCTGGTCGTCCGATAGGGTGATGGCGCGCCGGTCGATCGTGCGGTCCGGTGGCCCTCCGGAGCGGTTCGCCGAGTTCCCCCGGAAGTGAGCCACCTCTCCGGATCGCCCGGGAATTTGCACCGTGGGTGACGGACCGCCGGGGTGGCGGTGGCCTGAAGTGCCGGAACCAGGTACCTCCCTACGTAGAAACCGCGATGCACGTACACGCTCCGTTCCGGAGTGTGGGTCCACGTGACACCCCCCGATCGACACGAGAACCCCGAGACCCCGACCCCCGAGAACCAGACCCCCGAGACGACGCGGGCCGCTTCAGCGAACAGCAACGCATGGCGGGACACGGCATTGGGCGCCGACCGCGCGGTGCGTTCCGGTGTGGACCGGGTGCGGCCCTACGCCCACCAGGTCTGGCAGAAGATCCTGCCGCTGCTGCGCCGGCTGTGGCTGGCGGTGCTGCCGCTGCTGAGCAAGGCGCGGAACTCCACCGCCGGTCGTCGCGTCGAGCAGACCGTCGGACCCTGGGCCGACCGCGCCGCCGCGAAGTTCCGCGAGCAGGGCCACGGCGGGCAGCACCGCACCCAGCAGCCGCGGCTGCGGGCCATGAAGGCCGGTGCCGGACTCGCCGCGCTGGGCGTGGTGGGCGTCGCGGTGCTCAGCGTGAGCACCGGTACGCACGACGACGTCCGCGCCGCCGCGCACGTGGACGACATCCCCGCGTCCTCGAACCAGGCCGGTCAGAACCCGGCGGACCTGTTCGACGAGACCCCCGACGACGTCTCCGACGAGGACTCGGGCCCGGTGCCCGGCCCGCCCGCCAAGGGCATCGACGTCTCGAACCACAACGGATCCGTGGACTGGAAGAAGGTCGCCGCGTCCGGGCAGAACTTCACGTTCGTGCT
Source organism: Saccharopolyspora gregorii (assembly GCF_024734405.1). NCBI lineage: Bacteria > Bacillati > Actinomycetota > Actinomycetes > Pseudonocardiales > Pseudonocardiaceae > Saccharopolyspora > Saccharopolyspora gregorii. The sequence goes on along the minus strand of NZ_CP059556.1, from coordinate 4,330,283 downwards.
CGCCACCGACGGCACCGACTTCACCAGCCCCAAGTACGCCGAGCAGTACCACGGCGCGAAGGACGCCGGCCTGCTGGCCGCGCCGTACCACTTCGCCCGCCCCGACGAGTCCGCCGAGGCGCAGGCCGACAAGCTGCTGAAGGTGGCCGACTACCAGCGGGACGGCAAGAGCCTGCCCCCGGTGCTCGACCTGGAGGTCGACCCGTCCGGCGGTGGCTGCTACGGCCTGTCCGTGCCGGAGATGCACCAGTGGACCGACACCTTCACGGGCAAGGTGAAGGCCGAGACCGGGACCGACCCGATCATCTACGCCAACCCCTCGTTCTGGAACGAGTGCATGGGCGGGACCGACAGCTACTCGGACCACCCGCTGTGGCTCGCCTCCTACGGCGTCGACGAGCCCACCGTGCCCAAGGGCTTCAAGGACTGGAACTTCTGGCAGTACACCGAGGACGGCAGCGTCTCCGGCGTGAACGGCTCGGTCGACCAGAACCACTTCCAGGGCAGCGTCGGCGACCTGAAGAAGCTGGCCGAGGACTGATCCCCCGGGCGCGGGCCGTTCCCCGAGCGGCCCGCCCCGCAGCCCCGGCCGGTGGAGAGGACCGAAGACCCCGGCCGCACGGCCACCCCGAAGAACCCCGCCGCACGGCCACCCCGAAGAACTCCGCCGCGCGGCCACCCCGAAGATCCGGCCACCCGACCGAGGACCGGCCACCCGAAGAAACCCGGCGCCGCCCCTCGGCTCCGGATCCCGAAACCCGGCCCCCGTCCGCATCCCCCGCGGACGGGGGCCGTCGCACGTCCGGCGGCGAGAGGTGTCCCGCCGCACGATCGACGGCCCGGCCCCCGCACCTCGCGGGTGACCGGGCCGTCGCAGCACGGGGCCATGGCCGTCCGCACCACCGCCGCCGGCCACACCGTCACCGACCTGGGACCGCGCGGGACCGCGCGCTTCGCCTGCGTGCGGGACCAGGACGGGACCACCGCGGAGCTGATCCAGCTGGCGTGAGCGTCCTCACCTGCGGCGACGGTCGGGCGTGTTCGATCCGCCGGTAGCCTTCGAGTGACCGGAGGAGGAACCATCCGCTACGACGGCCACGTCACCAAGGCTGCCCTGATCGTCAACGCGCAATCGCGGTCCGGGGCGCGCGCCTGCTCGCACGCCGAGGACCTGCTGCGCGCGCTGGACGTGCCGCTGCACGCGGTGCACCCGCTGCGGGACGCCTCCCGGCTGGTGGAGGTCGTGGAGGGCGTCGTCGAGGACGGGCACGACCTGGTCGTGCTCGGCGGCGGCGACGGCACGGTGAGCTCGGTGGTGGACGTGCTGGCGCACCGCGAGGTGCCGATGGGCCTGCTGCCGCTGGGCACGGCCAACGACTTCGCCCGCACGATGCACATCCCGGCGGACCTCGACGGCGCCTGCCGGACCATCGCGCGCGGGCACGTGGTGGACGTGGACCTGGGGCGCTGCGGCGGGAACTTCTACGTCAACCGGGCCTCGGCGGGCCTGGGGGCGGCGGTCGCCCAGCACATGTCGCCGGTGCTGAAGCGGCGGGTCGGCCCGCTGGCCTACCCGGTGGCGACGGCGCGGGCGCTGCGCAGGCACCGGCCGTTCGCGGCGACCCTGGAGTTCCCGGACGGCGACCACGCCACGATGGAGCTCACCGACCTGCTGCAGATCTCGGTGGCCAACGGCCGGTACTTCGGCGGCGGGCAGCTGGCGGCGGCCGACGCGGGCATCGACGACGCCATGCTGGACGTGTCGGTGCTGCACAACGGCAGCCCGCTGCGGCTGCTGTCGATGGCGCGGGAGCTGCGCACCGGCAGCACGACGGACAGCTCGCTGGTGACGCACGTGCGGACCGGCTCGGTCGTGGTGAACACCGACGAGGAGCTGCCGATCAACGTGGACGGCGAGCTGGTGGCGAACACCCCGCAGCGGTTCTCGGTGGCGCGCAACGCGCTGCACGTGGTGGCTCCGCCGACGTGGACCGACGGCGGCTGAAACCGCGGTCCCGCATTTCTCGATCAGCGCCGTTTCCGTATTTCGCGGAATTCCGGTGCGAACGGTTCGCGCGCCGGAAGCCGTTTCCTGAATTCTCGTCGGCGAAATTGAACGGATTTCCCGTTTCCCCTGGTCTGAGCTGGTCCTCTCGGCCCTGCTGGGCCATTCGGCGGACAAGCGATTGCGCTGAATGCTGCACTCGGCGGTGCTGATCCGCGTGCCAGAATTCGGCCTTGACCGTGTTCTGCGGCGCCCTCGCGAATTCATCGACGTGCGAACGGCGCCGCTCTTTCCGGGAGAGGACCGCGCTCGTGCTGAAGACCCGCTGGACACGCTTCGCGCTGGCAGGTGTGCTGCCGCTGGCCGTGGCGCTGCCGCTGCCCGCTTCCGCCGCGCCCGCCGACCTGGGCGGCGCCGACCGCCCGGTGGCGGCGGACGACTCCTACTACGAACCGGCGCTGGGCAAGACCGGCCCGGAGCTGAAGGCCGCCCTCAACGACATCATCAGCAGCGCCGACCAGCTCACCTACGACGAGGTGTGGGACGCGCTGAAGGTCACCGATCAGGACCCGGCGAACCCGGGCAACGTGATCCTGCTGTACTCGGGCCGCTCGCAAGGCAAGGACACCAACGGCGGCGGCGCCGACCAGTGGAACCGGGAGCACACCTGGGCGAAGTCGCACGGCGACTTCGGCACCTCGCCCGGGCCGGGCACCGACGTGCACCACCTGCGCCCGACCGACGTCTCGGTCAACTCGGCGCGCGGCAACAAGGACTTCGACATGGGCGGCAGCCCGGTCGACGAGGCCGAGGGCAACTTCACCGACGACGACTCCTTCGAGCCCCGCGACGAGGTCAAGGGCGACGTCGCCCGCATGATCATGTACATGGCGGTGCGCTACGAAGGCGACGACGGCGCCCCCGACCTGGAGCTCAACGACCAGGTGGACAACGGCAGCGCGCCCGCGATGGGCCGCCAGTCGGTGCTGCTGGAGTGGAACGCCCAGGACCCGCCGGACGACTTCGAGAAGAACCGCAACCAGGTCATCTTCGACCAGTTCCAGCACAACCGGAACCCGTTCATCGACCACCCGGAGTGGGCGGCCGACATCTGGGGCTGATCCCGAGCGCCGGAGGTGGCCGCGCGCCGCCTCCGGCCGGATCGGTGGGAACGGACCTGGGCTCGAGATCGTCGCAGTAGTATCGCCACCACTGATCGGTGGTGGGTGCACCGCTTCGAGTCCTGGGGGGACGACCGTGACCTTGAACGTCGCACCGGAGGCGCTGTCGGCGCACAGCCAAGGCTCCCAAGGCGTGTCGCAGCACTTGGACCAGCTGTCCGCGGTGCTGGAGCAGGCTCGGGTCAGCGACGACTGCTTCGGCCCGATCGGCGAGCTGCTGGCCATGCACTACTTCAGCTCGCTGGAGGAGTGCCGCGACCTCGCCACCCAGGCCGGCGGGTTCATGGGGCACATCTCGCAGGCCGTGCAGGACTGCGCCAAGGACTACCAGGACATGGACCAGACCCAGGCCGACGACCTGGGCAAGATCGACCTCAGCGGGATGCGGGTCTCCGGCGGTGGACCCGCCTCGCTCGGCGAGGTCAACGGCGCCGGCGGGCCCGGCCGCAGCTACCTGGGGCGGACCGCCGAGTACGGCTCGTCCGCGGTCTCCACCAGCAACGACCTGGCGCGCGCGGACAACCCGCCGGACATCGCCATCGCCACCGTCAACGCCCGCATGGAGCAGCTGGACATGGCGCTCAGCCCGGGCAAGGCGTTCGCGGACAACGGGCTCGGATTCCTCATCTCCCTGGTGATCAGCCCGCTGGTGGAGTGGGTCATCGAACCGCTGATCGGCGACCCGGACCAGATGCGCAGCACCGGGAAGGGCTGGGAGCAGGTCGCCGACTGGGTCGACGGCCTCGGCGAGCAGGAGCAGCAGCGGGCCGCCGCCACCCGGCCCGTGTGGGAAGGCCAGGCCGGGGACGCGTTCCGCAAGCAGATGGAGGAGTTCTCCGGCGGCACCGCCGCGTTCGCCGAAGAGGTGCGCGGCCTCGCGCAGACGTTGAACTTCGCCGCCGACATCTTCGACATGGCCGTCGAGATGATCGTGGACATCCTCCAGGAACTCGTGATGGGCCTCATCATCGAGTGGATCGCGGCGCTGGCCGCGTCCTGGATCACCGCGGGCGCCTCCGTCGCCGCGGCCTCCGGGCTCACCGCCTCCCAGGTCGCCATCACCGGCACCCGCCTCGGCACCAAGGCCGCCGAACTCCTCCACAAGCTGAAGCCCCTGATCACCAAGCTGGAAGAACTCCTCCAGAACCTCCGCAGCGGCAAACTCCGCAAGGTCGTCGAGAAGATGAACGAGCTGCGGAACGGGAGCAGGGGACAGCAGTGGGTGGCCCGGCAGATCGACGGGAACCCGATCGCGAAGATTCTCACCCGTGGTGACACCGATGGTCTCCGCAACGCCCAGCGCGGAGTCCGCGAAGCGGAAGAAGCGCTCGCGCAAGGTCGACCGGGGGCGCAGGCCGACCTGAACCGCGCTACCCGCGACCTCGAGCGGGCCGCCGCCGAGGACGGGACTTCGACGACGGGCAACCGATTCGCGAACGCCGCTCGCCGTGATGAGAACGGCGACGTGATCTACCGCCAGAACGCCGACGGGACGCCGTCCCGTTCCTGGGGCGGTGATCTCCGGCCTGAGATGGAGCGTGCACGGGGTGAGCAGGCTCTGGCCGCGAATCTGGCCCAGGCGGGGCTCGGGGTCGCCGGTTTGAGCGGTGAGCACCGGTTGACGGATGCCGTCGTGCACGAAGGTACGGCGGCCGTGGCACAAGAAGGCCTCGAGCAAGGCGTGAAGTTCGGGTACGACGTGGCGCAGAACCCGTCGTCCGATGACGAGCGCGATGCCGCAACAGAACGCGGATTCAGCATCTGAGGAGGAAGTCCTGATGTCGTTGTCCAGGGCGCTTCCGGCGCCGTTGGTGGCGCGGGAGTGGTGGTGTGCTCCGGACGAGCCGCTCTTGTGGGCGTTGTGGCAGGAGGATCTGGTCTACCGCGTCAAGGGGCTGGACGAGCGCGGTGCACAGTTGGAGAGCTGGGGCAAGAGGGTCGCCCGCGGCGGCGGCAAGGCGGCGGCCGCGGTCGGTGGCTTCGCGGGCGATGCGTTGCTGACCATGGCCTTCGGCAGCGGAGACAGCGGTGACCGCGGCAAGCCGGACAGCGGTGGCGGGCGCCGGGCGGATCTGACGGTGTTCGGGTCGGCGCCGGAGTGCGCAGCCGTGCGGACGATCGGCAGCACCGTGCCCGCTGAAGGATCGCCGTACCGCACGTTGTGGATGCTGACTCCGCGGCGCCTCGGAGTCGCGGTGGAACTCCTCGCTCGGGGCGGCGCGTCGGCTCGGGCGGGGCAGGGCGTTCGGGCGGGGCAGGGCGAGTTCGGGAAGAACGCACCGGGTGAGCCGATCCGGCCGGAGCGGGTGCTGCCGTGGCTGGAATTCGGCCCGAACGACATCGCGGACTGCCTCCCGATCGGCTCGAAGCTCCCCATCACGTGCGCGATCACGTTGCGGGACGGTTCCGGCTTCGGCCTGAACGCCCGCAGGCCCGGCGGGGTCCCCGTGATGCTCGACGCGCTGCGGGCGTTCACCGGTGGAGGAGGCGGACGTGGCTGACCTGAACGAACTGGACCGGGAGCTCCTGGATCGGAAGTGGTCCGCCAAGCTCCGGGAGAAGTGGGCGGCCGACGGCGAAGAACTCCGCTGGCTCGTGCTCCCGGAGCAGGGGTACGTCGGTTCGACCGTGTCCGGGCGGACGAGCGTTCCGCACGAGCCGCTCAACGACGTGGAACCGTCCCATGTGGACAGAACGGGTTGGCCGCTGCCGAGCGACCTCGTCACCTCCGGTCGCTACCTGGGCGACGAGTGGGCCGACGACCCGTCCATCATGTGGTGGGCCGTCGCCGATGACCCGGGCCGGGCCGCGGTCCGCTTCGGTGATCACCTGACCGCGGTGGTCGGGGAGGCGTTCCTGGTGCTGAGTTCGGAACGGCTCGCGGTCGTCGTGGAACAGGGCAAGGTCGGGTCTCGCCGACCGGAGCAGCCCGGCGCCTCGAGTGGCTGGTTCGGCAAGGTCCGCTCCGCTGCCGCTCAAGTGCAGCAGGCGGCCGAGGGCATCGCCGCGCTGAAGGACGCGAAACACCCGCATTCGTACTTCGAGGTGCCGATCTCGCAGGTGCGGGGCGTGCGGTTCGCGCCGATGGGGCGGAACATCCCCCGGGCCGCGTTCCTCCGCATCGATTTCGCGGACGGTTCGGCGCTGTTCGCGCGGCACTACGAGGCGGAGGCCGACGCCGCGAAGTCCGCCGGCTCGGGCTGACGTCAGGGTTGCGCCAGCGGGAACGTCGCGGTGAAGCGGGCTCCTCGGTCGGAGTCGGTGATGGCGAGGGTGCCGTCGTGCAGCTGGGCGATCTCGCGGGCGAGGGCCAGGCCGAGGCCCGCGCCGCCGCGTTCGCGGGCGCGGGCGGTGTCGAGGCGGGCGAAGCGTTCGAAGACGTGCTCGCGGGATTCGGCGGGCACGCCGGGGCCGTCGTCGAGGACGTCGAGCCGCGCCCGCCCGTCCTCGACGCGCAGGCTCAGCGACACCCGCTGCTCGGCGTGGGTTTCGGCGTTGTCGAGCAGGTTGGTGATCAGCCGCGACAGGTGGGTGCGGTGCCCGTCGACGACGACGCCCGGTTCGATCTCGGCGTGCCGCCGCACGTGGGTCGGGGGCCTGCGCTCCAGGGTGTCGGCGGCGAGCGAGCCGAGGTCCAGCGCTTCGCCCGCGGTGTGCGGCATGCCGTCGATGCGGGCCAGCGCCAGCAGGTCCGAGGTGAGCCGCTCCAAGCGATCCAGGTCGTCGAGGGTGCCTTCGGCGATGCCGGGCCAGTCGGCCCGCTGCGGGTGGGCTTGCGCCACTTCCAGCGGCGTGCGCAGGGCGGCCAGCGGGCTGCGCAGTTCGTGCGAGGCGTCGGCGACGAACTGCCGCTGCCTGCGCACCGAGTCGTCCAACCGGTCCAGGGTGTCGTTGAGGGTGAGCGCCAGCCGCGCGATCTCGTCGCCGCTCGCCGGAACCGGCATGCGTCCGCGCAGGTCGTGCGCGGACAGCCGGGTGAACTCGTGCCGGATCGCCTCCACCGGGCGCAGCGCTCGGCGGGTGCTGAACCAGGTCAGCGCGGCGACGACGGCCAGCAGCACCGGCATCCCGAACAGCAGCCCGGTCGTGGCCGCCTCGGTGGCGCGCTGCACGGATCGGGTGGAGGCGCTGGCGATGAGCGTCTGGGCACCGGCGGGTGTGTCCACAGTGGCCTGCGCGGTGCGCAGCGGCGCGATCGGTTCCTCGCCGGAGTGCGAGATGCCGCCGGGCAGGTCCGACCGGACTCCCGTCGCGGGTGGGCCCAGCGGTTCCACGGGCCGGGGCCGCGGGTCGTCCTGCGGGCTCACCGGTTCGCCGGGTTCCGGGTCGGCCGGGGCGAGCGGGCTCATCGGCGGCCCGGGGGCGGGCGCCTCGCCGGGTTCCGGGATCGGGAGGGCCGATTCGGCGCCCGCCGGGATCGCCCGCACGGTGACGTCGTCCATGCGCACCGGGAGCTCCACCCCGGCCAGCACGGCCTCCCGCGCGGTGCTCAGCTGCTCGTTCAGCGCGGCGTCGAGCTCCTCGGTGAGCCTGCCGTGCAGGTAGCCGATGAGCGACAACCCGATGGCGACCGTGGCCAGCGCGACGATGCCGGTGGCGGTGAGGGTGGTGCGGGCGCGGATCGACAGGCGCCGCAGCCGCAGCGGGTCACGCACGGGTGGTCCCGGCGCTGCTCGCACGGCGATGTTCCTGGTCGATCACGGGTACCCGCATGCGGCTCAGCATGACACCCGCAGCTGAAGCGATCTTCAGGTTGCTTCAGCTCCGCTTCAGCGGGCCCGGGCACCGTGGTCCTCGTCGCGGGAACACCCCGCGGCGAACCGGATCAGAGGAGTTCTCCACAGATGCGACAGACGCGAATCGTTCGGGCCGCCGCCCTCGCGGCCGGTGCCCTGGTGCTCGGGCTCGGCGGCGCGGGCACGGCCTTCGCGGCCTCCGCGACACCGGTCCCCGCCCCGGTGCAGGGCGAGCCCATCGAATGCATCCCCGCAGGCGAGCCGGGCGTTCCCCCGGTCGAGGGCGTTCCGTCCGGTGCGCCGGGCGTGGCACCGAGCCAGGACCGCGGGGCGGACGACACCGTGCCGTGCATCCCGGGCGGCCCGCCTGCCGAGGGCGTGCCCGCGCCGATCGAGTGCATCCCGTCGGGTGAGCCGGGTGTGCCGCCGGTGGAGGGAGTCGCGGCCGCGCAGGCCGATGACACCGTCCCGTGCATCCCGGACGGCCCGCCCTCCGAGACCGTGCCCGCGCCGGGCGACACGATCCCGCCGCTGCCGACCGAGCCGGGCCGTCCCGGTGTCCCCTCGGACGCGCCGGGCATCCCGGTGCCCGCGCCGGGCGTCGCGCCGATCGGCTGATCAGGGCCGGCCGTCGCGGCCGGGAGCGGTTCCCGGGAGGACGGTCCCGGGCCGGGCGCGCCGGGTGCGGACGTGGGGGTCCGCGCCCGGCGCGTCGCCGTGCGCCCGGTCAGCCCTCGCCGCGGTCCGGCACGAGCCGGTAGCCGTGCCCGCGCACGGTCCGGATGCTGCGCCGCCCGAACGGGTTGTCGATCTTGCGGCGCAGCGCGCTGATGTGCACCTCGACCAGGTTCACGTCCGGGTCGGCGGCGAAGTCCCAGCCGCTCTCCAGCAGCCGCCGCTTGGACACCACCTGCCCGCCGCCGCGCGCCAGCAGCTCCAGCACCGCGAATTCCTTGCTGGTCAACGAGATGTCCTGGTCGCCGCGAGCGCAGCTGCGCCGCGCCGGGTCCAGCACCAGGTCCCCGACGCGCAGCAGCGGCGGCCGGGCCGTGGCGCGGCGCCGGATCGCGTTGCGCAGCCGGGCCAGCAGCACCACGTACGAGAACGGCTTCGTCACGTAGTCGTCGGCGCCCGAGTCCAGCGCGTCCGCCTCGTCGTACTCCCCGTCCTTCGCGGTGAGCATGATGATCGGCGTCCAGTCCTCCGCCGCGCGCAGCCGCTCGCACACCCGGTAGCCGTTGAGGCCGGGCAGCATGATGTCCAGCAGGATCGCCGCGTACTCGGTGTCGGCGGCGAGCCGCAGCGCATCGAGACCGTCGCCGGTGACGTCCACCGCCCAGCCCTCGGCTTCCAGCCCCGTGCGCAGCGCCTCCGCCACACGACGTTCATCTTCGACGACGAGCACCCGCATGCCGATCAGCATGCCAGCCCGCCGGACGCCGGTTCACTCGAACCGCTCGGGGTCCCCCGCGCCGTACCGCACGACCTCCGCCTCGCCGCTGGAGAAGTCGACGACCGTGGTCGGTTCGGTGCCGCAGTCGCCGGAGTCCAGCACCGCGTCCACCTCGTGGTCCAGCCGTTCCTTGATGTCCCAGCCCTGGGTGAGCGGCTCCTCCTCGTCGGGCAGCAGCAGCGTGCTCGACAGCAGCGGTTCGCCGAGCTGCGCCAGCAGCGCCTGCGCGGTGACGTGCTGCGGGATGCGGATGCCGACCGTCTTCTTCTTCGGGTGCATCAACCGCCGCGGCACCTCCTTGGTGGCGGGGAGGATGAAGGTGTAGCTGCCGGGAGTGCTGGCCTTGATCGCCCGGAACACCGAGTTGTCGATGTGCACGAACTGGCCCAGCTGCGCGAAGTTCTCGCACACCAGCGTGAAGTGGTGCCGGTCGTCGAGCTTGCGGATGGTCTTGATCCGCTCCACGCCGTCCTTGTTGTCCAGCCCGGTCCCGAGGGCGAAGCAGGAGTCGGTGGGATACGCGATCACCCCGCCGGACCGGATGAGGTCGACCGCCTGGCCGAGCGTGCGGCGCTGCGGGTTGTCCGGGTGCACGTCGTAGTACCTCGCCATCCACCGAGCCTAGGATCACCGGCCGCCGTCCGACAGGGCGGGCCGCGATGAGACCCGGATCGGCGGGGCATCGGACTGCTCTGATCGAGCGGCCGCCAGATCGGTGGTCGTCCGTAGCGGATCTTGTTGGTGTTGTGCGAGCCGTCGTAGCGTCCCATCTGATCGGGGAGGACGGGGATCCATGGATTTCGGTGCGGTGATGCGTGCGCTCAGCATCTCGGGGAATCTGACTCTGGTCTCATCGCGGGAACTGGTCGACAAGGTGAATCGGGCGGCGCTTCGCTTCGAGCGGAAAGAGCAGAAGCAGATCTTCCGGTTCCGCAAGTGGCCCGTTCCGGTGACAGTCCCGGACGTGCTGCCCACCGCCCCGGTCCACGTTCTGCGGGAGGTCGGGGTCGCGACCACCTTCTTCGACGATCCGGTCTTCGCTGACGCGGCGAGGCTGTGGGCGCAGCTCCGCTACTGCGCGACCCTCGCCCCGCACCGCGGGCGCATGACGTTGTCGGCCACGGCGGCCAGTTCCGTTGTGCACCACCACAAGGTCGCCCAATCCGAATACCTGGGTATCGGGCTGGCGTTGTTCGTCGCTCGGCATGTGCTGAGCGAGCAGTATCCCGGATTGGACTTTCAGGCAGTGGATGCCGACGTCGCGCTCCGCTCGGGGATTCCCGGAGTGGGGGCGGTGCGCCAGGCGAGCGGTGTCCGAGTTCGCCCGGACTACTTCCTGATCGGCCACCCGCGCAACGGTGGCGCGGTCAAGATCGTAGTCCTGGAGTGCAAGGGCAATCACGGCAACGAGTCGCTCGCGGTCGATCAACTGGCGAAGGCGTGCGTGCAGGTCCGGTCGGTGGAGATCGCTGGTCGCGGTTGCCTGCCGTCACTCATGGTCGCGTCGTGTCTACGGCAGTCCGGCATCACCGTGCACGTGCTCGACCCTCCGGGAGAGGACGAGCTGTGGTCGGGTAGCGCCGACGAGCTGGAACGCGAGTTGAACGAGGAACTAGGCGAGGTTCCGGAACCGTTCACGTCCGAACGGCCGGGATCCGAACAGCAGGACGACGCCGTCGACGAGCTGGCCCTGTTCGACCGGACACTTCCTGTCGATGTCGAGGAGTCCGATACGTCCTTTCCTGCAGAAGCGAGGGTTCTCACAATCCCGCAGGCGAGCCAGAAGTGGTTCTCCCACGCGCTCGCGCGTTTCGGCGCGGCCTCGGCATTGCTGTTCGCGGGTGCGGGCCGGACTGCGGCCGCGTACCGGCCTCCTCCTCCACGCGGGGGGTTCACCGGCCTCGACGAGCAGAGCTCGGCCTCGGGCGACGACGCGGCCACGGCGTTCGATCTCGGCGGCGGCCTGCACGTGATGGGTACCCGCTCGGTGCTTCCACTGCCGGATGGCGGGCGGTTCGTGGTGCACCGCGGCCTCGAATCCGGATTGTACGAGCAGCTCGCGGGTCAGCGGCTCGGTTCGTACCTGCGTTCGGCACCCGGAGTCGAGGAGCGTTGGCGGAACGGCATCCTCGATGAGGAGTTCGCTCGCGACGCCGTCTCCGTCGGGTCTGACGGCACGGTTCTCGCGGTGTCCCTGGACCGTGGCCGGTGAGGAACGCATCGGTCGTTCGCTCGCGCTTGCGCGAAGCGGGCCGTCCCGAGATCCGGGCGGCCCGCTCCGCGGGTCGGTTCACCAGCCGCGTTCGCGCCACTCCGCGAGGTGGGGGCGCTGCTCGCCGAGGGTCGAGTCGTCGCCGTGGCCCGGGTAGAACCAGGTGTCGTCCGGGAGCTCGGCGAAGATCCGGTTCTCCACGTCGTCGAGCAGCGAGGTGAAGTCCTCCGGCGAGCCGGTCTTGCCGACGCCGCCGGGGAACAGCGAGTCCCCGGTGAACAGGTGCGGGTGCCCGGCCGGGTCCCGGTACAGCAGCGCGATCGAGCCGGGCGTGTGCCCGCGCAGGTGGATGACCTGCAGCTCGGCGTCGCCGACGGGCACCACGTCGCCGTGGTTCACCAGGCGGTCCGGCGGCACCGGCAGTTCCCCGGCGTCGGCGGGGTGCGCCAGCGTGTAGCAGCCGGTCTGGCCCGCGACCGCGCCCAGCGCCTGCCAGTGGTCGCCGTGCTGGTGGGTGGTGACGATGGTGCGCAGCCGCGGCCGGTCGTCGTCGTGCCCCAGCAGGTCGGCGAGCCGCTCCGAATCGTTCGCCGCGTCGATCAGCAGCGCGTCCCCGGTGCCGCGGCAGGTCAGCAGGTATGCGTTGTTGTCCATCGGGCCGACCGACACCTTGGTGATGGTCAACGCGTCCAGGACCCGCTTGGCGGGGGCGCCGCCGGGTTCGACATGGCCGGTGTACTGCTCGTATGCCTCCACGTGCGAAGCGTATCGCTCGGCGGCGCCGCCCCTCACAACCACACCGGCAGCGCCGGGGCGTCCCCTTCCAGCGGCTCGGGACCGGTGCGGCCGAGCAGCCAGCCGAGCATCGGGCCGGGGCGCCCGCGCACCTGGGCGGGCGGGGAGGTGGTGCCGCGCAGCTCCCAGGTGCGGGTGCGGCCGTCGTCGAAGTCGACCACCACCGTCACCGCGGGCACGTCGGGCCTGCCCCCGAACTGCTGCACCACGTCCTCCAGCAGCTGCTCGGCGTCCGCTTCGGGGACCTCGTCGAAGCCGACGCCGCCGTCGAGGTCCACCAGGTGCACCCACAGCTCCAGCAGCCGCTTGCGCAGCACGTGGTGGGCGGGCATCGGTTCGCGGCCCACGACCTCCGCGTCCCACGCCGAGGCGGGCAGGGTGCGGACGGCGTGCGCGAACCGGCCGTGCGAGGCCACCACGTCCTCCACCAGCAGCCGGTGCCCGCGCACCGCACCCTCCTGGATGTCGGCGTCGCGGTCGGCGGGGCTGGCGTACATGGGGTGCTCGGCGCCGGTCCTGGCCCAGATCAGCAGGTTCAGCAGCCCGTCGGCGTTGCGGGCCAGGTGGGTGAGCACGTGCGCGCGGGTCCAGCCCGGCAGCAGGCTGGGCCGTCGCACGCTCGCGTCGTCCAGCTCCTCGCTCACCTGGAGCAGGCGCTGCGTGCTGCGTTCGATCGCGGACAGGGCGGCGGTGACCTGTTCGGTCGAGTGCGCGGCTCCGGCGGGCACGGGGGTGCCGCCGGCGCCGAGAACGGTGTCAGCCATCGGATTCCTTGATGTGTGCAGGAAATTCTCCGGACACGGCAGGGGAGTACCCGAGAGTAGGGGTACAGGCGCGTCCCCCGACAGTGCCCAATCCGGGGGAATTTGCGTATGGTCGCGCACAGGCGTGCTAGGGGGCGGCCCGGAATACTGCGCGCCGCTGCGCGTTGCACCCCTGAGCAGGGCGTGACCAGGGGCGACGCGGAACTGTCGGGGGTGCGGCATAGCATGGCCGCGCGACGTCCGAACACCGCTGAGCGCGGCCGCGCCGATACCCTCGGTGCTGCGCCCGCGCCCGAATCACGCCGGGCCGACCAGGGGCTCCACCCCGCACGGGCACGACGACCCGGCGCTGCGGTGGGGAACCCCGTCCGAGTCGCCCGCGGGCCTGCGGTGACCGATGCCGTGGCCCGGTGCCGGCGGGCGCGTCCACCGAACCGGCGAGAACTTCCGAAAGGATCACAGTGGCCGACCGCCTCGTCGTCCGCGGCGCCCGCGAGCACAACCTGCGCGGGATCGACATCGACCTGCCGCGCGACAGCCTGATCGTGTTCACCGGTCTGTCCGGCTCCGGAAAGTCCAGCCTGGCCTTCGACACCATCTTCGCCGAGGGCCAGCGCCGCTACGTGGAGTCGCTGTCGGCGTACGCGCGGCAGTTCCTGGGGCAGATGGACAAGCCCGACGTGGACTTCATCGAAGGCTTGTCCCCGGCGGTGTCCATCGACCAGAAGTCGACCAGCCGCAACCCGCGCTCCACGGTGGGCACCATCACCGAGGTCTACGACTACCTGCGGCTGCTGTACGCCCGCGCGGGCAAACCGCACTGCCCGACCTGCGGCGAACCGATCAGCAAGCAGACCCCGCAGCAGATCGTCGACCAGGTGCTGGCGATGCCGGAGCGCACCAAGTTCCAGGTGCTGGCGCCGGTCATCCGCGGCCGCAAGGGCGAGTACGTCGACCTCTTCGAGCAGCTGCAGTCGCAGGGCTACGCCCGGGCGAGGGTGGACGGCGAGGTGTACCAGCTGGAGTCCCCGCCGAAGCTGAAGAAGCAGGAGAAGCACGACATCGCCGTCGTGGTCGACCGGCTCACCGTCAAGGCGAACGCGAAGCAGCGGCTCACCGACTCGGTGGAGACCGCGCTGCGGCTCGCCGACGGGCTGGTGCTGCTGGAGTTCGTCGACGTCGACGAGGACTCCCCGGAGCGGGAGCGGAAGTTCTCCGAGAACCTGGCCTGCCCGAACGGCCACCCGCTGGGCGTGGACGAGCTGGAGCCGCGCTCGTTCTCGTTCAACTCCCCGTACGGCGCCTGCACCGAGTGCGCCGGTCTCGGCATCCGCAAGGAGGTCGACCCGGAACTCGTGGTGCCCGACGAGGAGCTGTCCCTCGGCGAGGGCGCCATCGCGCCGTGGGCCGGCGGGCACACCGCCGAGTACTTCACCCGGCTGCTCACCTCGCTGTCCGAATCGGTCGGGTTCCGGATGGACACCCCGTGGAACCGGTTGCCCACCAAGGTGAAGAAGGCGGTGCTGCACGGCACCGACGACCAGGTGCACGTGCGGTACAAGAACCGCTACGGGCGGCAGCGCTCCTACTACGCCTCCTACGAGGGCGTCATCCCGTTTTTGGAGCGGCGCCTGGAGCAGACCGAGTCGGACTACGCCCGCGAGAAGTACGAGGGCTACATGCGGGACGTGCCGTGCCCCGCGTGCGACGGGACCCGGCTGAAGCCGGAGATCCTCGCGGTCACCATGGAGAACCCGGCGCACGGCGAGCTGTCCATCGCCGAGGTGAGCGCGCTGAGCGTGCGCGAGTGCGCGTCGTTCCTGAACTCGCTGGTGCTGGGCCACCGCGAGGAGATGATCGCGGGCCGGGTGCTCAAGGAGGTGCAGGCCCGGCTCGGATTCCTGCTCGACGTGGGCTTGGACTACCTGTCGCTGTCCCGCGCGGCGGGCACCCTCTCCGGCGGTGAGGCGCAGCGCATCCGGCTCGCCACCCAGATCGGTTCCGGCCTGGTCGGCGTGCTGTACGTGCTGGACGAGCCGTCGATCGGCCTGCACCAGCGGGACAACCACCGGCTGCTGGAGACGCTGAGCAGGCTGCGGGACCTGGGCAACACGCTCATCGTCGTCGAGCACGACGAGGACACCGTGCGCAGCGCCGACTGGGTGGTCGACATCGGCCCCGGCGCGGGCGAGCACGGCGGGAAGGTCGTGCACAGCGGCCCGTACAAGGAGCTGCTGGACAACGAGTCCTCGCTGACCGGCGACTACCTGGCCCGGCGCAAGGCCATCCCGATGCCCGCGGCGCGGCGCAAGCGCGACCCGAAGCGGCAGCTGACCGTGGTCGGCGCCCGCGAGCACAACCTCCGCAAGATCGACGTGTCGTTCCCGCTGGGCTGCCTGGTCTCGGTCACCGGCGTGTCCGGTTCCGGGAAGTCCACGCTGGTCAACGACATCCTCGCCTCGGTGCTGGCGAACAAGCTCAACGGCGCGCGGCAGGTGCCGGGCAGGCACACCCGGATCAAGGGCGTGGACCTGGTGGACAAGCTCGTGCAGGTCGACCAGTCCGCGATCGGCCGCACCCCGCGGTCCAACCCGGCCACCTACACCGGCGTGTTCGACCGCATCCGCAAGCTGTTCGCCGAGACCACCGAGGCGAAGGTCCGCGGCTACCAGCCGGGCCGGTTCTCGTTCAACGTCAAGGGCGGGCGCTGCGAGGCGTGCGCGGGCGACGGCACGCTGAAGATCGAGATGAACTTCCTGCCGGACGTGTACGTGCCGTGCGAGGTGTGCAAGGGCGCCCGCTACAACCGCGAGACCCTGGAAGTGCACTACAAGGGCAAGTCGATCGCCGAGGTGCTGGACCTGCCGATCGAGCAGGCCGCCGAGTTCTTCGAGCCGATCAAGTCGATCCACCGCTACCTGAGCACCCTGGTGGACGTCGGGCTCGGCTACGTGCGGCTCGGCCAGCCGGCGCCGACCCTGTCCGGCGGCGAGGCGCAGCGGGTGAAGCTGGCCAGCGAGCTGCAGAAGCGCTCCACCGGCCAGACCGTCTACATCCTCGACGAGCCGACGACGGGCCTGCACTTCGAGGACATCCGCAAGCTGCTCGGCGTGGTCAACGGCCTGGTGGACAAGGGCAACACGGTGATCGTCATCGAGCACAACCTGGACGTCATCAAGGCCTCCGACTGGCTGCTCGACCTCGGCCCCGAGGGCGGTTCCGGCGGCGGCACCCTCGTCGCCCAGGGGACTCCGGAGCAGGTCGCCGAAGTCGAGGAGAGCTACACGGGCCGCTTCCTGGCCCCGATCCTCGCGGAGGGGTGAGCGGACCCGTGCCACCCGGCCTCGAACCGGGTGGCACGGGACTCAGCCGCCGAGCCAGGTGCACCCGGCGGGCCTGTTGTCGTTGGCCTGGTGGTCACCGCACACCAGCAGCGTCCTGCTCCGCCCGGCGGAGTCGATGTGCTCGATCGTGATCGCCTTGTTCACCGGCACCTGGCGCTTCGACGGATCGGACCCGGTGGGGTCGTACACGATCGCGCCGGTGGTCGCGCGCGACATGCCCCCGACGTGCGACAGCTCGTTCCACGTGGTGATCCCGGTCAGCGGCAGCGGATCGTCCTTGAACTGGTTGATGGCGGTGCTCAGGAGGTCTATCGCGTCCCGGGCCAGCGCGGAACGTCCCTGGTCTGCGTCGTCGTCCGCACGTTCCGCGTGCGGGAGCTTGTTGAACGACACGTAGTCGAGCTGCGGGCGAGGAGCATCGGGGTTGGACACCCGCCGGTTGAGCACGTACTTGGTGACGTCGTCGCCCGCGATCAGCCGCGCGGGGTTGCCGGGGTCGCACCTGTCCCGGGTCAGCAGTTCGTTGAGCTGTTCGGAGCGGCCCGCGAAGAACACCACCGAGTCCCGTCCGCACGCGAATTCCAGTTCCGCCAGATCGTCGGTCGTGTCGGCGGCGATGCCGCGGTTCGCGGTGAGCTCGTGGTGCAGGTCCTCGGCGAGGTTCACGCTGTAGTCGTCGCCGGGATCCTTGAAGATGATCACCCGGCGCGGACGTGCCTCGACGTGGTGCTGGAGGTATTCACCGACGACCCGGGCCTGGTCGCGGTTCGGTGGCGCGATCTGGAAGTAGAGCTTGCTCGACTTCCACATGTGGTCCTCGGAGGTGGTGATCCCGATGCTCGGCAGCCCGTGCCTGCCGAGCACGGAGATCGCTTCCTTGGTGGTCTTCCGGCTGCCGCCGAGACCGACGACGCCGACGACGGGTGACGTCGCCTCCCGGGCCGTCCCGGACCGGGTCGATTCGCCCCGCGCGGCGATGTTCTCCGCTTCGGCGGCGCGGGCGAGCTCTCCGATCCGCTCCGCGACCTCGGCGCCGTGGCGCATCTCCTCGCCACCGTTGGCGATGACGACCCGCATCGGGAGCCGGGCCAGGCGCGACCGGTTCTGGGCGTCGACGACTCCGCGCAGTTCCTCCAACGCTGCCGCCAGCGTCGTCGAATCGGAATTCGAGGTGGTCAGGACGCTGAAGTAGACGATGGTCGGGTAGGGGAGCTCGGGCTCGTTGCGGTGCCGTTCCTCGGCCGCGGCGTTGAGTTCGCGGACCCTGTCCTGCAATCCGAGCAGTTCCTCGCGGGTCTTGTCGTCCGCGTTCTCCGGCGGGGAGAACATGTATCCGGCCGACACGCCCACGCACTCCCCCCGCGCGCCGCCGAATCCGTCCGGGTCGATTCGGCTGAGGCCGGGCTCCGTCCACGGCAGCAGGGTGCGGCAGTGCGCGTTCCACTCGTGCAGGTACCAGGTTCCGGCCCCGAGCACCACGACACCCGCGATCGCCACGGGCACGAAGCGGAGGATCCGGGCGCGGGTGGTCCGGATCGGGAACTGGCCGCGCGGGAACGCGGGGCGCGGTTCCACATCGGTCGGTGGGTCCTCCACCCGGATCGGCAGGTACCAGGCGGTGGGGGAGCGCTTGCGCCTGGCCTCCTGCAGCCGGTGCTGCCAGCCCTGCACCGTGAGCGGTTCGGCCGGTGGGTCGTCGTGCGGCAGCTCCTCGGTCCCGCTGGCCACGACCAGCAGCGGGTCCCAAGCTCCGGTCTCGTTGCGCACGTCGTTGATCAGCCGGATGAGCAGTTCTCCGGTGGTGCCCGGTGTGACGCCCTGCAGGAGCAGCACCGGGTAGTTGTCGCGCCGCATCCAGCGCCACCGCCACACCCGGCGCGCGTAGGCGTCGGCGAGGTCTTCCAGCAGCGCGTGCACCAGGAACTTGCGCACCTGGAGGGCGTTCTCGTGCACCGACGGGGTGGTCAGCAGCCGTTGCGCGAAGCTCGCGAAGTCCGCCGATTCGCGCGGCGAGAGGTAGTGCTGGCGCAGGAACCACCGTGCGGGCCTGCGCAACACCACACCGCGCTGGATCACGGGCGGCAGGAGGTAGAACAGCACCAGCGACGGCAACGCCAGGTACCAGGGCAGGGCGAGCGGTTCGACGCGGGTGGCGGCCGCGTCGAACCGCGAACCCGCTCCGTCGGGCTCCGCGCTACGGCTCTTGAGCCGGAGCAGCCGGCTGCGCGCGTAGGTCCGCAGCAGGGCGCGGGCCTGCCGGTTCGGCACCTCGTCCGGCTCGGGCGGTTCCAGCTCGTGCTGCAGCAGGTAGCTCGCCAGGGCGTAGCGGTGGAAGCGGATCCCCCCTGCCAACGCCGCGAGTCGTGCCCGCCGAGGCCGAGCGCGACCTTGTCCAGGAGCTGTTCCCGCATCAGCACCGAGCGGTCCAGGTCGTTCTCCGGCAGCGGCTGGTCCGCGCTGATCAGCACGTGCGGCACCCCGCTGCCGAGGTGACCGCCGAGCTGGGCGGTCAGGTCGTCCGGCCGGTCCGGCCGGACCAGGTGGAACATCGGCTGGTCGCCGACCGCGGTGAGCAGGCGGGGGCGCCGCCACCGCGACCCGATGACCGAGCGCAACTCCTTGACCGGGATGGTGCTGTTCTCGCTCATCGCGAACCCCCTCGATGCCGCCGAAGCGAACCACTCAGAGTAGCGATCTCACCTGTCCGGGGGGAGGTGTGCGCCGCGCGGATGCGGGTTCTCGCCACTCAGCCCGCGCGGCTTCGCTCGTTCGGCCGCATCCGTGGACCGATCCGGCGTCCACCGACCGGTCAGGGCGCGAACGCGAGCACCACCGCCGAGGCGAAGGCGCCGGACTCCTCGGCGGGGGAGAGCAGGCCGGTCCCGGGGTCGCGGGGCAGCCGGGTGATGGTGCCGGAGTGCTGGTTCACCACGTGCAGCGCCGCACCGTCGGGGGCGAACGCGAAGTGCCGCGGCCACTGCCCGCCGGTGGGGGTGCTGCCGACGCGCTCCAGCCCGTCCTCCCGCACCGCGAACACGGCGATCGCGTCGTCGCCCCGGTTGGAGGCGTACACGTGCGCGCCGTCGCCGGTGATGGCGATCTCGGCGGGGAAGTTCTCCCCGGCCGCGCCTTCGTCGCGGGTGCCGATGACCTGCCCGGCGGTGAAGGCGGCGCCGTCCCAGTCGAGCACCGTGATCGTCGAGGCGAGCTCGGCGAGCAGGTAGGCGCGGTTCCCGTCCGGGTGCCAGGCGAGGTGGCGCGGCCCGGTCCCGGTGGGCAGGTCGAGGCGTTGCCGCTGCGCGAGCTTCCCGCCCTCCAGCGCGTACACGAACACCGCGTCCGCACCGAGGTCCACGGCGACCACCAGCTCGTCGTCCGGCGCGACGAGCACCTGGTGGGCGTGCGGTTCGGCGGCGTCGTGGCGCACCAGGTCGGTGGCGTCGCCGATGCGCCCGTCCGCGTCGAGCGGGTGCACCGAGACGGTGCCGTCGGTGTAGTTCGCCGCGAGCAGGTGCCCCGCCGGGTGCACGGCGAGGTGCGTCGGCCCGGCGCCGCCGGTGGGGGTGCTGCCGAGCACGGCGGGCGCGGCCGGGTCGGTGATGTCGAGCGCGGTGACCGAGCCCTGCTCCAGCTCGTTGGTGGTGTAGAGGACGCGGCCGTCGGCGGAGGTGGCGAAGAACGAGGCGTCCGGCACGCCGTCGACGGCGGTGGTGGCGGTGAGCTTCCCGGTGGCGGCGTCGAAGGCGGCGACCTCGAAGCCGCGCCCGCCGGTGGAGCTCATGCTGCCGACGTAAGCGGTGGTGGTGGCGGCTCCGGGCGTCGCGCGGGCACCGGCGGCGGGCAGCAGCGGCAGCGCGCTCACACCGGCGAGCAAGCCCAGGAAGCCGCGGCGGCGCAGGGCGCGCGCGGGCAGGGAATTCGCGGGCAAGGAGTTCGGCTGCTGGGCGTGGTCAGGTCCGGACACGGTGCTCTCCTCGATCGGGTGCATCGGCGCCCATCTCACCCCATGCCTCGACAATGGACTAGACCACAATGGCCCAATCGTCCCCGGGCCTTTCAACTCGGCGTGCTCGCTGCGGGATCGCGAGGACAGCGCGGCGAGGAGATCACTGACTGCCCGTCTTTGACCCCCCGGCAGATCGTGTCAGTTTCTTGTCAGCGGCGAAGCCGCTGAACTGCCGACCACCAGAGCAAGCCGACCACCCGCGGGTTCTCAGCGGCGTCCTCGCGAGGACAGCGTTTTCTCATGTGGCGGAGCCACCTGTGAAAACGATCCCGCAGCGAGGGCGCCGCTGAGGTTCCGCTTCCCGCCGTGCCTCGCAGCAGCGGAAGGGGCAGCAGTTCAGGACTCGACGTGTAGTACTTGTTTGCCGTGCACGTGCCCCTGCTCGCCGCGGCGGTGCGCCTCGGCGGCCTCGGCCAGCGGCAGCACCTCGTCGATCCGGGTGCGCACCGTTCCGTCGTCGATGAGCCCGGCGATGGTGCTCAGCGCGGGCCCGTCCGGTTCCACCAGGTAGCCGGTGGCGCGCACCCCGCGCTCCCGGGCGAGGTCGAGCAGCTCCGGCGCTACCCCGGACGGCACCGCGATCAGCAGCCCGCCCGGCTTGAGCACGTCCAGCGAGCGGGTGCTGGTCCGGTCGATCCCGTCGCCGACGAGGTCCAGCACCACGTCGATCTCGCCGGTCTCCTCCTCGAACCGCGCGGCGCGGTAGTCGATCACCTCGGCGGCGCCGAGCTCCCGCACCCAGTCCTGCTTGGCGGCGCTCGCCGTGCCGATCACGTGCGCGCCCGCGTGCGCGGCGAACTGCACGGCGAAGTGCCCGACCCCGCCGGACGCGGCGTGCACCAGCACCCGCTGCCCGCGGGTGACCCCGGCCAGGTCCACGAGGCTCTGCCAGGCCGTGAGCGCGGCCAGCGGCACCCCGGCCGAGTGGTCGTGGTCCAGGCCCACCGGCTTGCGGGTGAACTGCCGCGCGGGCGCGGTCACGTACTCGGCGTAGGCCCCGGCCCGGCGCGGGAACCACGGCATGCCGTAGACCTCGTCACCGACCTCCAGCGTGTGCACGCCGAAGCCGATCTCCTCGACGACGCCGGAGACGTCCCAGCCGAGCACGAACGGCGGTTCGCCGAGCACTCCGGCCATCCCGCCGCCCTCGCGGGTCTTCCAGTCCACCGGGTTGACCCCGGCGGACACGACGCGCACCAGCACCTCGGTGGGCAGCGGCGCGGGCCGGGGTGCGGTGGTCTCGTGCAGCACCTCCGGTCCGCCGAACCGGTCCTGGCTGATGGCGCGCATGGTCTTGTCGCTCATGGTCCCTTTCCCGTCGTGTCCGGTCGCCGCCGAAGCTATCCGCCGAGGGGTACGCACCCGCAAGGTCTTCTGCTACCCGGCGGGAAGCATCGAGGTGGCGGCCCCGGGATACCCGGGCCGCCACCGATCGACACCGGCTACACGACCAGACTCAGCAGCGCCGCCATCGCGAACCCGGTGACGGACAGGATCGTCTCCAGCACCGTCCAGGTCTTGAGCGTGTCCTTCGTCGAGATCCCGAAGTACCGGGAGATGATCCAGAACCCCGCGTCGTTGACGTGCGAGGCGATGATCGAACCGGCGGCGATGGCCACGGCGATCAGCGCCAGCTGCGGCTGCGAGTACCCGAGCCCGGCCACCAGCGGCGCCACGATCCCGCCGGTGGTCACGATCGCCACGGTCGCCGAGCCCTGCGCGATCCGCAGCCCGGAGCTGATCACGTAGGCCGAGGCGATCAGCGGCAGCCCGGACGCCTCCAGGGTGCCGGCGAGCGCTTCGCCGACACCGGTCTCGGCGAGCACCTTGCCGAAGAACCCGCCCGCGCCGACGACCAGCAGGATCATGCCCAGCGGCCGCAGCGCGGTCGAGGTCAGCGTCGCCAGGTCCGGCCCGGTCAGCCCGCGCTTGGTGCCCAGCAGCCAGAACGCGATCAGCACCGCGATGGTCAGCGCCACCACCGGGTTGCCCAGGAACGTCAGCACGTCCAGCGCCGCCCCGGGCGGCAGCGTGATGCTGGCGAACGTCCCGCCGAGGATCAGCAGCATCGGCAACCCGATGACCAGCGCGACCACGCCGAGCTTCGGCTCGTCGCCGGGAGCGGAGCCGAGTTCCGCGGGCGGCGCGGTGTCCGGCACGTCCACGTGCAGCCGCTTGCCGATCCAGGCGGGGAACAGCACACCGGAGACGACGAACGCGGGGATCCCGCACGCCAGCCCCATCAGGATGACCCAGCCGAGGTCCACGCCGAGCAGCCCGGCGGCCACCACCGGCCCGGGGTGCGGCGGCAGGAACGCGTGCGTCATGGACAGGCCGGCGACCAGCGGCAGGCAGTACAGCAGGATCGACCGCCCGCCTTGGCGCGCCGCGCTGTAGACGAGCGGTGCGAGCACGAAGATGCCGATGTCGAAGAACACCGGGATGCCGAACAGCAGCCCGGACAGCCCCATCGCCAGCGGCGCCCGGTTCTCCCCGAACGCGGCCAGCAGCCTGCGGGTGAGCAGCTGCGCGCCACCGGAGGCCTCCAGCACGGCGCCGAGCACGGCACCGAGCCCGACGATGGCGGTGATGTGCCCGAGGATGCTGCCGAAACCGCTCTCCAGCAGGGATTCGCTGCTCTTCTGCGCGGAACCGACGAGGTCGGTGACGGGCACTCCGGCGACGAGCGCCAGCAGCAGCCCGGTGATGATCAAGGCGATGAACGGTTCCACCCGGAACCGGATGATCATCAGCAGCAGGGCGGCGATCCCCGCCGCGCACAACGTGAGCAGACCCGCGGTGTCGTGCTGCAACCAGTGCACTAAACCATCCACAGTGGACTCCCTTGTGGTGTCAAGGTGTGCGGCGCACCGCACGGCCGGGCAGCGCGCCGGTGCGCCGCCCGGAGTCGAGGACCGGCACCCCGTTGACCAGCACCCGGTGCACGCCCGTCGCGGTGCTGCGCGGCCGGTCGAAGGTGGCGGTGTCGGCGATGGTGTCCGGGTCGAACAGCACCAGGTCGGCGATCGCGCCTTCCCGGACGCGGCCGCGGTCCGGCAGCCGGAGCCGGTCGGCGGGACGCGAGGTGAGGTGCTGGACGCACTCCTCCAGGCTCAGCACGCCCAGCTCCCGCACGTAGTGCCCCAGGTAGCGCGGGAACGTCCCCCACGCGCGCGGGTGCGGCCGGTCGCCGACGAGCAGCCCGTCGCTGCCGCCGGTGTGCGCGGGGTGGCGCATGATCGCGCGGACGTTCTCCTCGTGGCCGACGTGCATCAGGCAGGAGGTGCCGAGCCGCTCCGAGAGCAGCACCTCGAAGAACACCTCGCCGGGCGTCGTGCCGGTCCGCCGCGCCGATTCGGCGATGCTGAGCCCGACCAGGTGCCCGTTGCGCTCGGCGTCGCGCACCCCGTTGATCTCGATGGCGGACCAGTCGATCGGCACCCCGTGGCAGCCGTCGGAGCCGCTGACCTCCATGTCGTGCCGGATCCGCACCCGCAGCTCGGGGTCGCGCAGCCGCTCCAGCGTGGCCTCCACGCCGCCTTCGGCGACCCAGCTCGGCAGCAGCGCGTGCAGCGAGGTCGCGCCCGGCAGGTACGGGTAGCTGTCCAGCGTGATGTCCGCGCCCGCGTGCAGCGCCGAATCCACCAGCCCCAGCAGGTCCCCGGCCCGCCCCCGGTTGACCTCGAAGTTCATCGTCGCGTGCGCCAGGTGCAGCGGGCAGCCGGACGCCCGGCTCACCTCGATCATCTCCGCGTAGGCGGTGAGCGCGCCCGCCCCGTAGCTGCGGTGGTGCGGGCTGTGGAACCCGCCGTGCGCGGCCACCACCCGGCACAGCTCGGTGAGCTCGGCCTCCGAGGCGTACATGCCCGGCGTGTAGGTCAGCCCGGAGGACATCCCCACCGCGCCCTCGTCCAGCGACTCCGCCAGCACCCGCCGCATCCGGTCCAGCTCGGCCCCGGTGGCGGGCCGGTCGTCGTGGCCGACGCACAGCATCCGCAGCGTCCCGTGCGGCACCAGGTAGGCGGCGTTGACGGCGATCCCGGCGTCGAGCCGGTCCAGGTACTCGCCGACGCCGCGCCAGTTCCAGTCGAACCCGGGCGGATCGTCGTTCCACCCGGCGATCTGGGCGCGCACCGCGGCCAGCGTCGCGTCGTCGACCGGCGCGTAGGACAACCCGTCCTGGCCGAGCACTTCCAGCGTGACCCCTTGCGAGACCTTCGCCAGGTGGTCCGGTTCGGCGAGGATCTGCAGGTCGGAGTGCGAGTGCATGTCGATGAAGCCCGGCGCGAGCACCAGCCCGTCCGCGTCGACGACCTCCCGCCCGCCGAGCGTCCCGGGAGCGGCGATCTCGGTGATCCGCTCGCCCGCCACCGCCACGTCGGCGCGGTAGCGGGGCGCCCCGCTGCCGTCGACGACCGTCGCGCCCTCGAAGACCCCGTCCATCCCGACCTCCGCAGGCTCAGAAGAAGGTGTGCACCAGATCGACCACGCTGTCCCCGTCCACCACCGGGATTAACCGCCACTTGTCGAAGACCGTGCACGGGTGCGACAACCCGAACCCCACCCAGTCGCCGATCCGCGGCCCGTCCTCGGGGACGCGCAGGAACGCGTGCTGGTCGGCGAGCGAGGTGACCGCGCACCCGGTCAGCTCCCGCACGACCCCGTCCGCGCCGCGCACCACCTGCGGTTCGGGCAGGTCCTGGTCGAACGACACGTCCCGGCGGCCCACCGTGGCCAGCGCCAGCCCGGGCTCGGGCCGGGAGGTGACCTGCGCCCAGACCCGCATCGCGGGCCGGAACGGCGACTCGTCCCCGGCGAGCCGGTGCGCCCGGCCGAAGGGGGAGTTGCGGCGGTACAGCCCGTCGTCGTGCGTCAGGTAGGCGCCGCTGCGCAGGACCGGCAGCACCCGGGCGCTGGTGGGCCACGGCGCCGCGAGGGATTCGGCGACCTGGTCGAAGTAGGCGCTGCCGCCGCCGGAGACGATGATCTCCGCGGTCTCGAACAGCCCGGCGCGCTCGACCTCGCCGACGAGCTCCCGCAGCCGGGCCAGGTAGTCGTCCACGGTGGCCAGGGCGTCGTCCCCGGTGCCGTGCGCGGCGGCGCCCTCGTACCCGGCGACCCCGGCCAGCCGCAGCCGCGGGCTCGCCGCGACGGCCCGCGCCACCTCGACGCCCCGCTCGACCGACCGCACCCCGGTCCGGGCGCCCGCCCAGCCGAGCTCGACCAGCACGTCCAGCGGACGCTCGCCGGTCCAGGAGGCCGCCATCAGCTCCACCCCGGCCACCGAATCGGCCCAGCAGCTGAACTCGAACTCCGGGTCCCGGTCCAGCTCGCCGCTCAGCCATCGCAGCCCGTCCGGGTCCAGCAGCTGGTTCGCCAGCAGCACCCGCCGCACCCCGAACGCCCGGTACACCCGCAGCTGCGCGACGTTCGCCGCGGTGATGCCCCAGGCGCCGTGCTGGAGCTGGCGCTGGAACAGCCGCGGCGCCATCGTCGTCTTCCCGTGCGGGGCGAGCAGCACCCCGTGCCGCTCGCACCACCGGGCCATCGTCGAGAGGTTGTGCTCCAGCGCGGCCTCGTCCAGCACCAGCACCGGGCCGGTGAACCCCGAGCCGGACAGCGTCGGCCGGGTCGCCAGGAACTCCGCCGCGGTGCTGCCGGACGCCCCGCTCGGCAGGCCCTTGTACCGCCAGTCGAGCACGTCCTGCCGCAGGGCGGACACGGCCTGGTCGTCGATGCCGGGAGTGGTCGGGGACAAAGCGCCTCCAGTGCGACGAGCGCGAAGTGATCGGGAGATGATAAGCCCACCGGAGGCGCGGTGGTCCAGACGAATTCCGCGCCGCCCGCCAGACCGCCCGAGCGCAGGAGGAACCATGCCCAGGCAGATCATCACCAGCGACGCCGCACCCACCCCGCCGCCGCACATCCCGCTGTCCCCGGGCGTGCGCAAGGGCAACATCGTGCAGGTCTCCGGGCAGACCCCGGTCGACCCGGCCACCGGGGAGATCGTCGCCGGTGGCGTGCCGGAGCAGACCGAGCGCGCGCTGCGCAACGTCATCGCCGTGCTGGAGGCCGCGGGCGCCGGCCTGGAGGACGTGATCATGCTGCGCGTCTACCTGACCGACGTCTCCCAGTTCGCCGAGATGAACGAGACCTACGCCCGGGTCGTCGGCGAGCCCTACCCGGCCCGCACCACCGTCTACGTCGGCCTGCCGCCGGGGCTGCTCGTCGAGATCGACGCGCTCGCCGTCCTCGGGGACTGACCGGGCGGGTTGCTCCGTTCCGGGGACCAGCCGGGCTGAAGGCCGCGCGGGCCTTCCGGAAGCCGGTCGCGGCCGGACGACCGCTCACCGCACCCGGCCTTGACAACCGGGTGCGGTGCTCGGAGGGTGTCGATCAGTCACCCGGTCCGTCCGGCCCTGGCCGGCGCGGTTGGTCAAGGAGGGCGTGCATGACCACGTTCGGCGACCTGGACGGCCGGCTCGCGCAGGGCTGGGGCGGGCGGAAACCCAACGGCTGCCGGGTGATCGTGGTGCTGGCCCGCCGCGGTGGCACCACCGCCGCCGGATTGCTCACCACGCTCACGGTCCCCACCGAGCGGCTCGCGCCGATCCTGGTCTCGGTGGGCGACGCCCCGCACGCCTGCGTGGCAGTGCAACCGCCGACGCTGCTGGTCGGGCACGAGGTGGCCGCCTCCGGCCGGACCGCGGCGCTGATCCTCGGCGCCTGCCAGGTCGGCACCGCGCAGGGCGTGCTGGACTCGGTGGCTGAAGGTCTGCTGGAACCCGACCAGGAGACGATGGTGTTCGTCTCGCTGTGGCTGGACCACGACGCCGACGACGAGACCGCGGTCCGCTACTCCGCTCGGGAAGCCGTCGGCGAGGCCGTCCGCGACGCGGTCACCGGGCACACCAAGGAGCAGGTGCGCGGCCTGGTCGACGATCGGGACCGGCTCACCCACCCCTACTACGGGGGGAGCTGACCGGGGTCAGTGCACCGGGCCGGTGTACTTCTCGCCGGGCCCCTGGCCGGGCGCGTCGGGCACGGCGCTGGCCTCGCGGAACGCGCGCTGCAGGCTCTGCAGGCCGTCCCGGATCGGCGCGGCGTGCAGGCCCAGGTACTCGACGGAGGCGGTGACCAGGCCGGCCAGCGCGGTGATCAGCCGCCGCGCCTCGTCCAGGTCGCGGCTCGGTGCGGTGTCCGGATCCTCGTCGCCCAGGCCGAGCTTCTCGGCGGCGGAGGACATCAGCATCACCGCGGCGCGGCTGATGACCTCGACGCTGGGAACATCCACGAGCTCGCGGACGTTGGTGCCGAAGTCCGCCTCGGCGGGCGAGCTCGATCCCGAGCCCTGGTCCGGAGTGCTTTCGGGGGGCGGGGTCGGCTGCGCTTCGTTCACGACTGGTACCCTGACATGAGCGACCAGCCCCCGCGCAGTCGGGGGCGGCAAAGTGGAGCCCCGCTCCCACCCGTGCAGCCGACTCTCAGGCCGCCGGGTCCGGTCCCACCGGCGGTACGCCGGTGGTGCGAGCGGTATTGCGGTACCGGTTCGATCGGTAGGAGTAGGGTCTCGCGGTTCCGGTGCATCCGGAATTCCCGCGGGACTACTGCACGTCCAGGGGCGAGCTTCACGCGCCGAGGCTGCAGAAAGACCGAAGCATCGAACCGAGGAGGCCCCATCAGCACGGAGACGCGCATCAACGACCGCATCCGCGTGCCCGAAGTCCGCTTGGTCGGACCGAACGGCGAACAGGTCGGCATCGTCCGCATCGAGGACGCGCTCCGCCTGGCGCAGGAAGCGGATCTGGACCTTGTCGAGGTCGCCCCGCAGGCGCGCCCGCCGGTCTGCAAGCTCATGGACTACGGCAAGTTCAAGTACGAGAGTGCGCAGAAGGCTCGCGAATCGCGCCGCAACCAGCAGCAGACCGTCATCAAGGAGCAGAAGCTCCGGCCGAAGATCGACCCGCACGACTACGAGACGAAGAAGGGTCACGTCACCCGCTTCCTCGGCCAGGGTCACAAGGTCAAGGTGACGATCATGTTCCGCGGTCGTGAGCAGTCGCGTCCCGAGCTGGGCTTTCGTCTGTTGCAGCGGCTGGCCGACGACGTCGCCGAACTGGGGTTCATCGAGGCCAACCCGAAGCAGGACGGCCGGAACATGATCATGGTCCTGGCGCCGCACAAGACGAACAAGACCAAGCCGAAGGCGACCGCGTAAGGCCACCGGACGCATCGGGTGCCGCCCCGGCCGATCGAGCCGGGGCCCCGCCGATGCCTGGTCGGTTGCCGGCGCCGGTCGGGTGCAAGGGCCGATCAGGTCCGCCGTGGAGCCCGCTCCGCGGCGGACCCCGTATGAGAAGGATTGAGAGATGCCGAAGAACAAGACCCACAGCGGGACCGCGAAGCGCTTCCGGGTCACCGGCAGTGGCAAGCTCCGCCGCGAGCAGGCGGGTCGTCGCCACATCCTGGAGAAGAAGTCCAGCCGGGTGACCCGTCGCCTGGAGGGCACCGAGGCCGTCGCCAAGAACGACGTCAAGCGCATCAACAAGCTCCTGGGCCGCTGAGCCCGGCGCCGCGCAACGCGGCGCTCAGGCTCTCCAGCGCTCCCAGCCCCCCAGGGCGGTCCGCCGCCCCCGATGAGATCGACAGGACGGACCCGTGGCACGCGTCAAGCGGGCAGTGAACGCCCAGAAGAAGCGCCGCAGCATTCTCGAGCAGGCCAGCGGTTACCGCGGCCAGCGCTCCCGGCTGTACCGCAAGGCCAAGGAGCAGACGCTCCACTCGAACGTCTACGCCTACCGCGACCGGCGCGCCCGCAAGGGTGAGTTCCGGAAGCTGTGGATCACCCGCATCAACGCGGCGACCCGGCAGAACGGCCTCTCCTACAACCGCTTCGTGCAGGGCCTGAAGGCCGCCGACGTCGAGGTGGACCGGAAGATCATGGCGGACCTCGCGGTCCGCGACCCGCAGGCCTTCGCCGCGCTGGTGGACGTCGCCAAGAAGCACCTGCCGGAAGGTGCGGCCTGATCACCGAGGGCACGCACGAGCAGCAACGGCCCGGGACACCTCCGCTGACGGAGCGATCGTCCCGGGTCGTTGTCGCGCGCAAGCTCACCCGCCGCGCCGGCCGGGACCGGGCGGGCGCCTTCCTCGCGGAGGGCGCGCAGGCGGTCGGCGAGGCGCTCAACGCGCACGCCGCGGGCCGGGCCGAGGTGCGCGCGCTGTTCGCCACCGAGGAACAGGCGGCGAAGCTGCCCGAGGTCGACGTCCCGCTGCACGTGGTGACCGACCGGGCCGCGGCCTCGCTGTCGGAGACCGTCACCCCGCAAGGGCTGGTCGCGCAGTGCGCGCTGCCCACCACGACACCCGCCGAGGCGCTGGCCGAGCGGCCGCCGCTGGTGGCGGTGCTGCTGGGCATCTCCGACCCGGGCAACGCGGGGACGGTGGTGCGGGTCGCCGACGCCGCGGGCGCGGGGGCGGTGCTGTTCGCGGGCGACACCGTGGACCCGTACAACGGCAAGGCGGTGCGCGCGTCCACGGGCAGCGTGTTCCACCTGCCGGTGGCGCGGGACCGGGACGCGCCTGCGGTGCTCGCGGCCTGCCGCGCCGCGGGCCTGCGCCTGGTCGGCGCCGACGGGTACGCCGAGGGCGACCTGGACACGGCGTCGGTGGCCGGGGAACTGGCGGCTCCGACGGCGTGGGTGTTCGGCAGCGAGGCCCACGGCCTGCCGCCGGAGGTCCTCGCCGAACTGGACGCGACGCTGCGGGTGCCGATCTACGGCGGTGCGGAGAGCCTGAACCTGGCCACCGCCGCCGCGGTCTGCCTGTACGCCTCCGCGCGGGCCCAGCGGCACCGCGGGTAGTCGACTCTCGCGCGGGTGAACACGCCCAGGAACGCGGCTGCGCGAAAAGCGCTCGACCGGGTCGCTTAGACTCGAACGGCTGCGGCACGCATCCGCAGGTCACCCAGCAGGTGCAGGCCCATCGGGAGCCCGGTGGGCGGGCCGGACGAAATGGTCATGCCGGGCGGGTCACGCCGTGCTTGTCACGCCTGACAAGTGTCGCCTGACGAATGACGGGAGTCATGCAGTAACGATGTCTGGAGCCAACGACTCGTACGACCCCAAGGAGGTCGCCGCGCTCGCGCCGGAGACGCTCGACCGCGCCGTCGTCGAAGCCCGCAAGGGGTTCGAGGAGGCCGCGGACCTCGACGAGCTGGCCGCCGCGAAGCCCGCGCACCTGGGGGAGCGTTCGCCGCTGCTGACGGCCCGCCGGGAGATCGGCGCGCTGCCGCCGAAGGCCAGGTCCGAAGCGGGCAAGCGCGTCAACGAGGCCCGGCAGGCGATTCAGGGCGCGTTCGACGAGCGCCGCGCTGTGCTGCAGGCCGAGCGCGACGAGAAGGTCCTGCGCGAGGAATCCGTGGACGTCACCCTGCCCTCGGGCCGGGTCCCCGCGGGTGCCCGGCACCCGATCACCCAGCTCACCGAGCACGTCAGCGACGTGTTCGTCGCGATGGGCTGGGAGGTCGCCGACGGCCCCGAGCTGGAAGCCGAGTGGTTCAACTTCGACGCGTTGAACTTCGGCAAGGACCACCCGGCGCGCACCATGCAGGACACGTTCCACGTGGGCCCGGAGGACTCGGGGCTGGTGCTGCGCACGCACACCTCGCCGGTGCAGATCCGGTCGATGCTGAGCCGCGAGCTGCCGGTGTACCTGGTGTGCCCGGGCCGCACGTTCCGCACCGACGAGCTCGACGCCACCCACACCCCGGTGTTCCACCAGGTCGAGGGCCTGGCGGTGGACGAGGGCCTGACGATGGCGCACCTGAAGGGCACGCTGGACGCGTTCGCCCGCGCCATGTTCGGCCCGGAGTCGGCGACGCGGCTGCGCCCGAGCTTCTTCCCGTTCACCGAGCCCTCCGCGGAGCTGGACGTGTGGTTCCCGCAGAAGAAGGGCGGCGCGGGCTGGGTCGAGTGGGGCGGCTGCGGCATGGTCGACCCGAACGTGCTGCGCGCCTGCGGCATCGACCCGACCAAGCACACCGGGTTCGCGTTCGGCATGGGCCTGGAGCGCACCCTGCAGTTCCGCAACGGCATTCCCGACATGCGCGACATGACCGAGGGCGACGTGCGGTTCACCGAACCGTTCGGCATCGACTCCTGATCACCGTCCCGCTGCGAGAGAGAAGGACCTGAGCAAGTGCGGATTCCGGTTTCCTGGCTGGCCGAGCACCTGGAGCTGCCCGCGGACACCACCGCCGACACGCTGGCGGAGGCCTTCGTCCGGATCGGGCTGGAGGTCGAGGAGGTCGCCCACCTGTCGCAGGTGAGCGGCCCGCTGGTGGTCGGCCGCGTGGCCGAGATCGAAGAGCTGACCGGCTTCAAGAAGCCCATCCGGTTCTGCCGGGTGGAGGTCGGCGACGACGAGGACGGCGAGCGGCGCACCCAGGGCATCGTGTGCGGCGCGACGAACTTCACCGAGGGCAACCTCGTGGTCGTGGCCATGCCTGGCACGGTCCTGCCCGGCGGGTTCGAGATCGCGTCCCGCAAGACCTACGGGCGCGTCAGCGACGGCATGATCTGCTCGGCCAAGGAGCTGGGCATCGGCGAGGACCACGACGGCATCCTGGTGCTGCCTGCGGGTGTCGCCGACCCGGGCGCGGACGCCACCGAGCTGGTGGGCCTGGACGATGCGGTGATCGAGCTGTCGATCACGCCGGACCGGGGTTACTGCTTCTCGGTGCGCGGTCTGGCCCGCGAGCTGTCCAACGCGCTGGAGGTCCCGTTCGGCGACCCGGCCTCGATGCCGGTGCCGGAGGACGAACGGGAGTCCCGCGCGGTCCGCATCGAGGACGAACAGGCGTGCTCCCGGTTCGTGTTCCGCCGGGTGACCGGCGTGGACCCGACGGCGCCGACGCCGTGGTGGATGCGGCGCAGGCTGGCGCTGGCCGGGATCCGCTCGATCTCGCTGTCGGTGGACGTCACGAACTACGTGATGCTGGAGCTGGGCCAGCCGCTGCACGCGTGGGACGCCTCGAAGCTCACCGGTGACGTGGTGGTCCGCCGCGCCGCCGAGGGCGAGGAGCTGACCACGCTCGACGACGTGCGGCGCGAGCTGGACCCGGACGACGTCGTGATCTGCGACGAGTCCGGTCCGGTGAGCCTCGCCGGCGTGATGGGCGGGGCCAGCACCGAGATCGGTCCCGAGACCCACGACGTGCTGCTGGAAGCGGCGAACTGGGACCCGGCGAGCATCGCCCGCACCATCCGCAGGCACAAGCTGCCCAGCGAGGCGGGCAAGCGCTTCGAGCGCACCGTGGACCCGGCGGTCGCCCCGGTGGCCGCCGAGCTGGCCGCGCAGCTGCTGGTGCGCTACGGCGAGGGCCGCATCGCGCAGGGCCGCACCGACGTGGGGGCGCCGCTGGCGCCGCCCGCGGTGACGATGCCGCTGGCGCTGCCGGACAAGATCGCGGGCGTGCTCTACGAGCGCGGTGTCACCGCGCGCCGGTTGTCGCAGATCGGCTGCCGCATCGAGGTCGGCACCTCCGACGAGGGCGTCGGCCTGGTCACCGCGCACCCGCCGACGTGGCGGCCCGACCTGAAGCAGCCCGCCGACCTGGTGGAGGAGGTGC
The DNA here is from genome assembly GCF_024734405.1 of Saccharopolyspora gregorii. Lineage (NCBI taxonomy): Bacteria > Bacillati > Actinomycetota > Actinomycetes > Pseudonocardiales > Pseudonocardiaceae > Saccharopolyspora > Saccharopolyspora gregorii. The sequence continues at coordinate 4,297,156 of NZ_CP059556.1, read as the reverse complement.
TGCGGCTGGAGGGCTACCACACGATCCCGTCGGTGCTGCCCGCCGCGCCTCCCGGCCGGGGGCTCACGCCCGAGCAGCGCCGCCGCCGCGCGGTGTCCCGGGCGCTGGCCGCCGACGGCCACGTCGAGGTGCTGCCGTTCCCGTTCACCAGCGACGAGGAGCTCGGCAAGCTCGGCATCGCCGAGGACGACCCGCGCCGCCGCGCGCTGTCGCTGCTGAACGCGCTGGAGTCCGACCGCTCCGAACTGGCGACGACGTTGCTGCCGGGGCTGCTGGATTCGTTGCAGCGCAACGTGTCCCGCGGTCGCCGCGACCTGGCGCTGTTCCACATCGGACAGGTCGTGCTGCCCGCCGAGCAGCCCCCGGCGCTGCCGGAGGTCGGGGTGGACCGGCGCCCGGCGGACGAGCAGATCGCCGCGCTGAACGCCGCCCTGCCCGCGCAGCCGGTGCACGCCGCCGTCGTGCTCGCCGGCAAGCGGGAGCGCCAGGGCTGGTGGGGCCCGGGTCGCGAGGCCGGCTGGGCCGACGCCGTGGAGGCCGCGCGCACGGTGGCGCGGGCCGCCGGGGTGGAGCTGACGGTGACCGCGGGCGATCTCGCACCGTGGCACCCGGGCCGCTGCGCCGAGCTCAAGGTCGGCGAGACCGTGGTCGGCCACGCCGGTGAACTGCACCCGAAGGTCGTCGATGCGCTCGGCCTGCCGAAGCGGACCTGCGCGATGGAGATCGACCTGGACGCGCTGCCGCTGCCGGACTCGCGTCCGGCGCCGTCGATCTCGGCCTACCCGCCGGTGCTGCTGGACGTGGCGCTGGTCGTGGACCGGGCGGTGCCCGCGGCGGAACTCGTCGAGGTGGTGCGCTCCGGCGGCGGTGAGCTGCTGGAGGACGTGCGGCTGTTCGACGTCTACTCCGGTGAGCAGCTGGCCGAGGGCAAGAAGTCCCTCGCGCTGGCGCTGCGGTTCCGCGCCGCGGACCGCACGCTCAAGCAGGAGGAGGCCACCGAGGCCCGCGACGTGGCCGTGCGGGCCGCCGAATCCCGCTTCGGAGCGGCGCTGCGCGCCTGACATCGCGAGGCGTCCGGTTTCCGGTGTCTGAAGCGAAACGAACAATGAACCGGGGAGCCGCACCAGCGGCTCCCCGGCCTCGTTTCAAGCCGTCGTGCGGGCCTGGTCGCCGGTCGCTGCGGCGAGGTCGTTGAGTGCGGCGACCACGACCTGCCACGCGATGTGCACGGTGTCGTGCTCGGGTGAGTACGAATTCGCCCACTGCTTCTTGGGATGCACCAGGTTGCGGTGACCGCGCAGCACGTGCGCGTACTCGGTGACGTCCTTGGCGATCCAGCCGCGCTCCTCGGCCAGGTCGATCAACTTCTCCAAGCGGTCCGTGCCCTGTCCCTCGTGCTTGTTCTTCGCCACGTCGTAGAGCACGCCCTCCAGCACGCTGCCCAGCATGATGATCGCGGCGGTCGGAGCGCCCTCGGTCCAGCACAGGTACGCCTCGTCCAGCCTGCTCTGCAGCTGACGTCCGAATTCGGCGTCGTGGACGATGTCGGCGATGCTCGCCGTCAGTTCGAGCGGGGTCGTCTTCGACGGCCGGGTCATCGACGGCTCGTGCTCGACGAGCCGAGGCCGACCGCGCAGGTAGTCGACCTGGTAGCCCTCGACGGCGAGCAGCTCGTTGAGCTGCCGGACGACTTCGGTGCGCGCCTCGTCCTCCCCGATGTACTCCCGGGGGTCGGCCAGCCGGAGCAGGACCCGCTCCATCCGCTCGGAATCGTGCTGGTGCTTCTGCAGCTGCTCCAGCGTCCAGTCCTTGCGGTATCCGTCGAGTTCACCGGCGTCCGGCCAACCGGCGGCCTTGAAGAACTTCTCGATCTCGAATCCGCGCCGGTAGTACGGGGAGACGTCGTCGCCGCAGATCAGTGCGGCGATTCCCGCAAGTACGTTGTCGTCGAGTTCGATCACGTGGTCGCTCATTCCTGCTCCGATTCGTCGAGCGCGTCGATGTCGTCGGTCTGCACCGGCGTCCACTCGACGCCACGGGCGGTTTCGCCGTGGAAGCCGGGTTGGATGTTCTTGTTGTGCAGCGCTTCCAGGACCGGGGCCAGTTCTCGTTTCCTGGAGAGTTCGAACTCGCTCTCGCGGACGCGAATGGTCGTCCACTTCATCCGGGCGAGCTCGCGATCGCGTTCGGCGTCGTTGCGCTCGTTGTCCAAGCCGGCGTGCCAGTAGTGGCCGTCGCACTCCACTGCGACCCGTCCGCCCTCACCGACGACCACCAGGTCGAGGCGCCGGGATCCGACGGGGTATTGCGGCACCACGTGGTAGCCGCGTTGTTTGAGCTCGCGGAACACGCGCTGCTCGAACATCGAGTCGAAGCCTTCGGCGGGGCGGTTTTCGGGAACGTCGGCCAACTCGGGCGAGGCGCCGAACACCGGCGGTGGATCTTGCATGTAGTCCAGCAGCGAGTAGCGGAGGTCGTTCGACTTGAACTGGTCCAGCGGGAGCGAGGTGAACAGCCACATCTGGTCCTTGGCCCGGCTGGCCGCCACGTTGAACGCCTGCCGGTAGGACTCGCCGCCGGTCAACCTCGGAGGCTCGGCGACGACCATGGAGAGGAAGACGACGTGGCGTTCGTCGCCCTGGAAGTCCGGCGCGGTGCCCACCCGGATCTTGCGCTCCTCGCGGTCTTCGGGGGAGATGTGCTTGCTGATCAGGTTCTCCAGCAGCTGCACGTGGCGCTTGGCGCTGCGCAGCACGACGATCCCGAAGGTCTTGCCGTCGTAGCTCGGGTCGCGCAGGCATTTCGCCAGCGTCTCGACGATGTCGGTGGCTTCCTTCTCGTTGCACAACCGCGCGTCCCGGCCCTCGTTGAATGCGTCCTCGACGAGCGTCACCCTGAGGGGTTCGAGCTGATCACCGGTGCGTTCGCGCAGCGGCACCAGGCCGGATCCGCCGCTGCCGTCCTGGTAGAACTGGCGCGAACTCCAATTGATGATCTCCGGGACGCACCGGAAGTGCTCGCGCAGCCGCACCAGCCCGTCCTTACCGGAGCGCGCGGACAGCACCTCGTAGAGGTGCGATTTCGGCGTGAAGATCCGGCGGATGTCCTCGTCGAGCTCGGCGAGGTGGTTCTCGGCTGCGTCGAAGACGCGGTCCAGCTTGCCCATCTGCCCGATGCCGGGGGTGCACTGCTTCTCGTCCCCGACGACGATCACGCGCGGTGCCATCCACAGCAGGTACAGGTGCTCGATGCCGACCTGGCTGGCTTCGTCCACGATGACGACGTCGAAGCGATTGCGGATCGGTTCGATGTTCTCCAGCAGATTGGGCAGCGGTACGACCCACGCCGGAACCGCGCCTTGCGCCTTGTCCATGGCCTGCCGCGCGGCCCGGCGGAATTCCTTGGTCTTCTTCCCGGTGCCCGCCCCGATCTTGTTGATGTGCGCTTGGTACGCGTGCAGTGCCCGGCTGTGGTCGTCGGACATGCGGTCCAGGCACTGCCCGGTCGCTTCGGCCGCCGCGAGTTGTTCGGTGACCTGGCGGAGCCGTTCTTCGACCCGCTCGTACTCGGTGAGCAGTTCCCGCTCGTGTTCCGCGGTGCGGTGGCGCTGCACGAAGCGGCGAGCCCGGGACCACGCCCACGCGGCTCGGACGTCGCGTTCCTGCCAGACCGGATCGGTGCGCGTGTCCTGCCACAGCCGCACCAGTTCCGGGTGCACCTGGGTCATCGTGCGCAGCAGGCTTTCCCGGTGCTGCTGTTCCCGATGTTGCGCACGTGCCGCGTCCAGCGCCCGGAGCCCCGCGGTGAACGCGGCCACGTCACGGTCGTCCACGGCGATGCGCAGCGGTTCCAGTTCGGGGCAGGCCGACAGCTGGTGGGTCATGTTCCGCACCAGCTCGTGCAGCTGGATGACGCTATCGCGAGCGCGTTCCCACGCGCGCTGCTGCTCGGCGGCGGGGATGGCGCGGAGTACCTCGGTGAAGTTCGGCACCGTTGAGAGGTCCACCGCGACGCGTTCGGCGGCGAGTATCGCGGCGATCTGCCGGCGAAGCTCGCCCACTTCGGTGACGGCGTCCAGCGCAGTGGCGTTGTCCGCGAGCTCCGAGAGAGTTCGCTTGACCTCACCGGTGTGAACGGTCACGCCGACCTGGCGCCACTTGGCCACGAGCTGGGCCGCGGCGGTTTCGGCTTCGATGACTTCCAGCACCGCCGCCAGCTCGTCGGCGTTGCGCGGGGCCCGACCGTCCACCCGGACCACGTCGAGCAGTTCCCGCGCGTCCTTCTGCGGCGCTCGAGGGAGGAATCGCCGCAGTGAACCACCCGCGCGCAGATGTTCGAGCAGGGCTTGGCCGCTGCGCAACCAGCCGCGAGCCGTCCCCAGGTTGTCCGGGTCGATCGTGGGTTTGTCCACCTGCAATCCGGGGTTGTGCGAGTGCAGCTGCCGTTGCAGGCGCGCGGGTTCCTCGCGCACCGACAGGAGATCGGCCCACAAACCTTGGTGGCGATCGGCGAACCGGTCGGCCAATGCTTGCAAGACCCATTCCTGCCCGGCGGGCGGTTGCTCCGATCCGTACCGCGCCAGGATCGGTTCCGCCCGCTGTCCGAGGTCGCGCAGACGTGTGAGCTGGGGTTCGGGCAGACCGGCGAGCGCCTGCGCGGTGTGGCCGACCGTTCGGCCCGCTTGCTGCTGAGCCTGCTGCTCGGCGCGCACCAGGTCCGCGAGTTGTTGCGCGGTAGGAAGTTCCGCGGCGTCGGGAATCTGCTGGTCGAGGCGGTCGGGCTGGTCGTCGCGTTGCGCCAGCAGCCGGGTGAGTTCGGACAGTTCCGCCGGGGGCAGTGGCGGGACGTCGTGCGCGGTGTCCGGCACCGGAGGAATCCAGTCGTGCTTCGGTGCGCCCGCCACCACCTCGCGCACGATGTCCGCCAGCGTGCCGCGGTACCGGTCTTCGCGGTAACCGGGTACGACGGCGGAGTGCTGGTCGAGTTCCACCGTCCGGGCACGGCGTACTTCGATGTTGAGCCGGTTCCCTGCGACGAGCAGTTCCTTGCGCTCTTTGTCGAGAGCTTCGGTGCGACGCTTCAGACTCGGCCGGTCGTTGAGCGCCACCGCTTGCGCGAGGGCGTCGAGGCTTTGCCGCACTTCGACGGCCGCGTCCTTGCTGCCGCCGGTCAGCAGCACGCACAGCTTCCGCAACTCGTCCGGGATCTTGTCCCGGAGGACGCGCAGCGCTTGGTCTTTCTGGCTCGTCACCAGAACTCGTTGTCCGCGGGCGAGCAGCGCGGAGATCAGGTTGGCGATGGTGTGCGTCTTGCCGGTGCCGGGCGGGCCTTGCACGACGACACCGGTCTCGGAGCGCAGCAGTTCGATCACCCGGCTCTGCTCCGCGTTGGCGGGCAACGGGAACAGCGGGTCGGCGCCGAGCAGATCACCGCTGGCCGCGCCTTGGGAACTGAGCCAGTCCGCGCGCTGTTCGCGTTCGGTGTCGACGACCAGCTGCGCCAGCCCCACCGGAACCGGGCAGTCCGGCGCGCGCAGCATTTCCGCGATCCGCCGGTAGGCCTCCGCCAGCAGCACCTTGTTCCTGGGGCGCAGGATCACGGCGGCGGAGACGCTGAACGTCGGGGCGTCCGGTAGCTCGGAGCGGACGTCGGAGGTGCTTTCCTGCCATGAGGTGTCCAGCGCCAGGCCGAGCCAGTTGCGCAGGTGACCGATCGACCGTTCGGACAGCGGCGAAGTCTCGGAACCGAGGATCCGCTCCTTCACCTCCCGCGCGCGTTCGGCTCGGTAATCCGGCTGTCCCTCGAAGAGTTCGCGATCTTCCAGCCGCTTCTTCCCCGGTAAGCGGGTGAGGCGCACCGTGGCGTCCTTGTCGAGGGACGGGACCAGTTGCTCGACGAGCAGGTGGCGGCGGATGTCCTGCTCGTCCGGAGTACGCCAGCGCACCAGCCCTGCGGCGAGCACCAGTTCGTACTCGTCGTCGTGCTGCTCCATGGTCTTCGCGATGCTTTCCAGTTCCCGGTAGAAGCTTCGGCGCGCTTCGTTCGGACGTTCTTTCGCGGCCCATTCCCGCCACTGCGTCAGCCAACGGCCGAATGAGTGCAGCTCGGCGTCGGTGCTCGCACCGCCGTCCGCCGGGGGCAGCAATGCTGGTTCTTCGCCGCTAGGGGACTGGCGGCGCTCTGGGCTGACTCGCCCGACCAGTTCGTCGGGCAGGGCCGGGGACGGGATTGATTTCACCGGGGCCATGCTCAGGAGCACGTCCTCGTTCTCTGCTCGCAGCCGTGTTCCGTCGGGGAACTCATCCCCCCACAGCACGGTTTTCGGCGCCGATGAGGTTTGGGAAGTGATGTCGCGTGGCGAGTCCTGCTGGGCGGAGCCGGTGAGCTCGCCGAGATAGTTGACCAGACTTGCGGTCTTGCTCAAAGCTTCGGAGTGGGACACTCCACCTGGCGCCATGCAGTCCTCCGTTTCTCGGGCAGCCGCACAGAGTCGTGGACGCAGCTGATGCGTTCAATCGGTTCCGTTCAGGTTCACCTGAATGAGGCAACAATGCGGCTCGTTCGGCGCAATGCCGAAATGTCTCCTGGAGTGACGACCCCTGTGTTCGAACATGACGCCGGACCTGGCAGAGTCGATCGTGGCAGTGATCGTCGCGGAGGTGTGGAGGAGTCGTGTCATGAGCGCTCAGGATCGACTGGTCGCCGGGCGGTACCGGGTGGAGTCGAGGCTGGGCAGTGGCGCGATGGGCGTGGTGTGGAAGGCCTCCGACGAGCGCCTCAACCGCATGGTCGCGGTCAAGGAGCTGCACCTGCGCCAGTCGTCGAACGACCAGGACGTGCAGACCGCGAAGCGCCGCGCGATCCGCGAAGGCCGGATCACCGCGCGGCTGATGCACCGGCACGCGATCGCGGTCTACGACGTGGTGGAAGAGGACGGGCGACCGTGCCTCATCATGGAGTACCTGGATTCGCGGAGCCTCGAAGCGGTGCTCGCGGAACGCGGCACGCTGCCCGTCCCGGAGGTCGCGAAGCTCGGTTCCGACGTCGCCGCCGCGCTGGTCGCCGCGCACGACGCGAAGATCGTGCACCGCGACGTGAAGCCGGGCAACATCCTCGTCGCCGACGACATCACCAAGATCACCGACTTCGGCATCTCCCGCGCGCTGGGCGACGCGAGCACCACCGGCGTGCTGGCGGGCACCCCCGCGTACCTGGCGCCGGAGGTGGCGCAGGGCGGCAAGGCCGACTTCCACACCGACGTGTACTCGCTGGGCTCCACGCTGTACGCGGCGCTGGAAGGCCGGCCACCGTTCGGCCTCGGCGACAACTCCATCGTGCTGCTGCACCGGGTCGCCTCGGGCGAGTTCGACCCGCCGGAGAACGCGGGCGAACTGGGGCCGGTGCTGCTGCGGATGCTGGCCGCCGACCCGGCGCTGCGGCCCACCATGCAGCAGGCGCAGCGCGCGCTCGCCGCGGTCGCCGCGGGTGACGAACTCCCGGCCGAGTTCACCGCGGTCCCGATCCCCACCCCGACCCGCCCGCTGCGCGAGGAACAGCCCGCGCCCGCCCCGGCCCCGGTCGCGGAACCGGCACGAGAATCGAAGAACCGCGGCCGGTACGGGCTGATCCTGGTGGGGGCGCTGCTCGTCGTCGGTGCCGGAGTGGCGGCCGCGCTGCTGACCGGAAACCTCAGCGGCGACCGCACCGCGGCGCCGCCCGCGACCTCCGAAGAGGTGCAGCCGCGCCCCGAGCCCTCGTCCGGCCAGGAACCGGCTCCGTCGAGCACCGCGGACGAGCCGACCTCCGCCGAGCAGCCCGCGCCGCCGGAGCCACCGCAGCAGCCGGAGACCCCCGACCAGGTCGTCTCCGAGTACTACGCGGCCATGCCCGGGAACCTCGACGCGGCCTGGCAGCAGCTCACCCCCGACTACCAGACGAACCACGCGGGCGGCTACGACGCGTTCCGCGAGTTCTGGCAGCCCATCACCGGCGTGCAGGCCTCCGGGGTGACCACCGAGGGCACCAACACGGCGCAGGCCACGATCACCTACCAGTTCAACGACGGGCGCACCGTCGAGGAGCGGACCCGCTACACGCTGGTGCGGGACGGCTCCTCCTGGAAGATCGCCGCGACGACGGTGCTGAGCAGCCGGACCCGCTGAACCCTCACCTCAGGTGAACGGCCCATCCGCCCGGTTTCGCCGGGTGGGTGGGCCGTTCGGCTCGGTGTCAGCGGGGGAGGCGGGGTTCGATCTGCTCGGCGAGCTTCTTGGCTTCGCCGCACGGGTCGGGGATGTCGTCCTTCATGAAGCCGGTGACGGAGAGGATGACGACTCCGCCACCCGCGTCGACGAGCGTGTTGCAGATGCCCTGCCCAGTGGATCCGGCGGAGACGCCGGTCGCCGCTGCCCGTCCGTTGATGTCGAATTTCCGGTAGCTGTCCCAGTGGCCGCCGGTCTCGTAGCTGGCGACGGTTTCGTCCTGGTTCTTGTACAGGGTCAGCAGCATGGTCTCGCCTTCGATCTCGCAGCCCTGTTCGAAGGTGAAGTCCTCGACGGGTTCGGACGGGCCGTTCGCGCCCGCCGCGGTGAGCTCGTCCGGGCTGAAGAAGGTGCAGGTGTCGAAGTCCCGGAGGCCTGCCGGTTTCGGCTGCGGTGCGGGTGATTCCTGGCCCGGGGCGGTGTCGCCGAGTGCGCAGCCGGACAGGCTCAGCAGTCCGGCGCAGGCGGCGGTGGTGATGAGCCGGCGGGAACGTCGGGTCACAGGGTGCCTCTCCGCATGACTTCAGCTTGTTCCTCGGGGATCACGCGATGCTCCTTCATCATCTGGCGCCGTCCCAGGTGAAAATGGCCCATCCGGCGGGCTCGTCCGGCGGATGGGCCGATCACCTCGGTGATCCGCTCAGCGGGGGAGGCGGGGTTCGATCTGCTGGGCGAGCTTCTTCGCCTCGCCGCACGGGTCGGGGATGTCGCCGGGGAGGACCTCGTTCACGGTGACGATCGCGACGCCGCCGCCCGCGTCGACGACGATGTTGCAGATCCCGCGGTCCGTGGCGCCGGCGCTGATCCCGGTGGCCGCGGCCCGCCCGTTGATGTCGAACTTCTGGTAGCTGTCCCAGGTACCTCGGGTCGCATAGCTGTCGACCGTCTCGTCCTGGTTCTTGTACAGCGTCAGCATGGCTTTTTCGCCCTCGAAGGAGCAGCCCGGTTCGAAGGAGACGTCTTCAACGCGTTCCGGTGCACTGCCCACGCCTGCTGCCGCCAGGTCGTCCGGGGTGAAGAACGTGCACGGGTCGAAGTCCTTGAGCCCGGAAGCCTTGGGTTGCGGATCGGGGCCGTTCTCGTCCGAGCCGGTGGGCGCGCCTCCCAACGCGCAGCCGGACAGGCCGAGCAGTGCCGCGCAAACAACTGTGGTGAGCAACCGGCGGGATCGTCGGGTCACGGGGCGTCTCGCTGCATGTCTTCAACCCGCTGCTGGAGGATCACTCGAAGTTTCTTCGTTCATCTGGCGCATCTCGGGTGAATGGCCCATCCGTCCGGTTTCGCTGGGCGGGTGGGCCACTCACCCTCAGGTCAGCTGGGGAGGCGGGGCTCGATCTGGCGGGCGAGCTTCTCGGCTTCGCCGCAGGGGTCGGGGACGTCGTCGGGGAGCACGCTGCCCACCGTGACCATCGCGATTCCGCCACCTGCGTCGATCAGGACGTTGCAGATGCCGGATTCGCTGGAACCTCCGGAAATGGCGCGAGCGGCGTTCCGACCGTTGATGTCGAGCTGCTCGTACCTGTCCCAGTTGCCTCCGGTGGCGTAGCTGGCGACGGTTTCGTCCTGGTTCTTGTACAGCGTCAGCAGCGTCTTCTCCCCTTCGAACCTGCATCCCGGTTCGAACGAGAAGTTCTCGACCTGTTCGCCCGGTTCGGCGACACCTGCCGTCTTGAGGTCGTCGGCGGTGAGGAACGTGCAGGGATCGAAGTCGCGAAGCCCGGTCGGTTTCGGCTGCGGTGCGGGCGATTCCTCGCCGCCGAGTGCGCAGCCGGACAGGCTCAGGAGTCCGGCGCAGGCGGCGGTGGTGATGAGCCGGCGGGAACGTCGGGTCACTGGATACCTCTTTGCATGTCTTCGGCGATCTGATCGTCGGTGGCACGGTAGTCCTTCGCCGCGGAGCGGAAGGCTTGTGCCTGCTCTCGGAGAACTTGCTGGAGTTCTTTCACCAGTGCAATCGCACCGGAGTTCGGATCGGTCGCCTTGTCGATGAACCGCCGAGCGAGTTGTTGGCCATCCGGGTAGTTCCCCAGCCCGACGACGTGGCCGAGTTGGTCGGCGTCCATGAGCAGCTTCGCCAACTCCCCGATCTCCTCCTCAACCCTCTTCGCCGCCCGTTCCGCCACTTCCGGGTCGAGTGCGAGTTTCCCCGTTCCCACCTGCTGGTTGATCCACTGCGTCTGCGATCGGACTTGGTTCAGCCCTTCCGCCGCTGCGGCGAATCCTCCCTCCCCGCCCGCCATGTGCCCCTCCGGTTGATCACGTTTGATCGGATCGTAGCGAGTCGTGGTCGCGGTGCGGGGCGATTCGGCTGCGCTAGAGCGCTGCTTCGGGCGCTCGGGTGAGGATGTCCTCGACGGTCTCCTCGGGGGCCTGCTCGGAGGTGTCGAGCCACAGGCCGAGGCGGGGCGTCTCGTCGCGCAGCACCGCGTCGAGCGCTCGGACGGACCACTCGTCGTAGGCGACCTTCCCGCGCGCTGCTTCCCGTGCCCCGATCTCCTCCGGGCTCGGCGCGAGCACCACCAGGTACAGCGGCCGGGTGCGGATGGTGGCCGCGAGTTCGGGGAGGTGTTCGCCGAGCACGACGTCCTGGGTGATGACGGTGAACCCGGCGGCGGTGTACTGGTCGCAGGACTGGGCGGTGAGCCGGTGGCGCAGCCGCAGTTGCCGCTGCGCCTCGTCGGTGGCGTCGGGCGCCATGTCCACCCGCCCGTTGATGATCATGCGGCGGAACAGGTCGCCGCGCAGGTGCACCGAGTTCGGCAGCCGTTCGGCGAGCAGCTGCGCCACCGTGGACTTGCCTGCGGCCTGGATCCCGGTGATCACGATGGCGGCCTGGGCGAAGGGCTCAGCGGCCATGGGCGGCTCTCCTCGGCGGCGCGGATGTCGGGCGGTACTCGACGGGGACGTCGCGCGGGTCGGTGGTTCGGCGCGGTCCGGTCGCGGCGCGCCTCTTCCCCGAGGAGATCGACTCCAGCCTAGCGCCGCCCGCCCGCCGGTTTCGCCCGATTCCGCGAAGTGGTTCCCTCCGCTCCAGCTCACCGGATCGTGAGAACCTGCGGGCATGCGGATGCGTCCGGAGCGGAGCGCGGTGCTGTTCGACATCGACGGCACCCTGATCGACTCGACGGCGGTCGTCGAGCACGTGTGGTCGCGGGTGGCGGCCGCGTTCGGCGTGCCGCGGGAGCCGGTGCTGGCGGTGTGCCACGGGAAGCGGGACGCGGACGTGGCCGCCGAGTTCTTCCCGGAACCGGTGCGCGCCGAGGTGCTGGCGGAAGTGGCGCGGCTGGAGCTGGCCGCCGCGGACGCGGTGGTGGCGGTGCCCGGCGCGGCGAACGTGCTGGGGCAGCTCGATCCGCGGCGGTGGGCGGCGGTGACCTCCGGCGGCCGCGAGCTGATGACGGGCAGGCTCCGGGCGGCGGGCCTGCCGCTGCCGTGCACGCTGATCTGCGCGGAGGACGTGTCCCGCGGCAAACCCGATCCGGAGGGCTACCTGGCGGCGGCCCGGGAGCTGGTGGTGGAGCCGGCGGACTGCGTGGTGGTGGAGGACTCGCCGCCGGGCGTGGCGGCGGGCGTCGCCGCGGGCGCGCTGGTCGCGGCCGTGACCACCACGCACCCGCGGGAAGCGCTGGGCGGGGCGCACGTGGTGCTGCCGGAGCTGTCGGCCGTGCTGGGATTGCTCTGATGGTGAAGCTGGACCGGTTGATCAACGTGCTCGGCGGCTACGGGGCGCGGCTGGAGTGCGCGCCGCGCGGGCGGGACGTGGAGCTGCGCGGGGTGGCGCTGCACGATTCGGCGGGCACCGACGAGGTGCTGCTGGCCGTCGGCGTCGAACCGGGCGCGATCGGCGAGCTGCTGCGCACCACGATGGCCGCGGTGGTGCTGCTGCGCGAGATCGCAGGCCCCGAGCTGGCGGTGGCCCGCGAGCGGGGCGTCGCGGTGGTGCTGGTCGACGGCGACGTGCTGTGGGGGCAGTTGGCGGCCGTCGTCTACGGACTGGTGCTGGAGGGCCGCGAAACGGAGGCGGGCCGCGGCCCGACGGACCTGTTCGCGCTGGCCGATGCGCTGGCGGCGTCGGTGGGCGGCCCGGTGACCATCGAGGACCGGCATTCGGGGGTGCTGGCGTATTCGAGCAGGCAGGAATCGGCGGACCGGGCGCGGCTGGCGACGATCCTGGGCAGGCGGGTGCCCGCGGAGATCCGCGCCGAGCTGGCCGCGCGCGGCGTGTACGCGCACCTGGCCTCGTCGGACGAGCCGTTCTTCGCCGAACCGATGCCGGAGTTCCACGGCCGCGCCCTGGTGGCGGTCCGCGCGGGGCGGGAACTGCTCGGGTCGATCTGGGTGGAGGTGCCGGAGCCGCTGAGCCCGGAGCGGGCCGCGGCGCTGCGCGAAGGGGCCCGCACCGCCTCGCTGCACCTGCTGCGGGCGCGCGCCAGCGCCGACCTGGAGCGGCAGGTCGAATCGGACCTGGTGATCGGACTGCTGGAGGGCCAGGCGGACGCACCCGCGGTGCTGAGCAGGCTCGGGTTGCGCGGCACGGGTTTCCAGGTGGTGGCGGTGCAGGCCGAGGACGCCCAGGACGCGGCGGTGCTCATCGCGTTCGAACGCGCCACGTCCGGCTTCGGCTGGGCGCGGCCGGGGCGCAGCGCGCTGTTCGCGAACACCGTCTACACGGTGTTGCCCGAGGCGGAACCGGGGGAGCGGTGGTTCCGGCGGCTGCTGCGGGAGATGCCCGCGGAGGTGCGGCTGCGCGCCGGGGTCGGTGGTGCCGCGGAACCCCTGGAGCTGCCGGTGAGCAGGCGGGAAGCGGACGAAAGCCTCGCCGTCGTCGGTTCCCGCGAGATCGTCGGCTACGACGACGCCTGGCACGAGATCCTGCTGCGCAGGCTCCGCAACGCGGCCTCCGGTGGCCGGTTGCCCGCACGCGGCCCGGTGCGGCAGCTGCACCGCCACGACGCCGAGCACGGCACCCGGTACGCGGCGACGTTGCGGGAGTGGCTGCGCTGCCAGGGCGATCCGGGGGCGGCGGCGCGGCGGCTCGGCGTGCACGCGAACACGGTGCGCTACCGGATGCGGAAGATGACCGAGGTGGCACCGATCGACGTGACCGACCCGGACCAGCGGCTCGCGCTGATCGTCGCGCTGCTCATCGAATAGTTCCGGATCACCAAACGGCGGCGCCCAGGTTGTGCGGATCTGACAACCGGACCGGCGCCGTGGCCCAGCACACTCGGATGCAGCCGAGCTGAGGAGGGCGAACATGGCTGGCAACGACCAGACGCCGCGGCACGTGGTGGTCGCGGGTGCCGGTGCCGTCGGGTTGTCGACGGCGTGGTTCTTGCAGGAGCACGGCGTGCGGGTCACGGTCGTGGACCGGGACGGCGTGGCCGCCGGTTCGTCCTGGGGCAACGCGGGCTACCTGGCGCCGGCGTTCTCCATCCCGCTGCCGGAGCCGAGCGTGCTGCGCTACGGCCTGCGCTCGCTGCTGGACCGCAACGCCCCGCTGTACGTGCCGGCGAAGGTCGACCCGGGCCTGTGGGCGTTCCTGGCGCGCTTCGCGGCGCACTGCAACATGGGGTCGTGGCGGCGTGCGATGCAGCCGTTCGTGCCGATGAACAACGAGTGTCTGGACGCGTTCGACGCGCTCACCGCCGGTGGCGTGGAGGCCCCGACCCGGCCCGCGCCGATCACCGCCGGGTTCGAGAAGGCCGAGCAGGTCGCCGACCTGCGCCGCGAGTTCGACCTGATCCGCGAGTCCGGGCAGGACGTGCGGGTCGTGGAGTCCTCGGTCGCCGAGGCGCAGGTGCCGCAGCTGTCCTCGCACATCGAGGCGGTGCTGCGCATCGAAGGCCAGCGCTACGTGGATCCCGGCGAGTTCGTGCGTTCCCTCGCCCGCTCCGTGGAGCAGCGCGGCGGCACGATCCGCACCGGTTTCGCCGTGCAGGACGTGCGGCGCGAGCGCGGCGGCGTCGTGCTGCGCTCCGCCGACGACGCGATCACCGCCGACACGGTGGTGCTGGCCACCGGTGCCTGGCTGAGCTCGCTGGCGAAGCCGCTCGGCGTGCGGACCGCGGTGCGCGCGGGCCGCGGCTACTCGTTCACCGTGCCCACCGAGGAACCGGTGCCCGGCCCGATCTACCTGCCCGCCGTGCGGGTGGCCTGCACGCCGTACCAGGGCGGGCTGCGGGTCGCCGGAACCATGGAGTTCCGCTCCCCGGACGCCAAGCTCTACCCGGAGCGCATCGCCGCCATCGAACGCTCGGCGAAACCGCTGCTGCGCGGCGTGTCCTGGGCGGACCGCAAGGACGACTGGGTCGGCGGGCGCCCCGTCACGCCGGACGGGCTGCCGCTGATCGGCGGGACCGCGATGCCCGACGTGTTCGTCGCCGGTGGGCACGGCATGTGGGGGCTCACCCTCGGTCCGCTGACCGGGCGGCTGCTGTCCGAGCAGATCGTCACCGGCAAGCAGCCCGACCAGCTGCGGCCGTTCAACCCGCTGCGCTGACGCGCCACGAAGACCACTTCCTGGAGAGCAGGGGTCGCCGCTCACGAAGCGGCGGCCCCTGCCCGCGTTCCACCCAGGTGAGTGGCCCCTTCGCCCAGCCTGAGTGGGCGGGTGGGCCACTCACCGTGCGGCTGCAGGAGCTCTGCGCGGGTTCGTCATCGCAGGTGGGTGGCCCGTTCGCCCAGCCTGAGTGGGCGGGTGGGCCACTCACCTGGAGTCAGCTGGGGTTCTGGAACTTGTCCTTCTCCGCTTGGGGGAGGTGGCAGCCGGTGCTGCCGGAGAGGACGGTGCGTTTGGCGGTGCCGAAGCGGTAGCCGGCGCCGTAGGTGTCGCTGCCGACGATCTGGTGGTCGGCGGGGCGGCTGACGACGGTTTCGGGTGGGGTGAAGCCGTATTCGGCGGTGATGCGGGCGACGATCTGCTCGGCTCGGGGCCAGTCGGGGTCGGGGATGTTGCCTTCCGCGCTCCACATGTCGAGCGTGTTGCTTTCGGCGATCCCGGAGAACTCGTCGAACCCGGTGCAGCCCGCTTTGGTCCCGTCTTCGACGTGGCGCCAGTCCAGCCAAGGGAACTGCTGCGCGAGCTCGTCCCTGGTGCGTGCTTGCATCTCCTCGTAACGCCTGGTGATTTCTTCGATTCCAGGGCGCCGCAGCAGCTCCGCTCGTTGCGTATCCATGTTTCCTTCTGAGGGTTCGTCGCTGCCGCAGCCGGTCACGAAGAGCGCTGCGACTGCGAGAAGCGTCCAAGGTTTCAACAAATCGGTTCCCTGCGCCCGGTATCGTCGGTCAGTCGGGTGCTCGTACAGCTCGTTCCGGAAGTCCGGCAGCTATAACGCTTGCGTTGTACTGGCTCGTATTGCCACTGGTCAAGTAGCCGTCCGGGCCTCCTGTGTTGTGCCCACTCGACTCGTTGAGCCGTTGCCCGTCCGGAGCAGTTGAGTCCTCTGTGGACAACTGCTGGACGCCGGCTATCGAGGAGGGGTTGCCGTCGAACCAGGGGAGGATGGCGACGAAATCTCCGTCCGACTTGAGGTTGTAAGCTTGGCCTTCCGGAATCTTGAGGTCTGCCGCAGAGTCCGTTCCCACTCCCGGAGAGCCCATCGTCACGGCGGCGTCCACGCCGGTTCCCGCGTGTTGCAGTGCGTACCCGGTGGTGGTAGAGCCGTATGAGTGTCCGATCGCTACGAGATTAGGGTCGGTTTCTCGGGATGCGTTGATACCGCGGTAGAAGTCTGCGAGCTTCTCTCCACCGCGTTCCGCTGCGCTCGAACCGGCGACTGAGTTCTCGCCGAGGCTGTCGTTGAGCTGGGGTGCTTCGTAGCCGATCCACGACACCGCTGCGACATCTCCGCCGTCGCCGTACATCATCGATTGGTGTTTCGCGTCGTAACGGAGTTGGGCGGTGCTCCGGTCGTAGTCGCTCATGCTGCCCTCGACCGTGCTGTTCAGACCCGGTGTGAACACTGAGACGTTCTCGGCGGTATCGACGTTTCCCACTCCGACGGCCGCCTTGGTCCGTTCGCCTGAAGTGTCGAGGACGAGCAGTTGGCGGTCGGGTTTCGCCGCGACCTTCTCGACCTCGTCCAGGGACTTCAGCTTGGCTTCGATCTGGTCGAGGGGACGCTGGTACTTGCCGTCGAGGTTCCTGGAGCCCGGGCCCTTGGGCAGCTGCCTGATCTGCTCGCGGAGGCGGTTCGCTTCGGCGTTGAGCGCCGCCCGCTCGTCGTCGATCTTGTTGACGTTGGCGGTGTGGCGGACGGTGGCGGGGATGCCGTCCATGGCGCCGAGCCAGGCCGGGGGAGCGGCGGCGAGCGCGGACCTCGTCTCGGCGGGCAGGGATTTCCACCATTCGGCGTTCTTCGCCGGGTCGCCGGGCGGCGGGGGTTCGACGGTCTCGCCGAGGCCGCGGGCGTCGCCGAGGGCGGCCGCGTCGGCGAGGGTCTTCGCCTCTCCGGTGTCCATCAGGTCCTTGTCCGCGTCGCCGAGGACCTTCGCGAGTTCGCGGTCCGCGTCGTCGGCCCGGGCGAGGATGCGCTCCACCCGGTGGACGAGGTCGGGCCGGATGCGGTCGTGCCGGTCGGCGTCGACGTCGGCGGCCTCGTCGGGGCGGATGCCGGGCGGGGTGCCGAGGTCCTCGACCCGGCCGTCGTCGGTGATCGCGAAGTGGTGGGCGTGCGCGAGCGCTTCGGCCTCGGCCAGCTCGTTCCCGACCGCCCGGATCTCGTCCGCGGTGGCGATGGCGGTGGTGCGGACGGTGGAGATCTCCAGCACGAGTTCGCGGAGCCGTTCGCCGAGCTTCGCGTGCTCGGCGGTGGCGGCGTCGGCGGCCTCGCCCTGCCAGCCGCTGGGTCGCCCAGAGGCGGCGAGCTCGTCGTCGAGCTGCACGAGCCGGTCCTGCCGGGCCTTGAGCTCGTCGATCGCGTCGTCGAGCAGGTCCGCGTTCCACCGCCGCAGGTCGCCGAGGCACACCATCACGCACCACCGCCCTGAGTCGCGTTCAACCCGTCCGCGGCAGCGCCTTCGCGGCCGTCGTAGTCGCGGGCGCTGCCGGACAGCGAGTCCGCGTAGTGCTCGACGTCCCGGTTCCACCCGTCGAGCGAGCCGCGCCAGCTGCCGCCGGTGCGCTCGGCGGCGGGAGCCGACACCGAGCCCGGCATCGCCTCCGCGATCTTGTCAGTGGCCGGTTCCAGCCGCACCGACCTGGCCTGTTCGGCGGCGGACCGAGCGGCTTTCGCCGCGTCCTCCAGCGCCTTCGTGACGACCTCGTAGCCCACTGCACCCCTCCTCGCGGGGCAGGACACTAACAGCGCGAGGGGGT
Source organism: Saccharopolyspora gregorii (assembly GCF_024734405.1). Classification (NCBI taxonomy): domain Bacteria; kingdom Bacillati; phylum Actinomycetota; class Actinomycetes; order Pseudonocardiales; family Pseudonocardiaceae; genus Saccharopolyspora; species Saccharopolyspora gregorii. The sequence goes on along the minus strand of NZ_CP059556.1, from coordinate 4,279,576 downwards.
GGGGAGGTCGCGTTCCGGGCGATCTCCGCTCGGGGTCACAGCCGCCCGGAGTCGATCGCGCGCAGGAAGGCGCCGAACGCGTCCCGGCTCACCGCGAGCACCGGGCCCGCCGCGTCCTTGGAGTCCCGGATGCCGACGACGGAGGGCTGCACGGCGATCTCCACGCAGGCGCCGCCGTTGGAGCCGCTGCGGCTGGACTTCCGCCAGTCGGCCGTGGCGGGCACGAACGCGATCTCGACGCACTGGCCGCCGTTGGACCCGCTGCGGCTGGATTTGCGCCAGATGGCCGCGGAGAAGTCCGGGGCTGGCATAGCACCTCTTCCGATCGGTCAGGTGTGTTCCGCCCTCACCTTAGCGATCAGTTCGCGCGATTCCTCCGCCGGAAGCGACGCAGCCTGCAAGCGGTCCAGCGTCATGCTGTACCGGGTGTACTCCTCCGCCTCCCAGAGGTAGGTGGCACCCAGCACGTCTTCGAGGTACACCGACGAAAGCCGTTGCGCGCCAAGGTGGAGCAAGGTGAAGGACGAGAGCACCGTGATCCGGTTCGGTGCGCTGAACGGCAGGACGCGGATCGCAATGTCCGGCCGTTCGGACAGCTCGATCAACCGCGTCAGCTGGGCTCGCATGATCTCTCCGCTGCCTTGCACCCGTCGCAGCGCGGCTTCGCTGACGACCACGTCCAGCGACCGCAACCGGCTCTTGCCGCCCAGAACCGCTTGCCGCTGCATGCGGGTGCGCACCTGCTGCTCGACCAAGCGCGGGTCCGCGGCGGGTTCCCAAGCCTGGATGGTCGAACGCGCGTAGTCCTCGGTCTGAAGCAGGCCCGTGACGGTCTCCACCTCGTACAGCCGGATCTCCGTCGCCGCGCTCTCCAAGGCCAGGAAGCGCTGAAACCAGTCGGGTACCGCGTCGCGGTGGTACTTCTTCGGCCGGTTGCGCTTCACCGCCTGCTCGGCGACCTCCGTGAGGTAGCGGCGTTGCTTCGCGGAGGCGCCGTAGAAGTCCAGCAGCCGAGCCACTTCTTCGGGTTTGATGCCCTGGCTGCCGCCTTCGACCTTGCTCATCTTCGGTTGCTTGCAGCCCAGCACGTCGGCGGCTTCGAAGGTGCTGCGGTCGGCTTCTTCGCGCAGCCTGCGCAGCTCGATGCCGAGCTGGATTCGGAGCATGCGCGGATCGGGGGTGGTCTGCATGCGGATCATCGTCACAGCTCGTGGCGCCGTTGTGGATCACCTGGTCAGGTAAATGACGCAAGGAATCATTCCCACTAACGTCGTGGTGGCCGATCCGGACGACGAAAGGACCCCGCCATGCACGACGACCCCGAAGCCGAACTCCTCCACGCCCTCCGCGAGGGCGCCCGCCCGCGTCCGTTCGCGGTCTACGAGCTGACCAGCGAGGACGGCGAGGTCGTCGACGCGGACGTCTGCGCGTGGGGCCTGGACATCAGCGGCGAGTGCCCGTCGGTCCAGGTGCCGCCGGGAGCGGTGTTCGTGGGGCCGGGCGGCTTGAAGGGCGACGCCGATTCGGCCGAACGGGTCCGTGCGATGTTCGAGATCGTCGGGGACGTGCGGCTCGTCTGGCTCTGAAGCCCGACCGGTCGCGGCCCGGCTGGTCGCGGAGCCCGGCTGTGGCGCGCGTGACCGGCCCCATTCTTGATTGATGTTGCACGACGATGCATAATCATCCGCATGGTGATTCGGGTGGCAGTGGCGGGTGCGAGCGGCTACGCGGGCGGAGAACTCCTCCGCCTGCTGCTGGCGCACCCCGAAGTCGAGATCGGAACGCTGACCGCCGGGGGCAACGCGGGCACCAAGCTCGGCGCGCACCACCCGAACCTGCTGCCGCTCGCCGACCGCGAGCTCACCGAGACCACCGTCGCCGAACTCTCCGGCCACGACGTCGTGTTCCTCGCGCTGCCGCACGGGCACTCCGCGGCCATCGCCGCCGAACTCGGCGCGGACACCCTCGTCGTGGACTGCGGTGCCGACCACCGGCTCAACGATCCCGAGGCGTGGACCCGCTGGTACGGCGGTGACCACCCCGGCACCTGGCCCTACGGCGTCCCCGAACTCCCCGGCAAGCGGGCGGAACTGCGCACCGCGAACCGGATCGCCGTCGCGGGCTGCTTCCCCACGGTGGCCTCGCTGGCGCTGGCACCCGCCTTCGCCGCCGGTCTCGTCGCGCCCGAAGCGCAGGTCGTTGCGGTCACCGGCACCTCCGGCGCGGGCCGCGCGCTCAAGCCGCACCTGCTCTCCGCCGAGGTGATGGGCTCGGCCAGCGCCTACGGCGTCGCGGGCGCGCACCGGCACACCCCGGAGATGGTGCAGAACCTCAGCGCCGTCGCGGGCGAACCCGTCGCCGTGTCCTTCACCCCCGTGCTCGCGCCGATGCCGCGCGGCATCCTCGCCACCTGCAGCGCCCCGCTGCGCGGCGACCTCGACACCGCCGCCGCCCGCAAGGTCTACCTGGACGCCTACGGCGAGGAGCCGTTCGTGCAGGTGCTGCCCGAGGGTTCGTGGCCGCAGACCTCCGCGACGCTCGGCGCCAACACGGTGCACCTGCAGGTCGCGGTGGACGCCGACGCGCGCCGCCTCGTCGTCATCGGTGCCGAGGACAACCTCACCAAGGGCACCGCCGGTGGCGCCGTGCAGTGCATGAACCTCGCCAAGGGCCTGCCCGAGACCACCGGCCTGCCGCTCGCCGGGATCGCCCCGTGATCCCCCGGGCCACCGCCGCCCCCACCGCACCCGGCAGCACCACCAGCACGGAGGAGAACGCATGAGCGTCACCGCCCCCGCCGGATTCCGGGCGGCCGGCGTGGCCGCCGGGATCAAGCCCACCGGCGCGCTCGACCTGGCCCTCGTGGTCAACGACGGCCCGCGGCACACCGCCGCCGGGGTCTTCACCACCAACAAGGTCAAGGCCGCACCCGTGCTGTGGTCCCAGCAGGTGCTGCAGGAACGCAGCCTGCACGCCGTGGTGCTCAACTCCGGCGGCGCCAACGCCTGCACCGGTCCCGAAGGCTTCCAGGACACCCACGCCACCGCCGAGAAGGTCGCCGAAGTCCTCGGCGTCGGCGCCATCGACGTGGCCGTCTGCTCCACCGGGCTGATCGGCGAACGCCTCCCGATGCCCGCCGTCGTGTCCGGAGTGGACGGTGCTGCCGCCGCGCTCGCCGGGACCGCCGAGGCGGGCACCGCCGCCGCCACCGCCGTGCTCACCACCGACAGCAAGGCCAAGCAGGCCACCGCCGCCGGGAACGGGTTCGGCGTCGGCGGCTTCGCCAAGGGCGCCGGGATGCTCGCGCCCAACATGGCCACCATGCTCAGCGTGCTCACCACCGACGCCGTCGTGGAACCGGACGTGCTGGACACCGCGCTGCGCGCCGCGACCCGCACCACCTTCGACCGGCTCGACGTGGACGGCGGCACCTCCACCAACGACACCGTGCTGGTGCTGGCCTCCGGCGCCTCCGGCGTGGAACCGAGCGCCGCGGAGCTCACCGACGTCCTCACCGCCATCAGCACCGACCTGGTGCGCCAGCTGCAGGCCGACGCCGAAGGCGCCACCAAGGCCGTCGACATCACCGTGCGCGGCGCCCGCACCGAGGACGACGCCGTCCACATCGGACGGATCATCGCCGAGGACAACCTGGTCAAGACGGCGCTGTTCGGCTCCGACCCGAACTGGGGCCGGATCGCGATGGCGCTCGGCCGGGCCCAGGCCGAGATCGACGTCAGCCGCGTCGAGATCATCACCAACGGCGTCTCGCTGTTCGTGGGCGGACTGCCCAACCGGGACCGCGGCGAAGCCGACCTCACCGGCCGCGACATCGAGATCGTCGTGGACCTGCACCTCGGCGACCAGGCCGCCACCATCCTGTCCACCGACCTGTCCCACGACTACGTCGAAGAGAACAGCGCGTACTCCTCATGAGCGCCGACCAGAGCCGCGCCGACCAGAGCCGCGCCGACCAGAGCCGCGCAGACCAGAGCCCGGCCGACCGGCTCGCCACCGCCGCCGAGAAGGCCAACGTGCTGGTCGAAGCGCTGCCCTGGCTGGAGCGCTTCCACGGCGCCACCGTCGTCGTCAAGTACGGCGGCAACGCCATGATCGACGACGAGCTCAAGGCCGCGTTCGCGCAGGACATGGTGTTCCTGCGCCTCGCCGGGCTGCACCCCGTCGTCGTGCACGGCGGCGGACCGCAGATCACCACCATGCTCGACCGGCTCGGCATGGCGGGCGAATTCCGCGGCGGGCTGCGCGTCACCACCCCCGAAACCCTCGACGTGGTGCGGATGGTGCTCGTCGGCCAGGTCGGCCGCGAACTCGTCGGCCTCATCAACCAGCACGGACCGCACGCCGTCGGCATGTCCGGCGAGGACGCGCAGCTGTTCACCGCGGCCCGCCGCACCGCCACCGTCGACGGCGAACCCGTCGACGTCGGCCTCGTCGGCGACGTCGTCGCCGTCAACCCGGACGCCGTGCTCGACCTGATCAGCGCCGGGCGCATCCCCGTCGTGTCCACCGTGGCCCCCGACGTGGACGGCGTGGTGCACAACGTCAACGCCGACACCGCCGCGGGCGCGCTCGCCGTCGCCCTCGGCGCCGAGAAGCTCGTGGTGCTCACCGACGTCGAAGGGCTCTACACCGACTGGCCGGACCGCTCCTCGCTCGTCGCCCGCCTCGACGCCGACGAGCTCGAAGCGCTGCTGCCCGGCCTCGCCGCCGGGATGGTGCCGAAGATGGAGGCATGCCTGCGGGCCGTGCGCGGCGGCGTGCCGCGCGCCCACGTCATCGACGGCAGGCTCGCGCACTCGGTGCTGCTCGAAGTGTTCACCAGCGCAGGCGTCGGAACGATGGTGCTGCCCGGACAGGAAGGCGAACCCGCATGACCACCAACACCACCGGGACCCAGCGCTGGCAGGCGTCCATGATGGGCAACTACGGCACCCCGAAGCTCACCCTCACCCGCGGCTCCGGCTGCGAGGTCACCGACGCCGACGGCAACACCTACCTCGACTTCGTCGGCGGCATCGCCGTGAACGCGCTCGGCCACGCGCACCCGAACGTCGTCGACGCCGTCACCCGCCAGATCGGCACCCTCGGGCACGTCTCCAACTTCTACGCCCACGAACCCGGCCTGGAACTCGCCGAACGGCTGCTGGAGCTCGCCGGGTTCACCGGGCGCGGCCGGGTGCTGTTCTGCAACTCCGGCGGCGAGGCCAACGAAGCCGCGTTCAAGATCGCCCGGCGCACCGGGCGGCTCAAGATCGTCTCCACCGAGGGCGGGTTCCACGGCCGCACCATGGGCGCGCTCGCCCTCACCGGCCAGCCCGCCAAGCGGGAACCGTTCGCCCCGCTGCCGCCCGGCGTCGAGTACGTGCCCTTCGGCGACGTGGCCGCCCTCGAAGCCGCCGTCGACGACACCACCGCCGCGTTCGTCGTCGAACCCGTGCAGGGCGAGAACGGCGTCGTCGTCCCGCCCGAGGGCTACCTGCGGGCCGCCCGCGAGATCACCGCGAAGCACGGCGCGCTGCTCGTCGTCGACGAGGTGCAGACCGGCATCGGCCGCACCGGGCACTGGTTCGCGTTCCAGCGCGACGGCATCGAACCCGACGTGATCACCCTCGCCAAGGGGCTCGGCGGCGGGCTGTCCCTCGGCGCCTGCATCGGCGTCGGCGACGCCGGCGAACTGCTGCAACCCGGCCAGCACGGCACCACCTTCGGCGGCAACCCCGTCGCCTGCGCCGCCGCGCTCGCCGTCCTCGACACCATCGCCGCCGACGGGCTGCTCGACCACGTCAAGGCCATCGGCGAACTCATCGCCGACGGCGTCCGCGGGCTCGGCCACCCGAAGATCGCCGGGGTCCGCGGCCTCGGCCTGCTGCTCGGCATCCGGCTCACCGAGCCCATCGCCGCCGCCACCGCCGCCGCGGCCCAGGACGCCGGCTACCTGATCAACGCCGTGCAGCCCGACGTGCTGCGGCTGAGCCCCGCACTGGTGCTCGACGCCGACCAGGCCCGGCGGCTCGTCGCCGACCTGCCCGGCCTGCTCGGCGGACCTGCCCGAACACCCGAATCCCACCACGACAGCCACGGAGGTGATCCCGTGACGCTCCGGCACTTCCTGCGCGACGACGACCTGAGCCCGCAGGAGCAGACCGACATCCTCGACCTCGCCGCTCGGTTCAAGGCCGACCGCAACGGGGACCGCTCGCTGGAGGGCCGCTCCATCGCGGTCATCTTCGAGAAGAACTCCACCCGCACCCGGATGTCCTTCGAAGTCGGCATCCACCAGCTCGGCGGCCAGCCGCTGGTCGTCGACGGCCGCATGATGCAGCTCGGCCGCGAGGAGACCATCGAGGACACCTCGCGGGTGCTGTCCCGCTACGTCGACGCCGTCGTCTGGCGCACCTTCGCGCAGCCGCGCATCGAGGCGATGGCGGGCGCGGCCACCGTGCCCGTCATCAACGCGCTCACCGACGAGTTCCACCCCTGCCAGGTCCTCGCCGACCTGCAGACCGTGCGGGAGCGCCACGGCGAACTGCCCGGCCGCACCCTCACCTACCTCGGCGACGGCGCCAACAACATGGCGCACTCGTTGCTGGTCGGCGGCGTCACCGCGGGCATGCACGTCCGCATCGGCGCCCCCGACGGCTTCGCCCCCGCCCAGTGGGTGCTGGACGCGGCGAACAAGCGGGCCGCCGAGACCGGCGGTTCCGTGCGCGTCGACACCGACCCGCGCGCCGCCGTCGACGGGGCCGACGTGCTCGTCACCGACTCCTGGACCTCGATGGGCCAGGAGAACGACGGCAAGGACCGGGTCAGCCCGTTCCGCCCCTTCCAGATCAACGCCGAACTGCTCGCCGCCACCGGCGTCGAGAGCACCGTGCTGCACTGCCTGCCCGCGCACCGCGGCTGGGAGGTCACCGACGACGTGCTCGACGGACCGGCCAGCGCCGTGTTCGACGAAGCCGAGAACCGGCTGCACGCGCAGAAGGCACTGCTGGCCTGGCTGGTGCAGCGGTCATGAGCACCCGGGCGGCCCGGCAGGCCCGCATCGTCGAGCTCGTCTCGGCGATGGGCATCCGCAGCCAGACCGAGCTCGCGCGGCTGCTCGCCGGGGACGGCATCGACGTCACCCAGGCCACGCTGTCCCGCGACCTCGACGAACTGGGCGCGGTGAAGCTGCGCGGTCCCGACGGGGGAGCCGCCGTCTACGTCATCCCCGAGGACGGCAGCCCCGTCCGCGGCGTGCAGGGCGGCACCACCCGGCTCAGCAGGCTGCTGGCGGAACTGCTCGTGTCCGCCGACGGTTCCGGCAACCTCACCGTGCTGCGCACCCCACCGGGCGCCGCGCAGTTCCTGGCCAGCGCCATCGACCGCGCCGCCCTGCTCGAAGCCGTCGGCTCCATCGCGGGCGACGACACCGTCATGGTCGTCGCCCGCGAACCGCTCACCGGCCTCGACCTCGCCGAACGGTTCACCAACATGGCCTCCGGCGAACGCGCCCGGCCCGAGGACGGCGAACCGGGCGACGCGCACCCCGCCGGCGGCGAGGACGATGACCGACCGAATCCGCACCATCCGAACGACTCCCGATAAGGACCCACCGTGACCCAGCAAGGCAGCGAGCCCACCAAGCTGTGGGGCGGCCGCTTCGCCTCCGGCCCGGCCGAAGCGATGGCCGCGCTGAGCCTGTCCACCCACTTCGACTGGCGGCTGGCCCCCTACGACATCGCCGGATCCCGCGCGCACGCCCGCGTGCTGCACGCGGCCGGGCTGCTCACGGCCGACGAGCTGGAGCGGATGCACCAGGGCCTCGACGTGCTCGCCGCCGACGTCGAGTCCGGCGCGTTCCAGCCCGTCATCGACGACGAGGACGTGCACACCGCTCTCGAACGCGGGCTGCTCGAACGCGTCGGCGCCGACCTCGGCGGCAAGCTGCGCGCAGGCCGCTCCCGCAACGACCAGGTCGCCACCCTGTTCCGGATGTGGCTGCGCGACGCCACCCGCCGCGTCGCCGCCGGCGTGCTCGACGTCGTCGACGCCCTCGCCGAGCAGGCCCGGGCGCACCCGGACGCGGTGCTGCCCGGCCGCACCCACCTGCAGCACGCGCAGCCGGTGCTGCTCGGCCACCACCTGCTCGCGCACTGCCAGGCGCTGCTGCGCGACGTGAGCAGGCTGCGGGACTGGGACGCGCGCACCGCGTTCTCCCCGTACGGGTCCGGCGCCCTCGCCGGTTCCTCGCTGGGCCTGGACCCGCAGGCCGTGGCCGCCGAGCTCGGCTTCGACGGCGCGGTGGACAACTCCATCGACGGCACCGCCTCCCGCGACTTCGCGGCCGAATCGGCGTTCTGCCTGGCCATGCTCGCGGTGAACCTGTCCCGGGTCGCCGAAGAGGTGATCATCTGGAACACCGCCGAGTTCGGCTACGTCACGCTCGACGACGCCTGGGCCACCGGCAGCTCGATCATGCCGCAGAAGAAGAACCCCGACGTCGCCGAACTGGCCCGCGGCAAGTCCGGGCGGCTCATCGGCAACCTGACCGGGCTGCTCGCGACGCTGAAGGCGCAGCCGCTGGCCTACAACCGGGACCTGCAGGAGGACAAGGAGCCGGTCTTCGACTCCGTCGAACAGCTCGACCTGCTGCTGCCCGCGATGGCCGGGATGCTCGGCACGCTCACCTTCCACACCGAGCGGCTCGCCGAACTCGCGCCGGCCGGGTTCACCCTCGCCACCGACATCGCCGAATGGCTCGTCCGCCAGGGCGTGCCGTTCCGGGTGGCGCACGAGGCGTCGGGGGAGTGCGTGCGCACCGCCGAAGCCCGCGGCATCGGGCTCGACGAGCTCACCGACGAGGAGCTCACCGCCGCGCACCCCGCGCTCACCCCGCAGGTGCGGGAGGTGCTGACCGTTCCCGGCTCCATCGCCTCCCGCGACGCCCACGGCGGCACCGCGCCCGACCGGGTGCGCGAGCAGCGGGACCGCGTGTTCGCCGCGATCGAGGCGCATCGCGCCTGGCTGGCGGCGTGAGAACCGTTCGCGTCCGGTCGGTACTGTTCCGCTCGTGAGCCACCAGTTGACGCGAGCGGAACTCGCCCACGACCCCCTCCGGGTGGCCCGCAGCCTGCTCGGCTGCGAGCTGCGGTCCAGCCACCCGGAGGGCGACGTGCGGGTGCGGCTCGTCGAGGTCGAGGCGTACCGCGGCGGCGACGACCCGGCCTCGCACTGCTACCGCGGCAAGACGCAGCGCAACGCGGTGATGTTCGGCCCGGCCGGGCACCTCTACGTCTACTTCGTCTACGGGCTGCACTTCTGCATCAACGTCGTGTGCACCGAGGACGGCGTGCCCGGCGCGGTGCTGCTGCGCGCGGCCGAGGTCCTCGACGGCACCGAGCTGGCCCGCAGCCGCCGCCCCGCGGTGCGCAAGGACGTCCAGCTCGCCAGCGGCCCCGCCCGGCTGGCCGGCGTCCTCGGCATCACCCGCGAGCACAACGGCATCGACCTCACCGACCCGGACTCGCCGATCCGGCTGCTCGACGGCCCCGCCGTCGACGAGGACGACGTGCGCACCGGGCCGCGCGTCGGCGTCGCCACCGCGGTCGACCTGCCCTGGCGGTCCTGGATCGACGGCTCCCCGGCGGTGAGCCCCTACCGGCGCGGGGGACGCCGGCGCATCCGGGACCAGGCATGAAACCGCTCGTCGGCATGCGACAGACTGGGTCGCGTGAGTGAGCACATCCTTGACGAGCTGTCCTGGCGCGGCCTGATCGCGCAATCCACCGACCTCGACGCGCTGCGTTCGGACCTGGATTCCGGGCCGCTCACTCTCTACGCGGGCTTCGACCCCACCGCACCCAGCCTGCACGCCGGCCACCTGATCCCGCTGCTGACGCTGCGCCGCTTCCAGCTCGCCGGGCACCGCCCGGTGGTGCTCTCCGGCGGCGCGACCGGCCTGATCGGTGACCCGCGGGACGTCGGGGAGCGCAACCTGCACGACGAGGACACGGTCCGGGCGTGGACCGAGCGGATCGGCCACCAGCTGGCGAAGTTCGTCGACTTCGACGAGACCTCGACCGGCGCGCTGGTCGCCGACAACTCGGACTGGACGGCGCAGCTGCCGGTCACCCAGTTCCTCCGCGACGTCGGCAAGCACTTCTCGATCAACACGATGCTCGCGCGGGAGACGGTGAAGCGCCGCCTGGAGGGCGACGGCCTGTCCTACACCGAGTTCAGCTACATGCTGCTGCAGGCCAACGACTACGTGCAGCTCTACCGCAGGCACGGCACCCGGTTGCAGCTCGGCGGCTCCGACCAGTGGGGCAACATCGTCGCCGGCGTGGACCTGCTGCGCCGCCAGGAGAACGCCACCGCCCACGCGCTGACCCTGCCGCTGGTCACCGACGCGGAAGGGCGGAAGTTCGGCAAGTCCACCGGCGGCGGCAACGTGTGGCTCGATCCGGAGCTGACCTCGCCGTACGCCTGGTACCAGTACTTCGTGAACTCCGCGGACGCGGACGTCGCCAAGTACCTGCGCCTGTTCACCTTCCTCGACCGCGAGGAGATCGAGGAGCTGGAGCGCACCACCGCCGAACGCCCGCAGCAGCGCGCCGGCCAGCGCAGGCTCGCCGAGGAGCTGACGACCCTGGTGCACGGTGCCGACCAGACCCGCCAGGTGATCGCCGCCAGCCAGGCGCTGTTCGGCCGCGGCGACTTCGCGGAGCTGGACGAGGCGACGCTGGACGCGGTCATGGCCGAGGTCCCCACCGGCGAAGTGCGCCTGTCCGACGAGCCCACCATCGTCGACCTGCTGGTCGAAGCGGGTCTCGCGCAGGGCCGCGGCGCCGCGCGGCGCACCGTCAACGAGGGCGGCGCCTACGTCAACAACACCAAAATCGCTGATGAGACGTGGTCTCCGTCGAAGGACGACCTGCTGCACGGCCACTGGGCGGTCATCCGACGTGGCAAGCGTCACACTGCGGGGATCAAGGTGCTGTACTAGCCTGTTCGTAGGGCCGGAAACGGCAGGTGACCTGCGGGTTTACCTCGTTCCGGTCCTACTGCGGGCTGACTTGACTTTGGGTTGGCGGACGCGTAAATTACTTCAAGTCAGCGCGGAACGGGCCGAAAAAATCGGACCGGGCGCGACAGCGGGGCCACGAACCAAGCTCCCAACTGGTGTTGGTAGAGTGGGTGGAACCGAAGTGGAAAACTCTAAAAGCAGGCCGGAACTTGGCTGGGCGGGCGCGGGAAACCGCGGAAACGCGAAAGCGACCCCCCTGAAACGGCCGGAAATCGGGCCTGCTAGAGTTTGAAACATCGCAAGAACGAAAGACGAAATGAACTGACTCCCCGGAGTTCGCGGCCCTGATGAGGGGTTGTGGGTGATGGTGTGGGTGTGTTCTTTGAGAACTCAACAGCGTGCCGATGATGGTGAGTGGTAAACTCATCTTGATGAATTACATGCCTCGGCTTTCTTCGGATTGCTGGGGTGCCTCGTTTATTTCGGGGCAGGATTTTCTCTAAGACATTGTTGGAGAGTTTGATCCTGGCTCAGGACGAACGCTGGCGGCGTGCTTAACACATGCAAGTCGAACGCTGAAGCCCTTCGGGGTGGATGAGTGGCGAACGGGTGAGTAACACGTGGGTAATCTGCCCTGCACTCTGGGATAAGCCTTGGAAACGGGGTCTAATACCGGATAGGACACGTGGCCGCATGGTCTGCGTGTGGAAAGTTCCGGCGGTGCAGGTTGAGCCCGCGGCCTATCAGCTTGTTGGTGGGGTGATGGCCTACCAAGGCGACGACGGGTAGCCGGCCTGAGAGGGTGACCGGCCACACTGGGACTGAGACACGGCCCAGACTCCTACGGGAGGCAGCAGTGGGGAATCTTGCGCAATGGGCGAAAGCCTGACGCAGCAACGCCGCGTGGGGGATGACGGCCTTCGGGTTGTAAACCTCTTTCGACATCGACGAAGCCTTCGGGTGACGGTAGGTGTAGAAGAAGCACCGGCTAACTACGTGCCAGCAGCCGCGGTAATACGTAGGGTGCGAGCGTTGTCCGGAATTATTGGGCGTAAAGAGCTCGTAGGCGGTTTGTCGCGTCGGCCGTGAAAACCTGCCGCTTAACGGTGGGCGTGCGGTCGATACGGGCAGACTTGAGTTCGGTAGGGGAGACTGGAATTCCTGGTGTAGCGGTGAAATGCGCAGATATCAGGAGGAACACCGGTGGCGAAGGCGGGTCTCTGGGCCGATACTGACGCTGAGGAGCGAAAGCGTGGGGAGCGAACAGGATTAGATACCCTGGTAGTCCACGCCGTAAACGGTGGGCGCTAGGTGTGGGGACTGTTTCCACGGTTCCTGTGCCGTAGCTAACGCATTAAGCGCCCCGCCTGGGGAGTACGGCCGCAAGGCTAAAACTCAAAGGAATTGACGGGGGCCCGCACAAGCGGCGGAGCATGTGGATTAATTCGATGCAACGCGAAGAACCTTACCTGGGTTTGACATGCACAGGATCGCCCCTGAGAGGGGGTTTCCCTTGTGGCCTGTGTGCAGGTGGTGCATGGCTGTCGTCAGCTCGTGTCGTGAGATGTTGGGTTAAGTCCCGCAACGAGCGCAACCCTTGTCCTGTGTTGCCAGCACGTGATGGTGGGGACTCGCAGGAGACTGCCGGGGTCAACTCGGAGGAAGGTGGGGATGACGTCAAGTCATCATGCCCCTTATGCCCAGGGCTTCACACATGCTACAATGGCTGGTACAGAGGGTGGCGATACCGTGAGGTGGAGCGAATCCTTAAAGCCGGTCTCAGTTCGGATCGGGGTCTGCAACTCGACCCCGTGAAGTCGGAGTCGCTAGTAATCGCAGATCAGCAGTGCTGCGGTGAATACGTTCCCGGGCCTTGTACACACCGCCCGTCACGTCATGAAAGTCGGTAACACCCGAAGCCCATGGCCCAACCGGTTCGCCCGGGGGGAGTGGTCGAAGGTGGGACTGGCGATTGGGACGAAGTCGTAACAAGGTAGCCGTACCGGAAGGTGCGGCTGGATCACCTCCTTTCTAAGGAGCAATACACGTCCGCGAATGTTCACCTCAGGGTGGGTGTTGGTGGGGTGTCCAGGGTTGAGAAGGCATGTGTTCTTCTGTTCTGGGTGCTCAAGGATTTAGTGGAAATGCCACTCGGAGTTTTCGTCATCGTGCACGCTGTTGGGTGTCTGAGAGGACACACTGGTGACCGTGGCCTGTTTGTGGGTTGTGGTTGGTGTCTTGTCGGTTGTTGTTTGAGAACTGTATAGTGGATGCGAGCATCTTTGTGGCCAAGTTATGTAGGGCACATGGTGGATGCCTTGGTACCAGGGGCCGATGAAGGACGTGGGAGGCTGCGAAATGCCTCGGGGAGCTGTCAACCGAGCTGTGATCCGAGGGTGTCCGAATGGGGAAACCCGGCCCGAGTGATGTCGGGTCACCTGCACCTGAATGTATAGGGTGTTGGGAGGGAACGCGGGGAAGTGAAACATCTCAGTACCCGTAGGAAGAGAAAACACTGGTGATTCCGTGAGTAGTGGCGAGCGAAAGCGGAGGAGGCTAAACCGGGCGCGTGGGATACCTGGCAGGGGTTGCGTGTCTGGGGTTGTGGGGCTTGTCTGGAGGCGGCTGTCACCGTTTCAGCGTGGTTGTGTGTGTTAGTTGAACAGGTTGGGATGCCTGGCCGGAGTGGGTGAGAGTCCCGTAGGCGAAAGCACATGCGATACGTGTGGATTTGTTCCCGAGTAGCAGCGTTTCCGTGGAGGGCGCTGTGAATCTGGCGGGACCACTCGCTAAGCCTAAATACTTCCTGGTGACCGATAGTGGATAGTACCGTGAGGGAATGGTGAAAAGTACCCCGGGAGGGGAGTGAAATAGTTCCTGAAACCATGTGCCTGCAATCCGTCAGAGCATGATCTTTGGGTTGTGTGATGGCGTGCCTTTTGAAGAATGAGCCTGCGAGTTGCTGCTGCGTGGCGAGGTTAACCTGTTGTGGGGTAGCCGGAGCGAAAGCGAGTCTGAAGAGGGCGTGGAGTCGCGTGGTGCAGACCCGAAGCGGAGTGATCTACCCATGGCCAGGGTGAAGCGCGGGTAAGACCGTGTGGAGGCCCGAACCCACCAGGGTTGAAAACCTGGGGGATGAGTTGTGGGTAGGGGTGAAAGGCCAATCAAACTTCGTGATAGCTGGTTCTCCCCGAAATGCATTTAGGTGCAGCGTCGTGTGTTTCCTGGGTGGGGTAGAGCACTGGTTGGTTGATGGGCCTTATGGGTTACTGACGTCAGCTAAACTCCGAATACGCCTGGGTAGAGCGCGGCAGTGAGACGGTGGGGGAGAAGCTTCATCGTCGAGAGGGAAACAGCCCAGAACACCGGCTAAGGCCCCTAAGTGTGTGCTCAGTGGGAAAGGATGTGGGATTGCCCAGACAACCAGGAGGTTGGCTTAGAAGCAGCCATCCTTGAAAGAGTGCGTAATAGCTCACTGGTCAAGTGGTCCTGCGCCGACAATGTAGCGGGGCTGAAGTGCACCGCCGAAGCCGTGTCAATGAGTCCTTGTGGCTTGTTGGGTAGGGGAGCGTCCTGCATGCAGTGAAGCGTCACCGTAAGGTTGGCGTGGAGTGTGTGGGAGTGAGAATGCAGGCATGAGTAGCGAGAGCAGAGTGAGAATCTCTGCCGCCGATTGACTAAGGGTTCCTGGGGCAGGTTCGTCCGCCCAGGGTGAGTCGGGGCCTAAGGCGAGGCCGACAGGCGTAGTCGATGGAGAACGGGTTGATATTCCCGTACCCGTGTGCACGCGCCCATGGCGAAACGGTTGAGACTAACCATCCGCGAGCATGGAGTGTCTTCGGATGTTCTGTGTGAGTGCATGGGACCTGATTCTGCGGTAGTCAAGTGATGGGGTGACGTAGTGGGGTAGCTGTGCCAGTGAGTGGTAGTACTGGTGTAAGCCTGTAGCCTGCCGTCTAGGTAAATCCGGGCGGTGTGAAGGGTGAGGGGTGATGCGTAGCCGTTGTGGTGAAGTCAGTGATCCCGTGCTACCGAGAAAAGCCTCTAGCGATGTGTGTGCATGGCCCGTACCCGAAACCGACACAGGTGGTCAGGTAGAGTATACCGAGGCGGTCGGGTGAACTGTGGTCAAGGAATTCGGCAAATTGCCCCCGTAACTTCGGGAGAAGGGGGGCCATTGCTGGTGAAGGGATTTACTCCTGGAGCTGGTGGTGGCCGCAGAGGCCAGGGAGAAGCGACTGTTTACTAAAAACACAGGTCCGTGCGAAGTCGTAAGACGAGGTATACGGACTGACGCCTGCCCGGTGCTGGAACGTTAAGAGGACCTGTTAGCACATCTTTGGTGTGTGAAGCGGAGAATTTAAGCGCCAGTAAACGGCGGTGGTAACTATAACCATCCTAAGGTAGCGAAATTCCTTGTCGGGTAAGTTCCGACCTGCACGAATGGCGTAACGACTTCTCCGCTGTCTCGACCACAGGCCCGGTGAAATTGCAGTACGAGTAAAGATGCTCGTTTCGCGCGGCAGGACGGAAAGACCCCGGGACCTTTACTATAGCTTGGTATTGGTGTTCGGTGCGGCTTGTGTAGGATAGGTGGGAGACTGTGAAGCGTTCACGCTAGTGGGTGTGGAGTCGTTGTTGAAATACCACTCTGGTCGTTCTGAGCATCTGAACCTCGGACCCTGATCGGGTTCAGGGACAGTGCCTGGTGGGTAGTTTAACTGGGGCGGTTGCCTCCTAAAGGGTAACGGAGGCGCCCAAAGGTTCCCTCAGCCTGGTTGGTCATCAGGTGTTGAGTGTAAGTGTATAAGGGAGCTTGACTGTGAGACTGACAGGTCGAGCAGGTGCGAAAGCAGGGACTAGTGATCCGGCACTGGCTGGTGGAAGCGGTGTCGCTCAACGGATAAAAGGTACCCCGGGGATAACAGGCTGATCTTGCCCAAGAGTCCATATCGACGGCATGGTTTGGCACCTCGATGTCGGCTCGTCGCATCCTGGGGCTGGAGTTGGTCCCAAGGGTTGGGCTGTTCGCCCATTAAAGCGGCACGCGAGCTGGGTTTAGAACGTCGTGAGACAGTTCGGTCCCTATCCGCCGCGCGCGTAGGAGATGTGAGGAAGGCTGTCCCTAGTACGAGAGGACCGGGACGGACGGACCTCTGGTGTGCCAGTTGTTCCGCCAGGAGCAGGGCTGGTTGGCTACGTTCGGGAGGGATAACCGCTGAAAGCATCTAAGCGGGAAGCCTGTTCCAAGATGACGTCTCCCACCCCTTTGTGGGTTAAGGCCTCCTAGAGATGATGGGGTTGATAGGCTCGGCATGGAAGCACAGTAATGTGTGGAGTGGACGGGTACTAATAGGCCGAGGACTTGTTCACGAAGATTGCTACGCATCCACTATACGGTGTCTGAGACAGCAACTGGTTGGTTGTTGAATTGGATAGAGGTTTCACACGGCGCCCCGGGTGGGGTGTTGGTGTGGTTGGATTTGTCGGTGGTTTTAGCGGAGCGGGGAACGCCCGGTCCCATTCCGAACCCGGAAGCTAAGCCCTCCAGCGCCGATGGTACTGCACTCGATAGGGTGTGGGAGAGTAGGACACCGCCGACAATACTCATGAGGGGCCGACCGGGCCTGTCCAGCAGGACGGCCCGGTCGGCCCTTTTTTGTGCTGCGCCTCGACTGGAGCGACGCGGCATCGCACACTCGGACGGCACCGGTAGAGCGGTGGCGCCGAGGTCTACGCTGGTACTCAACCGAGTTTGCACGTCCAGGAGGTCTGGTGTCCGGGTCCGACGACACGCGTGGCGGCGGCGACCGCCGCGGAGCCGATTCCGGCCGCAGCGGCCAGGCCGGCAAGAACGGATCGGCAGGGCGCGGTTTCGGCGGCCGGAACGACCGAGGCCGAGACGGCGGATCCCGCGGCTCGGGCGGTGACCGCGGCCGGCAGGGCGGTGGGAGCCGGTTCTCGAACAACCGCGACCGCGGCGGACCGCGCATCGAAGATCGCCGGGCCGATGGGGGGCACCGTCAGCGCGCCTTCGGGCAGGGACGCGACGAGCAGACCTGGGGTGCCCCGGGCGACAAGGGCGACTCCAAGTTCCGCAAGGACAGCCGGGGCCGTCCGGCCGACAAGGGCGGCTTCCGACGGGACTCCAAGTTCGACGACCGCAAGGGCGGACGTCCGGGCGAACAACGTCGTGGTGGCTTCCGCGACGAGCGTCGCGGTGACGATCGTCGGAACGACGGCGGCCGTGGCGGCTCGGGAGGCGCACGTCGCTTCGACCGGCAGGACGACCGCGGCCGTAATTTCAACCGGGACGACCGGCCCAACCGTTCCTACCGCGACGACCGGCCTCGCGACGACCGGCCTCGGGACGACCGCGGGGGCGACCGGAACCGTGGTGACTTCCGCGGCGGTGACCGCCGGGACAAGCCGCGGTTCGACGACCGCCGCGATCGCCAGGGCTCGAACTTCAAGCGCGACGACCAGCGCCCGGACAACCGGCGCCCTGATCACCGGCGCGACGACGACAAGCGGGGCGGCGACCGGCGCAGCGACAACCGCGCGGGCGGCAACCGCCACCAAGGCGGCGGCCACCGTTCCGACGACCGTCCGCGCAACGACCGCCCGTGGCAGGACCGCAAGAGCGACAACCGGGACCGCGGCGGCCGCTCCTGGTCGGACAAGCGCGACGATCGTGGCGGCGACCGGCGGCAACGCGACGATCGTCGCGATGACCGCGGCGGCCGTCCCTCCTACGGGCGTCCGAAGGACGACCGCAGGGGCGGTGACCGTCCGCAGGGCAAGCGCGACCGCTTCGACAACGACCGCCCGCGGCGCGACGACCGGCAGCGGCCGCAGTCCGACAACCGCGGTCCGCGCCGACACGACCGGGACGCCGCGCAGCGTTCCGGTGCGGCAGCCGAGGAGAACGTCGAGACCAAGCCCGTCGAGGTCGCCCCGGAACTGCCGGAGGACGTCGACGTCTCCGAGCTGCACGGTGAGGTCCGCCGGGACATGCGCTCGCTGCCGAAGGGACTCGCGGACAAGGTCGCCTTGCACCTGGTCGCGGCCGGGAAGCTGATGGACACCGACCCGGAACAGGCGCTCGTGCACGCGCGGTACGCGCGGCACCGCGCTTCCCGCATCGGTGCCGCGCGCGAAGCCAACGGGCTGTGCGCCTACCAGATGGGTGAGTGGACCGAGGCGCTGTCCGAGCTGCGCGCCGCGCGCCGCATGGGTGGTGGCCCCGGGCACATCGCGATCATGGCGGACTGCGAGCGTGCGCTGGGCCGTGCGGAACGGGCCCTGGAACTGAGCCGCAGCGCCGAAGCCGCCGAGCTGACCGGTGGGGAAGCGGTGGAGCTCCGCATCGTTGCCGCCGGTGCCCGCCGCGACCTCGGCGAGGTCGAAGCGTCCGTGGTGAGCCTGCAGATTCCCGAACTGGACCCGAAGGTCCAGGAACCGTGGAGCGCCCGGCTCTTCTACGCGTACGCCGACAACCTGCTCGCCGCCGGCCGGGTGCAGGAGGCGTTCACCTGGTTCGTGCACGCCGCGCACGCCGACGACGACGGTGAGACGGACGCCCCGGAACGCCTGGACGAGCTGGTGGTCCTGCTCGGCGGTGATGCCGAAGCCGAAGAACTCGTGGCTGAAGCGACCGCTGCCGGACCCGCCGCGCTCGACGACGCCGACGACGTCGAGCTCACCACCGAATCCGAAGCCGAAGCCGAGGTGACGGTGGAGGAACCCGTGGCCGCGGGTGACTCCGCTGCGGAACCGACCACGGCGCAGGACGCCCCCGCGACCGCCGAGCCCGATGCCGCCGCGGTGGAACAGGCCCCGGCCTCGAAGCAGGCAGCGGTGGACGGAACGCAGTCGGCCGACCGAGCGGTGAAGGCGAGCGACCCGCGAGGGGACGAATCGCAGTGACCGGAACGCTGCTCGACCACCACGACGCGGTGCTGCTCGACCTCGACGGCACCGTGTACCGCGGCGGCCAACTCGCGCCCGGGGCGGACGAGGCCATCGAGGAGGTGCGCCGGAAGGGCGTGCAGGTGCGGTACGTGACGAACAACGCGTCCAAACCGGCACAGGCCGTCGCCGACCACCTCAACGCGCTCGGCCTGCAGGCCACCGCGGACGAGGTGAGCACCAGCGCTCAAGCCGGTGCCGCCCTGCTCGCCGAACAGCTGCCGACCGGCGCGAAGGTGCTCGTCGTCGGCTCGGAGGCGCTCGCAGCGGAGGTCGAGCAGCTCGGACTCACCCCGGTCCGGGAGAACGCGGACGAACCGGTCGCGGTCGTGCAAGGCCACTCCCCGGACACCGGGTGGTGGAACCTGGCGGAAGCGTGCCTGGCCATCCGCGCCGGAGCGACGTGGGTCGCCTGCAACGCGGACGCCACGCTCCCCACCGAACGCGGTGAGCTGCCGGGCAACGGCTCCATGGTCGCGGCGTTGCGCGCGGCGACCGGTCAGGAACCGCAGGTCGCCGGCAAACCGGAACGCCCGTTGCTGGACCGCGCCGTGTCTTCGGCGCGGGCCGGTCGGCCGCTGATGGTCGGAGACCGACTCGACACCGACATCAGCGGTGCCGTGCGGTCCGGGATGCCCTCGCTGATGGTCCTGACCGGGGTGGGAACCCCGGCCGACGCGTTGTTCGCGCCGGTGGAACTCCGTCCCGAGCACATCGCGGACGATCTGCGCGGATTGCACCTGCCGCACGAGGTGACCGCCGTCGGCGACCAGCCCGACTGGAAGGTTCGAGTCGCGGACGGTGTTCTCGAACTGTCGGCCGCGTCGGACCGGCCGGAGTCGTCCGGGACGCGGGAGCACGCGCTCGGTGCGCTCCGGGCCCTGTGCGCCGCGTGGTGGCCGGTCGGCTCCGGGCACGTGACCGTGCGCTCGGCGGATTCCACGTCCACCGATGCGTTGCGCCGATTGGGCTTCGCCTGAAGCGACCGGCTCCGCACGTCCGCGGTTCAGTTCGGATAGCGTTGATGTAGTCGCCGCGAGACGTCCGGCGATGTGGGCGACAGAAGCGGGAGACGATGACCTCTCCAGGGCAGGACGGTGCATTCGCGCCGAACCCGTCGATGCTGGCGAAGTCCTCGGACGACGGTTCGGCGGCCGAGCACGCCATCGGCGAAGCGCTCGCGCGTCTCGACGAGGTGCGTGAGTTGCCGGTGGCCGATCACGTCCAGCGGTTCGAGGCGGTGCACACGGCGTTGTCCGATGCGTTGAGCAGAGCCGAGAACATGTTGTCCGGTTCGACGGGCGGCGGGTGATCGGAGTGCCGCGCAAGGCGCGTTTGGACGCCGAACTCGTGCGCCGCGGGCTCGCGAGGTCGCGGGAGCAGGCCGCGGAACTGATCGCCGCCGGTCGGGTGACCGTGCGGGGCATGGTCGCCGGGAAACCGGCCACCGCCGTCGAGATCGATGCCCCGGTCGTGGTGGCCGAGGACGTCGACGACCCGAAGTGGGCTTCTCGCGGGGCGCACAAGCTGCTCGGCGCCTTGGAGGTCTTCGGCGCCGACGGGCTGGCCGTCGAGGGGCGCCGGTGCCTCGACGCCGGTGCCTCCACCGGTGGCTTCACCGACGTGCTGCTGCGGCAGGGTGCTCGGGAAGTGGTGGCGGTGGACGTCGGGTACGGCCAGCTGGTGTGGGCGCTGCAGACCGACGACCGGGTGCGGGTGCACGACCGCACCAACGTGCGTGCCTTGGAACCCGCCGATATCGGCGGTCCGGTGGATCTCGTCGTGGCCGATCTGTCCTTCATCTCGCTGAAGCTCGTGCTGCCCGCGCTGCTGGCGTGCTCCGGGCCGGAGACCGACTTGGTCCCGATGGTCAAACCGCAGTTCGAGGTCGGCAAGGAGCGGCTCGGTTCCGGCGGCGTGGTGCGGGACCCCGAGCTGCGCGCGGAAGCGGTCCTGGACGTGGTCCGCTTCGCTGCGGAGTCCGGGCTGGGGCTGCGCGGCGTCACCGCCAGCCCGCTGCCGGGGCCCTCGGGCAACGTGGAGTTCTTCGTCTGGCTGCGGTCCGGTGCGAGCACCGACCCGGCGGAAGCGGCTGAACTCGTCGCGGAAGCGGTGCGCACCGGGCCGCAGACGGCGGACAAGGGCGGTGGGGCCCAGAAGGCCGCCGCCGGCACGGCCGGAAACCGACGAGGGGGCCGCAGTTGACCCGAGAGGTGCTGCTGGTGGTCCACACCGGTAAACAGCACAACCTGCGCACCGCGGAGAAGGTCGCCGGGCAACTGGTGGGAGCCGGCGTGCGCGTGCGCGTGCTGGAGGACGAGGCGCGCGACCTCAGCCCCGGCTGCTACACCCAAGCGGTTCCTTCCGGGCCGCACTCCGCCGCGGGCACCGAGCTGGTGTTCGTGCTCGGTGGCGACGGGACGTTGCTGCGCGCCGCCGAGCTGGCCCGGCTGCCGGGCGTCCCCGTGTTCGGCGTCAACCTCGGGCGGGTCGGTTTCCTCGCCGGGGCCGACTCGGACGCGTTGGACCAAGCGGTGCTGGCCGTGGTCGAAGGCCGGTACCACGTCGAAGAGCGGATGACCGTCGACATCACCGCGATGCTCGACGGGAAGGTGCTCGCGACCACGTGGGCGCTGAACGAGGCCAGCGTGGAGAAGAGCAGCCGGGAACGCATTCTCGACGTGGTCGTCGAGGTCGACGGCCATCCCGTGTCCGCGTTCGGCTGCGACGGGGTGCTCTGCTCCACCCCGACCGGATCCACGGCCTACGCGTTCTCCGCTGGCGGGCCGGTGGTCTGGCCGGAAGTGGAGGCGTTGCTGGTGGTGCCGAGCAACGCGCACGCGCTGTTCGCCCGCCCGCTGGTGGTGTCGCGGAACTCCACCGTAGCGCTGGAGATCGACCACGGCGGGCACGACGCGGTGCTGTGCTGCGACGGGCAGCGGCACTTCGACCTGCCCGCGGGGGCCAGGGTCGAGGTCGTGGCCGGGGCGAACCCGCTGCGCCTGGTCCGGTTGTATGACGCGTCGTTCACCGACCGGTTGGTCCGGAAGTTCGAGCTCCCGGTCCAGGGGTGGCGCGGCCCGGCAGCCGACTGACCGGCTGCGAACCGCAGTCGAGCGCGGTCGCGCGGCACCGCCGCGCGCGGATCGGCGGGATTGATCGGACTGGCGGGGGCCGAGCGGTCGGGGCCGCCCGCTAGGGTGCTTGATGTGTTGGCTGAGATGCGCATCCAGGGACTGGGAGTCATCGACGATGCCACGCTTGAGCTGCACCCAGGCCTGACCGTGGTGACCGGTGAGACCGGAGCTGGCAAGACGATGGTGGTCACGGGGCTGCACCTGCTCAGCGGTGGTCGCGCCGATGCTTCGCGAGTCCGATCGAACACTCCGCGGGCTCTGGTGGAAGGGCGGTTCGAGGTCGCCCCCGAATCGGGGGCGGCGAAGGTCGCCGGGGAAGCCGGTGCCGAACCGGACGAGGACGGCAGCCTGATCGCGCTGCGCAGCGTGAACAGCGATGGTCGATCGCGCGCGCACCTGGGCGGCCGGGCCGTGCCGAACGCTGTGCTCTCCGAGCTGTCGGAGCAATTGCTGGCGGTGCACGGGCAGAACGACCAGCTCCGGCTGCTGCGCCCCGGCGAGCAGCGCGCGGTGCTCGACCGCTTCGCCGGTGAGCCGGTGGCCGCCGTCCTGGAGCAGTACCAGCGGGTTCGCGCCGACTGGACCGCCGTGGTGCGGGAGCTTGCGGAGCGCACCGACCGGGCCCGGGAATGGGCGCGGGAGGCGGAGCTGCTGAAGCACGGCCTGGACGAGATCGAAGCCGTGGCGCCGGAGCAGGGCGAGGACGAAGCCCTCGTCGACGAGGCGCGGCGGTTGTCCGACGTCGACCAACTGCGCGAGATCGCGGCCGGTGCCCAGCACGCGGTGAGCGGTGCGGCCGACGGCGATCCGGAGTCTCCAAGCGCGATGGGCCTGCTCGGTGACGCCCGGCGCCGGCTCGGTGCCGCCGAGGACCCGGTGCTGCTCGACCTCGACTCGCGGGTCGCGGAGGCGACCGCGGTGCTCTCGGACGTGGGTGCCGAGCTGGGCGGGTACCTGGACCGGCTCGACGCCGACCCCGGACGGCTGGAGCAGGTGCTCGCCAGGCAGGCCGAGCTGAAGAACCTCACCAAGAAGTACGCCGCCGACGTCGACGGCGTGCTGGCGTGGGCCGCGGACGCGCGGGAGCGCCTGGCCGGGATGGACACCTCCGACGAGGCGCTGGCCGCCCTGGCGCAGCGCCGCGACGAGCTCGCCGCCGAACTGGCGGAACACGCCCAGGTGCTCACGAAGGAACGGCAGGAGGCCGCCGTGGGGCTCGCGGCCGCGGTCTCCGAGGAACTCGCCGGACTGGCGATGGCTCAGGCACGGCTGGAGGTCGTGGTCGAGCCCAAGGAGACCGAGGCGTCGGACACCTCGGCGCTGGCGGTGGGGGACCGGACGCTGGCCGCCGGCCCGGACGGCACCGACGAGGTCGAGCTGCGGCTCATCGCGCACTCCGGGGCCCCGTCCCTGCCGATCCACAAGGGCGCCTCGGGTGGTGAGCTCTCGCGGGTGATGCTCGGGCTGGAGGTCGTGCTCGCCGACGCGGACACGGTGCCGACGCTGGTGTTCGACGAGGTCGACGCCGGGGTGGGTGGCCGGGCGGCCGTCGAGATCGGTCGCCGCCTCGCGAGGTTGGCGCGGACCCACCAGGTGGTCGTGGTGACCCACCTCGCGCAGGTGGCCGCCTACGCGGACCGGCACCTCGTGGTGGACAAGGGGTCGAACGACACCGGACTCACCCGGAGCGACGTGCGCACGGTCGCCGACGGCGAACGAGTCGCCGAGCTGGCCCGGATGCTCGCGGGTCTGGATTCCACCGCCACCGGCCGGGCGCACGCCGAGGAGCTGCTGGCGACCGCCGCGTCCGACAAGTCGAAGGCCGGACCCGCGAAGGGCGGGCGCGGCGGGAAGAGCGCCGCCGCGAACCCCCGCTGACCCGATTGATCCATTTGGATCAATCAAGTAGGGCTGAACGGGTGTGGTCGTACGGCGTGGCGACCTCCCGGGCGGTGATCCATTTGTCACCATCGGTGCATGAAGCTCAGTGGTCTGCTCACACGTCAGGAGGAGGAGCTGCCGGGAGTGACCGGTACGGCGCGGGTCCCGCGCCGCACCGGCGAGCTGCCCTCGCGGCTCGGTCCCGGTGACATCGTCCTGCTGGACCAGGTCGACCTCGACCGCCGGACGGCGGACGTCCTGGTGGCGGCAGGGGTCATCGCGGTGGTCAACGCCGCGCCGTCGATCTCGGGGCGGTTTCCCAACCTGGGCCCCGAGGTGCTGTCCGCGGCCGGCGTCACCCTGATCGACCGCGCCGGCCGGGAGGCGATGCGCGCGGTCAAGGACGGTTCCAAGGTGCGGTTGCACGAGGGCACGATCTACTCGGGCGACCGCGAGATCGCGTCCGGTGTGGAGCAGGACGCCGATTCGATCGCGGACCAGCTGATCGAGGCCAAGACGGGGATGACCTCGCAGCTCGAAGCGTTCTCGGCGAACACCATCGAGTTCCTGCGCACCGAGCGGATGCTCATCCTCGACGGCGTCGGGGTG
Source organism: Saccharopolyspora gregorii (assembly GCF_024734405.1). Lineage (NCBI taxonomy): Bacteria > Bacillati > Actinomycetota > Actinomycetes > Pseudonocardiales > Pseudonocardiaceae > Saccharopolyspora > Saccharopolyspora gregorii. The sequence goes on along the minus strand of NZ_CP059556.1, from coordinate 4,254,949 downwards.
CCCGCGGTGACCGTGCCCATCGAGGACCGCCACGTCCTGGTCCTGGTGCCCGGTTACGGGCACGCCGACGACCTGAAGCGCCTCAAGCGCTACATCAAGCACTACCGGCCGGTCCTGATCGGGGTGGACGCAGGTGCGGACACGCTGCTGCGGGCCGGGTACCGCCCGGACGTGATCGTCGGTGATCCGAACGGCATCGAGAAGGACACGCTGAAGCGGGCCACCGAGGTCGTGGTGCCCGCGCACCTGGACGGGCACGCACCGGGGATCGCGCGCATCCAGGACCTCGGCATCGGTGCGCTGACCTTCCCCGCCTCCGGGAACCCGGAGGACCTTGCGCTGCTGATCGCCGATGCTCACAACGCCCGCCTCGTGGTGACCGTGGGCTTCCAGGCGACCTTGCACGAGTTCCTGGACCGCGGCCGGTCCGGCTCCAACCCGTCCACGTTCCTGACCCGGCTGCGGCTGGGGAGCAGGCTCGTCGACGGTGCCGCGGTGACCGCGCTGCAGCGCAACGCCGGGTCGAACTGGGCGGTGGTCCTGCTGCTGGTGGCCGCGCTGCTGGTGCTCGGCGTGGCGTTGGCGGTGTCCGGGTTCGGAACGTCCTTCCTCGCGGTGCTCGCCGACTTCGGCCGGTCCGCGTTCGGGCAGCTGCAGGAGTGGTTCGCATGATCTCGATGCGCCAACACGTGATCTCCCTGGCCGCGGTGCTGCTGGCCCTGGGGGTCGGCATCGTGCTCGGCTCGACCTCGCTCAGCGAGCGGTTGCTCTCGCACGTCGGCGAGGAGCGCGACTCGCTGAGCAACCAGGTCGACGAGCTCGGTGCGGAGCGCACCGCGCTCCGGGACGAGCTGGACGGCGCCAACCGGTTCAGCGCGGCCACGGCCCCGATGACGGTGCGCGGCAGCCTGGCCGATCGCGGTGTCGTCCTCTTCAGCACCTGGGACGTCTCCGAGCAGGACCGCGCCGGAATGCGCCGGCTGATCGAGGAGTCGGGCGCGGAGGTGACCGGTGAGGTGCAGCTGGACCGGGCGATCGCCGAACCGGATCGGGCCGACCAGGCGCGGAAGCTGGTCACCCGGCTGCTCCCCGCGGGGGTGCAGCTGCCCACCGCCACCGACGTCGGAACGCTGACCGGCGGGCTGCTGGGGCCGCTGACCCTGCTCGACCAAGGAGCCGGTGCGCCGCAGGTCTCGCCGGAGGAGCGCGCGGCGGCGCTGACCGGCCTGTCCGAGGGCGGTTTCGCCACGGTGGTGGGCGAGGTGCGCGCCGCGCCGCTCGCGCTGGTGATGACCGGCGGCGATCAGGCGGGCCCCGGGGCAGAGCCCGGTGCGGCCGACCGGGCTGCCTTCCTGGCCCGCTTCGCCTCGCAGCTGGACCGCTCCGGGGGCGGCGCGGTGCTCGCGGGTGCGCGCGGTTCCGCCGACGGCGACGGGGCGGTCGGCGTCGCCCGCGCCGACCGGACGGTGTCCTCCGCGTTGTCCACGGTGGACAACGCGGACAGCCCCCAGGGACGGGTGGCCGCGGTGCTGGCGCTCCGCGAGCAGCTCGACCACCGGGCCGGGCACTACGGCACGGCCAGCAGCGCGCAGGGAGCGGTCCCCGGCGTGCGCGACTGACCGGCGCGGTGCCCGGCCCGGCGGTATGGCCGCGCCGGGCGGCGCGGACGCGGGGGCGCCGCCCGGCTGGGCGGCTCGGCACGGGGGGCACCCGCGCCGCGCCTCGGGACGGGGGTGGACGCGGCGGGTCGGGTCGGTGCCGAGCCGGGTTCGGAGAGCCATGCCATCGATGATGTTCGAGAATTATTCGATCCGCGATAATTCGATGGAGTGACATTCCTGTGCTGCGCCGAAGATCGCGGCCAGAATCGGATCCATGGACGAGATGCGAAGCGCCGCGGACCCCGGCTCGACAGGGCGAGCGCCCGGCGGCCCGGAGCAGGACGACCGGCAGCAGGACGACCGCCAGCCGCGCACCGAACCGAGCCCCATGGTCCGGCGGCACCTGCTCGCGGGCGAACTCCGGGAGCTGCGGCACGCGGCGCGGCTGACCCACGCCGACGTGGCCCAGCGGCTGGGCTGGCCGCAGGCGAAGGTGAGCAAGATCGAAGGTGCCCGCCAGCAGGTCGGGGTGGAGGCGGTCATCGCGCTCGCCGACATCTGCCACGCGGGCGCCGACCGGCGGGACCGGCTGGTCGAGCTGGCGCACTCCGCGCGAGGCCGCGGTTGGTGGGAGGCGTACCGGGACGTCCTGCCCCCGGACGTCCGCCGGCACGTCGGGTTCGAGGCGGAGGCGGTCGTGGTGCGGGCGTTCGCCGTCGAAGAGCTCCCCGAGCTGGTGCGGACGGACGAGTACGCCGCAGCGGTCGACGACGCCCGTGCTCCGGAGCGCTCGTCGGAGGCGGCCGAGCGGTCGCTGGAGGTGCTGCGGCGCAGGCGGCGCCGGGTCGAAGGTGGCGCGCTGGCGCTGGACCTGGTCCTCGCCGAGTCGGCCCTGCGCCGCGAGGTGGGCGGTCCGGAGGTGCTGGCGCGGCAGCTGGACGCGCTGCGCGGGCTCGCGGAACTGCCGACGGTGGCGGTCCGGGTGCTGCCGTTCAGCGCCGGCGCGCTGGCGACGGGGGTGCCCTTCTCGGTGTTGTCCTTCGAACTCGACCTGCCCGAGGTGGTGGTGACCTCCGCCGCCGGGGCCACCGAGCTCGCCGACGACCCGGCTTCGGCGGGGGCGCACCACGAGCTGCTGCGACGCTTGGCGGCGGCCGCGCTGCCACCCGAGGAATCGGTCCGCTGGCTCCGCGCGGAAGGGAGCCCCGCGATGTCCGGGTGACCGCGCGGGGCGCGTGCGGTGACTGGGGTGGTCGTCCGGACTGTGCCCCCGACGGCGGTTGACCTGGAGCTCTGCGCCGTGGTGGAGGCCATGCGGGTCGCCGTGTACCCGCGGTTCATCGTGCGTTAGGCTGAAATCCCGTGGGAGCGACGGATTCAGCCGTCCTGCCAGCGCAGATTCATTCAGCCCGGCGACGGCTTGACCACGGGGAGCCTTCTTGGTGCCGCAAACACGCACGATCAAGCACGTGTTCGTCACGGGAGGTGTCGCCTCCTCGCTCGGCAAAGGCCTGACCGCGTCGAGCCTCGGCGAACTCCTGACCTCCCGCGGACTGCGGGTGACGATGCAGAAGCTCGATCCTTACCTCAACGTCGACCCCGGAACGATGAACCCGTTCCAGCACGGCGAGGTGTTCGTCACCGAGGACGGGGCCGAAACCGACCTCGACATCGGGCACTACGAGCGGTTCCTGGACCGGGACCTCACCAAGAACGCGAACGTCACCACGGGGCAGGTCTACTCGGCGGTCATCGCGAAGGAACGCCGGGGTGAGTACCTGGGCGACACCGTGCAGGTCATTCCGCACATCACCGACCAGATCATCGCCCGCATCCGCGCGATGGCCGAACCGGACGAGGACGGGCGCACGCCCGACGTCGTGATCACCGAGGTCGGCGGCACGGTCGGCGACATCGAATCGCTCCCGTTCCTGGAGGCGTGCCGCCAGATGCGGCACGACGTGGGCCGGGACAACTGCTTCTTCCTGCACGTGTCGCTGGTGCCGTACCTGGCGCCGTCGGGCGAGCTCAAGACGAAGCCGACCCAGCACTCGGTGGCCGCGCTGCGCAACATCGGCATCCAGCCCGACGCGCTGGTCTGCCGGGCCGACCGCGAGCTCCCCGAGGACCTCAAGCGCAAGATCGCGCTGATGTGCGACGTGGACTCCGACGGCGTCGTCGCCTGCCCGGACGCCCCGTCGATCTACGACATCCCGCGGGTGCTGCACGGCGAGGGCCTGGACGCGTACCTGGTGCGGCGGCTCGGACTGCCGTTCCGGGACGTCGACTGGACGGTGTGGGGCGACCTGCTCGACCGCGTGCACAAGCCGACCGAGCGGGTGCGGATCGCGCTGGTCGGCAAGTACGTCGACCTGCCGGACGCGTACCTGTCGGTCACCGAGGCGCTGCGCGCGGGCGGGTTCGCGCACCGCGCGAAGGTCGAGATCGCCTGGGTGCCCTCCGACGAGTGCGACACCGATGCGGGGGCGGCCCACGCCCTGGCCGGCATGGACGGCGTGCTGATCCCCGGCGGCTTCGGCGTGCGCGGGATCGAGGGGAAGCTGGGGGCGATCCGCTACGCCCGCACGCACGGCATCCCCACCCTCGGCCTGTGCCTCGGCCTGCAGTGCATGGTGATCGAGGCGGCCCGCTCGCTGGCCGACCTGAAGCGGGCGAACTCAGCCGAGTTCGAGGAGCCCTGCCAGCACCCGGTGATCAGCACGATGGCCGATCAGCGGGACGTGCTCTCCGGGGACCGGGACATGGGCGGCACGATGCGGCTCGGTTCCTACCCGGCGAAGCTGCTGGAGGGGTCCGTGGTCGCCGAGGCGTACGGCGAGACCGAGATCGCCGAGCGGCACCGGCACCGTTACGAGGTGAACAACGCCTACCGCGACCGGCTGACCAAGGCCGGCCTGGTGTTCTCGGGCACCTCGCCCGACGACCGCCTGGTGGAGTTCGTGGAGCTGCCGCGCGAGCAGCACCCGTTCTTCGTCGGCACGCAGGCGCACCCGGAGCTCAAGAGCAGGCCGACCCGCCCGCACCCGCTGTTCGCCGCCTTCGTCCGGGCCGCCGTCGACTACCGCGCGGCGGAGCGGCTTCCGGTCGAGCTGTCGGACAACGTGGAAGCCGGGGTCTGATCCGGCCCGTAGGGTGACGCCGTGAGCGCAGCGAATACGAACGGCACGGGTAGTGGTGGTGGCGACGTCCAGCGGACCGACGGCACGCACGAGTTCGCCACCGTCGCGTCCCAGGACGTGTACGTGGGCAAGATCCTCGCGTTGCGGGCCGACGAGGTCGCGATGCCGGGCGGTGGCCAGGCGCGGCGCGAGGTCGTCGAGCACCTCGGTGCGGTGTCGATCGTCGCGCTCGACGCGGACGACCGGGTCGTGCTGATCCACCAGTACCGGTACCCGGTGGGGCGGCGGCTCTGGGAGCTGCCCGCCGGGTTGCTCGACGTCGCGGGGGAGGACCCGTTGCGCACCGCGCAGCGGGAACTCGCCGAAGAGGTCGGACTCGCCGCCGAGGACTGGTCGGTGCTGGTGGACATCGCTTCGTCCCCGGGCTTCACCGACCAGAGCGAGCGGGTGTTCCTGGCCCGCTCCCTGACCGAGGTGGGCAGGCCGCCTGCCGCCGGTGACGAGGAAGCGGACCTGGTGGTGCGCCGCGTCCCGTTCGACGAGGCGCTGCGGATGGTGTTCGCCGGGGAGATCGTGAACGCTCCCGCGGTGTCCGGACTGCTGGCGGCGGCCGCGGTCCGGTCCGGTCGTGCCGAGCCGCGGCCCGCGTCGGCGGAGTGGCTCGACCGCCCGCACCGGTTGGCCGAGCGGTTGCCCGGCTGACGGGAAGCGGTCCCGCGCAGAGCTGATGTGCAGCGCCCCACTCGATCGGTCGATCGAGTGGGGCGTTCGGCTGTGCGCAGTCGGTTCCGGCGCAGAGGTGCCCGGTGCCGGTGCGCGTGGACGGGATGGAGGGCCCGCCGCCGCGCTGATCTCGATTCCACTCGCAGGCCCGGGACCGCGGGAAACTCCGACGGCCGGTACCGGGGGACTCGGCAGCAGGGACGACATGTCACCTGTCGCTTCGAGTTGATCTTGCAGCTGTTCGTGCGGCAGCCGCACCCGGCGAGCGACGCCATCCCGACGCCCAGCCTCGATTCAATCGCCCGATCCATGTCGAGGTCCGCTCGCCCGGACACCCGCCCCCGCCCGGCAGCCGGTCCGATCCGGTGGTCCGGTCCGGTGGTTCGGTCCGGCCCGGTGGTCCGGTTCGGCCCGGTGATCCCGCCCAGTCCGCCGGCACGGCCCGATCCGGCGGCCGGGCCCCGATACGGTCGGCCCCGCCTCCCGATCCGATCACCCGGCTTTCTCCGGGCACCGGCTCCATCCGGGCGTTCAGACGCGGACCGGAGTCCTACGCCCCCCGGCGGATCGACCCGTGCGGTTCGCCGCCGATCGGATGCCGGCCCGAACGCTCCCGCGCCGCACCACCCGAGCACGACCGGCTCAGGACCGCAGCACGCGCCCGTTCGAGTCGGTGCTCTCGGTGCTGAGGATGACGATCCCGTCGATCACGCACCAGATGATGGAAGCGATGGTGCCCAACCCGCAGAAGATCAACCCGCCGAGGGTGAACAACAGCAGCTGCGCGACCGCGATCCCGGTGTGCCCGGTGTAGAACCGCCCGACCCCGAACGGCAGCAGGATCTGCAACAACCCCGCCCCGAGCTTGGACTTGTCGGACAGCGCGACGTCCTCGTACGGGTTCCGCGGCATGCCGTACGGCATCGGGGCGCCCTGGCCCCAGCTCGGCCCGGGTGGGGGAGGTGCCGCCGGGTAGGGGGCCGCGCCTCCGGCGGGGCGGGGCGCGGGCAGGTCGGTGAACAGGGCCACCAGGTCGTCGCCGGTGACCGCGCGGGTCGCCTGGTCGACGCGTTCCTCGTACTCGCCGAGGCTCAGCCTGCTCAGGGAGTAGTGCTCGCCGAGCGCTTCGATGGCCTGCGCCCGCTCGTGGTCGCCGATGCGCATCCGGCCGGGATCGTACGGGGAAGTCACGGTGATCAGGCTAGTCGAACCGGGCCGCTCGGAATGGCGATTCGGAGCGGGTCGGCATGCTTTCGGGCTAATCGCGCTTGCTCCGTTCTCTCGTTGCGGGATACGCACTGCTCGCGGTCGGGAGTCCTTCGGCACCATGGCGGGTGGCCGGAGTTCCGGCGGTGCGGCGGCTTACGCTGCGACCTGTTCGTTTCGCGCAGAGGAGTTCGGCCCGTGAAAGCCTTCGAGGACCTTCCCGAGGGATTGCGCACCGCCTGCTCCGGTTTCCTGGACCACTTGGCGGTGGAGCGGGGCAGCGCCCGCAGCACCTTGGATTCGTATTCGCGAGATCTGCGCCGCTACGGCGGGCACTTGGCCGGTTCGGGAGTGCGCGCGTTGCGCGAGGTGACCGCGTCGCACTTGGCGGAGTTCGCCGCGGAATTGCGCGAGGGCACGGACGAGCACCCGCCGCTCGCGCCCTCCTCGGCGGCGCGGGCGCTGGTCGCGGTGCGCGGCCTGCACCGGTTCGCCCACGCCGAGGGGTGGGTGGACGCGGACGTCGCGCGCGAGGTGTCGCCGCCGAGCCCGGCCCGCCGATTGCCGAAGGCGTTGCCGGTGGCCGACGTGCTGCGGTTGCTGGACGGGGCGAACAGCCGGGACGTGCGCGGACTGCGGGACCGGGCGCTGCTGGAACTGCTGTACTCCTCGGGAGCTCGGATCTCGGAGGCGGTGGGGCTGGACGTCGACGACGTGAACTCGGCGGAGCGCACGGTGCTGCTCAACGGCAAGGGCGGCCGGCAGCGGCTGGTCCCGATCGGGCGTCCCGCGTTGGAGGCGCTGGATGCCTACCTGGTGCGGGCGCGGCCGGTGCTGGCCGCCCGCGGCAAGGGCGACGCGGCGGTCTTCCTGAATTCGCACGGCGGCAGGTTGTCCCGGCAGAGCGCGTGGAACGCGTTGAAGTCCGCCGCCGACCGGGCGGGGATCAGCAGCGCGGTGTCGCCGCACGTGCTGCGGCATTCGTTCGCCACCCATCTGCTGGAAGGCGGAGCGGACGTGCGAGTGGTGCAGGAATTGCTCGGGCACGCCTCGGTGACGACCACGCAGGTGTACACGCTGGTCACGGTGAACACGTTGCGCGAGGTGTACGCGACCGCCCATCCGAGGGCGTTGCGGCGGGACCCGTGAACCCGATGGAGTGGGGTGGAACGCATTTCGCCGGTGCTCGGCGAGGCGCGTTGCCGCTGGTCGCGAATGCCACTTAGGCTGCGCTCGATCGGTATGATCGTCGCCGGCAGACAAGGAGTCCTAGCGCCATGTCGACACCGCAGCCCTCCGCCGAAGGGCGGTCCCGGGGCGCGGTCGACCTGAGCATCGCCCCGCACAAGCCCTCGGCTTCGGGCGGTGAGGCCGAGTTGTCGCCGGACGCGAACATCGGCCCGACCGGCCGCCCGCGCAGGCACGTCCCGGAACCGCCGCTGCTGGACCGGCACGGCCCGGCCTCGGTGCTGGCCATGTGCAACCAGAAGGGCGGCGTCGGCAAGACGACGTCGACGATCAACCTGGGTGCCGCGCTCGCCGAGTACGGGCGCCGGGTGCTGCTGGTGGACTTCGATCCGCAGGGTGCGCTCTCGGTCGGCCTGGGGGTGCAGCCGCACCAGCTGGACCAGACGATCTACAACGTGATCATGGAGCGGTCCGTCGACATCCGGGACGTGGTGATGTCCACGACCGTCGAGGGCATGGACCTGCTGCCGAGCAACATCGACCTGTCGGCCGCCGAGGTGCAGCTGGTCGCGGAGGTGGGCCGCGAGCAGACCCTGCAGCGCGTGCTGTTCCCGGCGATGAAGGAGTACGACTTCATCCTGGTGGACTGCCAGCCGTCGCTGGGCCTGCTGACGGTGAACGCGCTCGCCGCCGCGGACGGCGTGATCATCCCGTTGGAGTGCGAGTTCTTCAGCCTGCGCGGGGTGGCCCTGCTGATCGACACGATCGAGAAGGTGCAGGAGCGGCTGAACCCGAAGCTGGAGATCAGCGGCATCCTGGCGACCATGTTCGACCCGCGGACGTTGCACTCCCGCGAGGTGATGGCGCGCGTGGTCGAGGCGTTCGGCGACGTCGTCTTCGACAGCGTGATCAACCGGACGGTGCGCTTCCCGGAGACGACGGTCGCCGGGGAGCCGATCACCCGCTGGGCGCCGCGTTCCGCAGGCGCGCAGGCGTACCGCTCGCTGGCGCGCGAGGTGATCGCGCGGTGACGGTTCCCGTGCGATCCGCTGTCGGGGAGGGCGCGTGAGGCGTCGTGCCGAGCTGCCCGGTGCGTCCGAGCTGTTCCGGACCACGGCGCGCGCCTCCGAGCTGCCGGAACCACCTGCCGAGCCCCGGATCGAGCCCGCCCCCGGCGCCGGTGCGCGTGCGGCCGAGCCGGGCTCCGGCGGATCGCGGGGCAGGTCGGGGTCGGGACGCCGCAAGCACGATGCGAAAATCACCGTGTACGTCTCCGATGAGGAGTTGCTGGCGTTGGAACAGGCCCGGCTCGCGCTGCGCGCTGAGCACGGCATCGCGGTGGATCGCGGCAGGGTCGTGCGTGAAGGGGTGGCGATGCTGCTCGCTGATCTTGAGGCGCGGGGTGCGGATTCGGTGCTGGTGCGCGAATTGCGGCGGGAGTCCGGCGAGTGACCGACTCCGTTCCCGGCGGGGTCGATGCTGTTGAGGTGCAGGACGAGGCCGACGCCGAGGCTCCGGGCGTGGCCGCCGCGGAGGAAACCGCCTCGACCGGGCGGTTCACGGTGCGGCTGGACAACTTCGAGGGCCCGTTCGACCTCTTGTTGCAGTTGATCTCGCAGCACCAGTTGGACGTCACCGAGGTGGCGCTGCACAAGGTCACCGACGAGTTCATCGCCTACACCAAGGCGTTGGGCGAGCATTGGAACCTCGACGAGACGACCGAGTTCCTGGTCGTGGCCGCGACGCTGCTGGACCTGAAGGCGGCCCGGTTGCTGCCCGCCGCCGACGTGGAGGACGAGGACGACCTGGCGCTGCTGGAGGCGCGGGACCTGCTGTTCGCGCGGCTGTTGCAGTACCGCGCGTACAAGCAGGTCGCGGCGTTGTTCAGCGAGCTGGAAGCGGGGGCGCTGCGCCGCTACCCGCGGTCGGTGGCGGTGGAGCCGCGCTACGAGAACCTGCTGCCCGAGGTGATGATCGGGGTGGGGCCGCAGCGGCTCGCGGAGATCGCGGCCGCGGTGTTCCGGCCGAAGCCGCCGCCGTCGGTGTCGCTGGACCACATCCACCAGCACCAGGTGTCGGTGCGCGAACACGCCGCGCTGCTGCGGGTGCGGCTGGCCGAGTGGGGCGCGGCGGACTTCTCGGCGCTGGTCGCGGACTGCGAGCACACGGTGGAAATCGTCGCCCGCTTCCTGGCGCTGCTGGAGCTGTTCCGGGAGAAGGTGCTGGCGTTCGAGCAGGAGGATCCGCTGGGCGACCTGGTGGTGCGCTGGGTCGGCGGCAGCCTGGAGGACGCGCGGCTGGCGGCCGAGGCCGACCGGCGCAGCGCGAACGAAGAGGAATACGGGTGAGCGCAGTGCACGACGAAGCTTCCGGTGCGGACGAGGCCGAGCAGGCCGCGGATGCGGCGGTGGCGCCGGAGACCGTGCCGGGGGGACGGACTCGGCCCGCCGAGCCGGGTGACGGCCGGGCCGGTGCCGAGCCGTCGACCGGATCCCGCGTGGTGAGCGGTGAACCGGACGCGGGCACGTCCGCCGGCGACTCGCCCATCGGCGGTGCACCCGTCGGCGACGAGCTCCCCGCGGCCGAGCCCGCCGGTGGCGAGGCCGCTGTGGACGAGATCTCCGCCGCCGAGCCGGGCGCGGAACCGGGCGCCGACACCGACGACGCCGAGCCGGGCACTCCCGAGCCGGGCACTGCTGGACCGAGGGCTGCCGGACCGAGGGCTGCCGAGCCGGGGTCTGCCGAGTCGGACGACGCCGGACTGGACACGGCTGAGCCGGGAGCCGCCGAGCCGGACGACGCCGGGACGGGCACTGCCGCGCCGGACGACGCCGACTCCACCGGCGACGAGTCCGCGACCGGAGAGCCGTCCGCCGACGAGCGGTCCGGAACCGACGCCATCGACACCCCGCCCACCGGAGCCGAAGACCCGGCGGCAGATCCGGCCGAGGTAGCGCCCGGAACCGGCCAGGCCGAGGACGGGCGCCCCGCGGGCTCCGAACCCGAGGACGACGCCCCGGCCCGGTCCGACGCGGCCGTCGCGGTGTCCCGCACCCCGCCGGACCTGACCGAGGACGACGCCCTGGACTCCGCGCTGGAGGCCCTGCTGCTGGTGGTCGACGTCCCGGCGGGGGAGGAGCTGCTGGCCGACGTCCTGGACCAGCCCGTCGCCCGCATCCGCACCGCGCTGCAGCGGCTGGCCAGCGGCTACGAGGAGGCCGGGCGGGGCATCGACCTGCGCCGGGTCGGCGAGGGGTGGCGGTTCTACACCAGGGAGACCTACGCGCCGTACGTGGAGCGCTACCTGCTCGACGGGCAGCGCGCGAAGCTGACCAGGGCCGCGTTGGAGACGCTCGCGGTCATCTCCTACCGGCAGCCGGTGACCCGGGCGCGGGTGGCGGCGGTACGCGGTGTCAACGTCGATGGCGTCATCCGTACCCTGGTGGGGCGCGGCCTTGTCGAGGAGGCCGGTACCGACCCGGAGACCGGCGGGTTCCTGTACTGCACGACGGAGCTGTTCCTGGAACGGCTCGGCCTGTCGTCGCTGAAGGACCTTCCGCCGCTGGCTCCCCTGCTGCCTGAAGTGGATACGATCGACGATGTCTGAACACCGTGCCCCGGCTTCTTCCTCCGCCGCGGATGCGCAGCCGGAGGGAATCCGCCTGCAGAAGGTGCTGTCCCGAGCGGGGGTGGCTTCGCGCCGCGCCGCCGAGGGAATGATCACCGAGGGCCGCATCGAGGTGGACGGCGAGGTCGTCACCGAGCTCGGCAGGCGGGTGGACCCGGAGAACTCGGTGATCCACGTGGACGGCACCCGGGTCGTCGTGAACGAGGACGTGCAGCACCTGCTGCTGAACAAGCCCAAGGGCATCCTCTGCTCGATGTCCGACGACCAGGGGCGGCCGTGCATCGGCGACTACCTGCGGGAGCGGGACGGCAAGCTGTTCCACGTGGGGCGGCTGGACGTGGACACCGAAGGCCTGCTGCTGATCACGAACGACGGTGAGCTGGCGCACCGGTTGATGCACCCGTCGTACCAGGTCCTCAAGACCTACCTGGCCGAGGTGCCGGGGCCGATCGCGAAGGACCTGGGCAAGCGGTTGCGCGCCGGGGTCACCCTGGACGACGGTCCGGTGAAGCTGGACAAGTTCCGGCTGGTCGACGTGAACGAGGGGCGCGCGCTGGTCGAGGTCGTGCTGCACGAGGGCCGCAAGCACGTCGTCCGCCGGGTGCTGGAGCACGTGGGTCACCCGGTGAAGCGGCTGGTGCGCACCGCGATCGACGAGGTCCGGCTGGGCAACGAGCGTCCCGGCGCGATCCGCAAGCTGGACCGCAAGGAGGTCGGCGCGCTCTACCGGGCCGTCGGCATGTGATCTTCCCGGAGAACCCGCCCCGCTCGGCGAGGCGGGTTCTTCTTCGCCCGACGTGTTCGGAATCTGCGATCGTCTCAGTGCCGGGTGAAATCAATTCGCCGGAGACCCGGAGACGAAGCAGGCCGGGGAGGCGCGGCGACCTGGTGGTCGTCCGGCGTCCCCGGCCTGGACGGGTCCGGCGGCGCTCGGCCGCGCGGGAGACCTCAGCGGGTAGGTGGAAGATCCGCGCCGTGCCGCGGGTTCACGCCTTCGCGGCCTGCTTCCGCGAGACCAGCCTGCGCGCCACCGGCTCCACCACGCGCGCCGCGACCGGCCCGAGGATCGCCATCAGCAGCACGTAAGCGGTGGCCAGCGCGGCCAGCTCGCCCGAGACGGCGCCCGAGGCGACCGCGAGGCCGGCGATGACGATGGAGAACTCACCACGGGCCACCAGCGCCGCACCCGCGCGCGCCCGGCCCATCTTGCCGATCCCCTGGGAGTGGGCGGCGAACCAGCCCGTGCCGATCTTCGTGATCGCGGTGACCACCGCCAGCAGCAGCGCGAAGCCCAGCACCGGCGGGATCTTCGAAGGATCCGTGTTCAAGCCGAACACCACGAAGAACACCGCGGCGAACAGGTCGCGCAGCGGCTCCAGCATCCGCGTCGCGTTCTGCGCCGTGGAACCGGAGATCGCGATGCCCAGCAGGAACGATCCCACCGCCGCCGAGACCTGCAGCTCCGAGGCGATCCCGGCGACCAGCAGGGCCGAACCCAGCAGCCGCAGCAGGAACACCTCGGGGTCGGGGCTGTCGATCAGCGCCGAGACGTAGCGCCCGAACTTCAGCGCCACCACCAGCACGACCGAGATGACGATCAGCGAGACGCCGACGGCGGTCAACCCGCCCAGCAGGCTCACCCCGCCGAGCACCGCGGTGAGGATCGGCAAGTACAGCGCCATCGCCAGGTCTTCGAAGACCAGGATCGACAGCACCACCGGTGTTTCGCGGTTGCCGAGCCTGCCCAGGTCACCGAGGACCTTCGCGATGATGCCGGAGGAGGAGATGTAGGTGACGCCTGCCATCGTCAGCGCGCCGATCGGGCCCCACCCCAGCAGCAGCGCGACGATCGCGCCGGGGGCCGCGTTGAGCACCAGGTCCACCAGACCTGCCAGCCAGGAACGCCGGAGCCCCGTGACGAGTTCGCCAGCCGAGTACTCCAGCCCGAGTAGGAGCAAGAGCAGCACCACGCCTATTTCGGAGGCTAGATGCGTGAACGGCTCGATACCGTGCAGCGGTATTAAGCCGCCGGTTCCGAAAGCGATTCCGCCGATGAGGTAAAGCGGGATCGGTGAGATGCCGATCTTCCAGGCGAGGCGGCCGAGAACTCCGAGACCGAAGAACACCGCTCCCAGTTCGATGAGGGAGATCGCCGTGTCGTGCACCAGTGTTTCCTCTCGCCCTGTCCGAGTACCTGTTCAGTTGTCCCGTGCCCAGAGCGCACGGGGTTCCCGCCCGAGAGCGCGGTGCTCCCGGGCGGTGCGGACGACCATCACCTCGCGGCGTTCGGCGCGGAGCGCCTAGCCGCGTTCGAGGATCTCGCCTGCGGCCCGCAGGCCGTCGGCGGTGCCGACCACGACCACGAGGTCGCCGGCACTGAATTCGAAATCGGGACGCGGTGACGGGTGCACGGTTCCGCCGCGCACCACGGCGACGATCGACGCCGAGGTGCGGGTGCGCATCTCGGTCTCGCCGAGAGTGCGCCCGTCGTAGGGAGAGCCTTGATCGACAGGGAGCTGCCAGGTGTTGATCCCGGCAACCTCGCGCTGCTGCTCGCTCAGGCGGGCCACCAGCTGGGGGGCGCCGAGCAAGTTGGCGAGGGTGTTGGTCTCCTCGGCGGTCAGACCTGCCGAGGCGGCTACCTTGTCCGGGTCGTCGTGACCGGAGACGATCAGCTCGAAGCGTCCGTCGCGATACGTGATCACACCGATCCTGTGCCCGGAACGAGTAACGAAGTCCTGCTGGGTCCCGAGTCCCGGAAGCGGGGTCACTGTGACGTCCACGTGTTCGATCCTAGTACAGGAACCCGCGCGCACGTGCGTGCCCCGCGCGGAACCGGCGCGGAACCGGGGCGGAACGGGCAGCGCGAACGGGTGGTGGGGGCGGCGCGCGCCGGATCCGGACGCGAGTGGGGAACCGCTCGGACCAGCGGGCACAATGGGCTGTTGGTCCGGCGTTTCCTCGGCCGGCGGTGATGAAGGAGGAGACTCGACGTGGCACACGCCGAGCTTCGTGGGGTGGTGGCCCTCGACGGTCCCTCGGGCACTGGGAAATCCACGGTGGCCCGGAAGCTGGCCGCGGCGCTGTCGGCGTCGTACCTCGACACGGGCGCGATGTACCGGGCGGTGACGCTCGCCGTGCTGCGCGCCGGGGTCCCGGTCGCGGACGCGGACGCGGTGGCGGAGGTCGCGGCGGCCTCGCTGCCCGAGATGGGCTCCGACCCGCGGGACCCGGCGGTCTCGATGGCCGGGGAGGACGTGGCGCTGGAGATCCGGGGTCCGGAGGTCACCGGCGCGGTCTCCGCGGTGTCGGCGGTGGCGCGGGTGCGCGAGCTGCTGGTCGCCGAGCAGCGCCGGATCATCGCCGATGCGCTGGCCTCGCCGGGCGGCGTGGTCGTGGAAGGCCGCGACATCGGCACGGTGGTCGCGCGGGACGCGGGGCTGAAGGTGTACCTCACCGCGTCCGCGCAGGCGCGGGCGCGCCGCCGCAGCGACCAGGACGTGGCGGCCGGGCGGCTCGCCGACCTGGAGCGCACCCACGCGGACGTGCAGCGGCGGGACGCGTTCGACTCCGGGCGCGCGGTGTCGCCGCTGCGGATGGCCGAGGACGCGGTGGAGCTGGACACGACGGACCTGGACGTGGCCGGGGTGCTGGACCGTCTGCTGGGGTTGGCGGAGGCCCGCGGGCTGTTCGCCGGAGTGGGGACGATCCGATGAGCGAGCCCGGCGAAGGCGATCTGCCGGAAGGCGCGTCGCGGCGCATGCACCGGTTCGGGCGGTGGATCGGCCGGACCTTCGTGCGGTTGCCGTACCGCACGCACGTCCACCACCTGGACCGGGTGCCGCGGACGGGACCGCTGGTGCTGGTGGCGAACCACAGCTCGCTGATCGACGGTCCGCTGCTGTTCGGAATGCTGCCGCGCGAAGCGGTGTTCCTGGTCAAGCACGAGATGTTCAAGGGCCCGCTGGGCTGGTTCCTCCGCCGCATCGGGCAGATCCCGGTGCGCCGCGGAGAACCGGACCGCACCCCGCTGCTGGCGGCGGTGCGGGTGCTGCGCGCGGGCGGGCTCGTCGCGGTGTTCCCGGAGGGGACCCGCAGCGGCGGTGGCGACGTGGCCAACGCCGAGCACGGGGCGGCGTGGCTGGCGCGGACCTCCGGGGCGCGGATGCTGCCGGTGGCCTGCCGGGGCACGCGCCGTCCGGAGGGACGGGGCCGTAGGCTGCTGCCCAGGGTGGATGTGCTGTTCGGCGAGCCGGTGACGTTGCCGGTCGCCAAGGGGCGCGCCGGGTTGACGGCTGCGACCGAGCAGGTCCGCGACGAACTGGTCGGGCTGATCGCCGAATTGGACGGGCTGATCGCCGGGACCTCCGAAAGCGACGATGCGAGAGGGAAACAAGCGTGACCGAAGAGTCGGTGGGCGGCCCGGAAGACGTGGGTGCGCCGCTCGACGGCGGCCTGGACGGGACGTGGTCGGACGAGGCCGAGTGGGCCGAGTTCGACGGTGTCGAAGGCGCCGAGGAGGACGCCGAAGGTGGTCCGCAGCCGGTGCTGGCGGTGGTCGGCAGGCCCAACGTGGGCAAGTCGACGCTGGTGAACCGGTTGCTGGGGCGCCGCGAGGCGGTGGTGCAGGACAAGCCGGGCGTGACCAGGGACCGGGTGGCCTACGACGCGCTGTGGAACGGCAGGCGCTTCACCGTGGTCGACACGGGCGGCTGGGAGCCGGGCGCGAAGGGCTTGCAGGCCGCGGTGGCCCAGCAGGCCGAGATGGCGATGTCCACGGCGGACGCGGTGCTGCTCGTGGTGGACGCCCAGGTCGGGGCGACCGCGACGGAGGAGGCGGTGGCGCGGGTGCTGCGCCGCTCGAAGCGTCCGGTGCTGGTGGCGGCGAACAAGGTCGACGACGAGCGGACCGCGGCGGACGCCGCGGCGCTGTGGTCGCTGGGCCTGGGTGAGCCGCGGCCGATCAGCGGGTTGCACGGGCGCGGTTCCGGTGACCTGCTGGACGCGATCCTGGACGTGTTCCCGGAGGTGCCGCACGAGCAGTTCGGCGCCACCGGCGGCCCGCGCCGGGTGGCGCTGGTGGGCAAGCCGAACGTGGGCAAGTCGAGCCTGCTGAACCGGCTCACCGGTGAGCAGCGCGCGGTCGTCGACGACGTCGCGGGCACCACGGTGGACCCGGTGGACTCGCTGGTGCAGCTGGACGGCGAGGTGTGGCGGTTCGTCGACACCGCCGGGTTGCGCAAGCGGGTCCGCACCGCCAGCGGCACCGAGTACTACGCGTCGCTGCGCACCAAGGCCGCGATCGAGGCGGCGGAGGTGGCGGTCGTGCTGATCGACGCCTCGGAGCCGCTGACCGAGCAGGACCTGCGGGTGATCGGCATGGTCATCGAGGCAGGCCGGGCGCTGGTGCTGGTGTGCAACAAGTGGGACCTGGTCGACGAGGACCGCAGGCACCGGCTGGACAAGGAGCTGGACCGCGAGATGGTGCGCGCCCGCTGGGCGGAGCGCGTGAACGTCTCGGCGGAGACGGGGCGTTCGGTGGCGAAGCTGGCGCCGGCGCTGCGCACGGCGCTGGAGTCCTGGGACACCCGGATCCCGACCGGGCGGCTCAACTCGTGGCTGTCGGACCTGGTGGCGGCGAGCCCGCCGCCGGTGCGCGGTGGCAAGCAGCCGAAGATCCTGTTCGCGACGCAGGCGCACCCGCGCCCGCCGACACTGGTGCTGTTCACCACCGGTTTCCTGGAGGCCGGTTACCGCCGGTTCGTGGAGCGCAGGTTCCGCGAGGAGTTCGGGTTCACCGGCAGTCCCGTCCGGATCTCGGTGCGGGTGCGCGAGCGCAAGGACGGGCGCAAGGCACGCGGCTGATCGGACCAACGGCCGGGTACTGCACGCAGACCAAGATTGCCTTGCCGATAACCTTCGGTCGGCCCTTTGTACAGGGGGAGGTGACCCAGGGTGCGTGCTGACTCCGCTGCGGAAGGTTCCGCGGTGCGGCCGATCCGCTTGGTCTTGGCCGATGACGAGGTGATGCTGCGGCGCGGCCTGCGGGTCCTGCTGGAGCACGACGGCCTGATCCGGGTCGTCGCCGAGGCCGGTACCGGTGAGGAGCTGCTGTCGGTGGTGCGCACGCACCAGCCGGACGTGGCGCTGATCGACGTGCAGATGCCGGGCAAGGACGGGCTGGCGGCGTTGCGGGAGCTGCGCGGCCTGCCCCGTCCTCCGGTGTGCGCGATGTTGACCACCTTCGACCTGGACGACTACGTGTCGGAGGCGTTGCGCCTGGGGGCGCACGGGTTCCTGCTCAAAGATGCGGAACCGGACGCGCTGGTGCGGGCGGTGCAGGACCTGGCCGCGGGTGGTGCGGTGCTGGATCCGCGGATCGTGGTGCGGTTGCTGCCGCGGTTCCGCTCGATGGGCGATTCGACGCACGAGGTGCGGTTGGTGCGGAGCCTGTCCGCGCGGGAGCGGCAGGTGCTGGAGCTGCTCGGCGCCGGTCGGTCCAACGCGCACATCGGTGACCGGCTGGGGTTGACCGAGGCGACGGTGAAGAGCTACGTCTCGACGGTGTTGAGCAAGCTGGGTGCGGAGAACCGGGTGCAGGCGGCGTTGATCGCGCAGCGCGTCGCGGGGACGGGTGAGGGCGAGCTGCGTTGAGCGGGCCGGCCGGGTTCGGTCGCGAGCGCCTGCTGCTGGACGTGCTCGCGGTGCTGGTGCCGGTGGTGGTGGTGCTGCTGTCGGAGACCGACCAGGCGTGGGCCCTGCCCGCGGCGCTGGTCGCGTGCGCCGGCCTGGTGCTGCGGCATCGGTGTCCGCTGTTGTCGTTGCTGCTGTGCCTGCCCGGGTTGGTCGGTGGGCTCGCGTGGGCGCCGACGTGCGTGGCGCTGTTCCGGTTGGGCCGGGCGTGGTCGAACACGTGGTGGCTGCTCTGCTGCGCGCTGCTGGCGGCGTTGTCCGCGTTCCTGCCGGTGGCGGTCCAGCAGTGGCAGCTGCTGTCCGCGGCGAGCCTGACGATGGCGGCGGTGACGGCGCTGGTCTGCGCGGGGGTGCCGACGGTGATGGGCACGCTGCTGGCGACGCGGGCGCAGCTGACGGCGAGCCTGGACCGGTTGCGGGCGGCGACCGAGTCGGAGCTGCTCGCGAAGGAGGGCGCGGCGCGCGCGGAGGAGCGGTCCCGGATCGCCCGCGAGATCCACGATGCGGTCGGGCACCACGTCACGTTGATCGCGGTGGAGGCGGCGGCGTTGCACGCGAGCAGCGAGCAGGCCGAGGTGCGCGCCTCGGCGACCCGGGTGCGGGAGCTGGCGAAGGAGGCGTTGGGCGAGATGCGTTCGACGCTGGGCCTGGCGGCCGATCAGCGGGACTCGACGAGTGCGCGGGCCATTCCGGAGCTGGTGGCGCGGGCCCGGCGGTCGGGGATCCGGGTGACGCTCAGCGATGAGTGCTCGCAGGCGGTGCAGTTGTCGCCCGGGGTGAGCCGGGCCGTGTACCGGGTGGTGCAGGAGGCGCTGACGAACGTCTCGAAGCACGCGCCGGGCGCGGCGGTCGTGGTGGAGCTGACCGGGGACGACGAGCTGCTGCGGGTCGTGGTGCGCAACGGTGCTCCGGTGCTGGGCGCTCACGCGGGGGTGCTGGGCGCTCACGCGGGGGCGGTGGGGGACGCGCCGGACGTGGGGTGCGGTGGTTCGGGGCTGGCCGGGTTGTCGGAGCGGGTGCGGATGCTGGGCGGCACGCTGGACGCGGTGCCTTCGGACGAGGGGTTCGAACTGCGGGCGGAGATTCCGCTCTCTCCGGCGGCGTGAGCTGCTCCGGTTCGACGTCCGGAGTTCGTGGTGCCGCGTCGTTCCGCCGGTTGCGGGGCCGCCGGCGGGCGGTCGTCGTGGGAGGAGTGCTGCGGACGCGCCGGTGATCACGTGCCCGGGCGGGCCCGGCTCGTCGCGTTCCGGTCGGTCGTGCCGGGATCGTTCAATTCTTGCGCGCTCGCGATTCGATCGCGCTGGGGAACCGGATCAGCGCCGCGGTGGAACGGTCGCCCCCGTGATCCAGTTCCTTGGTTTCGACGAGCTGTGCGCCCGGCATCAGTGCGAGGTAGTCGTCGGCGGAACGCAGTCGGGACCATTCGCTGACCGGGATCGCCGCCTCCGCGTATTCCACGAGCACGAAGTAGTGGCAGGATCGCGAGATCGATCGGCAGATCCGGGTCAGCGCCTCTTCGTCGAGCACGTGCATGAGAACCCACACGGAAACGGCGACGTCGAACTTCCGGCCGTTCCACGGGAGGTTCTCGGCCCGGGCCAGCTCGAAATCCACGTTGGTCAGATCGGCGCACGATTCGCGTGCCGCCTCCAGCATTCCGGGGGTCATGTCGAGCGCGGTGACGTGGTCCGCGTGCGCGGCCACCGTCGGGGTCAGGCGGCCGATGCCGCAGCCGACCTCCAATGCGGTGGCGAGCGGGCGGCTCAGCTCTCGGGCCGCGGTCCGCAGGCCCTCCGCCACCGCTTTCCGGGTCCGTTCCGTCGTGTCCGCGTTGTGCTCGGCGGGCTGGGAGGCGCGCATGACGCGGGCCAGCCCGTCCCGGCGGGCCCGCTGCCGCCACTCCTCCGTCACTTCGTCGGTGGAAGCGAGGTGCGTGTTGTTCTGCACGGGAGGATCCCCCTCGGGGTCGGAGTTCGCCGCGGATTCCGCTTCGGCCCGGCGCACGACCGGCGGGCGTGCGGTGCCGAATGGTGGAGTGCGGTGCCGGTGGTCGCGATGGAGTGCGACCCGATTCGTGGCCGGGACTCTAACCGGGGAGGGAACGGGAGCGGAAGTCATCGATAATCGGGGAGGATCATGTTCACTCATTATGATGAAGTGCGGAATGGTGCCGTTCGTCGGCGGTGGTCGAGAATCGGATCCGCGGCGGAAACCAATTCGCCGGCAGCCGGAAGCGGCAACTCGGAAAGATTTGTTGAGTTCGCAAAAAGGGCCTTCGCGGGACAGCCCGCGAAGGCCCTTTCCGGACGACCGGTTCGGGGTCAGGGTTGGCCGCGGCGCTCTCCGCCGAGGGCGGCGCGGAGGAATTCGACCTGGATGAGCAGCAGGTTCTCCGAGGTGGTCTCGTCGGTCGGCATGTGGCTGACTCCGGGCAGCGACAGCATGGTGTGCGGCCGGGCCGCTGCCTGCAGCGCCGCGGACAGCCGCAGCGAGTGCGCGGGGAACACGTTGTCGTCGACGGTGCCGTGCAGCAGCAGCAGGGGCCTGCGCAGGCCGGCGGCGTCGTCGGCGAGCGAGCTCGCCGCGTAGGCCTCCGGGTTGCGCGCCGGGTCGCCGAGGTACCGCTCGGTGTAGTGGGTGTCGTACAACCGCCAGTCCGTGACGGGTGCGCCGGCGATGGCGGCGTGGAACACGTCGGGGCGGCGGAGCACCGCGAGCGCGGCGAGGTAGCCGCCGAAGGACCAGCCGCGGATCGCGACGCGGCCCAGGTCGATCTCGGGGTGCTGCTCGGCGAGCGCGTGCAGCGCGTCCACCTGGTCCTGCAGCGGTGGCTCGGCGAGGTCGCCGCTGATCGCGCGATCCCAGGACGGGCCGCGGCCGGTCATGCCGCGGCCGTCGACGACGACCACCGCGTACCCCTGGTCGGCGAACCACTGCGAGGTGAGGAAGCCCTGGCGCCGGGCGAGGACGCGCTGCGCCTGCGGGCCGCCGTAGGGGTCGAGCAGCACCGGTAGCGGGCCGTCGTCGGGGGTGTGGTCGCGGGGGAGCAGCAGCGCGGTGCGCAACCGGCGTTCGCCGAGCCGCAGCAGCCGCACGTTCGGCACGATCGACGGGTCCTCCGGGTGGGAGGAGATCTCGCCGAGGGCGCGGTGGCCGTCGGTGACCTGGAACCGGGTGTGCTGGGAGTCGAGTCCGGAGTGCGCGTGCAGCAGGGTGCCGCCGGCGCGGGTGGCGCCGTGCACGCCGGGTTCGGTGCTGAGGCGTTCGGCGCCGTCGGCGCCGCACCGGTAGAGGTGGATCTCGGCGGGGTCGTCGGCGGAGGCGGTGATGAGCACGTCCTCGCCGATGTCGACGATGGAGCGCACCTGCAGGCCCTCGGGGGTCCACGGGGCGTCGCCGACGAACAGCCGGTAGCTGTCGCCGTCGACGCCGATGCGCACCAGGTCGCCGCCGGGGTGCCAGGCGGGCCAGCCGGGCTTGATCTCGATCCAGTGCTCGTCGGTGTCGCGGTGCACTTCGCGGGTGCCGCCGGTGGCGGGGTCGACGGCGAGCACCAGCTGTTCGCGCTGGTCCCGGCTCTGCACCGCGATCAGCGGCGGACCGTGGTGCGTCCAGTGCGCGGTGACCAGGTAGGGGTGGCTGCCGCGGTCCCACCGGACTTCGACGGGTGCGGTGTCGACGCCGAGCACGGCGAGCCCGACCTCGGCGTTCGCGGTGCCCGCGGCGGGGTAGCGCAGTTCGCGCGGTGGTCTCGCCGGGTCGGCGGGGTCGGCGAGGTACCAGTGCTGCACGGGTTCTTCGTCGACGTGGGCGGCGAGCACGGCGGTGCCTTCGGGCGACCACCAGTAGCCGCGGTAGCGGGCCATCTCCTCGGCGGCGATGAATTCGGCGGCGCCCCAGGTGGTGGTGGCGTTGCCGGGTTCGGCGAGCGCCCGGTCCCCGCTGCCGTCGGTGCCGATCAGCCGCAGCGCGCCGCCGGAGAGGTAGGCGATCCAGCGCCCGTGCGGGTCGGGTCGCGGGTCGGCGACGGGTT
This sequence comes from Saccharopolyspora gregorii, assembly GCF_024734405.1. Taxonomy (NCBI): domain Bacteria; kingdom Bacillati; phylum Actinomycetota; class Actinomycetes; order Pseudonocardiales; family Pseudonocardiaceae; genus Saccharopolyspora; species Saccharopolyspora gregorii. Next base: position 4,232,737 of record NZ_CP059556.1, on the reverse strand, counting down.
CGCGCGCGGGCAGCTGCTGGACGGCGCCGGTGCCGAGGTCGGCGTGGAAGAGCTTGCCGGAGAGGGTGAACGCGACGTGGGTGCCGGTGGCGTCGGTGGCGTAGCCGGTGATGCCGGTGGCGCGTTCCCGGGACCGCTCCCGCCGGGCCTGCTCCTCGTCGGAGACCTCGTCGTCGACCAGCAGCGCGCCCGGGTCGGCGACCTGGGCCTCGGCGCCGGTCGTGACGTCCCAGCGCCACAGGGCGTTGCTGCGGTCGGTTCCGCTGGCGGAACGCAGGAACAGCACGGTCCGGCCATCGGGGGTGATGGTGAACGTGCGCGGCACGCCGAGGGTGAAGCCCTGGGTGCGCGCGCTGTGACGGGGGAACGAGGGAACGGTGGGCATACCTGCACTTTGCCAGCTTTCGGGGCGTGCTCGGCAGCCAGGTGGTGCGGGCGTGTCGGCCCTTGACAACTCGTGTTGATCAGGGGAAGTGTCACCGCTGGTGCCCGGCTGGGTTCGGTGCGTGACGAGGAGGACCGAATGTCGGTCAGGTGGTCGCGAGTGCGCGGGGTCCTGTTCGCGTTGCCGATCCTGCTGGCGTCGGCGGCGCACGGCGCGGTCGCCCAGCCGCGCCCGGTGAGCGACGCGACCTACTTCAACGATGCGGCGTTGCCTGCGGCCGATCCGTTCGTGCTGCGCGATCCGGGCAGCGGCGACTACTTCGCCTACTCCACCGACGGCGCCGACCCGGGGTACGCGTTCGCGATCTACCGCTCGCCGGATCTCGTGACGTGGCAGCGGATTCCGGGCGGGGCGCTGGACATGGGCGACGGGACGCAGTGGGGCCGGGACTGGTTCTGGGCGCCGGAGGTCTACCACAACCCGGCGACGGGCCGGTACTTCCTGTTCTACTCGGCGCGGTTGCGGGACGGGATCGCCGAGCAGTTCGGGTACGCGGACTTCGAGGAACCGAGCAAGGTCGGGGTGGCGGTGTCGGATTCGCCCGCCGGGCCGTTCCGCAACATCGAACCGGGTCCGATCGACTACCACCCGTACGACCCGGACTACCACGACGTGAACCTGCTGATGGACGCCGAGCAGAAGAAGCCGCCGGAGACGTTGGAGGAGGGGATGACGGCGCCGCTGGGCACCTACATCCCGTTCATCGATCCGAACGTGTTCTTCGACGACGGGCGGATCGTCCTGTACTTCTCCCGCAACGCCTACCGGAACTGGGTGTGGGACCACGGCCTCGGCAAGTACGTGGAGGAGTCGAACGTCCTCGCGGTGGAGCTGACCTCGGAGTGGTGGGACGACCCGGCGGGAGCCACGATGCCGCGGATCGCGCCGGAGCACGTCGACGCCAACCGGGATCCGGCCGATCCGCCGGGGGTGCGCAAGGACGGCTACGTCCCGATCATCGATTACGCCTCCGACCCGCAGGAGTGGGAGAACGCGCACGTCGACGACTACGCGGAGACCGGTGGCGCGGAGAAGGACCGGCGGTGGTCGGAGGGGTCGACGGTGGTGCGTGCGACGGCCCGGGACGGTCGGGCGCGGTACTTCCTGACGTACTCGGCGAACAACTTCGCGAACTCGTTCTACGGGGTCGGTTACGCGGTGGCGGACGATCCGCTGGGGCCGTGGCGCAAGAGCCCGGCGAACCCGGTGCTCGCGCAGGACGCGGGGCAGGGGTTGTACTCGACCGGGCACGGCAGCGTGATCGCGTCGCCGGATTCGACCGAGCTGTACTACGTGCACCACGGGCGGCCGTCGGCGGAGGTCGACCGCAGGCTCTACACCTCGCGGCTGCGCATCGACCCGGACCGGGACGATCTGCGCATCGACGGGACCACCGAGGACCGGCCGGTGCCGTCCGGGGTGGCGCCGTACGCGGTGCGCGCGGACCGGCCGCTGGTGGAGGTGCGCGACGGCGAGGGGGAGGTCGGCTGGCGGGTCGGCACCGCGTCGGGTTCGCCGATGCCGTTGGGGAATCCGCTGAACCGGGTGCTGCCGCGGCTGGATCCGGGCAGCGCGCTGGAGGTGGTGGCCGCCGCCGACGGCGCGGTGCTGCGCGGGACGCCGCGCGGGGTGGAGGCGCTGCGGCTGACCTACCAGCGGGCGCGTTCCGGCGGTGGCCAGGTGGACGTGCACCAGGGCGGTGCTCCGGTGGAGGTGGTGCTGCCGGTGGCGGCGTGCGGTTCCGCGGTGACGGGGCGGCACGACGAGCTGGTGGTGCCGGAGGGCGTGACCTGCCTGCGGGGCGCGGAGGTGCGCGGCTCGGTGCGGGTCGAGCCCGGGGCCTCGCTGCTGGTGCTGGATTCGACCGTCGGGGGGTCGGTGCTGGCGGACTCGCCGGGTTCGGTGTGGGTGTCCGGCGGCCGGATCGGCGGTTCGGTGCGGGTGCGCGGCGCGACCGGTCCGGTGCGGCTGGACGGGACCGAGGTGGGCGCGTCGGTGGTGCTGCTCGACGGCGCGGCGCCGGTGGTGGCGGGGACGTCGATCGGTGGCGGGGTGCGGTGCCGGGGGAACGCGTCGGCGCCGGTGGACGAGGGGCGGCCGAACTCGGTCGCCGGGTCGCGGGCGGGGGAGTGCGGCGCGGTGTAGCCCAGGCCGGCAGCACAGGTGTTATCAGCTCGGGTGTTAAACCGACCAGGGAGCGTGTGATGCCCGCCGGGGTCGTCAGCCGACCGGGACCAGCCGCACCTCGGAGTGCTCCCGCATGGAGTCGACGAGCGCGGCGTCGAGCTCTCCGGCCAGCAGCGCGTGGTCGAAGTCGGCGACCGGGGCCAGCCGGTGCAGCGCGGCACGCCCGACCTTGCTGGCGTCCATCATGAGCACCCGGGTCGTCGCGCAGCGGATCATCGCGCGCTTCACCAGCACGATCTCCTGCTCCTGGTGGAAGGTCATCTGCGCGTTCATCGCGGAGGTGGACAGGAACATCAGGTCCACCGACAGCCCGCTGATCATCTCCTGGCAGGGCAGGCCGATGTAGGAGTCGTGGGTGCGGGAGTACTCGCCGCCGATGCTGATCAGCCGCACGTCCGGCGCCTCGCGCAGCACCTCGTGCACCTGCCGGTAGTTGCTGACCACGGTCAGCGGTCCGACGTCGGGCAGCAGCCGGGCGAGGGCGAGCGCGGTGGTCGAGTCGTCGAGCAGCACCGACATGCCGGGGCTGATCAGCGGCAGCGCGGCGGCGGCCAGCGCCTCCTTCTCCCGGGTGTGGGTGTGCAGCCGGAAGTCGGAGCTGCTCTCGAACACCGTGGACGGTTGCGCGGAGACGCCGCCGTGGAACTTGCGCAGCAGTCCGCGCCCGGCGAGGTCGTCGATGTCGCGGTGCACCGTCATGAGGCTGACGCCGGTGAGCGTGGCGAGTTCCGCTGCGCTGGCGAAGCCGCCCTGCACGACGTGGTCGATGATCCGCTGCTGGCGCAGGAGCCGGGGGGACTGCTTCTTCGGTGCGGACGCCATGGCCGACATCTTGCCTCCTGGAGGTGCGCGCCCGAGCGCGGCGGGGCCGGAACGGAGCACTTCATATCACCGCGCTGGTGACATTTAACTATCTCACTGTTAATTTGAACGTCAACGTTGAGCGGGTGGGAGGTAGGCCGATGACGCAGCCCGACGGTTCGCCGGGGGTGCACCGCGCCGTCGTGTTCGACATGGACGGGGTCCTGGTCGAGAGCGAACACCTGTGGGAGCGGATGTGGGCGCGGTTCGCGGCCGCCCGCGGCTGCGGCTGGACCGCGGCGGAGACCGCCCAGGTGCAGGGCATGAGCGCCCCCGAGTGGGCCGCGTTCCTCGCCGCGCACACCGGCGGCCCGGAACCGGTCGCCGAGGTCGAGCGGATGGTCGTCGACGACATGATCGCCGCCCTCGACGCGGGCGAGGTCGCGATGCTGCCCGGCGCCGAGCGGATGGTGCTGGAGGTCTCGGCCCGCGCCCCCATCGCGCTGGCCTCCTCCGCGCCGCGCCGGGTCATCGACGCCGTGCTCGACCGGCACGCGCTCGTCGAGCACTTCTCCGCCACCGTCTCCAGCGCCGAGGTGCCGCGCGGCAAGCCCGGCCCGGACGTGTACCTGGCGGCAGCGCGCGGGCTGGCGGTCGACCCGGTGGCCTGCCTGGCGGTGGAGGACTCCAGCAACGGCCTGCGCGCCGCGGCGGCCGCCGGGATGACCGTGCTGGCCATCCCCAGCCCCGACTACCCGCCGGCCGCGGACGCGCTGGCCGCCGCGTCCTTCGTGGCATCGGACCTCGACGAGGTGCGGGTCCGGCTGCTCGAATCGTTGACGACGCCCGTAGCGGGCTGATCGCATCGGACAAAGGAGTCTGCAGCAATGACCGAGGTCCTGGCCGCGGGGGACCGCTTCGTCGGCCCGCAGCTGTTCGTCGACGCGCTGACCGAGCAGGCGCCCGGGCACGAGTTGAGCTTCCGGACCCTGGCCACCGGCTGGCCGGTGGAACCGTTCGGCCCGGTCGGCGGGGTGCGGGAGGCCAGCGGGACCGAGCAGCAGCTGCTCGATGCCCTCGGCGGCGCCGAGGTCCTGCTGACCCAGATGGCGCCGGTGACGGCCGGCGTGCTGGCGAAGAGCCCCGGCCTGCGGTTCGTCGGCGTCGCCCGCGGCGGCCCGGTGAACGTCGACCTGGCCGCCGCCACCGAGGCCGGGGTGGTCGTCGGCTTCACCCCGGCCCGCAACGCGGCCGCCGCCGCCGAGTTCGCCGTCGGGCTGGTCCTGGCTTCGCTGCGCCGCATCGTCGACTCGGACGCCGAGCTGAAGGGCGGCCACTGGCGCGGCGACTACTACGCCCACGAGAACGCGGGGCTCGAACTGGAGGGGGCGACCGCGGGCCTGGTCGGCTACGGCGCGATCGGGCGCAGGGTGGCGCGGGTGCTGTCCGCGTTCGGCGCGGAGGTGCTGGTCGCCGATCCGTTCGCGGACCCGGAGCAGGTGGCCGCGGACGGCGTGCGGCTCGTCGAGCTCGACGAGCTGCTGCGCGCCAGCTCGGTGGTGAGCCTGCACGCCCGGCTCACCCCGGAGACCGAGCACCTGCTCAACGCGGAGAACCTGGCGCTGCTGCCGAAGGGCGCGGTGCTGGTGAACTCGGCGCGCGGCGGGCTGCTGGACTACGCGCCGCTGCCGGAGATGCTGCGCTCGGGGCACCTGGGCGGGCTGGCGCTGGACGTCTACGACGTGGAGCCGCCGCCGCGCGACTGGCCGCTGTTCGACGCCCCCAACGTGATCACCACGCCGCACCTGGCCGGGGCGACCCGGCAGACCGCGGACCGCGCGGCGGCGATCGTGGCCGCCGACGCGGCGCGCTATCTCGCGGGCAGGTGGCCGCGGCACGTGGCGAACCCGGAGGTGCTGGGGCGGCTGGAGGACCTGCGACCATGATCGTCGGAGTCGATGTCGGCACCTCGGTGACGAAGGCGTCGCTGCTGGGCCGGGACGGCTCCGCGCGAGTCACCCGCAGCACGCGCAGCACCCTGCACCGCTCGCCCGGCGGGCGGGTGGAGCAGGACCTCGACGAGGTCGTGGATTCGGTGATCAGCGTGGTGCGCTCGGTCGCCGCCGAGGCGGACGTCCCGGTGCAAGCGCTGGCGATCACCGGGCAGGGCGACGGGTTGTGGCTGCGCGACGCGGCCGGGCGGCAGGTCGGGCCGGGACTGTCCTGGTTGGACGCGCGGGCGGCGCCGGTGCTGGACCGCTGGGAAGCGCGGGGCGTGCTGCGCGAGGTGCACGCCCTGACCGGTTCGGGCATGTTCCCGGGTTCGGCGGCGCCGCTGCTGGCGCACGTGGCCGAGCACGAGCCGGAGCGGCTGGCCCGCGCGGAGGTCGCCGGCTACTGCGTGGACGCGATAGTGCAACGGCTCACCGGGCGGATCACGGTGGACGCCTCGGACGCTTCGCAACCGTTCCTGGACGTGCCGACCCGCACCTACAGCACGGCGGCGCTGCGGGCGTGCGGCCTCGCGGAGTTCCGCGGGCTGCTGGCCGAACCGGCGCCGCCGGGTGAGCTGTTCGCGCTGGACGCGCGCAGCGCCGCGCAGCTCGGCCTGCCCGCGGGCCTGCCGGTGTCGGCGGGCCCGTTCGACCTGCCCGCCTGCGCCTTCGGGTCCGGCACGCGCGACCTGGGCGACGGGGCGCTGGTGATCGGCACGACGCTGGGCTGCCAGGTGCTGGGCGACCAGGTCACGATCGACCCGGCCGGGGACGCCGCGGGCATGTGGCTCGCCACGCCCAGCCCGGACCGGGTGCTGCGGGTGATGCCGGCGATGGTGGGCACCGCGAACCTGGACTGGGGGCTGCGGATGGTCGGGGCGAGCGTCGCCGACCTGGAGGACCTGCTGGCGGCGAGCCCGCCGGGTGCCGGTGGGGTCGCCGCGCTGTCCTTCCTGTCGTCCTCCGGCGAGCGGGCCCCGTTCGTGGAGCCGCGGGCCAGCGGCCAGTTCACCGGGCTGTCGCTGGACACCTCGCCCGCGGACCTGGTGCGGGCGCTGTGCGAGGCGGTGGCCTACGCGGCGCGGCACAACCTGGAGGCGGCCGGGCTGACCGGTGAGGTCGCGGCCTGCGGCGGCGGGGCGCGGTCGGCGTCTTGGAGCCGGATCTTCGCGAGCGTGCTCGGCAGGCCGCTGCACGTCCCGAAGGAGGAGGGCGTCGGCGCGCGGGGCGCGGCGATGACGGCGTGGGATTCGCTGGGCGAACCGGTGGATCGCGAGGAGTGGGCCACCGCCCGGCACGTGGTCGAGCCGGATCCGGCGGTGGCGGAGTTCTACGAGCGCGGATATCGCGCATACCTGGAATCGATAGAGCGGGCCCGGCCGGTGTGGCGGTCGGGGGGAGGAGTGACCCGATGACTCGTCTGTACGACGATCCGGCGACGTTCACCGAGGACGCGGTGGCGGGGTTCGTCGCCGCGAACCCCGGGTACGTGCGCGAGGTGCGCGGCGGGGTGGTGCGGGCGCGCCGGGCCCGCCGCGGCAAGGTCGCGGTGGTCACCGGTGGCGGATCCGGGCACTACCCGGCGTTCTGCGGCGTGGTGGGACCGGGTTTCGCCGACGGCGCGGTGGTGGGCAACATCTTCACCTCGCCGTCCGCGGAGGACGCCTACTCGGTGGCGAAGGCCGCCGACACCGGTGCCGGTGTGGTGTTCTCGTTCGGCAACTACGCCGGGGACAACATGAACTTCGGCCTGGCCGTGGAGCGGCTGCGGCGGGAGGGGATCTCGGCGCACAACGTGGTGGTCACCGATGACGTGGCCAGCGCCCCGGCCGACGAGGCGGGCAAGCGGCGCGGGGTGGTGGGCGACTTCGTGGTGTTCAAGGTCGCCTCGGCCGCCGCGGAGGAGGGCTACTCGTTCGACGAGGTGGTGCGGGTCGCCGAGCACGCCAACGCCCGCACCCGCAGCCTCGGGGTGGCCTTCGCGGGCTGCACCCTGCCGGGCAGCGGGCAGCCGCTGTTCGAGGTGCCCGCGGGCCGGATGGGCCTGGGGCTGGGCATCCACGGCGAACCGGGTGTGTCCGAAGTGGACATGCCCTCGGCGTCGGAGCTGGCGCGCGAGCTCGTCGAGGGCGTGCTCGCCGAAGCTCCCGAGTCGGCCGGGGAGAAGCCGCGGGTCGCGGCGATCCTCAACGGGCTCGGCGCCACCAAGTACGAAGAGCTGTTCGTGGTGTGGAAGACCGCGTCCCGGCTGCTGGCCGAGGCCGGCGTGGAGGTCGTGGAGCCGGAGGTCGGTGAACTGGTCACCAGCCTCGACATGGCCGGGTGCTCGCTCACCCTGACCTGGCTGGACCCGGAGCTGGAGCGGCTCTGGCACGCCCCGGCCGATTCCCCCGCCTACCGCAAGGGAAGCATCGTCGAGTCCGATGTGGACGACGACGTCGTGGCCGAGGCGACCGAGGTCGTCGAAGCGGCGACCGCGGTCGCCCCGCAGGCCGGGCAGGACACCGCGGCGCTCGTGGTGCGGGGGCTGCGCGCGATCAGCGACCTGCTGCACGAGCACGAGGACGAGCTGGGCAGGCTCGACGCGGTGGCCGGCGACGGCGACCACGGCCGCGGCATGTCCCGGGGCAGCGGGGCCGCGATCGAGGCGGCGGAACGGGTCGCCGCCGACGGCGCCGGACCGGCCGCGGTGCTGGTCGCCGCCGGGGACGAGTGGGCGGCGAAGGCCGGGGGCACCTCCGGTGCGCTGTGGGGCGCGGGACTGCGCTCCTTCGGCGACCTGCTGCCCGACGACCGGGAGCCCACCGCCGAGGACCTGCTGGCGGGCGCCCGCGCCGCGCTCGAATCGGTGCAGCGCTTGGGCCGCGCCGAAGCGGGCGACAAGACGCTGGTGGACGCGCTGATCCCGTTCGTCGACGAATTCGCGGCGGCGGTCGGCGACGGTGCCGGCCCCGCCGACGCGGTGGGCCGCGCGGCCCGGGAGGCCACGGCCGCCGCCGCGCGCACCGCCGAACTGACCCCGCGCACCGGGCGGGCGCGCCCGCTGGCCGAGCGCAGCGTCGGCACCCCCGACCCGGGGGCGACCTCGCTGGCGATGGCGCTGAACCGGGCGCTGGAAGTCCTCAGTGGACGTGAAGTGGAACTCGACGCGACAGAGGTGAAGTGACGATGACCGAGAACGCGACCGGCTGGCGCATCGTCGTCGGTTCCGACGACGCAGGGCTGGACTACAAGGACGTGCTCAAGGCCGACCTGGAGCAGGACCCGCGGGTCGCCTCCGTGGTCGACGTCGGGGTCGGGTCCGACGAGCACACCGACTACCCGCACGTGGCGGTGAACGCGGCCCGCAAGGTCGCCGCGGGCGAGGCGGACCGGGCGCTGCTGGTGTGCGGCACCGGGCTCGGCGTGGCGATCAGCGCGAACAAGGTGCCGGGCGTGCGGGCGGTGACCGCGCACGACAGCTACTCGGTGCAGCGGTCGGTGCTGAGCAACGACGCGCAGGTGCTGTGCTTCGGGCAGCGCGTCGTCGGGCTGGAGCTGGCGCGGCTGCTGGCCGGGCAGTGGCTCGACCTGCGCTTCGACGAGACCTCGGCGTCGGCGAAGAAGGTCGCCGCCATCGGGGAGTACGAGTCCGGGACGGCGTGTTGAGCCCTGTCCTCGAAGCGGAGCGCGCGGAGGTCATCCGCATCGCGCGGAAGATGGTCGACGACGGTCTGGTCGTGGGCACCTCGGGCAACGTGTCGCTGCGCAGCGGTGAGCTGGTCGCGGTGACACCGTCCGGAGTGGACTACGACGTGCTGACCGTCGCCGACGTCCCGGTGGTGCGGCTGGACGGTGCGGTCGTGGACGGCGAACGGGCGCCGAGCTCCGAGCTGCCCATGCACCTGACCGCCTACGCCGATCACGGCGCCGACGCGGTGGTGCACACGCACTCGTTGCACGCCACCGCGTTGTCGCTGCTGCGCGACGACGTGCCCGCGGTGCACTACCAGCTCGCCGAGATGGGCGGGGTGGTGCGCGTCGCCGAGTACGCGACGTTCGGCACCGACCGGCTGGCCGCGAACATGTCGGCCGCGCTGGCAGGGCGCGGGGCGTGCGTGCTGCGCAACCACGGGACGGTCGCGATCGGCTCGACGCCGGCTGCTGCCTACAACCGGGCCCGGCAGCTGGAGTGGCTGTGCCGGTTGTGGCTCACCGCGCAGCAGGCCGGGCGGCCGCGCTTGCTGGACGACGAGGAGCTGGACCGCTGCGCGGCGCAGTTCGGGCACGTCGCGAGGCGCTGAAACCCGTTCTCCCGCACGACGAACGGCCCGTTCGACCCGGTTCCCGGGCGAGCGGGCCGTTCGGCCGTCAGCCGCGGAAGGACGCGTAGTAGGCGGCGGCCATGTCCTGCGAACCGTGCCCGGCCGCGGCGGCGCGGGTGAAGCGGGCGCGGACCGCTTCGGCGACGTCCAGGCGGAGTTCGCCCGCGGCTTCGGCGATCAGCCCGGCGTCCTTGCGGGCACCGTCCACTGTGAACGCCGGGGTGAAATCGCCGTCGAGGATGGCGGAACCCTTCAGGTGCGCGTAGGGCGAATCGACCGCGCCGCCCTCGATGGCCTCCAGGAACAGGTGCGGGTCCACGCCCAGCGCCTCGGCGAGCGCGATCGACTCGCCGACCGCGTTCGTCAGCGACAGCACCCAGTTGTTGGCCGCGAGCTTCACCCGCGTCCCGTCGCCGCGCGCCGCGTCGGTGCCCAGCCACAGGGTGCGCCCGCCGACCGCGTCGAACACCGGCCGCACCCGGTCCCGCACCTCTTCGGGGGCCGCGGCCAGCACGGTCAGCGTGCCCTGCTCGGCGGGGGCGCGGGTGCCGAGCACCGGCGCGTCCACGAGCGTCGTGCCGCCCGCGACGGCGGCGACCTTCGCCAGCCCCTCCAGGCCGATCGTGGCCATCTGCACCCAGGGCGTCCCGGCGGGCAGGGCGGCCGCGGCGGCACCGCCCGCCGCCACGGTGGCGTCCGCGTCCAGCAGCATCGTCACCAGCAGGTCCGCGCCGTCGGCCGCTTCGGCGGGGGTGTCGGTGACGGTGGCGCCGTCGGCGGCGAGCTCGTCCGCGCGGGCGCGGGTGCGGTTCCACGCGCGCACCGCGAAGCCGTGCGCGAGCAGGTTGCGCGCCATCGGCGCGCCCATCGTGCCGGTTCCGAGGAAGGCCACGGTCGTCATCGCTGCATCCCAACATGTCGCGGATCGTCGGAGGGGCGGTCGAGCCCGCCCGGCGCCGATTCTGCCCGCCGGTGCCGCCGCCGTCCGCGCGGGCGGCACGGCCCGTGGCGGAATCTTGTCGAGATGTGGCGCTACCGCCACTCGAACCGGCGGGTGCCGCGCAGCATGCTGGTGGCAACCCACCGATCAGGACTCGACAAGGAGCCCGTCATGCGCGCTTTCCTCCTCGCCTGCTGGAACATCGCCCGCGACGTCGCCTGCGGTGTCGACGCCGCGCACGCCATCGAGCACGGCGCGACCTCGGTGCCGCAGCCCGCGCCGCTGGTGGTGCGCGACCGCCGTCCGCGCCTCGTCGTCCGCCCCGGGTGCGCCGCCCGGCCGGTGGCGGGCTGAGCACGGCCCGCTGATCCGGACGGCTCGCGGAATGGTCCGCGTGGAGAGGAACGACATCGGCGGGATCGTGCTGCGCACCGCGGAACCCGTGCCCGTCGACGGCCAACGCGGCTTCGCGGGCGACCGGGTCGCTGCTGCTGATCGACCCCGGCGACGGGGCGACGCGCACCGCGGCGATGGCGCTGCCGTGATCCGGGGTTCCCGCTCGCGCGCGGCCCTCCGATCGAAGCCGAGTCGATCAAGACGAATCGAGGGGGATGCTCCGTGCAGGAGTGGGAACTCGGTCGAGTCCACCGCAGCAGCGCCGGTGACGTCCGCTGGGACGTGCTGGGCGAGGAGGGGGCGGAACCGGTCGTGCTGCTGCACGGCACGCCCTTCTCCTCCTTCGTCTGGCGGGGCGTCGCCAGAGCGCTCGCCCCGCACTACCGGGTGCACGTCTGGGACATGCCGGGGTACGGGACGTCGGAGAAGTGCGACGGGCAGGACGTGTCGCTCGCCGCGCAGGGCCGGGTCTTCGCGGAACTGCTGGAGCACTGGGGGCTGGAGCGGCCCGCGGTCGTCGCGCACGACTTCGGCGGCGCCGTCGCGCTGCGCGCGCACCTGCTGCACGGCGCCGAGTACGAGCGGCTCGCCGTCGTCGACCCGGTCGCGCTGGCCCCGTGGGGGTCGCCGTTCTTCCGGCTGGTCGGGGAGAACGTCCCGGTCTTCGAGCAGCTGCCGCCCGCGATGCACCGGGCACTGGTGCGCGAGTACATCCGCTCCGCCGGCCACCGCGGGCTGGACGACCCGCTGGTGGACGCGCTCGCCGAACCGTGGCTCGGCGAGCACGGGCAGCCCGCGTTCTACCGGCAGATCGCGCAGGCCGACCAGCGCTTCACCGACGAGGTGCAGGGTTCCTACGACCGGCTGCGGATGCCGACGCTGGTGTGCTGGGGCACCGAGGACACCTGGATCCCGGTGGGCAAGGCGCACGAGCTCGCCGGCCTGATCCCCGGCTCGGAGCTGCGGCTGATCCCCGGCGCCGGCCACCTCGTGCAGGAGGACGCCCCAGCGGAACTCACCGCGGCGCTGTTCGCCTTCCTGCAGCAGGCGGACTGATCGCGGGCGCGTCCCGGGCCCATCCGGTCCGGGGCGCGAGCGCGCTGGCCGGAGCCGCGGCGGGCGCGCGGTGGAACAACCTGCGGTAGGCCGTCGGCGAGGTCCGCATGATGCGGCTGAAGTGGTACCGGTAGGTCACGACCGACTCGAACCCGACCGCCTCGGCGACCTCGTCCACCGGGTCCTTCGTCTTCTCCAGCAGCGCCAGGCTCGCCCCGATCCGCTGCGCCGCCAGCCAGCGCATCGGCGAACTTCCCGTCGCGCGGGCGAAGTGGCGCAGGTAGCTGCGCTCGGACATGTGCGCGGCACCGGCCAGCACCTCGACGGTCAGCGGTTCGGCGAGGTGCGCCAGCGCCCACTCCATGCTGCGCGCCACCCCGTCGTCCGCGGACGATCCGGCGACCGGCGTCTCCACGTACTGGGCCTGCCCGCCTTCGCGGTGCGGCGGGATCACCAGCCGGCGCGCCACCGTGTTCGCCAGCGCCGGGCCGAGGTCCTTGCGCACCAGGTGCAGGCACAGGTCCAGGCTCGCCGCGCTGCCCGCGCCGGTCAGCACGTCGCCTTCGTCGACGTACAGCGGCGCCGGGTCGACCTCGACCCGCGGGTACCGGGTGCGCAGCAGGTCGGCGTGGCGCCAGTGCGTGGTGGCCCGGCGCTCGTCGAGCACCCCGGCGGCGGCGAGGGCGAACGCGCCGGTGCAGGTGGACACCAGCCGCGCGCCGCGCGCCCCGGCTTCGCGCAGCGCCGCGACGAGCTCCGCGGACGGCGGCTCGTGCGGGTCGGCCCGGCTGGTGACGATCACCGTGTCCGCGGTGGCGAGCTCGGTGAGCCCGTGCGGGGTGCTCATCACCGCCCCGCCCGCGAGCGGCACGGCGGCGGACCCCTCCGCGCACACCGCGAGGTCGTAGTGGCGGGGGATCAGGTCCGGCAGGTAGTGCCCGAACACCGCCGAGATCACACCCAGCTCGAAGGGCGCGGTGCCGGTGGTCGGCAGCACGGCCACCCGGTGCGCGGACGCGCTCGCAGTGGTCATGGCGTGATCTTATCGGCGTAACGGGTTCCCGCCAGGGCTGTTCGGGTTAACGGTGTCGTCACGCCGCCGCGGGCCGGGGGAAACATCCCGCGGGCAGGGTCGGGGCATGACCCAGCACCGCGGAACTCCGGCAGCGGCCCCGACCCGGGGCGGCTGGACGCGCGACGTCGTCGAGCTCGCCCTGCTGTGCGCGGCGGCGGGCACCGCCCACCTGCTCGCCACCGGGGCGCCGACCACGGCGTCGGTGCTGCTCCTCGCGTTCGGCGCGCTGCTCGCGGCGGGCGCCGCGGTGCGGTGCGCCCGGGTGCGGCGCCCGGCCCCCGCCGCGGAGGTCGTGGCGGAACCGGACCTCGGTGAGTTCGCCGAACCCCGCGCGCTGTGGCGGCTGCGTGCCTCGGTGACCGACGACCCGGGCCGCCTCGCCGGGATCGCCGCCGGGCTCGCCGGTCTCGGCGGCGACATCCGCACCGTGCACGTGCACCCGGTCGCCGGCGGCGCGGTGGACGAGGTGCTGGTGCACGTCCCCACCTCCGCGGGGGAAGCGGACCTGGTGCGGGCCGTGGTCGACGCGGGCGGGCGCGAGGTCACCGCCCGCCCCGCGGACGTGCGGGAGCTCGACGACGTGCCGACCCGGACGCTGCACCTCGCCGCCGACCTGGTGCGCGGGCGCGGCGACCTGGTGCGGGCCCTGCGCGGCACCCTCGGCCCGGTCGAGGTGCGCTGGCAGGAGGACGCGACCGGACCCGATGGCGCCGACGGCCGGTGGCTGCGGCTGACCGCCCCCGGTGGTGGCGCGCTGGTGCTGGAACGGGCGGGCGCGGCGTTCACCCCGGCCGAGTTCGCGCGGGCGCGGGCGATGGCGGACCTGGCTGCGACCTGCCGGGAGCGGCTGCGCCCCGACGTGCGGGAGCTCGTCACCACCGGAGGGGAGGCGCTGACCCTGCGCGCCGCCGACCGCGCCGACCTGGAGCTCGTCGCCGAGTTCCACGCCCGCTGCTCGGCGGCCACCCGCTACCGCCGCTACTCCAGCCCCGGCCCGGCCGGTGGGGAACGCGGCCTGCTGCGGTTGCTGACCCCGGCGCTGGGCCGCTCGCTGCTGGTGCTGGACGCCGACGGGCAGGTCGTGGCGATGGGGAACCTGATGCGCGACGGCACGACCGCGGAGCTCGCGCTGCTGGTGCGCGACGACCGGCAGCGCGGCGGCATCGGCACCCGGCTCGCCGCGGAACTCGTCGCGCAGGCCGAGGCCGACGGGACGACCGCGGTGTGGGCGCACACCCGCGTGGACGACACCGCGATCGCCCGCACCCTGCGCGCGGCGGGCCTCAAGCTGGTGGGCGTCCCCGAACCGGGGGAGTGGAGCTGGTCCCGCACCATCCGGCCTGCCGCCGGCCGGACCGCCGCCGCGTAGTGGCCGGGGCGGAACCGCTCCGCCCGCCCCGCGGCCACCGGCCTCCCGCGTCCGCCGGTCCGCCGCCGTCCGCGACCACCGCGGCCCGGCCGGAGCGGTGCGATGCTGGGGCGATGGACGAGGACGTCATCCCGGTGCTGCGCGTGGAGGCCGCCGACGTGGCCGTGAAGTGGTACCGCCTGCTGGGTTTCACCCCGCAGTGGGAGCACCGGTTCGAGCCGCACCTGCCCGCGTTCGTGGAGGTGGTGCGCGGGCAGGTGCGCCTGTTCTTGTCCGAGCACGAGGCCGACGTCCGCCCCGGCTCGCTCATCTACCTGCGGATGGAGGACGTGGACGCGATCGCCGCCGAGTTCGGCATGCGGCCGGAGACGACGCCGTGGGCGCGGGAGGTCGAACTGCGCGACCCGGACGGCAACCGGCTGCGCATCGGGACTCCGCTGGCGTAGCGCTCAGCGGCCGGTCTCGCGGCCGCCGCAGTGCTCGGGACCGGCGTCAGCGCTCCTCGGGACCGGTGCGGGATTCAGCACCGGTGCGGGACTCGGGACCGGCGCAGTGCTCCGGTGCCGCCCGGGTTCACCGGTTCCGGTCGGTGGCGGCGGTGAGCAGTTCGGTGAGCGTCCCCCGGACGTGCTCCGGCACCCGCATCCCCGCCAGCGCCCGGCGCGCGGATGCCGCGCGGGTGCCGATGAGCCGCTCGACCTCGGCCAGCGCCCCGCACTCCACGATGATCGACTGCACCCGCCGCACCCGCTGGTCGTCGAGGTCCCCGGCGGCGAAGGCCCGGTCGAGCTCGGCGAGCTCGGCGGTCCCGGCGCGGCGCCGGGCGGCGGCCAGCAGCACGGTCGGCTTCCGGGTGCGCAGGTCGTCCCCGACGGGTTTGCCGGTGACCGCGGGATCGCCGAACGCACCGAGCACGTCGTCGCGCAGCTGGTACGCCTCGCCCAGCGGCAGCGCGTAGGCCGTGTAGGAGTCGAGCAGGTCCGAGTCGGCCCCGGCGAGCAGCCCGCCCAGGTGCAGCGGCCGTTCGACGGTGTACTTCGCGGTCTTGTAGTGGATGATCGTGCAGGCCCGCTCCACCGAGTGCGTGGCGAGGGCCTGCTCGGTGACGTCGAGGTACTGGCCGAGCACCAGTTCGGCGAACGACTGCGCCACCAGCGGCTGCACGGCGGCGAGCCGCTGCGGGGGAAGTCCGCTGGCGCCGAGCAGCTCGTGGAACCACGCCAGGCACAGGTCCCCGAGCAGCAGCGCCACCGAGGTCCCGAACAGCTCGGAGGATCCCCGCATCCGCTGGTGCTGGTGCAGGTCGGTGTGCTGGCGGTGCAGCGACGGCGCGCCGCGGCGGGTGTCGCTGCCGTCGATGATGTCGTCGTGGATCAGCGCGAACGCGTGCAGCAGTTCCAGCGCGGCGGCCGCGGCGATGATGCCCTCGTCGTCCGGGTCGCCGCCCGCGCCGCGCCAGCCCCAGAAGCAGAACGCGGGCCGCAGCCGCTTGCCGCCGGCGAGGAACGTGCGCAGCGTGTCGATCGCCGCCGCCCACTGGGCGCGTCCCGCTTCGTCGGCGGTCATCCCCCGGTACCGGTCCTCCTGCACGTCGAGGAACCGGGACAGGGCCGCGTCGACCCGCTCGCGGACCCCGTCGACGTCCACGGGGTGGCTCGGAACGGGGAACGTGGTGGTCATCTGGGCTCCCTGGGGCGGGGAACCGCGCGCGGTTCCCGGTGCTGGACTGGTTCCCACGCTAGGGGCCGCGCCGCGTGCGGGCATCGGCCGTTGTGCCCGAGATCATCTCCGCCGAACGGCCGGGGTCGCCCGGGTTTTCCCGACCGTTCGGCCGAGGGGTCAGATCCCGTGGCGGGCGGCGGCGCCGTCGAGCAGCGCGGCGAGGCCGTCGGCGAAGCGCTGCCGCGCGCTGGTCGTGCCGGTGAGCCGGGCCCAGGCGGTGCTCGGGTCGCCGTCGCCGACGAGGGCGCGCAGCTGCGGCAGGTCGCCGCCTTCGAGCTGCTCGCGGACGAACCGGGCGGTGTCGGCGCTGAGCCCGCCGTGCTGCGGGTCGTCGGTGCGCAGCACGTTGCCCTGCACGTAGTCGTCGACCGCACCGAGCAGGGCGATCTTCGCTTCGACGTCGAGCGGGGTGTGCGCGAGGGCGGCGAAGGACTGGTCGGCGTGCCGCAGCGCGTTGGGGCCGAGCCGCGCGCCGCGCAGCGCCTGCATCGACCACGGGTGGCGCAGCAGCACGTCGCGGGTGCGGTGCGCGATGGCGGTGAGCGCGGCCCGCCACTCGGTGGGCAGCTCGTCGGCGGGCAGCAGCCCTTCGGCCATGACGGCGTCGTCCATGAGCGCGACGAGGTCGTCCTTGGTGCGCACGTAGTGGTAGAGGGTCATCGTCCCGGCGCCGAGCTCGGCGGCGACCCGGCGCATGGAGACGGCGTCGAACCCCTCGGCGTCGGCGAGGGCGAGCGCGGCCGCGGCGATCTGCTCGCGGGTGAAGCGCGGTTTGCGGGTTCCGGGGGCGGGCGCGGCCCAGATCGGCTCGGTTGCCATGTGGTACACCGTACCGCTAACGTTGTTCGTGCGGCGTACGAACATGGGGTACGACGTACCGACAGAGGGAGGTGGGCATGAGCGCCCAGCACGACACCGACGTCCTCATCGCCGGAGCCGGACCGACCGGACTGGTCCTGGCCTGCGAACTCGCCCGGCGCGGCATCGCGTTCCGGCTCGTCGACAAGGCCACCGAGCACTTCGGCGGCTCCCGCGGCGACGGCATCCACCCGCGCACCCAGGAGGTCTTCGCCGACCTCGGCGTGCTCGACGACCTGCACGCCGCGGGCGCCGGCGGCATCCCGATGCGCAAGTACGAAGCCGGACGGCTCGTCTGGGAGGGCCACCCCGGCGAACCGGTGCCCGCCACACCCGGGGTCCCGCACCCGAACGCCTGGTTCGTCCCGCAGTTCCGCACCGAGGAGGTCCTGCGCAAAGCGCTCGCCGGGTACGGCGGCCAGGTCGAGCTCGGCGTCGAGCTCCGCGCGCTGCGCCAGGACGACCGGCAGGTCACCGCGCGGCTCGCCGACGACACCGAGATCCGCGCCCGGTACCTCGTCGGCGCCGACGGCGGACGCAGCACCGTGCGCCGCGCGCTCGGCATCGAGTTCCGCGGCGAGACCGACGAGACGACCAAGGCACTCATCGCCGACGTCCGGCTCAGCGGCCTCGGCCGGGACCGGGCGCTGGCCTGGTCCCGCGACGGCGAGCTCGCCTCGGTGCAGCCGCTGGCAGGAACCGACCTGTTCACCGTCACCGCGTCCCGCGACGACGTGGAGCCCACCCCGGACGGGCTGCGGGAATGGCTGAACCGGATGAGCGGGCTCGACCTGCGGGTGCACGAGGTGCACTGGAACTCGGTGTGGCGGGCCAACGCGCGCCTCGCCGAGCGCTACCGCGACGGCCGGGTGCTGCTCGCGGGCGACGCGGCGCACGTCTGCCCGCCCACCGGCGGCCAGGGCATGAACACCGGGGTGCAGGACGCGCACAACCTCGGCTGGAAGCTCGCCGCCGTGCTGCGCGGTGCGGACGAGGCGCTGCTCGACAGCTACGAGGCCGAGCGGTACCCGGTGGCGGAAGGGGTGCTGCGGCTCAGCGGACGGCTGCTGGACCTGCTGCGCGAGGACGATCCCGAGGCGCACGTGCGCGGACCGGAGCTCAACCAGCTCGGACTGCACTACCGCGGCGGGCCGCTGGCCGAAGAGCGCCGCGCCGAACCCGCGGCGGTGCTCGCCGGTGACCGGGCCCCGGACGCCCCGGTCCTGCTCGACGGGGCGGAGGTGCGGTTGTTCGAGCTGTTCGCCGGGCCGCACTGGACGCTGCTGGACTTCGGCGGCACGAGCGCCGGCCTCGCCCTGCCCGGGCTCGACGCGCACGCCGTGCTCCGGGAACCGCGTCCCGGCGCGGTGCACGACGTGCACGGCCACGCGCACGACGGTTACGGCGTCGACCGGCCCGCGCTGCTGCTGGTCCGGCCGGACGGCTACCTCGGCTGGGCGGGTGCGCCCGGAGATCTCGCGGACCTCCGGGCCTACCTGCTGCCGAAGCTGGGGAGCTAGACGAGCATCCCGGCGATGGCGGCGCTCATCAGGTTCGCCAGCGTGCCGCCCGCGATCGCCCGCATCCCGAGCTCGGCGATCAGCGACCGCCGCGACGGCACCAGCCCGCCGAGCCCGCCGAGCAGGATCGCCAGCGAGGAGAAGTTCGCGAACCCGGTCAGCGCGAAGGTGATGATGATGGCGGTGTGCGGCGAGAACGACGCCGCCTGCGGGCCGAAGTCGGTGAACGCGACGAACTCGTTGAGCACCAGCTTCTGGCCGACGAAACCGCCCGCGGTCACCGCGTCCTCCCACGGCACGCCGATCACCCACATCACCGGTGCGAAGACGTAGCCGATGATCTGCTCGAAGGTGATGCCGTCGAGGCCGACCAGGCCGCCGACGGCCCCGAGGACCAGGTTCAGCAGCGCGATCAGCGAGACGAACGCGAACAGCATGGCGCCGACGTTGAGCGCCAGCTTCAGCCCGTCCGAGGCACCGGTCGCGGCCGCGTCGATCACGTTGCGCGGCTTGGTCTCCAGCGCCTCGTCGTCGTCCACCGCGGTGGTGGTGCCCGCCTTCTCCGGTTCGGCGGTGTCGGTCCCGCCCTCGTCCGCGGCGGCCGCCGGTTCCGGGGTCGTCGTGGCCGCGGGCTTCTTCGCGAACCACGCGAGCACGCCGCGCCGCCCGCCCTCGGATTCGGCGGACTTCGCGGCGTGCTCGGCGTCGCCGGTGACCGCCTCGGTCTCCGGCACGATGATCTTCGCCATCATCAGGCCGGCGGGCGCGGCCATGAAGCTCGCCGCGATGAGGTGGTCGAGGCTCGCGCCCAGCATCGCGTACCCCACCATCACCGAACCGGCCACGGTGGACAGACCGCCGACCATGACGGCGAAGAACTCCGAGCGGGTCATGCCCGCCAGGTACGGCCGCACCACCAGCGGCGCCTCGGTCTGCCCGAGGAAGATGTTGGCCGTGGCGTTCAGCGACTCCGCGCGCGTGGTCCCCAGCACCTTGCGCAGCCCGCCGCCGACGATCCGCACCACCCACTGCAACACGTTCCAGTGGTAGAGCACCGCGGTCAGCGACGCCACGAACACGATGATCGGCAGCACCTGGAAGGCGACGACCGTCGCCCCGTTCGTCGGCATCACCGGGCCGAGCAGGAAGTCGATGCCCTCCTTCGAGGAGTCGATCACCCGCTGCACCCCGGCGGAGACGGCGCTCAGCGCGGCCTTGCCCGCGTCCCAGCGCAGCACCACGAAGGCGAACACCAGCTGCAGCGCCAGCGCGCCCAGCACGGTGCGCGGCCGGATCGCCCGGCGGTCGGTGGACAACGCGAACGCGATCAGCAGCAGCACGACCATCCCCGCCGCGCCCCAGAGCACCTGCACGTGATCCACCTTCCCTCGATGCGACTCGCGGAATGCTCGCATCCCCGCGGCCCGGCCGTGCGCTCGGCCTCACCACGGGAAAGGTGGTGAAACGGGACTCCGCGACCGGCTCGCGGCGGGCTTCGGCCGAAAGGCGGGCCGGATTCCGCCGAAACGCGGCATCGGCGTGAGCGCGCCTCGCCGGCCTGGGTGCTCCGAGGTCACGCGCGGGGGTCGCACGGGCACGCGGAGCAGCCGGACCTGCTTCGGCGCCCCGCGCGAGGTGGCCTGAGCGCGGGGGCGCCGGACGTCGATCTGGTCGTCGACGGGAGGGCGGAGGCGCGGACCGCGCAGCGCACCGACGGCCAGTTGCGGCTCAGCGGTCTCGGCGGCCACTACGCGGCGGTCCGCCGGTGGGGGACCGCTGGAAGCCGGACCCGGTCGCCCGCAGCGGTGCGGGGAAGTGCGGGAGGGACGACGCGGTGGGGTCGGTGCGCTGTCCGGAACCGGGACCCCGGAGGAGATCCCCGTCCACATCGGAACGGGAACGGCGAACTCCCCGCGGTCGCTGGGGATTCCGCTCGGCGCGCGGGACGGGACCGGCGAACGCGAGCTGGACGTCGACTCCGCCGATCCGCAGGGCGGGGCGCTGGTGGTGACGTCGTTCGGCCGCGGAGCGGGCGATCCGGACGACGGCCCCGGCCTGCTCGTCATCGATCGCTTCCGCTGCAACGGGAACACCTTCGACCGAGGAGGACGAGATGTCGAACCCTGGTGGTGGATCAGCCTTCGAGGCCGCGCTGTTCGTCGTCTTCGCGGGCGCGGCGGGCGGCGATGCGGATGCAGCGCATGCACGGCATCCCGGTGGATTCTTCGACGAGCGACGGGTCGAGCGGCATGCCGCACAACGTGATCAGCACATCGCGCGGGGTCCAGGTCGCGGCGTGCACGACGCGGGCCCGTTCGCCGACGATTCCCGCGCGGTAGCGGACGTTGAGCACCGCGGGCTCCTCGGGCGGTGGCGGGACGGGGACGGCATCGATCACCTCGGGCAGCGGCGCCGTGCCGGGCTCGGAGTGGCAGTCGTGGAAAGCAGGCATGGTTCTCACCTGACTAGCTAGCGGTGGGTGAGCGCTTGTCCTGTCAAGTTACGACCGCACCGGGTGGCGGAGTGACAGCCATGTGACAGTGCGACAACAAGCTGCTCGCACCAACGTGTGTCACCTAGTCTGGTGGTTCCATGGCCCTACGTGGAAGGAGCCCCGTGCCACGGCCTGAACAGGGATCGGCCCTCGGCGAACGCGTCGCGATGGCTCGAAAAGTCGCGGGACTCAACCAACAGGCCCTGGCGCAGCGCGCCAATTACAGCATCAGCATGCTCCGAGCGGTCGAACAGGGACGGGAACCCGGCTCGCCCGCGTTCGTCGCGGCCGTCGCCCGCGCGCTCGGCATCGAAGCCGAAGAGCTCTACGGGCAGCCGTACCGCGAAACCCTCGACGACGACGGCGGAATCCCGCCCGGCCTCACCGAACTCCGCACCCTGTTCGCCGAGGGCCGCTACGCCGCCGCGCTCGAACCCGGTGCCACCGAGGAGATCGAGGCCGACCTCGCCAAGGTGCGCGACCTCCGGCACTCCGACCGCGCCCGGCAAGCCATCGAACTGACGCCGGTGCTGCTCCGCCGGATGGCGGGCGCGATCCGCCAGGCGAGCACCGACTCCGCGCGCGAACGGGGGTACCGCTACCTCGCCCAGGCCTACGGCAACACCGCGCAACTGGTCTACCGCTTCGGCTGGATACCGCTCGCCACCCAGGCCGTCGACCGGATGGAGATGGCCGCCGAGCGCAGCGACGACCCGCTGCTCGCCGCGCACGCCGTGCAGCACCGCGCGCTCATCCTGATGTCCTGCGCGTCCTACGACACCGGCACCCGGCTGGTGCAGCACTCGCTGGACCTGCTGGAGTCCAGACCGGACAGCGAAGAGGTGCTGGCGCTGCGCGGTTCGGCGCACCTGCGCGGCGCGATGATCGACGCGCGCGCGTGCGAACTGGACCGGGCTCGCGAGCACATCGCCGAAGCCAGGGCGATCGGCGCCCGGCTCGGCCGCTCCTCCGCCGCCTACGACACGAACTTCGGACCCGGCAACGTCGAGATCCACGACGTCGCCGTCTCCCTCGAAGGCGGTGACCCCGGCCGCGCCGCCCGGGACGGTTCCGAACTGCGGCTGCCCGACGACATGCGGGCCAACCGCGTCGGCCACCACTGGCAGGACGTCGCCCGCGCCTGGGTGCTCGCCGGCGACCACGCCAACGCGCTGCGCGCCCTGAACAACGCGCGCCGCGTCGCCCCGCAGCAGACCCGCTACCACCCGCAGGTGCGGGAGACCGCGCGCGCCATCGCGATGGCCGAACGCCGCAAGTCCGACAGCATCGCCCACTTCACCAACTGGCTCGGACTCAAGGTCTGACCGCGCGATTCCTAGGTGTGCCACGGCCTGGGCCGGTGGGGCCGCACCGCGCAGAGTCGTCCTCGACGGCCCGCAGGGGGCCGGACAGGGGAGGACCAGTGGCGAAGACCATCTTGATCACCGGCGCGAGCAGCGGCATCGGCGAGGCCAGCGCCCGTGTGCTCGCGCAGCGCGGACACCGGGTGTTCCTCGGGGCCCGCCGCACCGAACGGCTCGAAGCGCTCACCGCCGAGATCACCGCCGCCGGTGGCACCGCCGCGCACCGCAGGCTCGACGTCACCGACGCCGCCGACGTGCACGCCTTCACCGCCGCCGCCCGCGCCGAGTTCGGCCGGGTCGACGTCGTCGTCAACAACGCCGGTGTGATGCCGCTGTCCCCGATGGCGGCACTCAAGGTGGACGAGTGGAACCGCATGCTCGACGTGAACGTGCGCGGCGTGCTGCACGGCATCGCCGCCGCGCTGCCCATCATGCGCGAGCAGGGCGGCGGGCAGTTCGTGAACGTGGCCTCCGTCGGCGGCTTCGTGGTCAGCCCCACCGCCGCCGTGTACTGCGCCACCAAGTTCGCCGTGCGCGCGATCTCCGAAGGGCTGCGCCAGGAGTCCGACGGCGGCATCCGGGTCAGCGTCGTCTCGCCCGGCGTCGTCGAATCCGAGCTCGCCGGGACCATTACCGACGAATCCGCGCGGGAGGCGATGCGCGACTATCGGTCCATCAGCATCCCGGCGTCCGCGGTCGCCGACTCCATCGCGTTCGCCGTCGAGCAACCGGCGGAGGTCGACGTCAGCGAGATCGTGGTGCGTCCCGCGGCCGGGGCGCTCTGACCGCACGGCCGTCCCCGCCGGGAGCGGGTGACCCCCGCCCCGGTGCGGCCGCCGGTCGCCGCGATCGCACCGCCCGCGCGCGGCGGCCGCCGGGACCGCTGGCGGTGAGGCCACTTCGGTGCGCGGCGGCCGCACCGGGCACCCTGGAGGCATGGTCAGCATCAAGGACGTTGCCGAACGCGCCGGAGTCTCGGTGGCCACCGTGTCCAACTCGCTCAACCGGCCGGACCGGGTCTCGGTCACCACCAGGGCCCGGGTGCTGTCGGTGATCGACGAACTCGGCTACGTCCGCAGCGAATCCGCCCGGCAGCTCCGCGCCGGGCACAGCCGCATCCTCGCGCTGCTGGTGCTGGACATGGGGAACCCGTTCTTCGTCGACGTGGCGCGCGGCGTGGAGGCCGCCGCCCGCGACGAGGGGCTCGGCGTGATGCTGTGCAACTCCGGGCAGGACCCGGAAGCCGAAGCGCTGTACCTGTCGCTGTTCGCCGAGCAGCGGGTCCGCGGCGTGCTCGTCACCCCGTCCGACGTCAGCGGCGCCAACCTCGATTCGCTGCGGCGGCAGGGGATTCCGTCGGTGCTGGTGGACCGCAAGGTCGACAGCGGGCAGGCGTGCTCGGTCGCGGTGGACGACGTGGCGGGCGGAGCGCTCGCCGTGCGCCACCTGCTGGAGCGCGGGCACCGCAGCATCGGCTTCGTCACCGGGCCCGGTTCGCTGACCCAGTGCCTCGACCGGCGCACCGGCGCGCGCACCGCGCTGCACGAGCACGGGCTCGACGACGACGCGCTCGGCGTGCTGGAGGTGCCCGCGCTGGACGTGGCCTCCGGCCGGGACGCGGGCGCCCGGCTGCTCGGCCTGCCGACCCGGCCGAGCGCGGTGTTCTGCGCCAACGACCTGCTCGCCCTCGGCCTGCTGCAAGCCCTGTTCGCCGCCGGGGTGCGGGTGCCGGAGGACATCGCGCTGGTCGGCTACGACGACATCGAGTTCGCCGCCGCGGCCGCCGTACCGCTGACCTCGGTGCGCCAGCCCGCGTTCCGCATCGGGCGCAAGGCGGCCGAACTGGTGCTCGCCGAATCCGACCCGGGCGCCGAGCACACCCACCAGCAGGTGATCTACGAACCCGAACTCGTGGTGCGCAGGTCCAGCCTCCCCGAAGCCCGCTGAGCCGCCCTGCTCCTGTCGGGGTGGCGCGACCTCAGCGGTGCTGCCGGGTTTCCCGGGGCGGCCGCGATCGCCGATGTACCGGTCCGTGCACGGCGGATCTCGCGGGGAACCGCTGAGCACCCGCGGGTGGTCCGGTCGCCCCGGCTCAGCGGCTGCGCCGCCGACGAGGAACCGGCACGACCGGCCGGGCGGGTTCCTGGACGGGCCGGGCGGGTGATTCGTCCGGATCGGACGTCGCGGGTGCGTGGAACCGCACGGACGGAGGTTCCCCGCCGCCCGGCCGGTTCGGTAGACCGTGCGGCACCGGTGCTCGCCCGGCGGGGCGCGGGCACCGGCGGCGGACGGGGAGTGCCATGGACAGCACCGGGGCGGAACTCGATCCGGACGCGGCGGAACCGACTCGCAGGCAGTGGAAGTGGGCGGTGCTCGCGTCCATGGCGTCCTACATCGACGCTGGGTCCATCGTGGCCGCCGCGGCCGGGCTTCCGCTGTGGGAAGCGTTCCTCGGGCTCGACTCCACCACCGTCGGACTGCTCACCGCGTTCAGCTCCAACGCGATCTCCGCGGCCGTCGGCGCGCTCATCGGCGGCAGGCTCGGCGACCGGTTCGGCCGCAAGCGGATCTACGCGTGGGACCTGCTCGTGTTCGCCTTCGGCGTGCTGTGGATCGTGTGCGCCGTCAACCTGCCGATGCTGTTCCTCGGCTACGTCCTCGTCGGGCTCGCCGTCGGCGCCGACCTGCCGACCTCGCTGGCCCTGGTCGCCGAATTCGCCCCCGGCCGGTCCCGCGGCAGGCTGATCGGGCTGACCCAGGTGGCGTGGTGCCTCGGACCGCTGATCACGCTGCTGCTGGCGTTCGCGCTCGCCCCGCTCGGGGTGCTGGGCGTGCGGATCGTGTTCGCGCACCTGGCCGTCGTCGCCCTCATCACCTGGTACCTGCGCCGCGGCATGGTCGAATCGGCGCGCTGGACGCGGGCCCGGCGCGCGGCCCGCGACAGCGGGAACCCGCTCGCCGCCGGACGGCTGCGGGACCTGGTCACCGGGCGGAACCTGCGGGCGCTGCTGTTCACCGGCGGGCTCTACGCGCTGTGGAACACCGTCGCGGGGACCAACGGCGCGTTCCTGCCGTACCTGCTGGTCCACGCCGGTGGTGTGGACCGGGCGACCAGCGTGGCCGTCCAGGCGTTCAACTCGCTGGTGACGCTGCTCGCCGTGGTGCTGGTGTTCATGCCGCTGGCCGACGGCGCCCGGCGAAGACCGCTGTTCGCGATCGGCGCCGTGCTGCAGATCGCCGCGTTCGGCTGCTTCGCGGTGCTGCCGATCGGAGTCGGGGTGGCGGTCGCGAACGTGGCGCTGTTCGGCGTCGGCGCCGTGCTCGCCGGGGAATCGTTCTACAAGCTCTGGTCGCAGGAGATGTTCCCGACGATGCTGCGCGCCACCGCGCAGGGCGTCACGTTCGCGTTCGCCCGCATCGTCCTCGGGGTCTGGAGCTTCGTGGTCCCCGCCATGATCGAATCCGATTTCGGGGTGCCGGGAATGGCCGTGATCATGATGGTCCTGCTGGTGCTGTTCGGCGTCATCGGGATGGTCGGCATGCCGGATTCCGCGGGCAGATCGCTCGATTCGCTGGAGCAGGTTCCGCCTGATTCGGGCACCGCCGGAAGAGTCGATCGCGATCCGGGTTTCGGCGGCGCTGAGTAGTCGAAATTCCGGTGATTGCTCCTGATCGGGGAAGCGTTCGCCAATATCGGGTGAGATCCGAATGATTCGGCCGGAATTCGCGTGGCGTCAATTCGCCAACGCGGCGCATGTGGTCCATTCGGGACGTTCAATCGATCTCGGCCGGGACATTCGCGTTCTGGGGTCGAGGACTTCGTTCGGAGGATCCATGCGTCACATTCGGGGAGTCGCGCGTGCCGTCGCAGCGACCGTCGTCATCGGAACGTCTCTCACCGCCGGGACGGCGCACGCCGCGCAAGCGGACGAGAACTACGCGGCGCTCGGCGACTCGTTCGCCTCCGGCACCGGGACCAGGGACTACTTCGAGGACAGCGGGGACTGCCTGCGCAGCCCCAAGGCCTACCCGCAGCTGTGGGCCGACGCGCACGGCGCGGCCACCTTCAGCTTCGACGCCTGCTCCGGAGCGACCACCGACGACCTCAACGCCGACCAGCTCGGCTCGCTGAGCGCCGACACCACGCTGGTCACGGTGCAGATCGGCGGCAACGACATCGGGTTCGCCGACGTGATCCAAGGTTGCCTGCTCGGCACCGACGAGAACTGCGACTCCGCCGTCGGCGACGGGGAGGCCGCCACCCGTGACGAACTGCCCGCCAAGCTCGACGCCACCTACGAGGGCATCCGCGCCGCCGCGCCCAACGCCGAGATCGTGGTCGTCGGCTACCCGCGCATCAACTCGACCGGCGACTGCGGCATCCCCGGGTTCACCGAGACCAAGCGCGAGCGCATCAACAAGGGCGCCGACGTGCTCGCCGAAGTCATCTCCGAACGGGCCGAAGCCGCCGGGTTCACCTACGCCGACCCGCGCAGCGCCTTCGACGGCCACGGCGTCTGCGGTGACCCGGAATGGATCAACGGGCCGAGCACGCCGTTGCAGGAATCCTTCCACCCCAACGTGACCGGGCACGCCGAGGGCTACCTGCCGGTCGTCGAATCCGCGATCGGCTGAGTTCCGACCCGGCGGTCTAGCGCGGAACCTCGGCTCCGCCGCGGGACCTCTCCGTCGGCTCCGCCGCGGGGGAGAGCGCTTCCCCCCCGCGAGGAGACCGCGGAGGACCCGCGGCGGTCCGCTGCCCGGGTGGGCCGCCGCTCGCCGGTTCCCGGCGGGCCCGCCCACCCGGAGCGGATCCGGGGTGCGGTCAGGACAGGCGGGAGCGGTGGATCGTGGTGAGGCCGCCGTCCTCGTCGGCGCGCTGCAACGCCACCACCGCGTGCTCGCCGTCGGCGTCGAGCACGCCGACCGCGTTGCCGAAGTACGGTCCCGCCGTCTTCCGCCAGGTCAGCGGCAGCGGCGGCACTCCGAGCCGCTTGCCCAACGCGCGGAACAGCGCGGCCAACGGCCGCGCCCACGCCATCCGCAGCGGTGCCACCAGGTGCGGGGGAGCGGCGTTGTGCAGCGGGGAGCACGTCACCTGCACGACCCGGGACCGGGTCGCCGGGGCGTACGCCGCTTCGGCGACGTAGCTGTGGTGCACGTCCCCGGACAGCACGGACACCGAGGCGGAGCCGGGCCGGTCCGCGGCGGCCCGCAGCAGCTCGGCGAGCCGGTCGAAGGACTCGCCGAACGCGGCCCAGTGCTCCAGGTCGCCCGCCTGCCGCGCCCGTTCGGCGAGCTTCGGCCACCGGCCGCGATCGGTGCACGCGGCCTCGTTCCACGCCTGCAGGTGGTGCACCGCGTGCGGGAGCAGCCACGGCAGCGAGGAGGCGATCACGACGTGTTCCGATGGCTCCGCGGCCCGCCCGGAGGCGTTCGCCCCGCCGCCGTGCGGGGACTCGTCGGCCGGGCCGGGTCGGCCGTCCCGCCGGGTGTCGAGGCTGTGCGCCGATCCCGCACCGCTCGCCGTTCCGGCACCGCCCCCGATCGCCGCCGAGCCGCCGCTCCCGGTGGCGCGGGCGTGCTCCGGTCGCGAGCCGTGCGCCGGGTCGAGCCGCAACTGGGTGCGCAGCCAGTCGAAGTCGACGTCCGAGAGCATCGCCCGGCTGCCGCCCTCCAGGATCCGGCCCGCCCGGGTGTCCAGCACGATCAGCCGCAGCGCGCCCAGATCTCGCCGGTAGCTCCACCGCACGTCCTTGTACCGGCCGCGCGGACCGCCGACCTCGTCCGCGGTGCCCGGGGTGCGCAGCTCGGTGTCGGCGGCCGCGGCGAACTCGCGCAGCACCGGTAGCGCGTCCCCGGCGCGACCCGCGGCGAGCACCGCCCGGTAGGTGGGGTCCGCGTCCAGGTCGTCCGGGGAGAGGTTGCCGATGTGCTGGTACACCCAGTAGCCGACGAGGGCGCCGAGCAGGCGTTCCCGCCACCAGGGCTGCGCGGCCATCGCGGTGCGCCACTCCAGCGAGGTGTTCCAGTCGTCCCGGACGTCGTGATCGTCGAAGATCATCATGCTGGGCACGGTGGACAGCAGCCAGCGCACCAGCGGATCACCCCAGGCGTGCCGGTACAGGACCGCGTACTCCTGGAAGTCGGCGATCTCCTCGCCGGGCGGCTCGGTGAGGTCGCGGTGCGCCGCGATCTCCCGCTGCGCCTGCGGTGCGGTCTGGTCGGCGTACACCTGGTCGCCGAGGAACAGCATCGCGTGCGGCCAGTCCCGCTCCGGGGTGTCCATCAGCCTGCGGGCGCAGGACTCCAGCGCGTCCGGACCCAGCGCTCGGCGGCGGCCCGCGTCCTCGGTCGGGCCGAACCGGCAGGAGCCGAACAGCAGCCGCGCCTTGGCGGCGGGCGGCACCGTGCGGATCCTGCTCGGCGGATGGGTGTCGCCCGCGGCTGGCCACAGCACGGCACCGCCCACCCGCACGTCGTAGGGGGTCGAGGTGCCCGGCCGCAGCCCGCGCACCGCGACCAGCGCGTAGTGGTGCCCGCCGACCTGGAACGTCGCGGCCGTGGTGCCGAGCACCTCGACCGTGCAGGCCTCGTCCAGTTCCAGCCACACCGTCGCCGAGGTGTCATCGGTGTAGCGGAGGATCGGCCCCAGCACCACATTCGTCACGCGCCCTGCATACCGCACGGGGCGGCCCGGTGAAAGCGGTCGTGCGCCGGGAGTTCCGCGCTGATCGCCGAACGACGTGCCCGCGGCCGCGAACCGCCCCACCGGGCCGTCCGGCCGGGCTCGCGGCGGTGCGCCGGCACCGCCCGATCAGCCGCGGGCCCCCGCCGCGGTCGCCGGGCGCCGCAGGTCCGTTTCGAGCTCCTCCAGGCTGCGCCCCCTGGTCTCCGGGACCAGCCGCACGCTGAACACCAGCGCGCCGACGTTGAGCGCGGCGAACACCCAGAACGTGGCGCTGCCCCCGAGCGCCGCCACCATCGGCGGGAACACCAGCGCCACCGCGAAGTTCGTCAGCCACAGCACCAGGACCGCCACGCCCATCGCGAAGCCGCGGATCCGCAGCGGGAACAGCTCGGTGATCATCAGCCAGGTCACCGTGCTCACGCTGCTCTGCTGGAAGGCCATGTACACCACCATGATCGCCAAGATCGCGTAGCCCGCGCGGTTCCCGCCGCTCTGGAGCAGGAACGCCAGGCCCAGCAGCACCAGGCAGCTCGTCACCCCGGCCTGCCCGGTGATCAGCAGCGGTCGCCGACCGACCCGGTCCATCAGCAGCAGCCCGACCACCGCCGCCAGCACCGAGATCACGCCGATCGAGATCGTCGCCGCGATGGAGGCGACCTCGCCCAGCCCGGTCTGCGTCAGCAGCATCGGTGCGAAGTAGACGATCGTGTTGACGCCGGTGATCTGCTGCAGCACCGCCAGCCCGATGCCGATGAAGAACACCCGGCGCAGCCACTTCGAGCGCAGCTCGCGCCAGCCCCGGCCGGTCGCCCGCTGCTCGTGGGCGGCGGTGATCTGCGCGAGCTCCCGCTCGGCCTCCTCGGGCGACCGGCCGCGGTGCAGCACGGCGCGGGCCTGCTCCAGCCGCTGCTGGCCCGCGTACCACCGCGGGCTGTCCGGCAGGAACAGCATGCCCACGCCCAGCAGCACCGCGGGGATGGTCGCGAGCCCGAGCATCCAGCGCCACGCCCCGGCTTCGGCCAGCAGCGCGTTCACCACGTACGCCAGCAGCTGCCCGGTCACGATCATCAGGCCGTTGAACGTGACCAGCCTGCCCCGCACGCGCGCCGGAGCCATCTCCGAGATGTACAGCGGTACCACCACCGAGGCCGCACCGACCGCCAGCCCCAGCACCACGCGGGAGAGCACCAGCACCGGCACGTCCGGGGTCAGCGCCGAACCGAGCGTGCCCACCACGAACACCACGGCCGACCCGATCAGCATCGGCCGCCGACCGGCCCGGTCCGCGACCCGGCCGCCGGCCAGCGCGCCCGCGGCGGCACCGAGCAGCAGCGCGCTCGTCACCAGGCCTTCCAGGAACGGCGTCAGCCCGAAGTGCGGGGTCATGAACAGCAGCGCCCCGGAGATCACCCCGGTGTCGTAGCCGAACAGCGCGCCGCCGAGCGCCGAGACGGCCGCCACCAGCAGGACGAACCGCTTCGCCCTGCGCGCGCCGGCGAGGTCCGCCTGCTCGTCGTCCGGAACCATCGCTCTCCGTCCTCACCGTCGGGCCGAGTGCTCGGCGGCCTTCCTCCCCACGGACACCGGGGATCCGCGGGCTCTCGTGCTCGCCCTCGCGTACACGGTCATGGTGCCGTCGAGGCCTTGGTCGCGGAGCGCCGCCCGCCGATCGTGCTGCCGACGTCCCGGTGCCGGCGGCCCGGGCCGTCGGCCCGGCACGGTGCGGGCTCCCGCACGCGCGGCGAGGTCGGCACCGCCCCGCCGACCCGGTGCGAGCGACGGCCGGAGCGGCCCGGGAGGACCCCGCGGAGCACCCGATTTCCGCGGAACGTCCGGTTCCGGTGCGGTGAAGTGCCGCGAGTCCTGGGCTTTCGTCACCCGTAGCGGTTACCGTGGACGGCAGCACGGTGCGCCGGCGATGAGCTGGCCGTGCCGGTCCCAGGGCGCCACCTAGGCCGAGCACGGCTGTTCCGGATGGCCACAAGGGAGGGGCGGTTCGCCGCCTCGGCCATCCGCGTGGAAAGGCCCGCTGACTCCAGAGTCAGCGGGTTTTTCGCGTTCCGGGCCAGGTCACCGGTGGTGCCCGGACCGCGGGTGCTCATTGCTTGGGCATCACGATCCACAGCGCCACGTAGATCAAGAACTGCGGCCCGGGCAGGATGCAGGAGACCACGAACAGCAGCCGGACCAGACCGACGTTCCAGCCGAAGCGCTGCGCGATCCCCGCGCACACCCCGGCGATGAGAGCCCCGTTCCGGGGACGTTGCAGAGCGGTCGTCATACCGGTGGGGTTCCCCGTCGGGCCCGGCACCACGCCTCGGGTTCGGGTGCGCGTCGGCGGGACGCGTGCTGGGCTGGGCTGATGGCCGGTGAGCAGGTGTCCGAGGAGCTGCTGCAGGAGCTCTACCAGGGGGATCCGGCGGAGTTCGTGGCTGTTCGCAACGAGCGGGCGCGGGCCGCCCGGGAGGCCGGTGACGAGGGGCTCGCCCGGTCGATCGGTGGGTTGCGCAAGCCGACGACCGCGGCGTGGGCGGTGAACCGGGTGGCCGCCGAGCACCCGCGTCGCGTCGCGGAACTGGTCGAGCTGGGCGACGAGTTGCGCGCGGCGCAACGCGAACTGCGCGGGGAGGAGATCCGGCGCCTGGGCCGGCGGCGCGCGGACCTCGTCGCGGACCTGACGGCGCGCTCGGCGCAGGTGGTGGAGCGCGGCGGCAAGCAGCTGGCGGAACAGGCCCGCAGGCAGGTGGAGAGCACGTTCGCGGCGGCCGTCGCCGAACCGGAGTCGGCGCGCCGGGTCCGGGCGGGCACGCTCAGCGGCGCACTGGAGCACAGCGGGTTCGGCTTGGACGAGCTGTCCGTGGCGGCGATGCGCAGCACCACGGCACGGCACCGAGGCGGCACCGGTCCGCGACGCGGCGGTGCGCAGCGCGCCGCCGACCGCCAGGGGACCGCGGGTGCCCCGCGCCGGACCGAGGGGCGGTCCGGTCCGGGAGGAGCGCGGGACGTGGCGGCGGATCGGCCGGACGCCCGCACCGCGGACCGCGCGGCCGGTGATCAGGACCGGACGACGGGCACCGGGAAGAGGCGTGCCGGCGCGGCGCAGGACCGCCCGGCGGAGGAACCCGCGCCGAAGCGCGGCGGCCGGACGGGGCGCCGGGCGAAGGGCGTTCCGGCGGAGGAGACCACCCCGGAGCGCGGCGCGGCGGAGGGCGGCGCGAAGCGGCCGGCCTCGAAGCGCGCACCATCGCGGGGCGGATCGGCCGAGGCCGTCCCCGCGGAGTCCGCGGCGGAGGCCGGCCGCGACGACGTCGACGCGGCCCCCGAGGAACGCGCCGGGCCACGCCACCGCGGACGCCGTACGGGACCGAGCCGGACTCCGCGGGTCGAGCACCGCGCCCGGGGCGGCTCCGCGAACCGGCCGGCCTCCGGCGCGGACACCGGCACCACGGCGGATCGGGAGGAAGCCGGTGGTACCGGTTCGGAACGTGCCTCGCGCCCGCAGCGGCGGGCATCCGACCGGGCGACTTCGGCGCGGAGCACGGCGGCCCCGGCCGACCCGACGCGGCAGGCCGGGCAGGACCAGCGCCGGTCCGGGGAGGAGCAGCGCCGGTCCGGGGAGGAGCAGCGCCGGTCCGGGGAGGAGCAGCGCCGGTCCGGGGAGGAGCAGCGCCGGTCCGAGGACGAGCAGCGCCGGTCCGGGGACGAGCAGCGCTGGGCCGAGGACGACCTCCGCCGGGCCGAGCAGGACCGGGACCGGCTGGAACGCCGACGGGACGAGCTCCGCGCCGAGCTGGAGGAGCTGACGGACCGCCTGCGCGACACCAAGCGGCGGGTGACCCGCGCTCGGCGGAAGCAGGCCGCGACACGCCGACGCGGCGCCGCGCACCGAGATCGCTGAACAGGGGCAGTGGTTTCACCGGGACGGTGGGGAAACCGCGCGCTGCCCGACACGTTTCGTGATCGTTCCGGGCGCCTCGCCCGGGCATCGCGACGCCCCTCGTCCGGAGCTCCGCGCCCATCGCGTCGCGGGCACCTCGGTGCCGGGTCCAGGTGGACGCCGCGCACGTTCCGGTCGTTCGGCACCCGACCGGCCCCGCTGACACCCTGACCCGGTGCTCTCCCGTCGGCTCCGGGTCGCGGCGGCGCTGCTGGTGGTGGCGGCGGTCGCCGCGCTGGTGTGGGCGAACCGCCACGAGCTGCCCGCGGCCGGCCGGGCGCTGCGGGACGCGGACCCGCGCTGGCTGGCGGTGGGCGCGGGGGTGCTGCTGGTGTGGATCGCGAACTGGGTCCTGCTGCACGTCGCGGCGCGGCGCGTCACGGGGGCGGGCGGCTACCACGAGTTCGCGGCGCTGCTGCCGGTGACGGTGGCGTCGATCGCGCTGAATTTGGCGGTGAAGTCGGGGAACCTGGCGGGCTTGGCGGCGTTCTCGCTGCACGCGCGCGGTCGGGGGACGCGCGATCAGGGTCGGATCACCGGCGCGTACTTGGCGGCCGCGCAGACCGCCGAGGTGGGTTTCGTGGTGACGCTGGCGGCGGGCCTGGCGGTGGTGTGCTGGGACGGCAGGCTGGAGCGCGCGGAGGTCGTCGCCACCGTGCTGTTCTCCATCGGGCTGCTGGCCAGGGTGGTGGCGCTGGTGGCGGCGGTGCGCAGCCGGGAGGTGCTGCGCCGGGTGTGGGCGTGGCCGGGGCGGTTGCTGGACCGGGTGCTGCGCCGCGAGCCGAGGGAGCGGGACACGGAGGCCGCGGACGAGTTCTACGACGCGGTGGCGGCGATCCGCGCCCGGCCGTGGACGGCGCTGCCCGCGGTGTGCTTCGCGGTGCTGATCGACGTGCTGGGCGCGGCGGTGCTGTGGGCGTCGATGGTGGCGGTGGGCGCCGGGGACCGGCCGCTGGTGGCGCTGGTCGCGTACGCGGTGTCGACGCTGTTCGGGATCGTCGGGGTGCTGCCGGGCGGGGTGGGGTTCGTGGAGGTCGGCGCGGCCGCGGCGCTGGCGTCGTACGGGATCCCGGTGGGCGTGTCGGCGGCGGCGGTGCTGGTGTTCCGGGTGTTCGTGTTCTGGCTGCCGCTGGCGCTGGGCGGGGTGCTGGCGTGGCGGCTGCGGTCGTCACCCGGTTAGCCGAACCGGTCGCGCAACGCGGCCCGGAGGGGCCGACTGGCTGATCTTGAACGGGCCCGTGCACTTATCATGTCCGCGCGGTCGTGGCCGGCCGATCGCTTACGGTGGACGGAGTTTCGTGCGCGGGGTCGACTACTACGAGCTGCTGGGCGTGGAGCGCTCGGCGTCCAGCGCCGAGATCAAATCCGCGTACCGGACGTTGGCGCGGACCATGCACCCGGACGTCGGCGGCACCGC
Organism: Saccharopolyspora gregorii; assembly: GCF_024734405.1. NCBI lineage: Bacteria > Bacillati > Actinomycetota > Actinomycetes > Pseudonocardiales > Pseudonocardiaceae > Saccharopolyspora > Saccharopolyspora gregorii. The sequence goes on along the minus strand of NZ_CP059556.1, from coordinate 4,198,167 downwards.
GGGCACCTTCCGGTTGTTGCAGCAGGCGTACGAGACGCTCAACGACCCGGTGCGCCGCGCCGACTACGACGCCGGTGGTGACGGCGAGGAGGAGCAGCCGGAGCCGCGGCCGGGACCCAAGCGCACGCCGTCCCGGCGCTGGGTGTACCGGCCGGGGCAGCGCCGCGACTTCGGCGACGACCCGGACTTCGCCCCGGCCGCCCCGGACCTCAGTGCCGCGGACATCCCGTGGTGGGACGAGGTGGACCCGGCGGAGCGGGTGGTGTACCTGCCGGTCACCGCGCCGGACCGGACGGCGGCGCTGGCGATGGCGGGCGGCTGGGTGCTGCTGGCGGCGGCCGGCCTGCTGGTGGGGTTGAGCGGGGTGCTGCTGGGCGTGTGGCTGGCGCTGCTGGTCTCGGCCGGGGTGGTGGTGCTGGTGCTGCTGCGCCGCCTGCTGGAGGCGCACCGCACGGACCGGTTGTTCGAGGCGGAGAACCGGGGCCGGGTGTTCGGCGGCACCGCCGAGGAGGAGGTCGCCGCGGACGCGGTGGTCAAGCAGCGGTCCGCGGAGTTGCTGGCCGACCACCTCACGCGGCTGCCGGGGGCGCGGATCTTCCACGGCGTGGCCTGGCCGGGTTCGGTGTTCGCGGACGTCGACCACGCGGTGCTCTGCGGCAGGCGGCTAGTGCTGGTCGAGTCGAAGCGGTGGCTGCCCGGCCACTACGAGGTGGACGAGGACGGCGAGGTGTGGCGCAACGGCCACGTGTTCCGCGGCGGCACCACCCGGCTCGGCGAGGGCGTCGCGGCGTTCGAGGCGCTGCTGCCGGAGGTCGAGGTGCGCGGCGTGCTGCTGCTGTACCCGAACCGGGCCGGCGAGGTGAGCGTCGGCGAGTCGGACGCGGAGGCGCCGGTGGAGCCGCTGACCCCGGAGGGCTTCGTCCGCGAGATCGGGGAGTGGCTCGCGGCGGAACCGGCCGCGGTGGACCGGGACGCGTTCGCGATGGTCCTCGCCCAGGTGGTGACGCGCTGAACCCCACCGCACCGGATTCGCCCTGATCAGGCGAAGTTCATCGCGGCGTGGGGTGCGGTTCGTTGCCGGGCGGCGCGGGTACCTGGAACGTGGAGCGCACGGTCCCAGCTCCCGCCAGATTCGAGGTTCTCGCGCGATGGTCACCACCGAATCCACCGCCCACCAGGAACGGGCTCCGCTGCTGGCCGGGCGCCGGGGTTGGGCGCCGCAGCTGTCGGTGTACGTGTTCATCCTGCTGCCGTTCCTGGCGCTGCTGGCCGCGGTGCCGCTGGCGTGGGGGTGGGGGCTGAGCTGGTGGGACGTGGGGTTGGCGGCCGGCTTCTACGTGTTCACGATCCTCGGGGTGACGGTGGGCTTCCACCGGTACTTCACGCACGGCGCGTTCCGGGCGAAGCGCTGGCTGCGGGTCGCGCTGGCGGTGGCGGGCAGCATGTCGGTGCAGGGCCCGGTGATGCACTGGGTGGCGGACCACCGCAGGCACCACGCGTTCTCGGACCGGGAGGGCGATCCGCATTCGCCGTGGGCGTTCGGCACGTCGCCGTGGGCGTTGGCGCGCGGGTTCTGGCACGCGCACATGGGGTGGCTCTTCGAGCGGGACCTGACGAACCGGGAGCGGTTCGCGCCGGACTTGATGGCCGACCGGGACATCGTGCTGGTGCACCGGTTGTTCGGGCCGCTGACGCTGCTGACGTTGCTGCTGCCCGCGGTGCTGGGCGGCGCGGTGACGGGTACCTGGTGGGGGGCGTGGACGGCGTTCTTCTGGGCTGGGCTGGTGCGGGTGGCGTTCCTGCACCACGTGACGTGGTCGGTGAACTCGATCTGCCACCTGATCGGGGAGCGACCGTTCAAGAGCCGGGACAAGGCGGCGAACTTCTGGCCGCTGGCGCTGCTGAGCATGGGTGAGTCGTGGCACAACCTGCACCACGCGGATCCGACGTGCGCGCGGCACGGGGTGCGGCGCGGGCAGATCGACGTCTCGGCGCGGGTGATCTGGCTCTTCGAGCGGTTCGGCTGGGCGTCGCACGTGAAGTGGCCGACGCCGCGGCGGCTGGCCCGGCTGAGCCGGGGCGCGGCGGACTGATCGACTGCCCGGCCGGAGGGCGTGCCGGGCGGCGGCATTCCCGGTTCCGCGAGTTGGGATTCCCGTCCCGGCTGGTTGACACCCCGTTCGAGCCGGTGTTGCGATGGTTCCGTGCTCCCGGCCCTGTTCACCAAGCGACGCCACGTGGATCTGCTGCGTGTCGCGGCGCAGGGGTGTCGTTCCCGCAGCTGAGCCGGTCGTGGCGCCCCACCGCGGATGACTGATCACTCCACTGTGGACTTGCCCCGGCTCGATTCCCACCTCGAATCACCGGTCACTTCCGTGAGGAGAACGCGCGTGTCCACCGTCCTGGTCATTTCCGGCAGCCCCTCGAAGACCTCCAAGACCGAACGCGTCGCCGAGCACCTGGCCCGCAGGCTCACCGCGTCGGGACGCCGCGCCGAGCACCTGCGGCTGCGCACCCTGCCCGCCGAGGCGCTGCTGAGCGCGGACACCGCCCACCCGGAGATCGCGGAAGCGGTGGCGAAGGTCGGCCGCGTCGACGGCATCGTGCTCGCGACGCCGACGTACAAGGCCGCCTACTCCGGGCTGCTCAAGGTGTTCCTGGACCTGCTGCCGCAGTTCGGGTTCACCGGCAAGGCGGTGCTGCCGCTGGCCACCGGCGGCAGCCTGGCGCACGTGCTGGCGCTGGACTACGGGCTGCGCCCGGTGGTGAGCTCGCTGGGCGCGCGGCACGTGGTGCAGAGCTTCTTCCTCATCGACAAGCACCTGACCGTCACCGGCGACGACCTGGCGATCCACGAGGACAGCTCCGGCCCGCTGGCCGACGTCCTGGAGCAGTTCGAGAAGGCGCTCGACGGCGTCCCCCACGGCACCGTCCTCGGCGGGACCGCGTAGTCCCGCCCGGCGGTGGGGCCCTGCGCGGGGCGAGGGCGCGGACCCCCGATGAGCGGGGATTAGGATCGTAGTCCTTATGAGCGCCACACTCGTCGCGAAGGGGCTCGCCGCCGGTCATGGCGAGCGCGTCCTGTTCTCCGGTCTCGATCTGGTCGTCGCCCCCGGCGACGTGGTGGGCCTGGTCGGGGTGAACGGCGCGGGCAAGTCGACGCTGCTGCGGATGCTGGCCGGCCAGGTGCCCGCGACGGACGGCACGGTGCGGCTGAGCCCGCCGACGGCGACGATCGGCTACCTGCCGCAGGAACCGGACCGGATCCCCGGCGAGTCGGTGCAGGCGTTCCTGGCGCGGCGCACCGGGGTGGCGGCCGCGCAGCGCGAGCTGGACGCGGCGACGGAGGCGCTCACCGAGGGCGCCGCGGGTTCGGACGACGCCTACAGCACCGCGCTGGACCGCTGGCTGGCGCTGGGCGGCGCCGACCTCGCCGAGCGCGCCGAGGACGTGGTCACCGAGATCGGCCTGGACGCGGCGCTGGAGCAGCCGATGACGAGCCTGTCCGGCGGCCAGGCGGCCCGCGCGGGCATGGCGTCGCTGCTGCTGAGCCGCTACGACGTGTTCCTGCTCGACGAGCCGACGAACGACCTGGACCTGGGTGGCCTGGAGCGGCTGGAGCGCTTCGTCGCCGAGCTGCGCGCGGGAACGGTGCTGGTCAGCCACGACCGCGAGTTCCTGGCGCGCACCGTCACCCGGGTCGTGGAGCTGGACCTGGCGCAGCAGCAGGTGCGCTCGTTCGGCGGCGGTTACGCGGCCTACCTGGAGGAGCGCGAGGTCGCGCGCAGGCACGCCCGCGAGCAGTACGACGAGTACGCCGACACCCGAGCCTCGCTGGAAGCCCGGGCCCGCTCGCAGCGCTCGTGGATGGAGAAGGGCGTGAAGAACGCCCGCCGCAAGGCCTCCGACAACGACAAGGTGGGCCGCAAGTTCCGCAGCGAGGCCACCGAGAAGCAGGCGGCGAAAGCGCGGCAGACCGAGCGCCTGATCGAACGCCTCGACGTGGTGGAGGAACCCCGCAAGGAGTGGGAGCTGCGGATGAGCATCGCCGCCGCGCCCCGCTCCGGCTCGGTGGTGGCGACCCTGCACGGCGCGGTGCTGCGCCGCGGCCCGTGGTCGCTGGGGCCGGTGGACCTGCAGGTCGACTGGGCGGACCGGGTGGCGATCACCGGCGCGAACGGCGCCGGGAAGTCCACGTTGCTGGCCGCGCTGCTGGGCCGGGTGGCGCCGGACGAGGGCCGTGCCGCGCTGGGCTCCGGCGTGGTGGTCGGCGAGGTGGACCAGGCGCGCGGGCTGTTCTTCGGCGGCGAGGCGCTGCTGGACGCGTTCGCCGCGCAGGTGCCGGACTGGCCGACGGCCGAGGTGCGCACGCTGCTGGCGAAGTTCGGGCTGGTCGCCGCGCACGTGCTGCGTCCGGCGGACACCCTCTCGCCGGGAGAGCGGACGCGGGCGGCGCTGGCGCTGCTGCAGGCGCGCGGGGTGAACCTGCTGGTGCTGGACGAGCCGACGAACCACCTGGACCTGCCCGCGATCGAGCAGCTGGAGTCGGCGCTGGCGTCGTACACCGGCACCCTGCTGCTGGTCACGCACGACCGCCGGATGCTCGACGCGGTGCACGTGACGCGGCGGTTGCGGGTGATCGACGGGCGCGTCGTGGAGCTCTGAGGTGGCGGAACCTCGGCTGCTTCCTCGCTGCGGGATCGTTTTCGCAGGTGGCTCCGCCACATGAGAAAACGCTGTCCTCGCGAGGAACCCGCTGAGAACCCGCGGGTGGGCTGGCTGATCAGGTGGTCGGCGGCTCATCGGCTTCGCCGCTGACAGGAAAACCGGCAAGACCCGCGTATCGAGATCTAAGCCGTCGTCGCTCAGTTCGCGGTGAGCTGGGATCGGTTGGCGGCGAGGACTTCTTCGGAGAGTTCGGGGTCGGCCGCGGCGACGGCGCGGGAGACGACCAGGGCGCCGACGAGCTGGCAGAACAGGGCGACCGCCTGCTCGCGGGATTCCGCCGGGTCCGGTTCGGTGCCGGCCTCGTGCGCGGATTCGCGGACCAGTTCGGTGATGGTGTCGAAGTAGCCCGCGAGTCCTCGCTGGTACTGGGCTTGGGCCGCGGCGCCGTGGCGTCCGGCGTCGGCGGCCAGCGCGGCCGAGGCGCAGCCCGTTTCCGGGTGGTCGCGGTGCTCGGCGGTCAGGTACTGCTCGACCACGGCGTCCAGGGCGGCGCGGGCGGCACCGGGATGGGACTCGCGGATAGTGTCGAGCGCGGCCAGCGAGTCGGTGAAGCCGCGGGCGAAGACCTCCAGCGCGAGGTCCTCCTTCGAGGAGAAGTGGTTGTAGAACGCCCCGTGCGTCATCCCGGCGGCCTTCATCAGCTCGTCGATCCCGATCCCGTCGATGCCGCGCAGCCGGAAACCTTCGCCCGCCGCGCCGACGATCCGTTCGCGGTTGAGCTTCTTCTGCTCCTGCGTGATGCGTGGCACCTGGGGGACCTCCTCGGCGCGCGGGGCCGGAGTCACGCGGCCCGGTCGGTGTGTCGACTGCTCGATGATACCCGTCATCAAAACGAGCGGGCCGCGCCTTGACAAGTATTGAGGTGGGTCGTCATCATTAATTTTCGATGGCGGTCGTCATCAAAAACTGGTGGGGCCGTGGGCTCCACGCGCTCCGGGAGGACTCGTGCACTTCGGAACCATCGGGGCCGGCGCCATCGGGCAGGCCATCGCCGGTCACCTCGTCGCGGCAGGCCACCGCGTCGTCCTCAGCAACAGCCGCGGTCCGGCCTCGCTGAGCGGTGTCGTGGCCCGGCTGGGCCCGTCGGCCACCGCGGGCACCGTCGCGGAGGCCGCCGCCGCGGACGTGGTGTTCCTCGCCGTGCGGTGGTCGGACATCCCCGCCGCGCTGGCGGACCTGCCCGCGTGGAACGGCCGGATCCTGGTCGACACGACCAACCAGATGACCGGCGTGACGCCCGCTGACCTCGTCGACCTCGGTGCGGACACGGGAAGCGAGTTCGTCGCCCGGCACGCGCCGGGCGCGCGGGTGGTCAAGGCGTTCAACACGCTGTTCGTCGAGCACATCGCTCCCGACCCCCGGCACCCGGAAGGCCGTCGGCTGCTCTTCTACGCCGGGGACGACGCGGCCGCGAAGGCCGATTTCCACGCGGTCGCGGACGAGATCGGGTTCGCGCCGGTGGACGTCGGGGCGCTGCGCGACGGCGGCCGGCTGATGCAGGTCGGCGGTCCGCTGTCCGCGCTGCACGCGCTCAAGCAGGGTTGAGGGGGAGCTGATGCAGGCACTCGCCTACCGGCAGGCCCATCCGCTGGACGCGTTCGCGATCGAGCCGGTCGAGGTCGCCGAACCGCGGCTGCGGGACGCGGACCTGCTCGTGGAGGTCCACGCCGTCGGGATCAACCCGGGTGAGGCGGCCGTCCGGCGGACCCGCAGCGCCGAAACCGGTGGCCGGCTCGTCCTGGGCTGGGAATTCGCCGGGGTGGTGCGCGCCGTGGGACCGGCCGCCGCGGGCTTCGCGGTCGGCGACCGCGTCCTGGGCACCGGGGACATGGCGCGCGACGGCGCCTGGGCGGAACGGGTCGCGGTGGACCACCGGGTGGTGGCGCTGCTCCCGGACGAATTGCCCTTCGCCGACGCCGCGTCGCTGCCCATCGCCGGCCTCACGGCGTGGGAGGCGCTGTTCCGCGAGCACGACGACTTGGCCGCGGGAATCGACCGCGTGCTGGTCGTCGGCGGTGCCGGCGGGGTGGGCACGCTGGCGACACGGCTGCTGAAGAGCAGGACGTCCGCGCTGGTCGTGGCCACGGCCTCGCGCCCGGAATCGCGCGAGTGGTGCACGGCGATGGGCGCGGACGTGGTCGTCGATCACACCGGGGACGTGCCCGCCCAGCTCCGCGCCGCCGGGATCGACCACGTCGACCTGGTGCTGTCCACCGCGGGCACCGCGGACAACCTCGGCTGGATCGCGGAGGTGCTGCGGCCGTTCGGCCACCTCTCCGCCGTCGACCTGGCCGGTCCGCTCGACCCGATGCCGCTCGCGGCCAAGTCCCTGTCGCTGCACACCGAGATGGTGTTCAGCCGGATCACGGCCGGACTCGACGGGCAGGGCCGGATCCTCGCCGCGCTGGTGCAGGACGTCGTCGCGGGCCGGTTGCGCCCCATCGCCACGACGGTGCTGGACGGCCGCACCGCGGCGGCGATGCGGCGGGCCCACGAACTGGTCGAGAGCGCGCGGACGGTCGGCAAGACCGTGATCAGGTTTTGACCGACTGCTCCTCGGGTCGCTTTGCGAAGTGCTCGGGTGGCGGAACCTCAGCGGGATTCTCGCTGCGGGATCGTTTTCGCAGGTGGCTCCGCCACAGGAGAAAACGCTGTCCTCGCGAGAATCCCGCTGAGAACCCGCGGGTGTCCGGCTGCGTGCGTGGTCGCTGCTCAGCGGCTTCGCCGCTGACGAGAAAAGGACAGAACCTGTCGGGCCGGTCCGATGAGCGCCCAGTCCTACTGAAAGATCATCACTGATCAGGAGACGAGAACGATGGGAAAGTTGATGGTGACCGGCGCGACCGGCCATCTCGGTCGGGCCGCCCTGCACCAGCTGCTGCGCAGCCAGCCCGCGGAACGGCTGGTCGGGCTCGCCCGCGACCCGTCCCGCGCCGCGGACCTGGCCGAGCGGGGCGTCGAGGTGCGCCGCGGCGACTACTTCGACCACGGGTCGCTCGTCCGGGCCTTCGCCGGGGTGGAGCGGCTGCTGCTGGTCTCGGCCGTCGCGCTCAGCGACCGGAACGCGCAGCACTTCAACGCGATCGCCGCGGCGAAGCAGGCCGGGGTCGAGCACGTGGTCTTCACGGCCGTCCAGCGCGATGAAGGCTCGGACGTCCGGCAGCCCGGTGTCACGGACTCGGACGTCTTCGCCGAACAGGCGTTGCAGGCCTCGGGGTTGACCTGGACGGTCCTGCGGCAGCCGATCTTCCTCGACGTGCTGGGCACGAGCCTGGGCGCCGACCCCTACCGGAACGGGGTGCGGGTGCCCGACGGCGCGGGCGCGGTGGCGCCGGCCCTGCGGCGCGACCTGGCGGCGGCGAGCGCGGCGGTGCTCACCGAGGACGGCCACGAGAACACGACCTACACGCTCAGCGGCAGCGAATCCGGGTCGTTCCGCGAGATCGCCGCCGCGCTGAGCGAGGTCCACGGCGCGCCCGTGCCGCACGTGCCCGTCGCACCGGAGGACTACGTCGACGGCTTGATCGCCGAGCTGGGCGTGCCCCGCTCCCTCGCCGAGTTCATGGCGGAGTGGACCGCGGCGATCAACCGCGGTGAGTTCGGGGCGAGCACCGGTGATCTGGAGCGCCTCATCGGCTACCGGCCGACCGGTTACCGCGAGTTCTTCGCGCGGCACTACCCGCTGGTCGTCCCGGACGCCGAGCAGGCGGTCGCGGACTAGCGGCCGCGCCGGGAGCGGGAGCCGTCGAGCACGGCGGCGGCTCCCGCTCCCGGCCGGTGGCATGAAGAAGGACTCATTGACAGCGCACAGGGCCTTTGCTCGGATGGAAAAGTGATCCTGCCGCTGCTGACCCGACGCCGCCACGTGGACTTCGTGCGCGTCGCGGCGCAGCGCTGTCGCGGCTGACGCCACTGCCTCGCGCGCGGGGTTCCGCCGCCGGGTTTCCGTCCCGTCGCGGGCGGTTCCCGCCGCAGCGCGCCCTGACGTCCTCCTTCGCACCCGTTCCGGAGAAGCCCGATGCCGCTCACGTTCCACTGGTTCCTGCCCACCTACGGCGACAGCCGCTACCTCGTCGGCGGCGGTCACGGGGTGAAGACCTCCACGGCGGGCGGGGCTCGCCCGGCGACGCTGGCCTACTTGGGGCAGATCGCGCGCAGCGCCGAGCAGCTGGGCTTCGAGGGCGCGCTGACGCCGACGGGCGCGTGGTGCGAGGACGCGTGGCTGTCCACGGCGATGCTCACCGAGGTCACCGAGCGGCTGAAGTTCCTGGTGGCGTTCCGCCCCGGCCTGCTGTCGCCGACCCTGGGCGCGCAGATGGCGGCGACCTACCAGCGGCACTCCGGCGGCCGGTTGCTGCTGAACGTCGTCACCGGCGGGGAGAGCCACGAGCAACGCGCCTACGGCGACTTCCTGGACAAGGAGGGCCGCTACGCGCGCGCCGACGAGTTCCTGCACGTGGTGCGCTCGTTGTGGCGCGGCGAGCGGGTGGACTTCAGCGGCGAGCACGTGCGGGTGGAGGGCGCGGAGCTGACCCGCACGCCGGACCCGGTGCCGGAGGTCTACTTCGGCGGTTCCTCGCCCGCGGCGGGTGCGGTCGCCGCGAAGCACTCCGACGTGTACCTGACGTGGGGCGAGCCGCCCGCGAAGGTCGCCGAGAAGATCGCCTGGATCAAGTCGCTCGCCGCCGAGCAGGGCCGCACGCCGCGCTTCGGCATCCGGCTGCACGTGATCAGCCGGGACACCTCGGAGCAGGCGTGGGCGGAGGCGCGGCGGCTGCTGGACGCGCTGGACCCGGCGACGATCGAGCAGGTGCAGCGGGGCCTGTCCCGCAGCGAGTCGGAAGGCCAGCGGCGGATGCTGGAGCTGCACGGCGGCAAGTCCGACGACCTGGAGATCTACCCGAACCTGTGGGCCGGGGTGGGCCTGGTGCGCGGCGGCGCGGGCACCGCGCTCGTCGGCAGCCACGAGGAGGTCGCGGCCCGCATCGAGGAGTACGCGGCGCTGGGTCTGGACGAGTTCGTGCTCTCCGGGCACCCGCACCTGGAGGAGGCGTACTGGTTCGGCGAAGGCGTGCTGCCGATCCTGGAGCGCAAGGGCCTGTGGCGGCACCCGGGCGCTCCGGAACCCGTTGCGGCGCAGGCGATCCCGTTCGCGGAGTGACCCCTTCGCCGGGTGGCTCGATCCGCCGGGTGATCTGGTTCGTCGGGTGATTCGGTTCGATGGGTGACTCGGTTCGCCGAGCGATCCCCTTCGTCAGGTGATCCGGTTCGTCGGGTGACCTGGTTCGCCGAGCGACTCGGTACGCCGGGTGGGCCGATTCCACCGGGTGGGCCGATGTCGCCAGGTGATCCGATACGCCGGATGGGCCGATTTCGCCGGTCGATCCGGACCTGCACGGCAGATCCGGCGCTGATGCGGATTGGTGCCGGACGTTCCCCCGTACGGTTCCAACATCGGGCGCGCGGAGGTGTTCCCCGCGGACTCGCCCGCTCGTTCTGGGGAGGACGCCATGGGTTTGCTGCACGCCTACTACATGTCGAAGCTCGTGTCGGAAGCGAGGCGGGAGTACGAGGCGGGGGAGCCGGTGTACGTCGCCGGTTTCGACGTGAACCTCCGGCGGACGTCGATGCGGCAGGTGCGACGCGAGATCGAGCGGATCGAGAAGGCGCTCAAACCGATCGGCTGGCAGCTGGCCGACGTCGAGCAGTTCTTCGCCTCCGTCCAGCTCTCCTTCGTCCAGAGCTAGCCCCGACCTCAGCACGCCCATCAGGTGCAGGCCTGCCCAGCCCGACCGGGAGAGCGGGCCGTCGACCCGGAGTGGCGGGAGCCCGCCGCCGCGGCCGCTCGGGGCGGTGCGGCGCAGCGGCGACGGGTCCGCCCGCCCGGCCCCGTCGGGGAAGGTGGGCCGGGCGGAGTCCCGGCTCGCTCGGGGGAGGCGGGGGAGTGCCGCGAGCCGGGAAGTGCGTCAGGCGATGAGCATCGGCAGCGTCCCTACCGCGGAGGCGCAGAGCGCCCGCCCCAGGTGGCCCGGGTTCGGCCGCGCGCGGCGCAGGTGCGCCGGACCTTCGACGCGGTGTCCGCAGAGGCAGCGCAGCGGTCGTCCAGGAGCCCGGCGGGGACGATGCCATCGTCCGTCGGACGGCCCGCACGCCCAGCGGGCGCCGGTCTCGCGGACGATCCGGAGCGGGAGGCCGCGCGGCGGGACTTCGACTCCCGCGCACAGTCCAGGCAGGACGCCGCACCGCGGATCGCACGCCCGCTGATCGGCAGGCCGCACCGCGTCCGCCGCGTCGTGCCCGCTTCGGCCTCGTGGACCACGCCGTCGGGCGTGGTGGATGAGTACCAGCTCACCCATGCCCACCTCCTCGCACTCTTGGTAGCGGCTCGTACACTCACTGTCATCTTGCTAGCTATGAAGCTAGCGGCTAGTAGCTAGGTTCGATAGTTCCCTGATCGGGCGAAAGTGGAGTCGCGCATGTCGAACGCACGGCAGATCACCTTGGGCAAGCTGATCCGCGACCTGCGGAAGTCGGCCAAGGTGACCATCCAGCAGGCGGCCACCCACCTGGACTGCTCGACGGCCAAGATCGGCCATTGGGAACGCGGCCTCTACCGGACCAATCGCAGCGAGCTGGCCGATCTGCTCGACCTGTACGAGGTCGACGCCGAAACCCGCGAGCGCGTCGAAAGGCTGCGACGCGAGGCCGCGCGGGTCCAGAAGGGGGCTGAATGGTGGGACCCGTACGACCTTCCCAAGTGGTTCTCGCCGTTCATCGGTCTCGAACAGGAGGCGATCGAGTTCTTCACGTTCGAGCTCGGCATCATCCCGGGGCTGCTGCAAACGCGGGACTACGCCCGGGCGGTTCACCGTGCGGGACGCATCGCGCTCGGAGACCAGCAGGTCGAAGACTGGGTGGAAGCCCGGGTCAAGCGGCAGGAGCGGCTGTCCGGCACCGAGCCGCTGATCGTGCGAGCGGTGATCGCCGAAGAAGCGCTGCACCGGGTCGTCGGAGATGGAGCCACGATGAGCGCCCAGCTGGATGCCCTGCTGGAGCACGCGGCGAAGGACAACGTCGTCCTTCAAGTGCTGGCGTTCGACGCCGGTGCGCACATCAGTCCGCAGGGGTCTTTCGCCGTCTTGCGATTCCCCGCGAACACGGGCGACATCGCATTCGTCGACACACCGCTGAGCGGCCGGATCGTGGACAGTTCGAGGGATACTTCAGAGCTGTCCAGGTTGTTCGGCGAATTGCACCACGCTGCTCTGGATGTTGATCAATCGGTGGCGTTGGTGCGTAAACTGGCCGACGAGTTCCGGCGTCGTCAGTGAGGAGCAGGGCGTGTCCGACACGGGGTGGAAGAAGTCGTCGCGGAGCGCTCAGGGCAGCAACTGCGTCGAGACCGCTCGGCGAGGTGGGTTCCCGGCGATCCGCGATTCCAAGGATCCGGCGGGAGCGCAGCTTCGCTTGTCCGACGCGGTGTTCGGCCGTTTCATTCACCGCGTGAAGCAGGACGGCTTCCGCCGCTGATCATCGTCCCGCGGTGAAGTGGAGGTCTTCGCGGCGGAGCAGCAGGGTCGCCGTCGCTCCGATCGCGCCCGTCGCGACCAGGTAGCCGCACGCCAGCCACGGGGTGCCGCCACCTGCCGCGAGCAGCGCAGTGACGATCAGCGGCGTGAGGCCCGAGGCGTAGATCCCGGAGAACTGGTAGATGAACGACATGCCGGTGTAGCGCAACCGCACCGGCGACAGCTGGGCGTAGAACGTGCCCTGCGGCGCGTAGATCACCGAGTGCACCACGCCCAGCACCAGCACGATCACCACGCCGGTCAGCAGCGGGCTGCGCAGCTGGAACGCCAGGAACGCCGGGTACACCGACAGCGCGAACAGCGCCGAGCCGAGCGCGTACAGCAGCCGCGGGGAACGCCGGTCGCCGATCCGCCCCACCACGGGGATCAGCACGGCCAGCACCAGCGCCGCCGCCATCACGCCGATGAGCACGTCGTTGCGCGGCAGGCCGAGCGTGCCGGTCGCATAGGTCAGGAAGAACACCGCCCAGGTGTTGAACGCCGCGCCCTCCGAGTACCGCGACAGCAGGCCCAGCACCGTGTTGCGGCGGGTCGCCCGGTCCCGGAACAGCTCCAGGAACGGCACCCGCGCGGTGCCCTGCAACTCCCGCATCTGCTGGAACGCGGGCGTCTCCGCCACCCGCAGCCGGATCACCAGGCCGACCAGCACCAGCACCAGGCTCAGCCCGAACGCGATCCGCCAGCCGTAGCCGAGGAACTGCTCGTCGTCGAGCACGTTGCCCAGCAGCGCGAACAACCCGGTGCCCAGGCCGAGGCCGAGCGCGAGGCCCACCTGCGGCCAGGAACCGTAGGACGAGCGCTTGCCGGGTGGCGCGTACTCGACGGCCATCAGCACCGCCCCGGCCCACTCGCCACCGATCGCCAAGCCCTGGAACAGCCGCAGCAGCACCAGCAGCAGCGGCGCCCACATGCCCGCCTGCTCGTAGGTCGGCAGCGCGCCCATCGCCGCCGTGGCCAGCCCCATCACGACCATCGTGGTGACGAGGGTGCGCTTGCGGCCGATGCGGTCGCCGATGTGGCCGAACAGGATGCCGCCCAGCGGCCGGGCCACGAACCCGACGAAGAAGGTGGTGAACGCCAGCATCGTGCCGACGGCCGGATCGGCGGTCGGGAAGAACAGCTTGTCGAACACCAGGCTGGCGGCGGTGCTGTACAGGAAGAAGTCGTACCACTCGACGGTCGTGCCGATGAGGCTCGACGTGATGACGGTGCGGACGTTCTTCGCCGACGAGCCGTGCTCGGCCGGCTCGGTCAGGGCGGTGGTCATGCTCGGCGGACTCCTGGCTGCGGCGGGGTGCGGCGCGCGGGCGCGGCCGGTGCGGGGGGCGGTCAGGAGTCCGGACAGGCCGCGGACGCCACCCGCAGCAGATCCACGTGGTGGCGCGAGGTGAGCAGGGCCGGTCGCACGCGACGACGCTAGGAACGGCCGCCACCGCTGTCAACGAACCGGTGTCGATGCCCACCTCGTCCCGGATGCTGGGACGTGGTCGCGTCCCGGCTCGCCGCCGGGACGGGGCGGAAGTCCCCGCGGGCCAGCGGGTTCGGGCGGATGCGGTGCGCTCCTGGACGGATCGGACCACGTTGTGTCCACTGTGGATGGTTGCTGTGGCGGATTCCACGCTTTCGGGCGCTAACCTCTCGCGCTCGGCCGACGACGATGAGTGCGGAACCGAAAATTCGCGGAAGGGGCACGACGTGGCAGGCGACCGACCGGAGAGTCGGCAATCGGACGACCGTGATCGCAGCGGCGGGGCACCGCCACCGATCACCCGAGTGGCCGCCACCTCGGCGAACCCGGGCAGCGCCCCACCGCCGTCCCGATCAGCGGGAACCGGGGCGCGGCAGGCGTGGCTGATCTGGGGCGCCGCCGTCCTCACCTACCTCGCGGCCGTGTTCCACCGCGGAACGCTCGGCGTCGCCGGCCCGCTCGCCATCGACCGGTTCGAGGTCGGGCCCGCCGCGCTGAGCGCGTTCACCGTGCTGCAGGTCGGGATCTACGCCGCCATGCAGATCCCCACCGGGCTCCTGGTGGACCGGTTCGGGTCCCGTCGCGTGCTCACCGCCGCGGTGCTGCTGCTCGGCTGCGGGCAGCTGCTGTTCGCCCTCGCCACCTCCTACCCGATGGGGCTGCTGGCGCGCGGCGTGCTCGGCGTCGGTGACGCGCTGACCTGGGTGAGCATCCTGCGGCTCGTGGCCACCCGGTTCTCCGCCCGCCAGTACGCGCTGGTCGCCACCCTGTCCGCCGCGGCGGGCGCGCTCGGCGGCGTCGCCGCCACCTTCCCGCTGACCGCGCTGCTCGGGGCCCTCGGCTGGACGTGGACGTTCCTGCTCGTCGGCGCGATCACCGCCGCCTACGCGGGCGTGACGACCGGGGTGGTGCGCGACGTGCCCGGCACCACCTCCGGCGCCGAGGACGCCGGCGCCATCCTGCGGAAGGTGCGCTCGGCGTGGGCGATCCCGGGCACCAGGCTCGCGTTCTGGGCGCACTTCGGCACCATGTTCGTGCCCAACGCGCTGAGCCTGCTGTGGGGCTACCCGTACCTGGTCGAAGGCGTCGGCGTGCCGCCCGCGACCGCGAGCGTCGTGCTCAGCCTGCTGATCATCGGGCAGGTCGCGGGCGGGCCGCTCGTCGGCGCGATCATCGGGCGGTTCCCCGCCTGCCGGATGCCGCTCGTGCTCGGCTACCTCGTGGCCAACGGGCTGACCTGGCTGGTGCTGCTGAGCTTCGCGCAGCCGCCGCTGGCCGTGGTGTGCGGGGCGTTCCTGGTGTTCGCGATGGGCGGGCCCGTCTCCAGCGTCGCGTTCGCGCTGGTCCGCGACTACAACCCGATCAGCCAGGTCGGCACCGCCACCGGCATCGCCAACGTCGGCGGGCACAGCGCCACCGC
Source organism: Saccharopolyspora gregorii (assembly GCF_024734405.1). Lineage (NCBI taxonomy): Bacteria > Bacillati > Actinomycetota > Actinomycetes > Pseudonocardiales > Pseudonocardiaceae > Saccharopolyspora > Saccharopolyspora gregorii. The sequence continues at coordinate 4,182,962 of NZ_CP059556.1, read as the reverse complement.
GCTCAGCGTGCTCGCCGTCGGCCTGGTGCTGCAGCTGGCGGGCGGCGGGTACCGGGTGGCGCTGCTCGCGCTCGTCGCGGTGCTGCTGCTGAGCGCGTTCCGCACCGCGGTGTGGTGGCGCCGGGTGCGCGCGGCCGTGCTCACCGCGCAGGACCGCGGGGACCAGGTGCCGGTGGTGCTGCGCCGCCGCCGCTGGACCTCCAGGACGACCCGGCGCCGGTGGTCGCGACGCGCTGATCACCCCGGCTGAACGGCCCGCCCGACCGGCCGTTCGGCCTGCTGACCGCCGCAGGTGATCGGCCCGAGCGGGGACCGCCTCCGGCGAGCGGTCCGTTCCGCGGGGAGGCGGGCCGTTCACCGCGTGCGGGTCGCGCGCCACGTGGTGGGGGAGACGCCTTCGCGGCGCAGGAACGCGCGGCTCAGCGCGGTGCCGGTGGGGTGGCCGACGCGCACCGCGATCTCCTGCACGCTCAGCGAGGTCTCCCGCAGCAGCGCCTTCGCGCGGTACGTCCGCCACGCCGCCAGGTAGCTCAGCGGCGTGTCGCCGGTCCGCTCCTTGAACAGCGCCGCGAACGCCGACCGCGACATCCCGGCCACCTGCGCCAGCGACCGCACCGTCCACGGGTGCGCCAGGTCCGCGTGCAGCGCCCGCACCGCACCGGCCAGCCGCGGATCCCGCAGCGCCGCGACCCAGCCGACGGTGCCGCCGCCGACGTCCGCGCAGCAGGCGCGCACCGCCTGCACGAACAGCACGTCGGACAGGCGGCTCGTGACGAACCCGGAGCCGAGCCCCGCCGCCGCGGACTCCCGCGCGATCAGGTCGAACGTGCCGCGCAGCAGCTCGCCGGCCACCGTGTCCAGGCGCAGCCGGAACAGCGGCGGCAGCAGCCCGAACAGCGCGTCCGCGGCGACCGCGTCGAAGCTGAACCGGGCGGACACCAGCTCGGTCAGTTCCCCGTCCCCGCCGAACCGGACGTCGCCCTCGCAGTCCGCCAGCGGGCGGCCCGGCTCGTCCTGCAGCGCGAACCCGGTGCCCGCCCGCACCAGCACGCAGTCGTCCGCGGTCAGCCGCAGGGGTTCCCGCAGCGCCGCCCCGGTCAGCCAGCACGATCCGGTGGTGATCAGCACCAGCCGCGCCACCTGCCGGGAGCGGAACGCGATGCCCCACGGCGCGCGCGCCGCCATCCGCACGTACCGGGACTCCTCGATCCGCATGGTGGCGAGGAGGTCGTCTACCGGGTCCACGCGCCGCCCCTGGACGAACTGCACCGAATCATGGACGGAAGGGTACGTGCCGTCTAGCGGTCCCGGTCTACGGTCGAGGGCATGGGACGACTGATGCGCACGTTCGAGGTGCCCGGGGACGGCGGACCGCTGCGGCCGCGGGAACGCCCGGTGCCGACCCCGGCCGCCGGGGAGGTGCTGGTGCGGGTCCGAGCCCGCTCGATCAACGCCCGCGACCTGCCGATCGTGGAAGGGCGCTACTCGATGCCGGTGCCGCCCGGGCGGATCCCGCTGTCCGACGCCGCGGGCACCGTCGACGCGGTCGGTGCGGGCGTGCGCGGCTTCCAGGTCGGCGACCGGGTGATGAGCACCTTCCACCCGGAGTGGCTGCACGGGACGCTCGACGGCTGGGGCGAGCTGTACGGGGTGCAGCGCGACGGATGGCTCGCCGAGCACGTCGCCGTCGCCGAGCACTCCGTGCTACCGGTGCCGGAACACCTGTCGTTCGAGGAAGCCGCGACGCTGCCCTGCGCCGCGCTCACCGCGTTCTCCGCGCTCGACGGCATCGGCGCCGGTGACTCGGTGCTGCTGCAGGGCTGCGGCGGCGTCTCCATGTTCGCGCTGCAGTTCGCCCGCCTGGCCGGGGCGCGGGTGCTGATCACCACGTCCGGCCCGGTGAAGGCGCGGTGGCTGCGCGAGCTCGGCGCCCCCGACGTCATCGACCGCACCGCGGTCCCCGAGTGGGGCGACGAGGTGCGAGCGCGCACCGGCGGACGCGGCGTGGACCGGGTGGTGGAGATCGGCGGCGCCGGGACCATCGGGCAGTCGCTGCGCGCCCTCGCCCACGGCGGGCTGATCTCGCTGGTCGGGAACCTCGCCGACGGGGCGGGCCTGGACCTCGGGGCGTTCCTGGGCCGCGGCGCGACGCTGCGGGCCATCGCGGTCGGCAGCCGCAGCGACTTCGAACGGATGATCCGCGTCCTCGAGCAGCACCGGCTGCACCCGCTCATCGACCGGGCCTTCCCCTTCGACGAAGCCCCCGAAGCGTTCACCCACTTCGCCACCAAGGACACCATCGGCAAGATCATCATCGGGGACTGAACTGCCTGTATCCGAACTCGGTTTGCGGAGCACCGAGGTGGCGGAACCTCAGCGGTTCCCTCGCTGCGGATCTTTTTCCCAAGTGGCTCCGCCACGAGGGAAAAAGCTGTCCTCGCGAGGGAACCGCTGAGAACCCGCTGGTGGTCGGTCTGCGTGCGTGGTCGTCAGCTCAGCGGCTTCGCCGCTGACAAGAAACGGACAAAACCGCCGGCTTCGCCTTCCTGTCAGCGGCGAAGCCGCTGAGCGGAGACCCAGCACGCAAAAGGACCACCCGCGGGTTCTCAGCGTCCTCCTCGCGAGGACAGCTTTTTCTCCTGTGGCGGAGCCACCGGTGAAAAAGATCCCGCAGCGAGGAGGACGCTGAGGTTCCGCCACCCCACCCCGAAAGAAAAACGACCCGTGGTCATCCCCGAGGCTTCGCCGAGTCCTGCAGGGTGGCCCAGCCCGGTTCGACCTGGGACCAGGAACCGGTGCCGGTGAGCACCGCCAGCTCCGTCGTGGCCAGCTGGTGCGGCACGCCGGTCAGCACCGCGACCAGGTCCTCCAGCCCGGGGTTGTGGCCGACCAGCACCGCGGTCGCGGCCTCGTCGGGCACGTCGTTGAGCACCGCGATCAGCTCACCGGCCGTGGCGCCGTAGAGGCGCTTGTCGTGCCGGGTCTCGACCTTGCCGGTCACGCCCGAGATCAGCTGCCAGGTGCGCCGAGCCCGCTTGGCGGGGGAGCAGAGCGCGAAGCCGATGTCGGGCACCCGCTCGGCCAGCCACCTCCCCGCCTCCGGCGCGTCCCGTTCGCCACGTTCCGTGAGCGGGCGTTCGAAGTCCTCGACGTCGTCCGGCCACGCCGACTTCGCGTGCCTGCACACCACCAGAGTGCGTGTCATCGCCACCGTTCCTCATCGTCGTGGCGTCCAGGGTAGTAGGACGGGCGCTGCCGAGGCGTCCGCCGAAACCGGTGCCCGGAGCCGCATTTCCCGTCGGAAGCGGACGAACCGCGCAGGCCGGGCTCAGCCCGCGAGCCGCACCGGCAGCGCCTTCGGGCCGTTGGAGATGAACGACTCGGACGGTTCCAGCGCGTCGGAGTCCACCGCGAGGGCGAGGTCCGGGAACCGGTCGAACAGCGCGGGCAGCGCGATCTGCGCCTCCAGCCTCGCCAGCGCCGCGCCGAGGCAGAAGTGCGGGCCGAAGCCGAACGCCAGGTGGTCCCGCGCGCCGCGGCGGGCGTCGAACACCTCCGGGGCGTCGTAGTGGCCGGGGTCCCGGTTCGCCGCCGCGTAGGACGCGAGGATCGCGTCGCCCTCGGCGATGACGGTGCCGTCGGCGAGCTTGATATCGGTGGTGGCGAACCGCAGCGGCACGTTCGCCAGCGCCGGCTGCCAGCGCAGCGTCTCCTCGATCACGTCGTCCCAGCCGATGTCGCCCGCGCGCAGCGCGGCGCGCTGCGCGGGGTGCGTGGTCAGCGCGACCACGGCCTGGCCGAGCAGGTTCACCGTGGTCTCGTGCCCGGCGCCGATCATGAGGATCAGGGTGTCGGCGAGTTCCCGTTCGCTGAGCCGGTTCTGCTCCTCGTCGCGGGCCGCGAGCAGTCCGCTGGTGAGGTCGTCGCCGGGGTGCTGCCGCTTCGATTCGATGAGGTCGGTGAGGAAGCGGCCCATCTCCTGCGCCGTCGCCGCCGTCTCCTCCGGGGTGGCGGAGGTGCGGAACACCTCGTCGACGATGTGGCGCAGCGTCCCGCGCATCTCGGCGGGCACTCCGAACAGGTCGGTGATGACCGCGATCGGCAGCGGGTAGGTGAAGCCGGTGCGCAGGTCCACCTCGCCGGTCTCCGCGGCCAGGCCGTCCAGCAGCTCGGCGGTGATCTGCTCGATGCGGGGACGCAGCGCCTGCACCCGGCGCGGCGTGAACGCCTTCGACACGAGGCCGCGCAGCCGGGTGTGCTCCGAGCCGAACGCGGTGAACATGTTGTCCACGCCGACCCAGGAGATCAGCGGCCAGTCCGCCGGGATCTCGCCGCGGATCCACGCGGGCCAGTGCTGCCGCGGGTCCTTCGACACCCGCGGATCGGACAGCAGCCCGCGCAGCTCGCCGTGGTCGGTGATCACCCACGCCGGGACGTCCCCGGGCAGCGTCACCAGCGCGGCCGAGCCGTGCGCGCGCAGCCGGTCGGCTTCCCCGTGCACGTCGGCACCGGCCGGGTCGAGAGCGGCTACCGGGCACTGCGATGCGGACATCCTGATCCTCCTGTGGTGGGGTCGGCGAGCGAGGACACGGCTGGGAAGCGCACCGGCAGGGCCGTCAGCGCCCGGTGGAAGGGGCCGGGGCGCCACCGCAGCGGTTGCTGATCATCCAGCTCGACTTCGGGAACGTAGTCCAAAAGGGTCTCCAGCGCCACGGTCGCGATCAAGCGCGCGGGCCTGCTCGCGGGGCAGGTGTGCGCGCCCGCGCTGAACGCGAGGTGCGCCCGGTTGCCCGCCGGGATCTGCCCCGATGGGTGCAGCGCCGGGTCGGTGTTGATCGCGGCCATCGAGATCACCACCGGCTCGTCGGCGGGCAGCAGCACGCGCCCCAGGTACACCGGGTGCCGCGGGTAGGTGATCGCGTAGTTCGCCAGCGGGGTGAACCGCCACAGCACGTCGTCGAGCGCTTCGTCCAGCGCGACGCTGCCGGTGGCCACCGCGTCGGCCACCCGGTGTTCGGTCAGCAGCAGGTACAGCGCGTTCGCGATCCAGTTGCCCAGCGGTTCGGCGCCCGCGCCCATCGTGATGATCAGCTGGTGCTGCAGCTCGTCGTCGTCGAGGCCGTGCGGGTGCTCGATCATCCGGGTCGTCACGTCGTCGCCGGGGTTCGCGCGCTTGTACCGGACGAGGTCGTTGACGCTCTCCTCCAGGTACCGGTTCGCCAGCTGCGGGTCGGTGCCGTCCCAGAGCGCGGCGATCGCGGCGACCATGGCCTGCGCGATCTCGGCGGGGCAGCCGAACATCTGCTGCAGCACCAGCATCGGCAGCTGCGCCGCGTACTCGCCGAGCAGGTCGGCGTGGCCGCGGCCGGTGAACCCGCCGATCAGCCGGATCGCGCTGGACTGCACGAAGCGCCGCAGCTGGGCCGGTTTCACCGCGGTGAGGCTGTTCTCCACCGGCGGGCGCAGCCGCGCGTGCCGCTCCCCGTCGGCGAACAGCGTGTTCGGCCGCCACGACATCATCGGCAGCACCGGGGTGTCCGGCGGAGCGGTGTCCTGCCAGCGGCGGGAGTCCTTGACGAACACGTGCGGGCTGCGCAGCACCTGCAGCGCCGTCTCGTAGTCCACCACCAGCATCGCGGGCACGTCCGGGGCCAGCGTCACCGGCACGATCGGGCCGCGGGAGCGCAGCCGCGCGTACACCTGGTCCGGGTGCGCGGTGAACTCGTCGCCGTGCAGCGGGATGCGGTCTTGCAGGTCGGGGCCGGGCAGGGCCGTCATGGTCGCTCCGTCGTCGGGGAGGTCGTCGGGGGCTGGGGGAGTGCGGTCACGAGCGCACCGTCGGGTCGGCGGCGTGCCTGCCGGAGGTCGAGGCCAGCAGCACGTGCTCGACCAGGTCGATCAGCACCCGGGTGCAGGAGCCGACGTCCCGCGCGTCGCACACCGCGACCGGCGTGTCCGGCTGCGGGTCGAGCGCTTCGCGCAGGTCCGCCACCGAGTGCAGCGGTGCCGAGTCGAAGGCGTTCACCGCGATCGCGTAGGGCACGCCGAGCTCCTCCACCTGGTCCATCACGTCGAACGAGTCCGCCAGCCGCCGGGTGTCCGCCAGCACCAGCGCGCCCAGCGCGCCGTTCGCCAGCGTCCGCCAGAGGTAGGTGAACCGCTGCTGGCCCGGCGTGCCGAACAGGTACAGCACCAGCTGGTCGTTGAGGGTGCGGCGGCCGAAGTCCAGCGCCACGGTGGTCGTCGTCTTCGCCGGGGTGAGGTGCAGGTCGTCGACCGCCTCGCTGGCCGAGGTCAGCGATTCCTCGGTGTGCAGCGGCACGATCTCCGACATGGTGTCGACGAACGTGGTCTTGCCGACCCCGGCCGGGCCGACCACGAGGATCTTGGCCGACCGCCGCACCGTCTCCGCGACGTAGGCCGACTCAGGCGGAGGTGTCCAGGCGGCGGAGTCCATCGAGCACCTCCTGCAGCAGATCCGTGCTGGGCACCGACGCCGGGCGGTTCGCCGAGGCGGGCGTCAGGTAGCCCTCGTCGATCAGGTCGGACACCACCACCAGCGCCACCGTCAGCGGCAGCTCGGTGTGCGCGGCGATCTCGGCGACCGCGAGCGCACCGCCCTGGGCGACCTGCACGATCCGGCGGCGGTCCGGATCGAGCTCGGGCACCCCGCCGGTGGCGGCCGCCCGCACCAGGGCGGCCGGTTCCACCGGTTGCTCCGCCCGGGCCCGGCCCCGGGTGAGCACGTAGGAGCGCACCAGCTCCGATTCCCGGCGGTGCGGTCCGGGGGTCACGAACTCCGCCTGGCGGCGGTGCGCGCAGCCGTGCCCATCTCCTGCCCGAGCCGCTTGGCGGTCATCTGCATCTCGGTCGACACCACGCCGAGGTCGGTGTCGGCGTCGGTCACCAGCACGAGGTAGGACTCCTCGCCGAACGGTTGCAGCAGCTGGTAGCCCTGCGCGTGCTGCACCAGCACTTGCTCGAAACCGCCGGTGGGGTAGCCCAGCGGTTCCATCCCGTGCCGGGCGCAGGCTTGCAGCGGCGAGCTGACCGCCGCCCAGCGCTCGGCGTCGGCCTGGTCGAGGCCGGTGTTCTTGACCAGGAGCATCCCGTCGCCGGACACCGCGATGGCCGCCCGGATGCCGGAGTGCTCGACGAGGTCGTCGAGCACCCAGCTCCGGTCGGGTTTCGGCGCCGTCGGGGCCGTCTCGGTCATGCTCGTGCATCCCTTCTGGAAGTGGACGTGTCCAACGGGTCGTCCCCGTCGTGGTCGGGCGCGGTCTCCGCGTCGTCGTCGGTGGTGCGGGTGGCGCGCTGGAGCCCGCGCAGGCCCTGGGCCGCGTCGGTGGTGCGCCGCTGCGCCCCGTCGGCGATGGGCTGCACCGAGGCGCCCTCCGGCGCGGACAGGTCGCCGGAGCGGGTCATGGTGCGGCGGGGGCGCTTGGGCAGTCCGGCGGCGGTGGTCGTGGCCGGTTCGGCCTGGCGGTGCCGCGGAGCGTCCGGTTCGGCGGCGACCGGTACCGCCGCCGGTTCCGGGGCGCTCGGCCCGATCCCGGGTTCGTCCTGCCCGGCGGAGAGCACCGGCTGCTGCTCCAGCGTGGTCAGCAGGTGGTGCGGCACCAGCAGCACCGCGCGCAGCCCGCCGCGGCTGGAGGCGGCGTCGAGGCGCACCGTGAACCCGTAGTTCGCGGCCAGCACGCTGCACCCGGCGAGCCCGGTGCGCGGTGGGTTGCCCAGCTCGGTCAGCTCGATCTCCGAGTCGCCGCGGGACAGCAGCGCGTTGGCCTGGTTCAGCGAGTCCGGCGGCATGCCGACCCCGCCGTCGTGGATCTCCAGCGAGACGCCGTGGTACTCGGCGGTGATCAGCACGTCCACCGGCGCGGTCGGCGGGGAGGAGCGGGTCGCGTTGTCCAGCAGTTCGGCCAGCGCGGCGCTCAGCGGTTCCACCACGCGCCCCAGCACCGCGGTGGTGGTGTCCCGGGTGGACAGCCGGACCCGCTCGTAGTCGTGGATGCGGGACTGGGCGGCGCCGACGAGCCGGGACATCAGCTGCGGGCTGCGCTGCTGGCCGGGCGGGGATCCGCACAGCACGGTCACCAGCTGGGCGCGCCGCTGCGCCTGCGCCAGCAGGTGGTCGATCGGCAGCAGGTCCTCCAGCACGTCCGAGCCGTGCGTGCGCTGCATGTCGTGCAGCCGCCCGGCCGCGTTGTTGGTCAGCGCGAGGATGCGCCGCATCGTGCCGCCGAGCGCTTCCTGGGCGCCCTGCACGACCTCGCGGCGGAACTGCTCGTCCGGTTGGACGGGCAGCGGTTCCAGTGCGGGGGCGGTGGGCGGTTCCACGGCCGCGGCAGGCGGGGCCTGCGCGGGTTCCGGTGCCGGGAGCGGTTCGAGCGCCGAGAGCTGCTCGATCTCCTTGTGCTGTTGGCGCAACCGAGCGCTCAACAACGCCACCGCGGCTCCCAGCAGCACCACCAGGACCACCAGGCCGCCGAGTATCCACCCTGTCGTTTGTTGCATCGCCGTCCTCACCCATCCCGCGCCACCGCGGGTACCTCGGCCTTGCCAGCCGGCTCGTGGTGCTGCGTGCGGCAGCACCACGGCGCACGCGGGCCACCGTAGCGAATGTTGATCACATTGAGTACAGTTGGCCGGTTCGGCCATGATCAACTTCGGAAATGTGATCGAACACTGCTCCGGGCGGGTGGCCGAGGTCTTGCGCGGAGTGCGCCCGCCTGCTCTCGCGCGCCGGATTTCGCCGTCGTGCGCCGCCGAACGAGCGCCCGCGGGGCCGTTCGGGGCATCGGTGCAGGTGTCCGGGTTCCACCGGAGCCGGTACCGGGCCCACGGCGGATCTTCATATGATGTTGGGAATGTCGACACCTGCCGTTCAGCCGTCGTTGGCCGCCGAGCCGAACCCGTACGTGCCCGGCCTGAGCTCCGACCTGTACCGGGGCATCGCGGGCGCGGGCGCGGCGAGCCCCGAGTGGCTGCAGGCGTTCGCCGAGTTCTTCACCGAGGCCGCGATCATCGGCTTCCTCGCGGCCTTCGCCGTGCTGTTCGTCCAGGCGCGCAACGACGAGGACCACGTGATGGCCCGCGCCGTGCTGCCGCCGCTGGGCACCGCGCTCGCCTACCTGGTCAGCGAGGTCGTCAAGTCCTTCGTCCAGGAGGACCGGCCGTGCCGCGCGGTCGCGCACGCGCAGTCCATCGCGGCCTGCCCGGAGCTGGGCGACTGGTCGTTCCCCAGCAACCACTCCACGATCGCCGCGGCCGCCGCGATCGGCCTGTTCTGCGCGCGCCGCAGCTGGGGCTGGGCGGCGGTCGTCGTCGGGCTGCTGACCGGGCTGTCCCGGGTGTTCGTCGGCGTGCACTACCCGCACGACGTGCTGGTGGGCCTGCTGCTGGGCGGGGCCGTCGCGGCGCTGCTGCCGTTGCTGGCCGAGCGGATCACCCCGCTGGTGGGCCGGCTCCGCGAGACGTCCGCGGGTGAACTGGTGCTCGGTGCCGGGGACGACGGCTGGGACGACTTCGCGGACTACGACGACCGGGACGAGCACGAGCACTTCGACGAGTTCGACGACTTCGACGGCGTCCGCGGCGAGGACCGGGCGCGCGCCGGACGTCCCGCGCCCGTCGCGGACGACGACCGCACCGTCCAGCTCCCCGCCGTCGACGACGCCACCGTCCAGCTCCCCACCGTCCGCCGCTGACCGGCCCCGGCGGGCGCCGGTCAGCCCACGAGGCTGCGGAGCCGGGGCAGCAGTTCGCGCCGGGAGAACTCGAAGAACCCGTCCTGGTGCTCGTCCCCGCCGACCTGCACGAGGGCGACGTCGGTGAACCCGGCGTCCCGGAACGACGAGACCGCGTCCACGATCGGCTCGGCGTCCGGGCCGCACGGGATGTTCTCGGCCACGTCCTCGGGCCGCACGAACCGGGTCGCCGCGGCGAACCCGGCCGGTCCGGGCAGGTCCGCGTTGACCCGCCAGCCGCCGGCGAACCACCGGAACTGCTCGTGCGCCCGCTCGATCGCCGCGTCCCGGTCGGTGCCCCAGGACACCGGCAGCTGGCCGACCTTCCGGTCGCCGCCACCTGCGGAGTCCCAGCCGCGGCACAGCGCCTCGCTGGGATCGGTCGCGATCATCGTCTCGGCCAGCGGCGCGAACCGGGAGGTGGATCCCGGGCCGGACACGGCGATGCCGATCGGCACCGGCCGCGCAGGCACGTCCCACAACTTCCCGGCGTCGACGCGGAAGTGCTCGCCCGCGTAGTCGACCCGGTCACCGCCGGAGAGCGCGCGGATGATCTCGACGGCCTCGACGAGCATCTCGTGCCGGACGCCGACCGACGGCCAGCCGCGGCCCACGACGTGCTCGTTGAGGTTCTCCCCGGCGCCGAGCCCGAGCGTGAACCGGTCCTGCGAGAGCAACCCGATCGTCGCGGCCTTCTGCGCCACGATCGCCGGGTGGTAGCGCAGGATCGGCGCGGTCACGTAGGTCATCAGCTCCAGCCGCTCGGTCACCTGGGTGACCGCGCCGAGCACGCTCCACGCGTACGGCGAGTGCGCTTGGGCGTCCAGCCAGGGCGAGTAGTGGTCGCTCATCACCGCGAAGTCGAAGCCGGCGTCCTCGGCGAGCGGGGCGTGGCGCACCAGCGCGCGCGGGCCGGACTGCTCGGTCATCAACGTGTATCCGATCCGAACCATGCCGCCCAGGCTGGCAGCAGCCGCGCTTGAACGCGTCCCGGCGGCCCGTGCGGTGCGAGGACGCGGCTCAGCCGGGGCGCGGGCAGAGCCCGTCGAGGGTGACGGCGATCAGCTTGCGCACCGCGTCGTCGGCGCGCGGCAGCTTCGAGGCGAGCGCCCCTTCGACCATCTCCAGCACGAGCACGAGGTCGGCCGGGTCGAGGTCGGTGCGCACTTCGGCCGCGGCCTGCGCGCGGTGGAAGGCGGGGGTGAGCACGGTGACCAGGGCGTCGGCGAAGCGCTGCTGCTCCTGCTCGGGCAGCTGCCGGATGAGGTTGACCAGCGGCCGCCGCACCACCAGGTCGGACAGCACGACGTGCAGCAGCTCGCGGAACGGCCGGTGCTCGCGTTCGGCGCCGTCGACGAGGCGCGCGAGGGCGTCGATGCGGTGCGCCGCGACGGTGGTGGCCAGCGCGTGCCGGTCGGAGAAGTGGCGGTAGACGGTAGCGCGGCCGAGCCCGGCGCGGCGCGCGATCTCCTCGATCTGCACCGGTTCGGAGCCTTCGGCGAACGCCTCGTCCGCCGCCCGCAGGATGATCTCGCGGTTGCGGCGGGCGTCGGTGCGCTGCGGGGTCAGCAACGCTCGCCGTTCGCGCACGACGCGTGATGCTACCCGTGCGTAGTGAGAACGTCGACCGGTTTCCGCTCTCGGTTCGGTTCCCTACGCTTCCGAGCCACCCGCGCCCGTGATCAGCGATGACGCGCCGAGTCCCACACCGCACAGGAGCCCGCATGCCCGAACTGAGCCGACGTTCCGTCCTCAAAGGCGCCGCCGTCGCCACCGGCCTCACCGCGCTCGGCGCGCCGAGCGCCGCCGCGTCGAACCGGGTGCGGCTGACCCGCGAGGAACACCGGGTCGTCGTCATCGGATCCGGGTTCGGCGGCGGGGTCACCGCGCTGCGCCTCGCCCAGGCCGGGGTGCCGGTGCTGGTGCTGGAACGCGGCGTCCGGTGGCCCACCGGGCCGAACGCGGACACCTTCCCGAGCATCACGCGGCCGGATTCGCGCATCTCCTGGCTGGGGTCCACGCCGTCGCTGTTCGGCCTGGAGCTCGCCCCGTTCGACCGCTTCACCGGGCTGATCGAGCAGGTCCCCGGCCGCGGCATGGACATCATGTGCGCCGCGGGGGTCGGTGGCGGCTCGCTGGTCTACCAGGGCATGACGCTGCAACCGGACGAGGACGTGTTCAACGCGACGCTGCCCGAGCAGCTCGACTACCGGCGGATGGCGCGGGAGCACTACCCGCGGGTGGCGTCGATGCTGCGCCTGGCGACCGCACCGGACGAGCTGATCGCCAGCGCGACCTACGAGCCGTCCCGCGCGTTCGCCCGCGGCGTCGAGCGCGCCGGGTACCCGCTGTCGAAGATCCCGATGCCGATCGACTGGGACTACGCGCTGCGCGAGCTGACCGGCGAGCTCAAGCCGTCCTACACCAACGGGGACTGCGCGTTCGGCGTGAACAACGGCGGCAAGCACTCCGTCGACGTCACCTACCTCGCCGCCGCCGAAGCCACCGGACGGGTCACCGTCGCACCCCAGCACCACGTCACCGACGTGGCGCAGGCCCCCGACGGGCGCTGGCAGGTGCACGTGGACCGCATCGCCACCGACGGCACCGTGCTGGAGCAGAAGGTCATCACGGCCGGGGCGCTGGTGATGGCGGCGGGCACCGCGAACACCACCAAGCTGCTGATGCGGGCCGCCGCCAAGGAGCGGATCCGCGACCTGCCCGACGGTCTCGGCTCCGGCTGGGGCTCCAACGGGGACCGCATCTACACCTGGACCAGCTTCGCCGAGGACTTCGGCTCGCCCCAGGGCGGTCCCGTCGTCTACGGCAGCCTGGAGTGGGACGACCCGGCGCGGGCCAACACGGTCATCCAGGCGTCGATCCCGCCGATCGCGGACTTGCGCACCACGATGCTCGTCGGCTACGGGGTCAGCGAGGGCCGCGGCGAGTTCGTCTACGACGCGCACGCCGACGACGCGGTGCTGCACTGGCCGCACGACGGCGACGCCGAGCTGGCCCGGCACGTCGACGAGCGGGTCGCCCGCATCGCCGGGGACGGCGCGGTGCGGCTGGACACCACCTCGCTGGTGCCGAACACCTGGCACCCGCTGGGCGGCGCGTCGATGGGCTCGGTCTGCGACCTGGCCGGGCGGGTGCTCGGCAAGCGCGGGCTGTACGTGCTCGACGGCGCGCTGCTGCCCGGCACCAGCGCGGCCTGCAACCCGTCCATGACCATCGCCGCTGTCGCCGAACGCGCCACCGACGAACTCGTCGCCCACGACGTCGGCACGGTGATCTGAGGCGGTCCGCCCGCGGCACCGGACGAGCCGGACCCGGCCGCCGCGGCGGGGTCCGGCGCGGCGGCGGAAGCCGCGATTTCCGCACCGAGCGGGCGAATCCGGCGCCGACCGGTACGGCGCGTGGTGCGAGCGCCACCGGGAGCGATCAGGGCCGCCCGCGTGCCCGGTCCCGTCGTGGTCGCGGTTTAAGCTGGTCGGTGGTCCGCCGCCGATCGCGGCGACCTCCCCGAACCGTTGAGAGATCGCGTGCTGCTCCGATTGCTGCGGGCCCACCTGAGGCCCTACCGGTCGTCGATCGTCCTGCTGGTGCTGCTCCAGCTGGTCCAGACGGTCGCCACCCTCTACCTGCCGACGCTGAACGCCGACATCATCGACCGCGGGGTGCTCACCGGCGACGAGGGCTACATCCTCCGCGTGGGCGCCGTGATGCTCGCGGTGTCGCTGCTGCAACTGGTCTGCTCGATCGCCGCGGTCGGGTTCGCCGCGCGCATCGCGATGTCGCTGGGCGGGGACCTGCGGGCCTCCGTGTTCGACCGCGTGCAGTCCTTCTCCGGTCGCGAGGTGGGCCGGTTCGGCGCCCCGTCGCTGATCACCCGCACCACCAACGACGTGCAGCAGATCCAGATGCTGGTGCTGATGACCTGCGCGATGATGATCACCGCGCCGATCATGTGCGTGGGCGGGATCCTGCTGGCGCTCAATCAGGACGTGGCGCTGTCCGGGCTGCTGCTGGTGATCGTGCCGGTGCTCGGCGCGTTCATCGGCGTGCTGGTGTCCCGGCTGCGCCCGGTGTTCCGCGAGATGCAGCAGCGCATCGACACCGTCAACCGCGTGCTGCGCGAGCAGATCAACGGCCTGCAGGTGATCCGCGCGTTCGGCAAGGACGTGCACGAGCAGCGCCGCTTCGGCGCCGCGAACGCCGAGCTCACCGCCAGCGCCCTGCGCGTCGGGAACCTGATGGCGCTGATGTTCCCGACCGTGCTGGTCGTGGTGAACGTCTCCAGCGTCGCGGTCACCTGGTTCGGCGCCGGCCGCATCGACGATGGCAGCATGCAGGTCGGGGCGCTGGTGGCGTTCCTGGCCTACCTGATGCAGATCCTCATGTCGGTGATGATGGCGACGTTCATGTTCATGATGATCCCGCGCGCCGAGGTGTGCGCCGAACGCATCCAGGAAGTCCTCGGCACCGAGACCACCGTGCGCCTGCCGGAGCGGCCCGTCCGCGAGCTCACCGGGCACGGCGAGCTGGAGCTGCGCGACGTCGGATTCCGCTACCCGGGCGCGGAACGGCCGGTGCTGCAGGGCATCACCTTCGAAGCAGGGCCGGGCGAGACCACCGCGATCATCGGCAGCACCGGCAGCGGCAAGAGCACGCTGATCAACCTGATCCCGCGGTTGTCCGACGCCACCGGCGGCGCCATCCGCATCGACGGGGTGGACGTGCGGGAGATCGACCCGGACCTGCTGACCCGCACCGTGTCCTACGTGCCGCAACGGCCCTACCTGTTCTCCGGCACCATCGCGAGCAACCTGCGCCACGGCGACCCGGACGCCACCGACGAGGAGCTGTGGCACGCGCTGGAGGTCGCCGCGGCCGCCGACTTCGTGCGCGAGCTGCCCGGCGGCCTCGACGCCGAGCTGTCCCAGGGCGGCGGCAACGTCTCCGGCGGCCAGCGGCAGCGGCTCGCGATCGCCCGGGCCCTGGTGCGGCGCCCCGAGATCTACCTGTTCGACGACTCGTTCTCCGCGCTCGACTACGCCACCGACGCCGAAGTCCGCGCCGCGCTGCGCCGCGACACCGCCGACGCGACCGTCGTCATCGTCGCCCAGCGGGTCAGCACCATCCGCGACGCCGACCGCATCCTCGTGCTCGACGCGGGCGAACTCGTCGGCGTCGGCACCCACCGGGAACTGATGCGCGACAACGAGACCTACCGGGAGATCGTCCTGTCCCAGCTCACCGAACAGGAAGCGGCATGAGCGCCCCCACCCGCGCCCCCGGGCGGCCCGCCGCCCCCGCCGGATCACCGGGCGCCAATCGGCCGGAGGGGTTCGCCACCGCGGGCCGCCGCCTGCTCGGGCTGCTGCGGCCCGAACGCCCGCTGCTGGTCGCGGTGCTGGTGCTGGCCGTGGTGAGCGTGCTGCTCAGCGTCCTCGGACCCCGCTACCTCGGGAAGGCGACCGACCTCGTCGTCGCGGGCGGGGTCGGTGGCGGCGGCGTCGACTTCGGCGCCGTCGGCACCGTGCTGCTGGTGGCGCTGGGGGTGTACCTCGGCTCCTGGCTGTTCGGCGTCGCCCAAGCCCGGCTGATCAACGGCGCCGTGCAGCGCACCGCCAGCCGGTTGCGCCGCGACGCGGAGGAGAAGCTGGCGAAGCTGCCGGTGAGCCACTTCGACCGCCAGTCCCGCGGCGAGGTGCTCAGCCGGGTCACCAACGACATCGACAACGTCGGGCAGTCGCTGCAGCAGACGTTCTCGCAGGTGATCACCTCGGTGCTGACCATCCTCGGCGTGCTGGCCGTGATGTTCTTCATCTCCCCGCTGCTGGCGGTGTTCGCGCTGGTCAGCATCCCGATCTCGGCGCTGGTCACCATCCTGATCGGCAAGCGCGCGCAGCCGCAGTTCGCCGCGCAGTGGAAGAGCACCGGCGAGCTCAACGGGCACGTCGAGGAGATGTACACCGGGCACGCCACCATCAAGGCGTTCGGCCGCGGCCGCGAAGCCGCCGAGATCTTCCGGCAGCGCAACGAGGCGCTGACCAAGGCCTCGTTCCGCGCGCAGTTCCTGTCCGGCGTGATCCAGCCGAGCATGATGTTCCTGAGCAACCTGAACTACCTGCTCGTCGCCGTCGTCGGCGCGCTGCGGGTGTCGGCCGGGGCGCTGACCATCGGTGACGTGCAGGCGTTCGTGCAGTACTCGCGGCAGTTCAGCCAGCCGCTCACCCAGGTCGCGAGCATGGCGAACCTGGTGCAGTCCGGCCTGGCCTCCGCCGAGCGGGTCTTCGCGCTGCTCGACGCCCCCGAGCAGGACCCGTCCCCGGACCTGGCGCCGAAGACCGGACGGCCCCGCGGCCGCGTCGAGTTCGAGCACGTCGCGTTCCGCTACGACCCGGACGAGCCGCTGATCGAGGACCTCTCGCTGGTCGCCGAACCCGGTGCCACCGTCGCCATCGTCGGTCCCACCGGCGCGGGCAAGTCCACGCTGGTCAACCTGCTGATGCGGTTCTACGAGATCACCGGTGGCCGGATCACCCTCGACGGCGAGGACACCAGCGCCATGTCCCGGGAACGGCTGCGCGCCGCCACCGGCATGGTGCTGCAGGACACCTGGCTGTTCGGCGGCACCATCGCGGAGAACATCGCCTACGGCAAGCAGAACGCCACCCGCGAGGAGGTCGTGGCCGCCGCGAAGGCCGCGCACGTCGACCACTTCGCCCGCAGCCTCCCGGACGGCTACGACACCGTCATCGACGACGAGGGCACCGGGGTCAGCGCGGGGGAGAAGCAGCTGATCACCATCGCCCGCGCGTTCCTCGCGGACCCGGCGATCCTCATCCTCGACGAGGCGACCAGCTCGGTGGACACCCGCACCGAGGCCCTGATCCAGCGCGCCATGGCCACGCTGCGCACCGGCCGCACCGCGTTCGTCATCGCGCACCGGCTGTCGACCATCCGCGACGCCGATGTGATCCTGGTGATGGAGCGCGGCGCCATCGTCGAGCAGGGCACCCACGACGAACTGGTCGCGAAGGGCGGCGCCTACGCGCGGCTGCACCGGGCCCAGTTCACCGGTCCGGCCGAAGTGGACTGACGCACCGACGGGAGGACCATGAGCAGTGCGGGGATCGTCGACGAGCCGGTGCTCATCACCGGTGGCGGACGCGGGCTCGGGGCCGCCCTGGTGCGGGCGTTCGCCGAGCAGGGCGCCCGCGTCCTGATCGACTACCGGCGCAGCCGGGACGCGGCGGAGGAGCTCGCCGCGAGCATCGGCGCGGACCGGGCGCTGGCCGTGCGGGCCGACGTCACCGACGAGCGGCAGGTCGCCGACCTGTTCGCCGCCGGCCGGGAGCACTTCGGCGCGCCGGTGGGGACCGTGGTGAACAACGCGCTCGCCGACTTCTCCTTCAACGGCGACCAGCGCTCCCCGGCGGACCGGATCCGCTGGGACGAGTTCGCCGCGCAGTTCGACGGCACGGTCCGGGGCGCGCTGCACGTCGCGCAGGCCGCGCTGCCGGGGATGCGGGAACGCGGCGGCGGCCGGATCGTCAACATCGGCACCAACCTGTTCCAGCACCCCGTGGTGCCCTACCACGACTACACGGCGGGCAAGGCCGCGCTGCTGTCGCTGACCCGCACCCTCGCCGCCGACCTCGGCCCGGACGGGATCCTGGTGAACATGGTCTCCGGCGGGCTGCTGCGCACCACCGACGCCAGCGCCGCCACGCCCGCCGCGGTCTTCGACGGGATCGCCGCGAGCACCCCGCTGCGGCGGGTCGTCACCCCGGCGGAGTTCGCCGACGCGGTGCTGTTCTTCGCTTCCCCGTGGTCCCGCGCGGTCACCGGGCAGAACCTCGTCGTCGACGGCGGTCTCGTCAACGGCTGACGTCGCACCGGCTTCCGCCGCGAGAGCCCGTCACCCGGTGAACCAGGTGGGGACGAGGTGGCGGAAGCGGCCCGGCGGGAGGTTCCCGGCGCTCGCGGGGAGTGCGCCGACGACGGGGGCTCCGGTGACGCGGGGGAGTTCGGCGAGGTTGCACCGCTCGGCCTGGCCGAGCTCGGCGGGCACCGAACCGAGCACCAGGACGGGGTCCAGGCCGCGGGAGCGCAGCGCGCCGACCGCGAGTTCGGTGTGGTTGAGCGTGCCCAGGCCCAGCCGGGTCACCAGCACCACCCGCACCGGGTGGTCCCGGGCGAGCTCGGCGGCCAGGTCCAGCACCGTGCCGCCCGCGGTGTCGAGGCGCACCAGCACCCCGCCGGCCCCTTCCACGATCACCTGGTCGTGCGCGCGGGCGAGCTCGCGGATGCGGGCGGCGTGCGCGGCCACCGGCGGGATCTCGACGCCGCGCAACCGGGCCGCGGTGTCCGGTGCGAGCGGGTCGGCCAGCCGCACCAGCTCGGCGACCGCGCATCCGGCGAGCGCGCGCACCACGTCCACGTCCGGTTCGTCGGTGCCGACCCCGGTCTGCGCGGGTTTCACCACGAGCGTCCCCGGCCCGGAGCGGGCGGCGAGCGCCGCGGTCGTCACGGTCTTGCCGACCCCGGTGTCGGTTCCGGTCACCACGGTGATCACGCGGTCCGCCGCCCTGCCGCGCGCTGCTCGTCGACGACCCGGGCGAGCACGTCGACCGCGCGCGACCAGTCCGCGGCGTCGAGCGCGGCGGAGGTGGTGGCGCGCAGCCGGGACACCCCGTCCGGTACCGACGGCGGCCGGAAGCACCCGACGCGGACCCCGGCGGCCAGCACCGCGGCCTGCGCGGCGAGCGCGCACCGCGGCGACGGCATCGGCACCGACAGCACCGCGCCCGCCGAGGGCGGCACGCCGAGCCGCGCGGCCAGTTCCGCGCCCCGCCGGTGCACCAGCGACGGCAGTTCGGGCTCCCGCCGCAGCACGCGCAGCGCGGCCAGCGCCCCCGCCGTCGGCGCCGGTGCCAGCGCGGTGTCGAAGATGAACGGGCGGGCCCGGTTGACCAGGTGGTCGACCAGCGCGGCCGAGCCGAGCACCGCGCCGCCCATCGCGCCGAACGACTTGGACAGCGTCGCGGTCAGCACCACGTGCGGGTGCCCGGCCAGTCCGTGCGCGTGCACCAGTCCGCGCCCGCCGCTCCCGACCACGCCGAGGCCGTGCGCCTCGTCGACGACGAGCAGCGCGTCGTGCTCGGCGCACACCGCGGCCAGTGCCGGCAGCGGCGCCGCGTCCCCCAGCACCGAGAAGATCGATTCGGTGAGCACCAGCGCCCGCCGCGACCCGGCCGCGGCCAGCGCCGCGCGGACCGCGGCCACGTCGTTGTGCGCAACCACCTCGATCGCCGCCCGGGACATCCGCGCGGCGTCGATCAGCGAGGCGTGCGCGTGCGCGTCGGAGACGACCAGCGCGTCCTTCCCGGCCAGGGCGGTGACCGCGGCCAGGTTGGCCTGGTAGCCGGTGGAGAGCACCAGCGCCGACTCCCGGCCCGTGAAGTCGGCGAGCTCCCGCTCCAGCTCGGCGTGCAGCGTCGTCGTCCCGGTGACCAGCCGCGACGCGCCCGAACCGGCGCCCCACTCCCAGCTGGCAGCGGCGGCGGCGCGCCGCACCTCCGGGTGGCGGCGCAGGCCCAGGTAGTCGTTGCCCGCGAGGTCCAGCCGCTCGTCGTCGGCCGGTCGCGGCCGCAGCTCGCGCCGCAACCCGGCGCGCTCCCGCTCGGCCCGCTGCGCGGCGAGCCAGCCGTCCCAGCCGCTCATCCCGCCTCCGCCGCGGCGGCGATGGCGGTGCACACGGCCGCGATGTCCGCGTCGTCGCACACGTACGGCGGCATGGTGTAGATCAGGTCCCGGAACGGCCGCAGCCACACCCCGTGCGCCAGCGCCGCCTCGGTCGCCCGCGCCACGTCCACCTGGTGGTCCAGCCGCACGACCCCGACCGCGCCCAGCACCCGCACCTCGGCGGCCGGAATCCGGTGCAGCGCCTGCAATCCCGCGCCGATCCGGCGCACCTGCGCCGACCAGTCCGAAGTGGACAACAGGTCGAGGGAGGCGCAGGCGACCGCGCACGCCAGCGGGTTCCCCATGAACGTCGGGCCGTGCATGAGCGCGCCCGACTCGGACGCGGAGACACCCCGCGCCACCTCGGTGCTGCACACCGCCGCGGCCAGCGACAGGTAGCCGCCGGTAAGCGCCTTGCCGACGCACACCACGTCCGGGCGCACCCCGGCGGCGTCGGCGGCGAAGAAGTGCCCGGTGCGCCCGAACCCGGTGGCGATCTCGTCGAAGATCAGCACGAGCCCGTGCTCGTCGGCGACCTCCCGGAACACCCGCAGGCAGGCGGGGGAGTACGGCCGCATCCCGCCCGCGCCCTGCAGCAGCGGTTCCACGACGAGCCCGGTGAGCCGGTCGGCGTGCTCGGCGGCGAGCGCCCGGAACCGCTGCGCCCACGCCGGAACGTCGGCGTCGAGCTCCGGTGGCCGGTCGCCGAACACCTGCGGCGGCAGCAGCCCGGACCACATCGAGTGCATGCCGCCCACCGGATCGCACACGCTCATGCAGTCGAAGGTGTCGCCGTGGTAGCCGCCGCGGACGGTGAGGAACCGGTTCCGGCCGGGCCGCCCGCTGCCGCGCTGGTGCTGCAACGCCATCTTCATCGCCACTTCCACCGCCACCGAACCGGAATCGGCGAGGAAGACGTGGTCGAGCCCGGTGAGCTCCACGAGCCGTCCGGCGAGTTCGACCGCCGGTTCGTGGGTGAGGCCGCCGAACATGACGTGCGACATCCGATCGACCTGGCGGCGCACCGCCTCGTCCAGCACCGGGTGCCGGTAGCCGTGCACCGCCGACCACCAGGAGGACATCCCGTCCACCACCGGCCCGATCCCGTCCAGGGTGATCCTGCTGCCCGCCGCGCCGGTGACCAGCCGCGTCGGCGCCGGATCGGTCATCGAGGAGTACGGGTGCCACAGCTGCGCCCGGTCCTGCCGGAGCAGCGCGCCGCCGGCCGCGGTCACGCGTTCGGCAGCACGTCGGTGCCCGCGCCGCGGCGGCGGATCGCGGGTTCGGCCCGCTGCGCGAGGTCCTGCTCGGAACCGAGCACCACGAAGCCGCCGTCGCGGATCAGCTCCAGGTCCCGTTCCGCCTCCTGCCCCTCGGAGGTCAGGTAGTCGCCGAGGAAGATCGAGTTCGCCAGGTGCAGCGCGATCGACTGCACCGACCGCAGGTGCAGCTCGCGGCCGCCCGCGATGCGGATCTCCCGGTCCGGGCAGACGAACCGCGCCATCGCCAGCACCAGCAGGCAGCGGGTGGGGGTGAGGTCCCAGGTGTGCTGGAACGGGGTGCCGTCGAACGGGATCAGGAAGTTCACCGGGATCGAGTCGGAATCCAGCTCGCGCAGCGCGAACAGCGCTTCGACCAGCTGCTCGTCGGTTTCGCCGAGCCCGGCGATCAGCCCGGAGCAGGGGGAGAGCCCGGCGTCCTTCGCGCGCTGCACGGTGTCCACCCGGTCCGCGTAGGTGTGGGTCTGCACGATCTCGGCGTGGTGGCTCTCGGCGGTGTTGATGTTGTGGTTGTAGGCGTCGACCCCGGCGTCCTTGAGCCGCTGCGCCTGGCCGTCCTTGAGCAGCCCGAGGCAGGCGCAGACCTCCACGTCCGGGTGCTGCCGCTTCAGCGCGCCCGCCAGGTCGGCGACCTTGTCGACGTCCCGGTCGGACGGTCCGCGCCCGGAGGCGACCAGGCACACCCGGCAGGCGCCGCCGTGCAGGCCCGCCGCGGCCTGGTCGAGCGCGGCGTCCTGGGACAGCCACGAGTACTTGAGGATGGGCGCGCTGGAACCGAGCGCCTGCGAGCAGTAGTTGCAGTTCTCCGGGCACAGCCCCGATTTCAGGTTCACCAGGTAGTTGACCTTCACGGTGTTGCCGAAGTGCGCGCGGCGCAGCCGGCCCGCGGCGGCCACCACGTGCAGCAGCTCGGCGTCGGCGGCGCGCAGCACCGCGAGCGCGTCGTCGGGGGTGGCCGGGCTGCCCGCGAGGATCGCGTCGGCGAGCCGGTCGAAGTCGCTGGTCATCGCTGCTCCAGAGGTCGGCGACCTGAACGCCGTTCAGGTGAACGGCGTTCAGGTTAGACTGGAGGGGTCGGACCGTCAAACGGGAGGAACCGCGTGCGCTACCACCGCGGCGACGTCATCGACCGCGCCCTCGCGGTCCTCGACGAGTACGGGCTCGAATCGCTGACCATGCGGCGGCTGGCCGCCGAACTCGGCGTGCAACCCAGCGCGCTCTACCACCACGTGCCGAACAAGCAGACGCTGCTGGCCGCGGTCGCCGACGAGATCGTGCGCCGCGGGCGGCGGCCGCACCGCGCCCGGCGGTGGGACGCCCGGGTCGTGGAGATCTGCACCGAACTGCGCGACGCGATGCTCGCCTACCGCGACGGCGCCGAAGTCGTCGCCACCGCGCACACCTTCGGCCTCGGCGAGGACGAACCGGCGGGCCGGTTGCGGACCGCGCTCGCCGACGGGGGCCTGCCCGCCGAGCTGGTCGACATCGCGACCCGCACCTTCCTGCACCTCGTCTTCGGCCACACCAACGAGGAGCAGACCGCGCTGCAGGCCGCCAGCGCGGGGGCCATCGACCGCGAGCCCGGCGGCCACGCCGACTTCGAGCAGAGCCTCGACCTCGTCCTCGACGGCCTCCGCGCCCGCACCGGTTGATCAGTGTTTCTTGGTGGTGCTCGGTTTGCTGAGCACTCGGGTAGCGGAACCTCAGCGGTTCCCTCGCTGCGGGATCGATTTCCCGAGTGGCTCCGCCACGAGGGAAATCGCTGTCCTCGCGAGGAAACCGCTGAGAACCCGCCGGTGGTCCGGCTGCGTGCGTGGTCGGCGGCTCAGCGGCTTCGCCGCTGACAAGACACGGACACGACCCGCCTGGCAGGCTCGAATATCGGCGGTGAAGTCGCAGGCGATCCGGTTCAGGACCGCAGGGAGTAGTAGTGGATCGGGGTGTTCGGGGTGAGGCCGATGCGCCGGTAGACGGGTGCGCCCGCGGCGGTGGCGTGCAAGGTCGCTCGGGTGAGGCCGGTGGCGCGGGCGCCCTCGTGCAGCGCCTTGCGGGTCACGGCCTCGCCGAAGCCCTGCCGCTCCTGCGCCGGATCCGTCGCCACCAGCACCACGAACAACCGGCCCTCGCACGGCACGGTCGCGGCCGCCGTCACCGGGACGCCGTCCCGCAACCCCAGGTAGGCGTGCACGTCGGTGCGCCACAGCCGGGAACCGGCCAGCCCGTCCCGGCCGTCCGCCGGTGGGAAGCCGTAGGCGCGGGAGTTCAGGTCGGCGTAGGCCACCAGCTGCTCCTCGGTGCGCACCCGCACGAACTCCAGCAGCGGGTGCTCGGGGTCCGGGATCGGCAGCAGGTCGCCCGCCATGCCGGCGCCGGAGAACGCCAGGTCCAGCCCGGCGCGATCGGCGGCCGCGGGCAGCTCGGCGCGGGCCGCCGGAGCGAGCAGGTCCTCGAACAACCACAGGAACCCGGTGCGCCGCTTCTCCCGCATGATCTCCGCGGCCCGCTCCAGCCGCTCCGGCAGCCGATCCGCGCCGAGGCCGTGCTCGGTCAAGGTGACGCAGTTCCAGAACGCGAACCGCGACTCGGCCCAGCGCACCGCCACGCCGGGCAGGTCGCGCACGTCGGCGGCCGGATCGGCGTCGAGCACCAGGGGGCGCCAGCCGCACGTCAGCTGGTCCAGGGATTCCACCGCTGCCGCCTCGACCGCCGTCATGTCCGCGCCTCCCCGTCGTGCACACCTGATGATCCCATCGTAGCAACGAGTGATCGACCGGCGGGCGTGCCGAACGGGCCGTCCGGGAGATCGCGAGTTCGTCCGACGCCGCGGACCCGCGGGTCGTGGCGGCGTGGCAGGCTGATCGGCGGCGGGAACCCCTCGACGGCGGCGGGAGTGTCGGCATGGCGGAAGCGGTGCGGGAAGATCTCCGGGACGGTGAGCTCACCTGGCTCGACGCGACCGCGCAGGCCGAACTGGTCGCCCGCGGCGAGGTGTCCCCGCTGGAACTCGTCGAAGCCGCCGTCGACCGCATCGAGCGCGTCGATGGCGAGCTGAACTCGGTGATCACCCCGCTGTTCGAGAAGGCGCTGGCGCAGGCCGCCGATCCCGCCCTGCCCGCGGGGCCGTTCCGCGGGGTGCCGATGCTGCTCAAGGACGTCCTCTGCCACTCCGCGGGCGACCCGCTGCACGCCGGGCTGCGGGTGCTGCGCGACGCCGGCTGGGTCGAGCAGGCGGATTCGCACCTGGCGGCCCGGTTCCGCGCCGCCGGATTCGTGTTCTGCGGCAAGGCGAACGTGTCCGAGTTGGCCATGAGCATCACCACCGAACCGCTCGCGCACGGACCGACCCGCAATCCCTGGGACCCGGCGCGCTCCCCGGGCGGTTCCAGCGGTGGATCGGCCGCGGCCGTCGCCGCCGGACTCGTGCCCGTCGCGCACGCCAACGACATGGCCGGGTCCATCCGGATCCCGGCGAGCAGCTGCGGGCTCGTCGGGCTGAAGCCGACCAGGGCCCGCACCTCCCTCGGTCCCGGCCACGGCGAGCACTGGGGCCCGGTGACGCACGAGCACGTGCTCACCCGCTCGGTGCGGGACACCGCCGCGGTGCTCGACGCGATCGCCGGGATGGCGCCCGGTGACCCGTACACCGCGCCGCCGCCCGCCCGGCCCTACCGGGACGAGGTCGGCGCCGATCCCGGGGTGCTGCGCATCGGCTTCCGCACCGAACGGCCCGGCGGCGGGCCGGTGCACCCGGACTGCGCGGCGGCCGTGGACGGGGCGGCCCGCTCGCTCGCCGAGCTCGGCCACCTCGTGGCGCCCACCGCGGCCGCCGCGCTGGACGACGCGGAACCGATGGCCGCGATGGCGACCGTGTTCGGCGCGACCGCCGCCTGGGAGCTGGAGCGCTGGTCGCGGCGTCTCGGCAGGCGCATCGACCCCGCCGAGCTGGAACCGGTGAACGCGCTGCTCGCCGAGCAGGGCGCCGCGGTCACCGCCGCGCAGTGGCTCGGTGCGATGGACACCGCGCAACGCTGGTCGCGCAGCCTCGCCGCGCTGTGGGAGGACGAGCTCGACGTGCTGCTCCTGCCCACCCTGCCGGACCCGCCCCCGCCGCTCGGCCTGCTCGCGCCGAGCCAGGACCCGGAGGTGCTGCTCGCGGAGACCGCCGCGCGGATCGCGTTCACCGCGCCGTTCAACCTCACCGGGCAGCCGGCGATCTCGCTGCCGCTGCACCGCGCCGACGGGGTGCCGATCGGCGTGCAGCTGGTCGCCGGCTACGGGCGCGAGGACGTGCTGGTCCGGCTCGCCGCCCAGCTGGAGCGGGCCGTGCCGTGGTCCGGAGCGCGGCCGCAGATCTCCGCCTAGCCGTTCGTGATCGCCTTCCGCGTAGCGTGGTCGGTGGTACCGGAACCGGCGCGGTCGCGGTGTCCGCCCCGGAACGGGCCGCAGTCCCGAGCGACGAGAGGACCTCGATGACCACCACCGGCGATCGGACCTCCACCCACGACCCCGTACCGGCCACCGACGTGCTGATCCGGCGCCCGCTGCCGCCGGAGCTGCTGGCGCGCGGCAGCGACCCGTTCGCCCCGCCACCCGGCCTGGACGCGCTGCGCGCGCAGGGCCCCGTGGCGGGCGTGCGGCTGCGCAACGGCGCGCACCTGTGGATGGTCACCGGGTTCGCCGAATCCAAGGCGCTGCTCACCGACGAGCGGTTCAGCGCCGACACCCACCGCCACCCGAACGCCATGCAGCTCGACCCCGAGCAGGTGGTGCGCCACCAAGCCGCCGTCGCGGCGGGCACCGGCGGGTGCCCGGTCACCGACGTGCCGCCCACCGGCGGCCGGTTCATCTTCATGGACCCGCCCGAGCACACCCGGCTGCGCAGGCTGCTCGTCGGCCAGTTCACCGTGCGCCGGATGCGCGCGCTGGAGGCCAGGGTGCGGGAGATCGCCGTCGAGCACGTCGAGGCGATGCGGGCCGCGGGCGCCCCCGCCGACCTGGTGACCGACTTCGCGCTGCCGCTGCCGTCGCTGGTGATCTGCGAACTGCTCGGCGTCGCCCCCGCCGACCGCGACGGCTTCCAGGACCGGACCGCCGTGCTGGTGAACCTGGACGCGGACGAGGAGACCCGGCTGCGGGCCTACGCCGAGCAGGACGAGTTCATGCGCGGGCTCGTCGCCGACAAGCGGGCGCACCCCGCCGACGACCTGATCTCCGGTCTGGTGCACGGCGACGCGGATCCGGCGCTGAGCGACCGGGAACTGGTCGACATCTCCTCGATGCTGCTCGGGGCGGGGCACGAGACCACCGCGAACATGCTCGCCCTCGGCACCTTCGCGCTGCTGGAGCACCCCGACCAGCTCGCGGCGCTGCGCGCGGAACCGGAGCTGATCGACACCGCGGTGGAGGAGCTGCTGCGCTACCTGTCGGTGGTGCACACCGGCCCGGTGCGGGTCGCGGTGCAGGACGTGGAGCTCGGCGGGGTCACCGTGCGGGCCGGGGACACCGTGATGGTGTCGCTGCCGGAGGTGGACAGGGATCCCGGCCGCTGGCCCGAACCGGACCGGCTGGACCTGCGGCGCACCCGCAACCACCACTTGGCGTTCGGGCACGGCGTGCACCAGTGCCTGGGCCAGCAGCTGGCGCGGGTGGAGCTGCGCATCGGGCTGGCGGAACTGCTGGCGCGGCTGCCCGGGCTGCGGCTGGCGGTCCCGCCCGCGGAGGTGGGCCTGCGCACCGAGATGGTGATCTACGGCGTGCACTCGCTGCCGGTGGCCTGGGACTGACGGGCGGGCGGTCCCGCCGCGGTGCGGTGCCGGGTCAGCCCGCGGTGGTCTCGCGGGCGGGTTCGGCGGCCGTCGCGGGCGCGGTGGCCGAGCGCTGCGGGGCCGGTTCCGGCCCGATCGGTTCCTGGGCGGCCGGAAGCTGGGCGGCCGGAACTTGGGCGGCCGCGTCCTCGTCCTCCCGCAGGCTCCGCGCCTCGGCCTTGAGCACTCGCGCGGACCGGCCGAGCGAGCGGGCCACCTCGGGCAGCTTGTTCGACCCGAACAGCAGCACCAGCACGCCCAGGACGAGCACCAGCTGCCATCCACCCGGCATCGTCATGATCTCGAACCTCCGTCTCGGCGTCCTCTGATTCCAGGTGCCACGGTGGCACACGGCCCGGACGGGCCGTCCGGTGCACCGAGTTCGGGCGGAATGCGGTGGTCCGCGCCGTCCCCACCGGACGGGGGAGCGAGGGGGCCGCGTGGTCGGCGACGGTGGTTCGAGCTCCGGCGACGAGCCGGGCGCGGCCAGGACTTCCGCTTGGCCGAGCCCGGTACGGCCGTTCGTCCGGGCGGTCAGGCCACGGGTTCGGGGGAGCCGGTGAGGGCGCGCAGCACGTCCGCGGGCGCGGGACGGGTGCTGAGCTCCGCCGCGACGGCCGCGGCCCGCGCCGCGTACGACGGATCGGACAGCACCCGCTCGATCGCCGCGGCGATCCCGGCGGGGGAGTCGACGACGACCGCGACCCCGGCGGCCGCCGCGCGCGCTGCGTTGGTCGGCTGGTCCGCGCCCTGCGGGCACAGCACCAGCGGAATCCCGCGGCTCAGCGCGCCGAGCACGGTGCCGGAACCACCGGCGCCCACCACCAGGCCCGCCCCGTCGAGCAGGTCGTCCAGCGGTGCGAACGGCACGTAGTGGATCTCGGCGCCGGAGTCGCGCACCTCGTCGGCGCGCGCCGCGTTCGGCCCCGCGCCGTGGGCCATGCCCAGCGTGACCCGCAGGTTCAGCGGCCTGCTCGACACGGCCGCGACGAACTCGTCCAGCACCTGCGGGTCGGAGAAGACGGTGCCCAGCGTGACCAGCGCGGTCAGCCGGTCCGCGGTCGCGAACCCGCGTTGCGGCGCCTCCCGGCCCTCGGGGCGGCGGTGCGCCCGGCCGCGCACCGGCAGCGGCGGCACCGGGCTGGACCAGCCCGGCTCCTGCAACTCCTCCGGCCACGGGTCCAGGTAGGTGGTGGGCGGTTCGGGGACGATCCCGGCCTCGCGGTGGTACCGGGCCGCCGAAGTCCCGATCAGCTCGGCGAGCTCCGGCGGGACCGCCGGGCCGATTCCCGCCTGGTGCCAAGGGATTCCGAGCGCGGCTGCGACGAGCGGGCCGGTGGTGTCGTAGTACTCGGCGATCACCAGGTCCGGTGCCCAGTCCCGCGCGCGCTCGACGGACTCGGCACCGCCGAGCTCCAAGCGGCAGGCGCCGAAGACCTCCCCGACGACCTCCGGCGCCGGGCGCATCACGTCGGTCCCGGTGCGGCGCGCGGCTTCGGCGGTGAACTCGATCGCCGTCGGACCGGCGGCGAGCAGCCGCACCCCGGCCGCCAGTTCGTCCTCGACCGCGGGCCGCATGTCGCCGCTGGTGAGCACCGCCGCCTGGTGCCCGTCGGCGAGCGCGGCCTCGATCAGCGCGGCGAGCGGCAGGAGGTGGCCGTAGGCGGGGACGGCGCAGAACAGCACGCGCACGGGGCGACTCCAAGAGCTGAGGGGGGTGCGCGCGGTGTCGCGCACTCGACCGGCGGCGCCGCGGCGCCACCGGCTCCCACGGTAGGGATGATGCCGGATTCGCCCCGCCGGGCGGGGCCGGAATTCCCCTTCCCGAGGGGAAAATCCTCGCCGGTCAGCGCGGCCGGGCGGGCACGCCCCAGCTGGCGAGCAGGCCCAGCGCCTCCCGGGAGGACGAGCCGGGTTCGG
The DNA here is from genome assembly GCF_024734405.1 of Saccharopolyspora gregorii. Taxonomy (NCBI): domain Bacteria; kingdom Bacillati; phylum Actinomycetota; class Actinomycetes; order Pseudonocardiales; family Pseudonocardiaceae; genus Saccharopolyspora; species Saccharopolyspora gregorii. The sequence goes on along the minus strand of NZ_CP059556.1, from coordinate 4,154,453 downwards.
CGGTGTAGACGAACAGCGTGGTGTCCGGGTCGCCGGGCAGCGCGAAGGTCTCGTACTCGACGGTGAGCTCGCCGACCACCGGGTGCCGCAACCGCTTCGACCCGTGGGTGCGCTGGTGCACCCGGTGCTCGTCCCACCACCGGCCGAACTCCCGGCTGCCCGCGCGCAGTTCCGCGACCAGCGCCACCGCCGCCCGGTCCTCGGGGTCCGCGCCGACGTCGAGGCGGAGGCTCTCCACGGTCGTCCGCGCGTGCACCTCCCAGTCCGCGAACAGCTCCCGGGTGCCGTCGTCGAGGAACATCCAGCGCGCGTAGTTGCGCCGGGCCGCGGGCATCCGCTCGAAGTCGGTGAACAGCGCCCGCGCCATCCGGTTGCTCGCGAGCACGTCGGTGCGCCTGCCGAGCACCAGCGCCGGTTCGCCGTCCAGCGAGTCGAGCAGCTGGTGGACGCCGGGCCGGAGCCGCTGCACCGAGTTCGGCCTGCGGCGCGGGCTCGCGGTCCGGCCGACGAGGGTCGCCAGGTGCGCGCGGCCCGCGGCGTCCAGGTCCAGCGCCCGGCCGATCGCCGCGACCACGGCGGGCGAGGGAACGATCCGCCGTCCCTGTTCGAGCCGCGCGTAGTAGTCGGTGGACACCCCGGCGAGCAGCGCGACCTCTTCGCGCCGCAGCCCGGGGACGCGCCGCACCCGCCCGTCGGCGGGCAGTCCGGCGCGGGCCGGATCACCGAGCCCGCGGGCGCGGCGCAGGAAGTCGGCGAGTTCGCGGTTGTGCTGGGCCATGCCCGCGATTGTCCCGCCGTCCGGGCGCCCGCGGGGGCGTGCGGGTGGACCGCCGAGTCCCAGGTTCGCGGGTCCGCGCACCGGCAGGGCGCGCGATGCGCCGGTTCCGGCGCGCCCCGGCGACCAGGCTGGTGGCCGAACCGGGGAGGAACCCCCGCCGTCGAAAGAGAGAGGCGCCCGATGCGCAAGGTCCTGATCGTCATGTCCGCCGCCGACACCTGGGTCCGCACCGACGGATCGGCCTACCCGACGGGCTACTGGGCGGAGGAGGTCGCCGCGCCGCACGCGGTGTTCGCCGCCGCCGGGTTCGCGGTGGACTTCGCCTCGCCGGGCGGGGTGCGGCAGCCGCTGGACCGGCACAGCGCCGACCCGGAGATCGCCGGGCCGGACTGCGCCCGCCACGTGGCGCACGCGGCGACGGCGCTGGACGAGTTCGGTCCGCTGCTGCCGCTGGCGGAGGTGGTGCTCGACGACTACGCGGCGATCGTGCTGCCCGGCGGGCACGGGCCCGTGGTCGACCTGCACGAGGACCCCGACCTCGGCCGGCTGCTCGTGGCGGCGGACCGCGCCGGCGTCGCCATCGCCGCGGTCTGCCACGGCCCGGCCGCGCTGCTCAGCGCCGTGGACGAGGCGGGGGGTTGGCGGTTCGCGCGGCGGCGGATGGCCGCGTTCACCGATGAGGAGGAGCGGCTGTTCGGCACCGCGGACGGCGCGCCGTGGCTGCTGGCGAGCCGGTTGCGGGAGCGGGGCGCGGTGCACGAGAGCGGGCCCGCCTACCAGCCGTTCACCGTGCGGGACGGGAACCTGTTCACCGGTCAGAACCCGGCGTCGAGCGGCCCGATGGCCGAGCAGGTGCTCGCCGCGCTGTGAACCGGATCCGGCGACCGGCGCAGGTGGTTCCGCCGTCCGCGCCGGTCGCCGCCCCGTCGGACCAGCGCCCTGATGATCACACCCGATCGGCCCAGCAGGGAGAGGTTGAACAATGCACGAAGTCATCACTTCGGCCGAATCTTGATCTACCGCTGGCCGCAATGGGGTGACCGCACGGCGTTGAGCGGCGGAATGAGCTGCCTTCTGGTTACCGAACGTGCTGGAGTGGACGTCCGATCGGGGAGTTGTTCATTCGGAAGAGGGCACTAGAGCTGGAGGCAAGGCTCATGGCAACCGACATCGTGCACGACGGCATCCGGCATTGCGGGAAGGTCTCGCCCTGGGACAGCTTGGCCACCTCGCTGTGCGGCAAGGCGTTCCTGGACAAGACCTACGCCGAGACCATGCTCAGCGGCATGCCGACCTGCCCGGACTGCGTGGCCGCCAAGCGCAGCGGCAAGAAGCGCTGAACCCGGAGCCCCGGAACACCCCGGCCGCGCCACGAACGGTGGCGCGGCCGCGCGCGTTCCACCGAGCGGAAACCGGCCCGGGTTCTGTTCGTGCACAGACCTCCAACAGATACAGTGCTGATATGTCAAGGCTCAAGATGTGCGGAATCGACCGCCCCTCGGTGGAGCCGAGGCCGCGATGAACCCGACGACCACCGATGAACCCGTCTACGCGTCGTTGGCCGACAAGGCGTACGCGGAGATCAGCGACCGGCTCATCATGCTCGACATCCCGCCGATGACCGCGATCGACGACGTGGCGCTGGCGAAATCGCTCGACGTCGGCCGGACGCCGGTCCGCGAAGCGCTGAAGCGGCTGGAGATCGACCGGCTCGTGGTGTCCTACCCGCGCCGGGGGACCTTCGCGACCGCGGTGGACATCACCGACCTCGCCTACATCTCCGAGCTTCGGGTGCAGCTGGAACCGCTGGCGGCCCGCCGCGCCGCCGAATCCGCGAGCGCCGCCGTGCTGGCCGAGCTGGTCGAGATGGCCGACGAGCTCGACGAGGTCGACGTGCGCTCGCTGACCAGGGACGAGCTGATGCGCTGGGACCTGCACGTCCACCGCGCGATCTACCGCGCCGCCGGGAACCCGCACCTGGAGGACACCCTGGTGCGCTACGACAACCTCGCCACTCGCATCTTCTGCCTGTTCCTGGAACGCATGTCGCACTTCGACAGCCACGTCGGCGAGCACTCCGGGCTGCTGCGCGCGATCGGCGCGCGGTCCGCCGACGAGGCCGAGCAGCTGGCCTGCGACCACGTGCTCGGTTTCGAGGAGGCCATCCGCGCGGTGGTGTGATCGCCGGGCGGAGCGAGGAGCGGGGCACCTCGCTCCCTCCGGGACGTGGTCACGGCCGCGGCCGGACCCGGTGCGCGTTCACAACCTGGCGGCGAGCCGCCGCCGCCAGCGCCCGAACGACTTGGCCCGGTCTACCGAGAGCACCCCGACCGGTTCGTCCGCGGAATCCAGGTACAGCGCCAGGAACTCGCCGGAGTTCACGTCGCCCTCCTCGATCCGGACGGTGCAGCCGGGGGTGCGGTGCCCGGCGAACTGGATCTTGCTGCCGTACTGGTCGGACCAGAAGTAGGGGACGGCGTGGTGCGCCGGGGCGGAGTGCTCGGCGCCGAGCAGCGCGGCGGCCGCGGCGGCCGGGTGCTGCGCGGCGTTCGTCCAGTGCTCCAGCCGCAGCGGTTCCGCGGTGTAGTCCCGGTGGGCGTTGGCGCAGTCGCCGACCGCCACCACCTCCGGCACCTCGGTCCGCCCCGCCGCGTCGGTGCGCACGCCGTCCCGCAGCGGGATCCCGGACTCTTCCAGCCATTCCACGTTCGGCTGCGCCCCGATGCCGACCACGACCACGTCGGCGGGCAGTTCGCGGCCGTCGGCGAGCCGGACGGCGGTCACCCGGGGCTCGCCGACCAGCTCGGCGACGCCGGTGCCGACGTGGATCCGCACCCCGTTGCGGGCGTGCATCCGGCCGCACACCTCGCCCATCTCGGGGCCGAGCGCCCGCTGCAGCGGGACGGCGGCGGCCTCGACGACGTCCACTTCGACGCCGAGCCCGACCGCGGTGGAGGCGATCTCGGCGCCGATGAAGCCGGCGCCGATGACGACCAGGCGTGCTCCCGGCACGAGTTCCTCCCGCAGCGCGCGGGCGTCGTCGAGGGTGCGCAACGTCCGGACGCCCTCCGGCACCTGTCCTGGTAGCGCGCGGGCGCGGGCACCGGTGGCGAGCACGACGGCGTCGGAGGTGATCCGCTCGCCGTCCGCCAGCAGCACGGCCCGGTCCCGGAGGTCGAGGCCGGTGGCCGCGCGGCCCAGCCGCCAGTCCACTTCCAGCGCGGAGTCGTCCGGTTCGGTCAGGGCGATGTCGTCCTCGGAGGCGGTGCCCGCGAGGAACTCCTTGGACAGCGGGGGCCGGTCGTACGGGGCGTGCTCCTCGTCGCCGACGACGACGATGCGCCCGTCGAAGCCGTGCTCGCGCAGCGCGCGGACCGCGGTGAGACCGGCGAGCGAGGCTCCGACGACGGTGATCTCGCGCAATCAACTCACCTCTTCCACGACCGCACCGGCGACGGCGTCGACGTCGCTGCTCTCGAGCACGTAGACGATCCCGTCGTCGACGGTGACCCGGTGGGTGCGCACGGGTTTCTTGGCGGGTGGGCCGCTGGGGCGGCCGGTGCGCAGGTCGAAGCAGGCCGCGTGCAGCGGACATTCGACCGCGCAGCCTTCGAGCCAACCGTCGGAGAGCGAAGCGTCCTGGTGCGTGCAGGTGTCGTCGATGGCGAACAGCTCGCCGTCCACGTTGAACACAGCGATCGCCACCTCGCCCTGCACCCGGGCCGACTCGCCGGGAGGGATGTCGGACAGCGCGCCCACTGGAATCATTCTGGCCTCCTGTTGCAGATGGCGGAACCCGTACTGCAATGCGCAACCGATAGAATGAGGCTCGTCACCTTGGTCGTCAACGATGAAATTCGCCGTCCCCGCCGAGCGGGCGAATCGGCGCCCACGGAGGCCTGAGAGTTGCCGCGGGTGTAACGCGCGGAAACCCGCCGGTAGCGAAAACCCTTGTTGCCGTGGGAAGTTCGCGACGCACCGTCGCCGGAGAGCGCCCGCCGGCCGGTGCCCGCGAGGGGTTCCTCGGCGGGCTCCAGGGGGCCGCGAGGGCACCGGAACGGCGTGTTGACCCGGTCCTGACCACCACTTATCGTGCAACAGATATATCAACCACGGACCTGGCGTCGAAGGGGACGGGGCGGCCGGGAACGGCGCGGCAGCGCGCATCGGGGGAGACCTCATGATCGACCGCTCGAAGCGGCCCAGGCGGGCCTTCCGCCGGCCGGTCGTGGAGGAGGAGCGCACCGTCCGGCGCGCCGTCGCCGCGGCGGCGATCGGCAACGTCGCGGAGTGGTACGACTTCGGGATCTACTCCTACCTCGCGGCCGTCGTGCTCGGCCGGGTGTTCTTCCCGGATGGCGGCCAGTGGGCCACCGCCTACACCCTCGGCGCGTTCGCGGCCGCGTTCCTGATGCGCCCGCTCGGCGGATTCGTGTTCGGCAGGCTCGGCGACAAGATCGGGCGCACCAAGGTCCTCTCCGCCACCGTCGTGCTCATGGCCGTGTCCACCGTGCTGCTCGGGCTGATCCCGAGCTACGGGGCGATCGGCGTCGCCGCGCCGCTGCTGGTGCTGTTCGTGCGGATGCTGCAGGGCTTCTCCGCCGGTGGCGAGTACACCGGCGCGCTCACCCTCATCGCCGAGTACTCGCCGGACCGCAGGCGCGGCTTCTTCGGCAGCTGGCTGGAGTTCGGCACCCTCACCGGCTACACGCTCGGCGCCGGGGTGTGCTGGACGGTGATCGCCGTGCTGCCCGAGCAGGACCTGCTCTCCTGGGGCTGGCGGGTGCCGTTCATGCTCGCGCTGCCGCTGGGCATCACCGGTATCTACCTGCGGCTGCGGCTGGAGGACACCCCGGCGTTCCGGCAGCTCATGGAACGCTCACCCGCGCTGGCCACGATGTCCTCCCGGCGCGCGCTGCAGATCGTGGTGACCCGGTACCGGGCGGCCGCGCTCGTCGCCGTCGGCATCGTGGTGGCCTGGAACGTCACGAACTACGTGCTGACGAACTACGTCCCGACCTACCTCACCGGCACGCTGCCGCGCTACGGGCTCGGCGGCACCAGCCCCGAGGTCGCCACCGCGCTCCAGGTCGTCGTCATGGTGCTGATGCTGTGCGTGATCGTCTCGGTGGGGCGGCTCAGCGATCGCGTCGGGCGGAAACCCGTGCTGATGACCGGGAGCGTCGGGCTGGTCCTGCTGGGGCTGCCCGCGGTCTGGCTGCTGCGCGGAGGGCTGGTGGGGCAGGTCGCCGGGCTGCTCATCATCGGCCTGGCGCTGGTGTGCTTCGCGGCGGTCTCGCCGTCCACGCTGCCCGCGCTGTTCCCCACCATGATCCGGTACAGCAGCCTGGCGGTGCTGTTCAACCTCGCCGTGTCGTTGTTCGCCGGCACCGCGCCGACGATCATCGAAGCGCTGGCCACCGCGACCGGGAACCTCGACTGGCCGGGCTACTTCCTGGTCGGGGCCGGGATCGTCGGCGTCGTCAGCACGCGGTTCCTCAGCGAGCAGGCCGGTCGGCCGCTGGACGGGGCGGCACCGCTGACCTCCAGCTCCGAGCTCCCGCCGCCGCCGCTGTCCGCCGACGGCGTGCCGCTGGAGAGCCCGCGGCAGTAGGCGATCCGCGCTGACCGGTGCTGCGCTGCCCGGCGCGGCGTTGCCCGGTCCCGTGCTGCCTGGCCCGGCGCTGTCCGGTCCAGTGCCGCCCGGTTCCCGCGTTGCGCCGCCCGGCCCTGCGCTGCGCCGTTTCGGGGTCGCGTCGTCCGCGCGGCCCTGGTGCGTCCTGTCCGGCTTCGCGCCGCGGGCTCCCGTTCCGCCCGCAGCCGCACCCGGCGCAGTACGCGTCCGCACCGGCGGAAACCGTTGCCGCGCCCGGATAATCAAGCGGCCGCGGCTCGGGCGGGACCGTTCCCGGGCCGGGGCAGCACGAGGGCCCCGCGCGGCGGGAAGCCGCGCGGGGCCGGGAGAACGGCGCTCAGCCGACCCGCTCGCGCACCCAGTCGTGGAACTCGCCGATGTGGTGCTCGCTCGGCACCAGCACCCCGCCCTGGCGGTACGACCGCGAGTCCATCGCCAGCTGGCAGCGCTCGCACGCGTCGAAGTCCTGCTGGTTCACCCGGTGGAACAGCTCCACCGACCGATCGAGGTCCGCCCCCGACTCCACCACCTCCGGCAGGTACAGCCAGTCGCAGCGCACGATGGTGCGCTCCGCCGACAGCGGGAACATCCGGTGGAACACCACGTGGTCGGGCACCAGGTTGATGAACACCTGCGGGCGCACCGTGATCGCGTAGTAGCGGCGGTCCTGGTCCTCCTGCACGCCCGGAATCCGCTCCAGGCCCGCCGAACCGTCCACCGTGAAGCCCTGCACCTCCTCGCCGAACTCGGCGCCGTGGCCCACGAAGTACTGCGCGGCGAGGCCGTCGGCGAACTCCGGCAGCACCTCGGTGAGCTCCGGGTGGATCGTCGCGCAGTGGTAGCACTCCATGAAGTTCTCGACGATCTGCTTCCAGTTCGCCTGGACGTCGTACTCGATGCGCCTGCCCAGCTTCAGGTCCGCCACCTGGTAGCCGACGATCGCCTCCGGCGATCCCAGGCGGTTCGTCACGTCCCCGATCACCGTCTCCTCGAACGACGGCGGGTCCTCGGCCAGGCACAGCCACGCGTACCCCAGCCACTCCCGCACGTGCACGGTGTGCAGGCCGTACTCGACGCGGTCGATGTCCTGCATCGCGTTCAGGTTCGGCGCGGCCACCAGCTTGCCGTCCAGGCCGTACGTCCACGCGTGGTACGGGCACTGGAAGGAGCGCCGCACCTCGCCCTTCTCCTCCGTGCACAGCCGGGCCCCGCGGTGCCGGCACACGTTCAGGTAGGCCTTGATCGCGCCGTCCCGGCCGCGGGTCACGACGACGCTCTCCCGGCCGATCTGCACCGTCTCGTACTGCCCGGGGCGGGCCAGGTCCGCGCTCAGCACCGCGCAGAACCACCCCGCTTCGAAGATCGCCTCCTGCTCGGTCCGGAAGATCGACGGGTCCGTGTAGTAGTAGCCGGCCAGCGTCTCGCGCAGGCTCTCGGGCAGCGCTTCGCCGGTGTCGGGAGTGGACAGCTCACCGGTGGTCATGGCAATGCTCCTCGCGGCAGAGGGGAAGGGGACACAACTCGGTACGGCATCGGAACCGGCGGGCGCAGGGGCCGCCCGCGGAACGTCGGGAACGCACCGCGCGGCGGATCCGCGCGGTGGCTGCTGAGTGGAAGTCGAGTCGTTGCACGAACGGCAACGGGGTGCGCATTGCGCTACAGATGGCAGCGCGTCGCGGCCGCGATGTCAAGAGCCGCGGCCGGAACCGATCACCGGAACACCACGGTGCTGTGCCCGTTCGGCAGCACCCGCCGCTCGCAGTGCCAGCGCACCGCCCGGGACAGCGCCAGCGCCTCCGCGTCCCGGCCCACCGCCTGCAGCGCCACCGGGTCGTGCGTGTGATCGATCCGGATCACCTCCTGCTCGATGATCGGGCCCTCGTCCAGGTCCGGCGTCACGTAGTGCGCCGTCGCGCCCACCAGCTTCACCCCGCGCGAATACGCCTGGTGGTACGGCTTCGCGCCCTTGAAGCCCGGCAGGAACGAGTGGTGAATGTTGATCGCCCGGCCCTCCAGCGCCTTGCACGCCTCGTCCGAGAGCACCTGCATGTAGCGGGCCAGCACCACCAGTTCCACGTCGTACTCGTCCACCAGTTCCAGCAGCCGGGCTTCCGCCGCGGCCTTCGTCTCCGGCGTCACCGGCACGTGGACGAACGGCAGGCCCGCCGACTCCGCCATCGGCCGCAACGTCTCGTGGTTCGACACCACGGCCACGATGTCCGCGCTCAACCCGCCCGAGCGCCAGCGGAAGATCAGATCGTTCAGGCAGTGGCCCAGCTTCGACACCATCACCAGCACCCGGGCGTCGCGGTCCGGGTCGAACGAGAAGTCCATCTCGAAGTCCGCGGCCACCGGTTCGAAGCTCCGCGACACCACCTCCAGGTCCACCTCGCGGTCCGCGGTCACCTGGGTGCGCAGGAACAACCGGCCCTTCACGCCGTCGTCGAACTGGCGGTGCTCGGCGATGTCGCAGCCCTGGCCCACCAGGTAGCTGCTGACCGCGTGGACGATGCCGCTGCGGTTGGGGCAGCTCAACGTCAGGGTGAACTTCCTGGTCATCGTTCCTCCTGTGCTCGCACGGCTCTGGTCGCTGTCGGGGTCGTCAGCACTCGACGACGTTGAGGGCGAGGCCGCCGCGGGCGGTCTCCTTGTACTTGTCCTTCATGTCCGCCCCGGTCTCGCGCATCGTCTTGATCGCCTTGTCCAGGGAGACGTGGTGCTCGCCGTCGCCGCGCAGCGCCATCCGGGCGGCGGTGATCGCCTTGATCGCGGCCACCGCGTTCCGCTCGATGCACGGGATCTGCACCAGGCCGCCCACCGGATCGCAGGTGAGGCCCAGGTTGTGCTCGATGCCGATCTCGGCGGCGTTCTCCACCTGCTCCGGGGTGCCGCCCAGCACTTCCGCGAGACCGGCCGCCGCCATCGAGCACGCCGACCCGACCTCGCCCTGGCAGCCCACCTCGGCGCCCGAGATCGACGCGTTCTCCTTGAACAGCACGCCGATCGCGCCCGCCGTCAGCAGGAACCGCACCACCGCGTCCTCGTCGAACCCGGCCAGGAACCGGTGCGCGTAGTGCAGCACCGCGGGCACGATCCCGGCCGCGCCGTTCGTCGGCGCCGTCACGACCCGGCCGCCCGCCGCGTTCTCCTCGTTCACCGCCAGCGCGTAGAGCGTCACCCACTCCATCGCGTGCAGCGCGTCGCTCTCGTCGACCCCGGACTCCAGCCGCTCCCGCAGCTCCTTGGCCCGGCGCCGCACCCGCAGGCCGCCCGGCAGCACACCACCGGTGCGCGCGCCGTTGTCCACGCACTCGCGCATCACCGACCAGATGTGCAGCAGGCCGTCCCGGGTCTCCTGCTCGGGCCGCCAGGACAGCTCGTTCGCCAGCATCACGTCGCTGATCCGCGAACCGGACTCCCGAGCCCGCGCCAGCAGTTCCGCGCCGGTGCGGAACGGGAAGGGCACCTCCGGGCCGCCCGCCACCAGCACCGGCCGGCCCGCCTCGTCCTCGTCCAGCACGAAACCGCCGCCGACCGAGAAGAACTCGCGGCGCAGCAGCGGTTCCCCCTGCTCGTCGAACGCGTCGAAGCGCATCCCGTTGGTGTGGAACTCCAGCCGCTTCCGCCGGTGCAGCACCACGTCCCGCTCCACCGAGAACGCGATCTTGCGCTCGCCGCCGAGGCTGATCCGGCCCTCCTCGCGCACCGCCCGCACGTCCGGTTCGGTGCGCACCGGGTCCACCAGGTGCGGCTGCTCGCCGAGCAGACCCAGCACCACCGCCGGGACGCTGCCGTGGCCGTGGCCCGTCGCGCCCAGCGAACCGAACAGCTCGCAGCGCACCGCCGCCACCCGGGGCAGCACCCCGGACTCGCGCAGCCGCGCCACGAACCGGAACGCGGCCAGCATCGGGCCGACCGTGTGCGAACTCGACGGCCCGATGCCCACCTTGAACAGGTCGAACACTGAGAGGGTCATGTGCGCTCCCCACCTGGAGGTTTCCCGGAGCGGCGCGGTGCGGACCGCGCCGCCGACCGCTGCCTAACCGCCGGCCTCCGCGAGCGCGGCTCGCACGGTGTGCCGCAGCAGCAGCGCCGTCGTCACCGGCCCCACCCCGCCCGGCACCGGCGTCAACGCCGCGACCCGGCCGGCCACCGCCGGGTCGACATCGCCGACCAACCCGCCGTCCGGCGTCGGATTGGTGCCCACGTCCACCACGACCGAACCCCGGTGCACGTGCTGCTCCGCGATCAGACCCGGCCGACCGACCGCCACCACCAGCACGTCCGCCGTCCGGGTGCGCGCGGCCAGGTCCGCGGTGTGGCGGTGGCAGATCGTCACCGTCGCGTCCCGCCCCAGCAGCAGCTGCGCCACCGGTTTGCCCACCACGGTGGAGCGGCCCACCACCGCGCAGTCGCGGCCCGCGAGCGGCACGCCGTGGTGGTCCAGCACCGCGAGCACCGCGGCGGCCGTCGCGGGCGGGAACGCGGGCAGTCCGGCGGCGAGCCAGCCCGCCGACAGCGGGTTCGCCCCGTCCACGTCCTTGTCCGGTGCGATCGAGGAGGCCAGTTCCTCGAAGTCGGCGCCCGGCGGCAGCGGGGTCTGCAGGATGATGCCGTGCACCTCCGGTTCGCCGCTCAGCGCCGCGAGCTCCTCGCGGATGCGCTCCGCGGAGGCGTCGGCGCCGAGGTCCACGACCTCGCACTCCACCCCGGACTTCGCGGCCGCCTTCGCGATCGAGCGCACGTACCAGGCGCTCGACTCGTCGTCGGTGGCCACCACGACGGCCAGCCGGGCGGGCACGCCCGCGGCGGCGAGCTCGGCCGCGGCGGCGGCGACCTCGGCCCGGATGGCGCGGGCCGGGCCGGTGCCGTCCAGGACCGCGGTCTCCACCGGTGGGGTCGCGGTGGCGGGCGCGACGGTCCCGGTCGGATCGGTTGCGGGCACAGCGGTTTCGGACAGGGCGGTTTCGGCCCGAGGGGTTGCGGGCGCGGGCTTTGCGGGCCCAGGGGTTTCGGACGCGGCGGCTTCGCGCACGTCGGCCGTCGGCGGATCGGTGTCGGGCACTGCGGGTGAAGTGGTCATCGCTGGATCTGCTCCCGTACCGCGGTGGTGGTCTCTTCGGCTCGGTGGAGGACGTCGGCGGCCTCGGCGATCGCCGCCGTGAGCGCGTCCCGCGTCGCAGGGTCGGCGACGCCGGGCAGGTTCACCTCCGCGTTCACCCGCGAAGTGGAGGCCGCCGCGCGCGCCGCGTCCGCGGCCGCCGCGATGTCGGTGATCACGTTGCGGTTGCCGACGGGCCGCAGCCGCTCGGCCAGCCGCACGACCCGGCCTGCGAGCGCGATGACCTGGACGGGCACCCGGCTCGCCTCGGCCAGCGCCGCCGCGATCGCCCGGGACCGGGCGGCCTTCGCCTCCGCGGTGTCCTTCGGCAGGCCGTAGGCGGTGCCGACCGCGCCGAACGCGGTGGCGTCCCGCTCCACCAGGTCCAGCGCCAGCCCGCGCAGCTCGTCTGCCTCCGCCAGCACCGCGCCGATCTCCGCCGCGTGCTCGGCGTACTTCGCACCGTCGCTGAACCGCGCCACCATGGCGACCAGTGCGGCGCCCTGCGCGGCGTGCAGCGCGGCGGTGGCGCCGCCGCCGGGTGCGGGATCGCGGGAGGCGAGGCCCTGCAGGAAGGTGTCGATCGAACCCGTGCGCATCAGCATCCTTCGTCGTAGTGCGGGAAACCCGTTCCAGGTGAACGGCCCGGCAGCCCATCCGCTCGGTCGCGCGGGCCGCTCACCTCGCGAGAGGTCCGGGATCACCGGCGGATGCGGTGCATCTCCGGGTCGACGAGCGGTTCGGCGGCGACGGTCGCCCGCACCATCCGGTCGAAGTACTTGATCTCCACCGAGGTCCCGGGCTCCGCCGACGCGGGCAGCCACGCGTAGGCGATGGGGAAGCCGAGGGTGTGCGAGAACGCCGCGGAGGTCACGTACCCGGCGGGCGCCGAGTCGACGAACACCGGCTCCGCGCCGAGCACCACGCTGCGCCCGTCGTCGATCGTCAGGCAGGACAGCCGCCGCGACACCGAATCCTGGTCGCGGCCCTCCAACGCGTCCTTGCCGACGAAGTCGCCCTTGTTCCGGCGGACCGCGAACCCGACGCCCGCTTCGAACGGGTCGTGCTCGGTGGTCATGTCCGCGCCCCAGGCCCGGTAGCCCTTCTCCAGCCGCAGGCTGTTGAACGCGGCGCGCCCCGCGGGAACCACGCCGAGCTCGCGGCCGGCCTCGAACAGCACGTCCCACAGCCGCTGCCCGTACTCGGCGCTGGTGTAGATCTCCCAGCCGAGCTCGCCGACGTAGGACACCCGCATCGCCGTGACCGGGATGCCCGCGACGTGCGCCCGCTTGCAGCGGAAGAACTTCAAGCCATCGTGGGAGAAGTCGTCCCGGCTCAGCGGTTGCACCAGGTCCCGGGCTAGCGGCCCCCACACCCCGACGCAGCAGGTGCCGCCGGTGATGTCCCGGACTTGCACGCTGTGATCGTCGGGCAGGTTCCGCCGCAGGTAATCCAGGTCCAGGTTCCCGTTCGCGCCGACCTGGAACAGCCGTTCGCCGAGCCGCGCGACGGTGAGGTCGCTGCGCACGCCGCCGGCGCGGTCCAGCAGCAGCGTGTAGGTGACCGAGCCGACGGACTTGTCCATCTTGCCGGTGGTGAGCCGGTCCAGGAACTCCAGCGAGCCGGGGCCGGAGACCTCCAGCCGCTTCAGCGGGGTCATGTCGTAGAGGGCGACGGCGGTGCGGGTCTTCCACGCTTCGACCGCGGCGACGGGGGAGTGGTACATCGCCGACCAGGCGTCCCGCGACGGCGGCTGCCACTCCATCGGCAGTTCCTTGACCAGCGGCGCGTTCGCCTCGTACCAGTGCGGGCGTTCCCAGCCGTGGGCTTCCAGGAAGAACGCGCCGAGTTCGCGCTGCCGCGCGTGGAACGGGCTGACCCGCAGGTCCCGCGGGGAGAACTTCGGCTGCAGCGGGTGCTTGACGTCGTAGATCTCCACGAAGTTGCGCTGCGAGGTCTCGTCCGCGTGCTGCGGGGTCACCTCGATCTCGTCGAAGCGGTGCACGTCGCAGCCGTGCAGCTCGATCTCGCTGCGCCCGTCCACGAGCAGCTGCGCGACGGCGCGGGCCACGCCGGAGGAGTGCGTCACCCACACCGCCTCGGCGATCCAGAACCCGGCCACGTCCGGGGATTCGCCGACCAGCGGCCCGCCGTCGGGGGTGAAGGAGAAGACGCCGTTGAACCCGGTCTCGACCTTCGCGGTGCGCAGCGCGGGCAGCAGCCGCTTGCTGTGCTCCCAGGACGCGGCGAAGTCCTCCTCGGTGAACGCCAGCATCGACGGCATCGCCGCTTCGCTGGGCGCGTCCTCGTCCTGCGGCAGCTCGTGCAGCCCGACCGGGATGGGGCGGTGCGCGTAGGTGCCGATGCCGAGCCGGTCGTCGTGCTCGCGGTAGTACAGGTCGTGGTCCTGGTGGCGCAGGATCGGCAGCCGCGCCTCGATCCGCGGGTCGTTGCGCCCGGCAAGTTCGGGCAGCTGGTCGGTCTGCGCGTACTGGTGCGCCAGCGGCAGCAGCGGCACCCGCATGCCGACCATGTCGCCGATGGCCTGGCCCCAGAACCCGGCGCAGGACACCACGAGGTCGGCGGGCACCTCGCCCTGGTCGGTCTCGACGCCGGTGACCTTGCCGCCGCTGGTGCTGATGCCGAGGACGCGGGTGGAGCCCTGGAAGCGGGCGCCGCGGGCTTCGGCGCGGCGGGCGAGGGCGATGACGGCGCGGGAGGCCTTGGCGAGCCCGTCGGTGGGGGTGTGCAACCCGCCGAGGACGCGGTCCCGGTCCAGCAGCGGGTGCAGCTTCGCGCACTCCTCCGGCCCGAGGACGGTGCCGGGCACACCCCAGGAGGTCGCCCAGCCCTGCTTGCGGTGCAGGTCGGCGAGCCGTTCCGGCGTGGTGGCGATCTCCAGGCCGCCGACCTGGTTGAAGCACCACCCGCCGTCGACCTCCAGCGCGGCGAGCTTGTTCCTGGTGTAGGTGGCGAACTCGGTCATCGTCTTCGACCCGGTGGTCTGGAAGACGAGTCCCGGGGCGTGCGAGGTGGAACCGCCGGTGAGCGGCAGCGGTCCCTGGTCGAGGACGGTGACGCGGTCCCAGCCGCGTTCGGTGAGCTCGTCGGCGAGGTTGGTGCCGACGATCCCGGCTCCGATGATGACGACGCGTGGGGTGCTCATGCTGGTCTCCTAACGGGCGGCCTGCGGCGACCGCTGCGAGGACGGCAGGTGCGGACTGGTGCCACGGGGCAGGAGCTCGGGCTGGAGAAGGGGGAGTGGTGGGGTTCGGTGGTCGTCCGATGCGGACTTCCGCGGAGCACGGGGGACGTGTCGGAACGGGCCGCCGCCTGCGGTGACCTGACCGAGCCGAACGCCGGATTCCGGAGGTGTTCCCGGACCGACCGAACAGCTGCGCACAAGACTGATATATCAAGTGAACGGCAGAGTAAGCACTGGTGGGAGCAGCGGTCAAGGGCCGATTCGGCCCTCTTCTCCGCGGTGCACGCGGACGGCTGAACGGCCCGGCGCGCCGCCGCCCGGGCGCGTCGTGCCGTGGTGGCGGCGGCGGAGTGCGGCGGCGCGCGCATCGGTGACTTCGGGCCCTTGACCCGGAGAATTCCGCTGCTTACGCTCAGAAGCCTTCTGATATTTCAGTTGGATGGTAGTCGTCCGGCCGGTCGTTCACCCGCCGTCTCCCCAGTGCTCCCGTGCAGATTCCCGGTGTCGAAGGAGTCCCATGAACTCGTCCGGAAGTGCAGCTGCGTTCAACGACCGGCTTGCGGTGGTGGATCCGGAGGTGGCCGCTGCTGTGGGGGCGGAGCTGGGTCGTCAGCAGAACACGTTGGAGATGATCGCGTCGGAGAACTTCGCGCCGCAGGCGGTGTTGCAGGCGCAGGGTTCGGTGTTGACGAACAAGTACGCCGAGGGGTACCCGGGCCGCCGGTATTACGGTGGTTGTGAGCACGTGGACGTGGTCGAGCAGTTGGCGATCGATCGGGTGAAGGCGTTGTTCGGGGCGTCGTTCGCGAACGTGCAGCCGCATTCGGGGGCGCAGGCCAACGCCGCGGCGATGCACGCGTTGTTGTCGCCGGGTGACACGATCATGGGCTTGGACCTGGCCCACGGCGGGCATTTGACGCACGGGATGCGCATCAACTTCTCCGGCAAGCTCTACACCGTCGTCCCGTACCACGTGCGCGAGGACGATCACCGGGTCGACATGGACGAGGTGGCCCGCCTGGCTCGGGAGAACCGGCCGAAGCTGATCGTGGCGGGCTGGTCGGCGTATCCGCGGCAGTTGGACTTCGCGCGGTTCCGGGAGATCGCCGACGAGGTCGGTGCCTATCTGATGGTCGACATGGCCCACTTCGCGGGTCTGGTCGCCGCCGGGTTGCACCCGAGCCCGCTGCCCTATGCCGATGTGGTCACCACGACCACCCACAAGACCCTCGGCGGGCCCCGGGGCGGGGTGATCCTCTCGGCCAGTGAGGAGTTCGCGAGGAAGTTCAACTCCGCGGTCTTCCCCGGCCAGCAGGGCGGCCCGCTGGAACACGTCATCGCGGGCAAGGCCGTGCTGTTCAAACTCGCCGCCACCCCGGAGTTCGCCGACCGCCAGCAGCGCACCCTCGACGGCGCCCGCATCATCGCCGAGCGCCTCCTGCAAGACGACGCCCGCGCCGCGGGGGTGTCGCTGGTCTCCGGCGGCACCGACGTCCACCTCGTGCTGGTCGACCTGCGCCACTCCGAACTCGACGGCAAGCAGGCCGAAGACCGCCTCCACACCATCGGCATCACCGTCAACCGCAACGCCGTCCCGAACGACCCCCGACCCCCCATGACCACCAGCGGCCTGCGCATCGGCACCCCCGCCCTGGCCACCCGCGGCTTCACCACCACCGAATTCACCGAAGTCGCCGACATCATCGCCACAGCACT
Organism: Saccharopolyspora gregorii; assembly: GCF_024734405.1. Lineage (NCBI taxonomy): Bacteria > Bacillati > Actinomycetota > Actinomycetes > Pseudonocardiales > Pseudonocardiaceae > Saccharopolyspora > Saccharopolyspora gregorii. Next base: position 4,138,018 of record NZ_CP059556.1, on the reverse strand, counting down.
CCAACCCACCACCGACACCGAAGCCCTGCGCGACCGCGTCGAGGCGCTCACCCGCAAGTTCCCGCTGTACCCGAACCTGAACGGAGGGCTCTGATGTCGCCGCGCACACCCGGTGCAGACCTGCCCGAGCACCCGGATCGGCTCTGGAGCTCCCCGGACCCGAGGCGCTCCTACGACGTGGTGATCGTCGGGGGCGGCGGGCACGGGCTCGCCACCGCCTACTACCTCGCCGTCAACCACGGCATCACCAACGTCGCGGTGTTGGAGAGCGGCTGGCTCGCGGGCGGGAACATGGCCCGCAACACCACGATCATCCGCTCCAACTACCTGTGGGACGAGAGCGCCGGGCTCTACGAGCACGCGCTGAAGCTGTGGGAAGGGCTCGAAGAAGCGCTGGACTACCCGCTGCTGTTCTCCCAGCGCGGCGTGCTGAACCTGGCGCACTCGCTGCAGGAGGTCCGCGACAGCGTCCGCCGCGTCGAGGCGAACAAGCTCAACGGCGTCGACGCCGAATGGCTGGATCCCGCGCAGGTCAAGGAGATCTGCCCGATCCTGAACACCTCCGAGGACCTCCGCTACCCGGTGCACGGCGGCACCTGGCAGCCGCGCGCGGGCATCGCCAAGCACGACCACGTCGCCTGGGGCTTCGCCCGCGCGCTGGACCGGATGGGCGTGGACCTGGTGCAGAACTGCCAGGTCACCGGATTCGAGACCGTCGGCGATCGGGTCGTCGGGGTCGAGACCACCCGCGGGAACATCCGAGCGGGCAAGGTCGCGCTGGCCGCCGCGGGCAGCACCTCGGTGCTCGCCGACACCATCGGGCTGCGGCTGCCGATCCAGAGCCACCCGCTGCAGGCGCTCGTGTCCGAACTGCTCGAACCCGTGCACCCCACGGTGGTCATGTCGAACGCGGTGCACGTCTACGTCAGCCAGGCGCACAAGGGAGAACTGGTCCTCGGCGCCGGCATCGACGCGTACAACTCCTACGGGCAGCGCGGTGCGTTCCACACCATCGAACGCGAACTCACCGCGGCCGTCGAACTGTTCCCGATCTTCGCGCGGGCGCACGTGCTGCGCACCTGGGCCGGGATCGTGGACGTCACCCCCGACGCCTCCGCGATCATGGGGCGCACCCCGTTCGACGGCCTGTACGTCAACTGCGGCTGGGGCACCGGCGGGTTCAAGGCCACGCCCGGTGTCGGCTGGTGCTACGCGCACACCATCGCCCACGACGAACCGCACCCGCTCAACGCGCCCTTCGGGCTGGAGCGGTTCACCACCGGAGCCCTCGTCGACGAGCACGGCGCCGCGGGCGTCGCGCACTGAACGGAGTCCGCACATGCTGCTGATCCCCTGCCCGTGGTGCGGGCCGCGGAACGAGACCGAATTCCACTACGGCGGCCAAGCCGACGTCCGCTATCCGGACGACCCGCAGTCGGTGTCCGATGAGGACTGGGCGCGATTCCTGTTCTACCGCGCCAATCCGAAGGGCGTGTTCACCGAGCGCTGGTCGCACCACGCCGGTTGCCGGCGCTGGTTCACCGTGCAGCGCGACACCACCACCAACGAGATCCACCCCGACGGCGCGACGAGGACGGTGACCAGGTGAGCAACGAGTTCAGGACCGCCGACGGGGGACGCATCGACCGCCGCCGGCCCGTCCGGTTCCGCTTCGACGGCCAGGACTACGAAGGCCGCGAAGGCGACACCCTCGCCTCCGCGCTGCTGGCCAACGGCGTGCACCAGATCTCCACCAGCATCAAGTACGGGCGCCCCCGCGGCATCATGGCCGCCGGGCCGGAAGACCCGAACGCCCTGGTGCAGATCGAGAAGCCGTTCCCGGAACCGATGCTGACCGCCACCACCGTCGAACTCGTCGACGGCCTGGAAGCGACCTCGATCCCCGGGCAGGGGCGGCTGTCGGACGAACCCGACCCGGCCCGCTACGACGCCATGCACGCGCACTGCGACGTGCTCGTCGTCGGCGCCGGACCGGCCGGGCTGGCCGCCGCGCTGACCGCGGCCCGCAGCGGGGCGCGGGTGATCGTCGCCGACGCCGACACCGAGTTCGGCGGCACCCTACTCGGCAGCGGCGAAGAGCTCGACCGCAAGCCCGGCACCGACTGGGTGCGCCGCGCCGTCGCCGAACTCGAATCCCTGCCGGAGGTGCGCACCCTCCCGCGCACCACCGTCTTCGGGCACTACGAGGACGGCTACTTCGTGGCCGTGCAGCACCGCGGCGACGACGCGCCCAGCCGCCAGCGCATCTGGCGCATCCGGGCCCGCGAGACCGTGCTGGCCACCGGGGCGCACGAACGGCCCGTGGTGTTCACCGGCAACGACCGGCCCGGCACCATGCTCGCCGCGTCCGCCCGCAGCTACCTGCACCGCTACGGCGTGCTGCCCGGCACGCGGGCCGTCGTGTTCACCACCAACGACAGCGCCTACGCGGCCGCGATCGACCTGCACGACGCCGGGGTGGAGATCGCCGCCATCGTCGACGTGCGCGACGTGGTGCCCACCTACTGGGCCTCGCTGTGCGTGGAGCGCGGCATCACGATCCGCCCGGACGCCGCCGTCGTCGGCACCTCCGGCGTCGACCGGGTCGTCAGCGCGCACCTCGCCGGGCTGCGCTCCGACGAGCACCAGCCGGTGACCGTCCGCCAAGTCGTGCGCTGCGACCTGCTCCTGGTCTCCGGCGGCTGGAACCCGGCGGTGCACCTGCACGCCCAAGGCCGCGGCGGGGTGCGGTACTCGGAGCGGATCGGCGGGTACGTGCCCGAGGAGGACCTGCGCTCCGTGCGGTCGGCCGGTGCCTGCGCCGGCGTGTTCGGCACCGGCGACTGCCTGCGGACCGGCGCCGAAGCGGGCGAATCCGCCGCGCGGGCCGCCGGATTCGACGCCACCGCGCCCGAACTGCCCGCGGCGAAGAACCCGCCGGTGCTGGCCGGGCGCACCACCTGGCTGCTGCCCAGCCCCGCCGACTCCGAAGGCGCCAACCAGTTCGTCGACCTCGCGCGGGACGCCACCGTCGCCGACATCCGCAAGGCCGTCGGCGCCGGGCTCGACTCGGTGGAGCACGTCAAGCGCTACACCACCATCGGCACCGCGCACGACCAGGGCAAGACCTCCGGCACCCTCACCTCCGGCATCATCGCGCAGCTGCTCGGGCGGGAACCGTCCCGCACCACCACGTTCCGCGCGCCGTACACGCCGGTCGCGTTCGCCGCCCTCGCCGGGCGCGACCGCGGCGACCTCTACGACCCGGTGCGGGTCACCGCGATGCACGACTGGCACGTGCAGCGCGGGGCGCCGTTCGAGAACGTGGGGCAGTGGAAGCGGCCCTGGTACTACCCGCGGCCCGGGGAGGACATGGAGACCGCGGTGCTGCGCGAGTGCGCGGCGGTGCGCTCCGGGGTCGGCATGCAGGACGTGTCCACCCTCGGCAAGATCGACGTGCAGGGGCCGGACGCCGCCGCGTTCCTCGACCTCGTCTACACCAACAAGATGAGCACGCTCAAGGTCGGCCGCATCCGGTACGGGCTGATGTGCACCGCGGACGGCATGGTCTTCGACGACGGCACCGTGATGCGCACCGGCGAGCACCGCTACCTGATCTCCACCACCTCCGGTGGTGCGGCGGGCGTGCTGGACTGGCTGGAGGAGTGGCTGCAGACCGAGTGGCCGCAGCTGCGGGTGCACCTGACCTCGGTCACCGAGCAGTGGGCCACCATCGCGCTCGCCGGGCCGAAGTCCCGCGAAGTCCTCGCCCGGGTGGCCACCGGGCTGGAGCTGGACAACGACGCGTTCCCGTTCATGTCCTGGCAGGACGGCGTCGTCGCGGGCAGGCGGGCGCGGGTGTGCCGGATCAGCTTCTCCGGCGAGCTGGCCTTCGAGATCAACGTGCCCTGGTGGTACGGCCGGGAAGTGTGGGAGGCACTGCACGAAGCCGGACGCCCCTTCGACATCACCCCGTACGGCACCGAGACGATGCACGTGCTGCGCGCCGAGAAGGGCTTCCCGATCGTCGGGCAGGACACCGACGGCACCGTCACCCCGCACGACCTCGGCATGAGCTGGGCGGTGTCGAAGAAGAAGGACGACTTCCTCGGCATGCGCTCCTTCGCCCGCGCCGACAACGCCCGGCCGGACCGCAAGCACCTCGTCGGCCTGCGACCGCAGGACGAATCCCTGGTGCTGCCGGAAGGGTCGCAGCTGGTGGCGAGCGAGGTGCTGCCCGCGCCACCGGTGCCGATGCTGGGCCACGTCACCTCCAGCTACCGCAGCGCGGTGCTCGGCGGCGGGTTCAGCCTGGCGCTGGTGAAGGGCGGGCGGGACCGCATCGGCGACACCGTCTACAGCCCGCTCGACGGCCGGCTGGTCCCGCTCACGGTCACCGAACCCGTCTTCTACGACAAGGAAGGAGCGCGCCGCGATGGCTGAGCCCTACGGAGAGTCCCCGTTGGCGACCCGGGCGGAGGCGCTCGCCGCGCGGTCCGGGCCGGACGCCGTGCACATCACCGAGGTGCCGTTCAAGGCGCAGATCACGCTGCGGGTGGACCCGAAGGGGTCCGGCGCGGAGCGGATCGGCACCGCGATCCACGCGATGCTGCCGAACCAGCCCGGCGAGGTGGTGCACGCCGAAGGAGCGCTGGTCCTCGGCCTCGGCCCGGACGAATGGCTGCTGATCGGACCGGAAGGCGCCGCGGAGTCCATTTCGGACACGTTGACCACCGCGCTCGACGGCGATCACGGCGCGGTGGTGGACGTGTCCGCGCACCGCACCATCCTGGAGGTCTCCGGGCCGCACGCCCGGGACCTGCTGAACATGGGCTGCGCGCTGGACCTGCATCCGCGCGGCTTCGCGACCGGCCGGTGCGCGCAGACGCTGCTGGCGCGCGCGGCCGTCGTGCTGGTGTGCCGGGACGCGGCGCTGCCCACCTACTGGCTGATCGTGCGTTCGTCGTTCGCGCGGTACGTCGCGGACTGGCTCATCGACGCCGCCGGCGAATACGGCTGGTGACGACCGAATCCTGCAGGATTTTCCCCACGTCTGAACTGGAGCTCTGGATGACCGAAGTGCGCGGCGTAGTGGCGACCGGCAAGGGCAAGCCGGTCGAGGTCACCACCATCATCGTTCCCGATCCCGGTCCGGGTGAGGCGGTGGTGCGGGTGCAGGCGTGCGGGGTGTGCCACACGGATCTGCATTATCGGGAGGGCGGGATCAATGACGAGTTCCCGTTCTTGCTGGGGCACGAGGCGGCCGGTGTGGTGGAGTCGGTGGGGGCCGGGGTGGTGGATCTCGAACCCGGTGATTTCGTGGTGTTGAACTGGCGTGCGGTGTGCGGGGTGTGTCGGGCGTGTAGGCGGGGTCGTCCGCAGTACTGCTTCGACACGCACAACGCGGCGCAGCCGATGACGTTGCTGGATGGGACTGCGTTGTCGCCGGCGTTGGGGATCGGTGCGTTCGCGGAGAAGACGTTGGTGCATGCGGGTCAGTGCACGAAGGTGGATCCGGCGGCGCGGCCTGCGGTGGCGGGGTTGCTGGGGTGCGGTGTGATGGCGGGGATCGGTGCGGCGGTGAACACCGGTGGTGCGGGTCCGGGTGATTCGGTCGCGGTGATCGGCTGCGGCGGTGTGGGTGATGGTGCGATCGCGGGGGCGAGTTTCGCGGGTGCGCGGCGGATCATCGCGGTGGACAAGGATCCGGCGAAGTTGGCGTGGGCGGAGGAGTTCGGTGCCACGCACACGGTGAACGCGGCCGAGGTGGACACGGTGGCGGCGGTGCGGGAGCTCACCGATGGGTTCGGGGCGGATCTGGTGATCGACGCGGTGGGGGTGCCCGCGACGTATGAGCAGGCGTTCTACGCGCGGGATCTGGCCGGGACGGTGGTGCTGGTGGGGGTGCCGACTCCGGAGATGAAGCTGGAGTTGCCGTTGCTGGAGGTGTTCGGGCGGGGTGGTGCGTTGAAGTCGTCCTGGTACGGGGATTGCTTGCCGAGCCGGGATTTCCCCATGCTGGTGGAGATGTATTTGCAGGGCAGGTTGCCGTTGGAGAAGTTCGTGACCGAGGAGATCTCGTTGGACCAGGTCGAGTCCGCCTTCACCAAGATGCACGACGGAGAGGTTCTCCGTTCGGTGGTGGTGTTCTGACTCGTTCTGCTCGGCGGGACGGGTAGCGACTCGTGCTGCGCAGCGTTCGGGTGGCGGCGCCCCTGTTGGGCTGGCGGGTGGCAGGCCGCCGAACCGTCCGGTGCGGCGCTGCTGGCAGGCACTCGGACGCGGCGCGGGCGGTGGCGGAGCTGCATGCTCACCCGGCCAGGTCGGAAACCCGTTGCGCGCAGTCGCATTCCGGTTCGCCGGAGGTGCGGGCACCGGCCTGGCGCTGCCGCCGGGCGATGAGCTTGGCGGTGGCGCGCGCTTCGGTGGCGATCCGGTGCAGGTGCCCCGCCGGGTGGTTGGTGAAGCCGAGGAAGTGCAGGTCCGGTGCTTCGGTGAGTTCCGGCGCCACGGGCAGGTCCTGCGGCGTCGCCAGCACGTCCGGCCCCACCAACCGGGCCAGCCCGGTCCGGTAGCCGGTGGCGGCGATGACGTGGTCCGGCCGGATGCGGCTGCCGTCGGCGAGCACCACCTGGCTGCGGTCCACGCTCGCCACCGCCGGGACCGGCTGCACGCGTCCCTTCCGGACGGCTTCGACGATGCCGCGGTCGTGCACCGGGCTGCTCCCGTCCCGCCGGATCCGCGCGTAGAGCCCTTCCTGCGGGCGCGGCAGCCCGTGCCCGCGCAGGTCCGGGAGCTGAGCTCGGGTGAACGTCCGGGTCAGCAGGTCGGCGGCGGAGGTCGGCGCCTTCGCGAGCAGCACCCCCAGCCGCTGCCACCGGTCCGCCGCGGCGGGCACGATGGTCGGTGGGGTGCGCACCGACCACCAGACCCGGGTGGCGCCGTGCTGGGCGAGGGCCGTCGCGATCTCGGCGCCGCTGTTGCCACCGCCGACGACGAGGACGTCGCGCCCGAGGTGCCGGTCCGGGTTCCGGTAGCGCGCGGAGTGCAGCAGCAGCCCGGAGAACCCGTCCAGCCCCGGCCAGTCCGGGATGTGCGGGGTGTGGGCGAGCCCGGTCGCGATGACCACCGCCCGCGCCGTCGTGGTCTCGCCACCGGCCCGCAGCCGCCAGCAGCGCTCCCCGCCGATCCGCTCCGCGGGCCACACCCGCTCCACGGTGGTGTTCGGCCGGACGTCCAGCTCGTGCCGCTGGGCGTAGTCCTCCAGGTAGCGCACCAGGTCCGCCCGGGCGACCCACCGCCCGAAGCGGCGCGGGATGCGCATCCCCGGCAGCCGGGACAGCGAGCGCGCGGTGTGCAGCCGCAGGTGGTCGTAGTGGTGGCGCCAGCTCGACCCGACCTGCGGGCCGCGCTCGAACACGGTGGCCGCGATGCCGCGGCGGGCCAGCTCGGCCGCGACGGCGAGCCCACCGGGCCCGGCGCCGATGATCGCGACGGGGGTCTCCCGGTGGTGGGCGCGGACCTGGTGCCGGCACGTGCGAAGCGGATCGGTGTGCACGCGGACCTCCTGCGAGGTGGGGGACGATCACCCCCTACGTCGGCCGGGAGCGGCCTGCTCTGACGCCCGCGAAGATCGGTTCACCCGCTCGTGCCACCGCGCACGCGGAAGATCCACACGACCAGGTTCTCCCGAACCGGGTGCTGTCAGGCGGTGAGCGGGTGGTGGCCGCGCGTCTCGCGCCCGGCCCGGCGCACCGCCGCGGGCGCTTCCGCCGCGCAGCGAGCGCGACCGGCACCGCACCGGACGGCCGTGCGCCGGTGCGCCGCGGCCGAGTCGGGAAAGGCGTCGGCGGATGCCGGCTCGGTGTTGGAAGCGGCATCGGTGCAGGCCTAGGCTGCGAACAGCCCCCACCCCGCCGCAGGAGGAACCCCCGCATGCCCCAGTCCGCCCCGTCCGGCACCGTCCTCCAGGTCTGCGAGCTGCTGCCGTCGCTGGAGCAGGAGATGGCCGCGCGCTACGACGTGCTGCGGCTGCACGAGCAGCCCGATCCCGCCGCCTGCCTGGCCGAGCGCGGCGCGGACGTGGTCGCCGCGGTGACCAGCGCGCGCTACGGGGTGAGCGACGAGCTGATGGACGCGCTGCCGAAGCTCGGCGCGATCGTCCACTTCGGAGTCGGCTACGAGCGGACCGACGTGGCCCGCGCCCGGGCCCGCGGCATCGACGTCAGCAACACCCCCGACGTGCTCACCGACTGCGTCGCGGACCTCGCGGTGGGCGGGCTGATCGACGTGCTGCGCGGGCTGTCCGCCGCCGACCGCTACGTGCGGCGCGGCGAATGGGTGCCCGGCGGTTTCGGGTTGCGCACCAAGGTCAGCGGCAAGCGCGTCGGCGTCCTCGGGCTCGGCCGCATCGGCCGCGCCATCGCGCGGCGGCTGGAGGGGTTCGGCGCCGAGATCTCCTACCACTCGCGGCGTCCCGTCGACGGCGTCGGCTACCGGTACGCCGGGTCGGCGCGGGAGCTGGCCGCCGGGGTGGACGTGCTGGTGATCGCGACCGCCGGGGGAGCGGGGACCAGCGGCCTGGTCTCGGCGGAGGTGCTGACCGAGCTCGGACCGCGCGGCTACCTGGTGAACATCGCCCGCGGCAGCGTCGTGGACGAACCCGCGCTGGTCTCGGCGCTGGTCGAGGGCAGGCTCGCGGGCGCCGCGCTGGACGTGTTCGCCGACGAGCCGAACGTGCCCGCCGCGCTGCTGGACCGGGACGACGTGGTGCTGCTGCCGCACATCGCCAGCGCCACGCGCGAAACCCGCGAGGCGATGGGAGAGCTGACCTTCCGCAACCTGGAGCGCTTCCTGGCCGAGGGCACCCTGGTCACCCCGGTGCCGCCGAGCTGACCCGCCCCGGGTGACCCCGCGCTCACCCGCACCGCTGCGGGCGGCGGGCGGTTAGCGTGTCCGGCGCACGGTGCGCTGCTCGACCCGCGACGACCGCGGGCGGAGACGGCCACCTGCGCAGGAGGCTGACATGAGCGGACGAGAGCGGAGCGGGCCGCCGAGGCCCGGTCCACGCGGCGCGCGGGGAGCGCTGCGGCCCTTCCACGCGGTGCTGGTGCTACCGGTGATCGCGCTGCTGGGCACCCCCTTCTTCCCCTTCGTCAACACCCCGGCGCCCTGGTTCGGGCTGCCGTCGGTGGTGGTGTGGGTGTGCGGCTGGTGCGTGCTGACCAGCCTGCTGCTGGCGTGGGTGCTGCGGCGCGAGGAGCGGGCCGGGCTGATCTCCGGCGACGACCCGGTGGGCCCGGTCGCGGAGAGCACCGGGGAGGTGGGCGCCCCGTGATGGCGACCGCGCTGCTCGGCCTGGTGCTGATCGCCGTCGTCGGCCTGCTCGGCAGGCGCGGCGGCGGCTTCGACCTGGCCGCCTGGACCGTCGGGGGCCGCCGCTTCGGCGCGGTGGCCACGTTCTTCCTGCAGGCCGGGGAGATCTTCACGACCTTCACGTTCCTCGGCATCTCCGGGCTGGTGCTCGGCGGTGGCGTGGCCGCGATGTACATGCCCTCGTACCTGGTGCTCGGCTACGTCGGGATGTTCCTGGTGGCGCCGCTGGTGTGGCGGCTGGGCAAGCGCCACGGGTACCGGACGAACTCGGACTACCTGCGCCACCGGTTCCGCAGCCCCGTGCTGGGCGGGCTGACGGCGGTGCTGGCGATCGTGTTCTTCATGCCGGTCATCCAGGTGCAGCTGGTGGGGCTGGGCACGATCGTGTCGTTCATGACCGGTGACGAGCGGACCGGCACGGCGAGCGTCGTGGTGGCGATGCTGCTGGTGCTGCTGTTCGTGCTGTGGTCCGGGTTGCACGGGGTGGCGGCGACCTCGTACCTGAAGGACGTGCTGATGGTGGTGGCGCTGCTGGTGATCGCCGGCGGCGTGCTGCTGGCGCGGCAGCCGGAGGGCGGGCTGTTCACCGCCGTGTTCCGGGGCGCGCGGGAACTGCTGACGATCCAGCCCGCGGGTTCCTACGGCACCGCCTGGTACGTGTCGAGCATCCTGGTCAGCGCGGCCGGTTTCGGGGCGATGACGCTGCCGTCGAGCTGGCCCGCGGTGCTGTCGGGGCGCTCGTCGAAGGCGGTGGCGTCGAACCACGTGTTCCTGCCGCTGTACACGGTGGCGGTGGCGATCCCGGTGCTGGTCGGCTTCTACGCGGTCGCCGACGCGACCACCCCGGCCGGCGCGGAGAACGCGGCGCTGCTGGAGCTGGCGCAGCGCACGTTGCCGGCCCCGCTGCTGGCGGTAGTGCTCATCGGCGGCGCGGCCTGCGCGATGGTGCCCGCGGCGGGCGGGCTGATCTGCGTGGCGACGCTGGTGTCGAGCAACCTGGTGCCGTCCGGCATGGCGGAGGGCGCGCGGCTGCGGGCGAGCCGGATCACCGCGGCCGTGGTCTCGGTGCTGGTGCTGGCGTTGACGTTGGGCCGCCCGGACCTGATGGCGAACCTGTACCTGCTCACCTACAGCGGCATGATCCAGCTGGCGCCCGCGAACCTGCTGGCGCTGCGGGAACCGGTGCCGGTGCGGTCCTCGGCGGTGCTGGCGGGTCTCGTCGCGGGGGAGTGCGTGGTGCTGGTGTCCGCGGTGCTGCAGGTGAACCCGTTCGGCGTGAACTCGGGGCTCACCGGCCTCGCGGTGAACCTGCTCGTGCTGGGGGCGGCCGCCGCGGTGCGCCGCCGCTGCCCGGCGCCACCGGAACCGGCTCCGATCGGCTGAACGACCGGCCCGCGAACGGGTCCGCCGGGACGTCCGGCGGACCCGTTCCACTGTGAGCAGGGCCACTCGTGAGCAATGCCACCGGGAAAACGGTCCGCGACTCGCGACTCCGCGCCCGGTGACACGCGTGCGTGCTCGTGCGAAGCTGGGCAACCGGCCCGAAACCCGCCGGAAACCCGCGTGTCCGCCGGTTTTTCGCCGGCCCGAGGTGGTGCGAGCGCCGCGGAATCGTGTTTCCGGCGTGTTTCGGGCAGGTTTCGGCGGCCGGTTCCGGATGCCGTTCGCGGCGCGAGGGCCGGGATAAGGTCTGCGGCGGCGGGTCGGGCCGCCGCGATACCGAGGCTGGCAGCGGGCCGGGCCCACCGGGTGGCGCACCGGTGCGGACCCCCGCGCGCCGGGCGATCACGAGTTGGAGGAGCGAGCTGTGGCGAATCTCGACGAGAAGCTTCAGGACATCTACGACGAGGTGCTGCACCGCAACCCCGGGGAGGACGAGTTCCACCAGGCGGTGCACGAAGTCCTCGACAGCCTCCGCCCGGTCGTCGCCAAGCACCCCGAGTACACCGACGCCGAGGTCATCCGCCGCCTGTGCGAGCCGGAACGGCAGATCATTTTCCGGGTGCCGTGGGTGGACGACAAGGGTTCGGTGCAGATCAACCGCGGGTTCCGCGTCGAGTTCAACTCCGCGCTCGGGCCGTACAAGGGCGGCCTGCGGTTTCATCCCAGCGTCTACCTGGGCATCGTGAAGTTCCTCGGTTTCGAGCAGATCTTCAAGAACTCGCTGACCGGCATGCCGATCGGCGGCGGCAAGGGCGGTTCCGACTTCGACCCGAAGGGCCGCTCCGACGGCGAGGTCATGCGGTTCTGCCAGTCGTTCATGACCGAGCTGTACCGGCACATCGGCGAGTACACCGACGTTCCCGCCGGGGACACCGGGGTCGGCGGCCGGGAGATCGGCTACCTGTTCGGCCAGTACAAGCGGATCACCAACCGCTACGAGTCCGGGGTGCTCACCGGCAAGGGCCTCAGCTGGGGCGGTTCCCAGGTGCGTCCGGAGGCCACCGGCTACGGCACGGTGTTCTTCGTGGACGAGATCCTGAAGACGTCCGGGGATTCCTTCGACGGCAAGAAGGTCGTCGTGTCCGGTTCGGGCAACGTCGCGCAGTACGCCATCGAGAAGGTGCACCAGCTCGGCGGCACCGTCGTGGCCTGTTCGGACTCCAGCGGGTACGTGGTGGACGAGAAGGGCGTCGACGTCGCGCTGCTGCAGGAGATCAAGGAGGTGCGGCGCGCCCGCATCGACGAGTACGCCACCGCCCGCGGCGACGGCGTCCGCTTCATCTCCGGTGGTGCGGCCTGGGACGTGCCGTGCGACATCGCGCTGCCCTGCGCCACCCAGAACGAGCTGGACGCCGACCACGCGGCCGAACTGGTCCGCAACGGCTGCAAGATCGTCGCGGAGGGCGCGAACATGCCCACCACGCCGGAGGCCATCAAGTTCCTGAACGACGCCGGCGTGAAGTTCGCGCCCGGCAAGGCGGCGAACGCGGGCGGCGTCGCGACCTCCGCGCTGGAGATGCAGCAGAACGCCTCGCGGGACTCGTGGACGTTCGAGCACACCGAGCAGCGCCTCGCCGAGATCATGCGCGGCATCCACGACCGCTGCCTGCAGACCGCCGACGAGTACGACGCCCCCGGCAACTACATCGTGGGCGCCAACATCGCGGGCTTCACCCAGGTCGCGGACGCGATGCTGTCCCTCGGCGTCGTGTGATCCGCACCCGCCGGCGTAGCGGACCAGCGAGCTGAACGGCCCGATCGACCACCGCGTCCGGTCGGGCCGTTCCGCTGCGGCAGGTCGCGGCTCAGGCGGGCTGGAGCGCGGCGCGGACGGCGGTGGAGACCTCGCCGCGCAGCCGGGCGAACTCGGCCGAGGCGCGCAGCTCGTCGGCGGGAATCCCGCTGCGCGGCAGCGGAACCGGCAGGTCCAGCTCGACCCGGCCCGGCCGGTTGCTCAGTACGATCACCCTGCTGGCGAGGAAGACCGCTTCGTCGACGCTGTGCGTCACGAACACGGCGCCCTGCTCGGCGTCGTCGGTCAGCGAGCGCAGGTCCTCCTGCAGGCGTTCCCGGGTGAGCGCGTCGAGCGCCGCGAACGGTTCGTCGAGCAGCAGCAGGCCCGGCCGCCCGGCGAGGGCGCGGGCGATGGCGACCCGCTGCTGCTGGCCGCCGGAGATCTCCCAGACGCGCCGCCCGCCGATCTCGGCGAGCCCCACGCGTTCCAACAGCTCCGCGCGCCGCTGCGCCCGCTGCCCGCGCGGCACCCCCGCCCAGCGCAGCGCCGCGTCCAGGTTCCCCGCGACCGAGTGCCACGGGAACAACCGGGGTTGCTGGAACACCACGCCCACGTCGCGGCCGGGCACCGGGGCGCGCCCGTCGAGGGCGACGGTGCCGGTGCTGGGCCGTTCGAAACCGGCGACCAGCCGCAGCAGCGTGCTCTTGCCGGACCCGGACGGGCCCACGATCACCACGAACTCGCCGCGTTCGACGCGCAGGTCCAGCGGCCCGAGCGCGGTGACGGCGTTCGCGCCGCGCCCGTAGGAGCGGGTGGCTCCGGTGATCTCGACGAGGGGTTCATCAGGCATGAGCGGGCTCCGGGATGCGCAGGGCTCGCTGGAAGGTCGCGAGGTCGGGCAGGGCGTCGATCTTCTGCTGCGCCAGCAGGAATCCGGCGTTGGCGCGCAGCCGCGCGGCGAGCTCGCCGGGCGCCTGCGGGCTGCCGAAGTACTCGGGGCCGCGCTGTTGTTCCAGGTCGAGGTAGATGTTCTGCCGCAGCTGGCCCAGCGCGTCGTCCACGCTGCTGCCGAGCTGCCTGCTCACCGCCTCGGCGACCGGCCTGGGATCGGTGCGGATCTGCCGGATCGCCGCGTCGGTGGCGTCCAGCCAGCCCTGGGCGACGTCGGGGCTGCGGTCGAGGAATTCCCGTGCGGCGACGGCGAAGGTGAGCGTGGGCTCGCCCGCCGCGGCGAGCTGCGCGCTGTCCACCAGCACCGTGCCGTTGCGCCGCAACGCGGTGAGCGTCGGCGTCCACAGGTAGGCGCCGTCGAGGTCGCCCCGCTCCCACGCCGCCTGGATGTTCTGCGGTTCCAGGTCGACGATGTCGACCCCGCCCGGGTCGACGCCGTGCTGCCGCAGCGCGGCGAGCAGGCTGTAGTGCGCGGTGGAGCTGAACGGAGCGGCGACCTTGCGCCCGGTCAGGTCCGGGATCGCGCGGATGCCGCGGTCGCCGCGCACCACCAGCGCCTCGCTGCTGCCGATCACGTTGAGCAGCTGGATCACCTGGTACGGCACGGCCAGCGGCGGGCTGAGCGCCTGCGCGGCGGGACTGCTGCCGATGACGGCGATGTCCAGCGCCCCGCTGAGGAACGCGGTGTTGATGCTCGCGCCGGAGTCGAACGCGGTCCACTGGAACTCGTGTTCCGGGAACCGCTGCTCCAGGGTGCGCTGCTCCTTGACGAGCAGGGTGCTGTCGGCGAAGTTCTGGTAGGCGATGCGGACCTTGCGGGCCTTCTCCTCCTCGGACTCGCCGCCGACGCCGCACGCGCTGAGCGCGGGGACGGCCGCGGCGGCGCCGAACAGGCCGAGCGCGGCGCGCCTGCTGAACCGGTGCACGGGTTCTCCTCTCACGGGGGTGGTCAGACGCGGCTGCGCCACGGGGACAGCGACTGGCGGACCGCGACGATCAGCAGGTCGATGACGAGGCCGGTGATGCCGATGACGAACAGGCCGAGGATCACCACGGCGGTCTGGTTGTAGCGCTGGGCGTTGAGCACCATGCCGCCGAGCCCGTCGGCGCCGTTCACGGTCTCCGCGGCCACCACCGACCCGTAGGCGATGCCGACGGCCAGCCGGACGCCGGTGAGGATCTCGGGCACCGACGCGGGCAGGATCACCGAGGCGATCACCTGCGCCCGGTTCGCGCCGAGCGCTTCGGCGGCCTCCACGTACTGCTTGCCGACCCCGGTGACCGCGGCGGCGGTCGCCACGGCCACGGGCGGGAACGAGGCCACCATCAGCAGGTACACCTTGGGTTCCTCGTCGATGCCGAACCAGATGACCAGCAGGCTCAGGTAGGCCAGCGGCGGCAGCGCGCGGATGAAGGTGACCAGCGGCTCCAGCATCACCCGCACCGGCCGGACCAGACCCATCACCAGGCCGAGGGCGAGTCCGATCAGGACGCCGTACCCGACTCCGTAGGCCAGCCTGCGCAGGCTCACCGCGAGGCGTTCCAGCAGCGTGTAGCCGGCGTAACCGGACTGGCCGTTGCCGGCGTCGCTGGTGGACAGCAGCTGCGCCCACACCTGGGCGGGCGCGGGCACGATCTGCTCGGGCCAGATCCGCAGCGCGGCGACGAGCTGCCACACCAGCACCAGCACCACGACGGCGCCGAGCCCCAGCAGCGGGCCGCTCAACGGGCGCACCGCGCTCAGCGCCCGGTTCGCGGCGCCGGCCCCGGCCGGTCCGGAGGTGTCCCGTGGTCTTCCATCCTGCTTCAGCACGGCGTGCAACGTAGGCACTGCTCCTCGGGTCGGGCAACGCGTTCCGAATCCCGGGACGGACCAGGTCGATCCGAAACGTCCACAGTGGATCGTCAGGCCGGTGGTGATCGCCGGAGGGCGGGGGCGCGCGATCGGTCCGCGCAGATCACCTGCGCGCACCCGGCGGCCCGGCGCCGCGGACGGCGCCCAGCACACCTGCGGCCGCCCGGGCAAGGGGGCGGCCTGTGATTCCAGATCTCGGCACGGTTTCCGCGGAGGCGGGGCTCCGGTGCATCGTTGCGGCATCTCGCCGCGGGAGGCCCGCGCACGCCCACTGGGAGGTCCACCATGTCCGCAAGAGCCGCAGACGAACTGCCGGAGAAGCCGCGGCGGAGTCGCCGGGGGTTGCTGGTGGCGGGCCTCGCACTCGTCGTGGTGCTGATCGCCGGTGCGGTGTTCGCCGCGTTCGGCACGGCGGGATCCGACGGGGCGGACGGCCGGATCACGGTGCGCATCGGGGCCACGGACGCGAGCAAGGAGTACTGGACGACGTTCCGGCAGCTCGCCGCCGAGCACGGGATCGACCTGCGCACCGTCGCCTTCAGCGACTACAACCAGGCGAACCCGGCGCTCGCGCAGGGCCAGATCGACGTGAACCTGTTCCAGCACCTGCTGTTCCTCGCCGATCACAACGCGGCGACGGGCGACACCCTCACCCCGATCGGCTCCACCTCCGTCGTCCCGCTGAGCCTGTACTCCCGGCGGCACGCCGACCTCGCCGGCATCCCGGCCGGCGGCACCGTCACCATCCCGAACGACGCGACGAACCAGGCGCGGGCGCTGCTGGTGCTCCAGCGGGCCGGGCTGATCTCGTTGCGGGGCGGGGGAAACCCGCTGTCGACCGTCGCCGAGATCGACGCGGCCGCATCGAAGGTGCGCGTGCTGCCGGTGGACACGGCGCAGACGGTGGCCTCGTTGCCGTCGGCCGATGCGGCGGTCGTGAACAACAACTACGCCCTGGACGCGGACCTCGACCCGTCCCGCGCGCTGTTCGGCGACGACCCGGCCGGGCCCGCCGCGCAGCCTTACACCAACGTGTTCGTCACCCGCGCCGAGGACGCCGACGACCCGACGTACGCGAAGCTCGTGGAGCTATACCGGGACGAACGGGTCGCCGGCCAGGTGGCCGCGGATTCCCGCGGCACCGCGGTGCCGGTGCGGCGCTCCCCGGCGGAGCTGCGGTCGATCCTGGCGGAGCTGACCGACGAGGTGCGCGCGGCGGGTGGCCGGTGAACCCGCTCATCGAGTTCCGCGGCGTCGGCAAGACGTTCGGCTCGGGCTCCCGGGCGGTCACCGCGCTGGAGGGCATCGACCTGTCCGTCGAACCCGGGGAGGTGTTCGCGGTGATCGGGCACTCGGGCGCGGGCAAGAGCACGCTGGTGCGGCTGATCAACGCGCTGGAGCGGGCCGACTCGGGGACCGTGCTGGTCGGCGGCACCGACATCACCGGCCTTCCCGAACGGCGGCTGCGGCAGGTCCGGCGCGGCATCGGCATGGTCTTCCAGCAGTTCAACCTGCTGCGTTCGCGGACCGCGTTCGGCAACGTGGCCTACCCGTTGAAGGTCGCGGGCTGGGATTCGGCCCGGCGCGAGGAGCGGGTCGCGGAGCTGCTGCGGTTCGTCGGCCTGCTGGACAAGGCCTGGCACTACCCGGACCAGCTGTCCGGGGGCCAGCAGCAGCGCATCGGGATCGCCCGCGCCCTGGCGACGAACCCGGAGATCCTGCTCGCCGACGAGGCGACCAGCGCGCTCGACCCGGAGACCACCGGGGAAGTACTGGACCTGCTCGGGCGGATCAACGCCGAGCTGGGCATCACGATCGTGGTGATCACCCACGAGATGGACGTGATGCGGCGGATCGCCGACCGGGTCGCGGTGCTCGACGCGGGCAGGCTCGTCGAGCAGGGCCGGGTGGCGGACGTGTTCGCGAACCCGGCGGCGGAGACCACGCGGCGGTTCGTGCGCACCGTCCTGCCCGATCGGCCCAGCGACGCCGAGCTGGCGCGGCTGCGGGCCAGGAACCCCGGTCGGCTGGTCACCGCCCGGATCGGCGGCGAGCAGCGGGTCGGCGCGGTGCTCTCGGCGGCCCTCGCCGAGCACCGGGTGCGGTTCGAGGTCGTGCACGGCGGCGTCGAGGAACTCGGCGGCGACGCGTTCGGCAGGCTCACCTTGGAGCTCGCCGGCGCGGACGAGGACGTGGACGCGCTGATCGCCGCCCTGCGCGCGGTCACCGACGTGGGGGAGCTCGCGGCGTGAACATCGACTGGGAGACCATCGGCCCGGTGCTGCTGAGCGCCGTCGCCCAGACCATCGGGATGGTGCTGGTGACGATGCTCGTCGGCGGATTCCTCGGGCTGGTGCTGGGAATCCTGCTGCACACCACCAGGGCAGGCGGCCTGCTCGCGAACCGCGCGGTGTTCACCGCGCTGAACCTGCTGGTGAACATCATCCGGCCGATCCCGTTCATCATCTTCATCACCGCGATCGGTCCCGTGACGCTGGCCGTCGTCGGCACCACGCTCGGCACCCCGGCGGCGACGTTCGCGCTGGTCGTGGCCGCGACGTTCGGGATCTCCCGCATCGTGGAGCAGAACCTCGTCGGCATCGACCCCGGCGTGATCGAGGCGGCGCGGGCGATGGGGGCGAGTCCGCTGCGGATCATCGGCACGCTGCTGGTGCCGGAGGCGCTGGCGCCGCTGATCCTCGGCTACACCTTCGTGTTCGTCGCGGTCGTGGACATGACGGCGGTGGCCGGGGCGGTCGGCGGTGGCGGGCTCGGCGACTTCGCGATCACCTACGGGTACCAGCGCTTCGACTGGACGATCACCGCCATCGCAGTGCTGATCATCATCGTGCTGGTGCAGGCGGCCCAGTTCGTCGGCAACCGGCTCTCCCGCGCGGCGCTGCGGCGCTGAGCCGCGTCCGGTGCTCAGCCGAGCGGGCTGACGGCGGCCAGCGGCCAGCCGAGCAGCACGCCGCCGACGACGGCGGGCAGCCACCACGCGGCACCGGTCCGGGCGAGCACCGCCGCCCACGCGAGGTGCCAGAGCAGCAGCGCCCCCAGCAGCGGCGCGATCAGCAGCACGAAGCTCGGCAGCACTCCCGCGACCGCGCACACCCCGACGCCGAGCAGCGCGGCGACCAGCACCGCCGCCCGCACCGCGTCCTGCCGCGGGCCGGTCCGTCCGCTGGCCGCGAACTCCGCTGCGGCGCAGGCGATTCCGCAGGCGACGACGACCAGCGGGGTCCACCACCAGCGAGCACCGTGCGGCACCGGCTCGGCCAGCGCGATCCCGATGGGCGCGGCCACGGCGAGCAGCGCGCAGCAGATGACCGCCGCCGGCCGCCAGGCCGAACCGGACCGTCCACATCGGACACCTCGGGCATCTCGGACGTCGTGCGCGCTGCGGGCGCCTCGGCCCAGCACCGCGCAGCTCCCGAGCCCGAACAGGAGGAGGAACAACCCGATCTCCCCGCCCACCGCCAGCGGGGACCAGCCGCCCGGCGCCAGCACCGAGCCCGCCGCGGCGAGCCCGAGCCCGGCCGCGACCGCGGCGGCGACCGCGGGCACCGACGGCGCCAACCCCGACCCCGGTTCCGGTTCCGGGCTCGCCGAGCCGAACAGCCGGCGCGCGAAGGGGAGGAAACCGACCGCGAACGCGGCCCACAGCAGGACCGCGGGCCACAACCGCTCGCCCGCCGCGACCCGCACCGGCGCGGACACCTGCAGCGAGTCCTGCAGCCAGCGCGCCGCCGCCGCGTGGGCCCGCGGCGCGAAGAGGATCGAGAGGTGCTCGGCGCCCGCGACGGTGCCGCCCCGCCGGGCGTTCTCCCGCGCCGGATCGGCGGGCGCGCCCCACACCGCGTCGGGGCGCCCGGCGCGCAGGGCCTGCTCGGCCGCGCGGTGGAACACCGGGAACTCGAACTGCCCGGTGAGCAGCAGCAGGTCCGCGGGCAGCGCCGGGTCCGGTGGGATATCGGAGCCGGGCAGCGACACGGCCACCGTCGCGGCGATCGCGGGATGCTCCGCCGCGTACCGGTGCACCGCACCGGCCCCCATGGAATGGCCGACCAGCCCGATCCGCTCCGGATCGACTCCGGGCGTCCGCCGCAGCAGCCCGACGGCCGCATCGAGGTCCGCCGCCAGCCGCACCTCCCGCTCCGGCCCGTCGGGCAGCGGCGCCGGATTGGCCCCGTGCCCGGCGAAGTCCGGCAGCGCGACGGCGAACCCGGACCGCGCCAGCGTCGTCCCCCAGTCGGCCATCAGGCGGCGGCTCGCGGCGTGCCCGTGCGCCACCACTACTCCCGGAGCGGACCCGGCCGACGCGGCGGGGCGCACCAGGTCGACCGGCACGCCGTCGACGACGGTGCTCGTGCGCACCACACCGGAATCGACCCCGGCGAGCCCGAAACCCGCCCCGGCGGCCAGCAGCACGACCAAGGCGGGAACCAGCCACGACGAAGCGGGACGCGCGACGTTCACCACGCCGAGATCGTCCCACGGGGCGCGGCGGTGATCACGCGCGCGGCGGGTCCGCGCTCACCGCCGCGGGCGCAGCAGCGTGCGGGCGAGGGCGTCGAGGAGGTAGCCGAGGACGCCGATCACCAGGATCACCGCCATCACCTGGTCGTAGGCGAGCTGGTCGCGGGAGTTGAGGATCTGGTACCCCAGTCCGGAATCCACGCCGAGCATCTCCGCGGGCACCAGCACCACCCACGCGATGCCGAGCGCCAGCCGCAACCCGGTCAGCACGTGGGTGCGGGCGGTCGGCAGCACCACGCTGGTGAGCACTTCGAACCGGGTCGCGCCGAGCGACCGCGCCACCCGGACGTGACCGGGTGAGACGGCGTGCACCCCGGCGGCGGTGTTGAGCACGATCGGCCACACCGCCGCGGCCGCCACCAGGAACGTCACCGGCCGGTGCCCGATGCCGAACACGGCCACCGCGATCGGCGCCCAGGACAGCGGCGAGATCATCCGCAGGAACTGGAACACCGGCCGCGTCGCCCGCTCCACCACGTCCAGCGACCCGACCAGCAGCCCGACCGGGACGCCGACGACCGCGGCGATGAGCATGCCCAGCAGCAGCCGCCACAGGCTGGCCGCCACGTCCGGCAGCAGCACGCCCCTGGCCAGCAGGTCGCCGATCGCGGCAACCGCGTGCTGCGGGGCGAACGCCGTGAGCAGCCGGTCGCCGGTGAGCACGTCGGTCACCAGCCACCACACCGCGACGGCCACCAGCACCGCCACCAGCGGCGGCCCGGCCCGGTGCGCGAGGCCCGGCCGGTCGGTCCGGGCGGGGCTCGTGTCCTCGGCGCCGCGCGGGGAGAGCGTGGTCATGCGGGGTTCACCTCTTCGCTGCGGGTCAGGGAGCCGGGCAGGCCGAACGCGGCCGGTCCGCCGAGGCGGCGCAGGCTGCCGCGCACGAACCGGTCGTCGACGAGCTGTCCGTGCACCTCGTCGGTGCGGAGGCCGTCGAGGAACCGGGTGTCGCCGTCGACGACCGTGGTGCGCATCGATTCGACGAGTTCCGCGGTGAACCCGGGGAACGGGAACGGCTGGAAGCCGATGCGCTGCCCGGACCACTCCGGGTGGTGCAGGGCGTGCGGGTAGGGGGCCGCCGGATACTGCAACGCCTTCGACACCGCCTTCAGCGGCTGCGGCAGGTAGTTCCCGCCGGTGAGCGCCCGCGCGCCGCCCGCCCGGTCGTGGGCGAGGCCGAGCTGGGTGATCGCCAGCGCGTCCACCAGCCCCTGCACCCGGCCCGGTGCGGTGTCCAGCAGGTCCTGGTGCGCGAGCACCACGCAGCAGGCGTGGTCGCGCCACACGTCGCCGACGAACCGCAGGATGCGCCCCACGCCCTTGATCTCGGCGATCGCGTTGAACGGGTCGGCCACGATGTAGCCGCCGACGGAGCCGCCGTCCAGCGCGGGGACCATGTCGGAGGGGCTCATCACCACCAGCTCCACCGTGCCGTCCGCGGCGGAGGGCCGCTGCCGCACCACCGGGGTGAGCCCGGCGGCGCGCAGCATCCGCTGCAGCACGATGTTGTGGATGGACCACCAGAACGGGATGGCGACCTTGTGCCCGGCGAGCTGCTCGACGCGCTCGACGTCGCGGCGCACGGTGAGCGCCGAGCCGTTCGTGTGGTTCCAGGCCAGCACCCGGCAGTCCGCGCCCATCGCGTAGCGCAGCTGCACCGCGAACGGCATCAGCAGGTGCACCACGTCGACCTGCCGGGTGAGGAACGCTTCGGCCAGCGACGCCCAGCTGCGGAACTTCACCGGCCGTGCCGCGCCGGTGCCGTGCTCGTCGAGCAGGCCGCTGCCGTGCGCGAGCAGCAGCGGTGCCGCGTCGGTGATCGGCAGGTAGCCGATGCGCAGCGCGGTGGAGGAGACGTCGCGGTGCCGCGCCGCGTTGAGCCCGAGGTCGGTGGCGGCCCCGATGCCCCCGGCTGCGCCCAGCGCTCCGGCGCCCAGCAGCAGCGACCGGCGCGACCACAGCGAGCCCATCAGGTCGCTCCGGCCGCGACGGGGCTCGCCGGGTAGTGCGCGAGCAGTTCCGCCCGCAGCGGGCCGTCCGCGGTGCCGGGGGAGTTCGGCCATTCCCGCGCCACCGCACCGGAACCGTCGAGCATCGCGATCCGGTCGGCGACCAGCAACGCCTCGTCCACGTCGTGGGTGACCAGCACCGAGGTGAGCCCGAGGTCGTCGGTGCTCGCCCGCACCCACCGCTGCAGGTCGGCGCGCGCCGCCGGGTCCAGCGCGCTGAACGGTTCGTCGAGCAGCAGCAGCGCCGGGCCGATCGCCGCCGCCCGCGCGACCGCGACCCGCTGCGCCTGCCCGCCGGAGAGCCGGTCCGGGTAGGTGCCGGCGAGCTCGGCGAGCCCCAGCCGCTCGACCAGTCCCGCCGCCCAGTCCGGCGAGAACCGCGCCCGGTTGGCCCGGTAGCGGCCGCCGAGCAGCACGTTGTCCCGCACGGTCAGCCACGGCATCAGGTGCGGCTGCTGGAACACGGCGCCGATCGGCGGCCGCGCGCCACCGGCCCACTCCAGTGCGCCGCCGTCGAGGGTTTCGAGCCCGGCGAGGATCCGCAGCAGCGTGGACTTGCCGCAGCCGCTGGGGCCCAGCAGCACCACGAACTCCCCGTCCCGCACCACCAGGTCCAGTCCGTCGAGGACCTTGCGGTGGTGCGGCGGGTACGACTTCTCCGCGCCGCTCAGGCGGACCGTGACAGTTCCCACCGCAGTTGTCCTTCCGTCGGGGCCTGGATCGGGAGGAAGGCGGCCTCGCGCAGCCTGCGGCTCGTCGGGCTGGTGGCGGCGTAGCCGCGGCCACCGGTCACCGCCGCTTCCAGCCTGCTCGCCGCACCGGCCGTGCGCGCCGCGTCCAGCCGCAGCCGCAGCAGGTCCGCGGGCCGCTGCGGGACGCGGGCGAACTCGAACAGCCGGGACCGCACCGAGTCGTGCGCGGCGGCGAGCTCGCCGAAGTCCGGGCGGAACTCGGCGTTCAGCCCGTCCAGCGCGGTCGCCGCCTGCCGCCGGGACGCGCCCGCGAGCCCGGCGCAGAACGCGCTCTGCACCAGCAGGAAGGTCGGCCGGACCGCGCGCACGAAACCGGTCAGGTCCGTGCTGAGCACGTCCGCCGCCGGCACGTCCACTTCGGTCAGCGCCACCGACGAGGAGCCGGTCGCACCGAGCGCCAGCAGCTCGGGTGCCGAGTGGACGGTCACCCCGGGGTCGCCGACGCGCAGCACCGCGATCAGCCCGCCGCCGTCGGCGAACCGGGCGGGGACCACCACCAGCGCGTCGTCGAACAGGTTCGACGCCCAGCGGATCGGCCCGGTCAACCGCACCCCGGTGCCGGTCCGCTCGGCCAGCACCGGCACCGGTTCGATCCCGGCGACGTGCTTCATGGCGGGCGCCATCGCGGTGACGCCGATCCGCGAGCCGGTGCGCAGCCCGTCCAGTTCCCGCGCCGCTGCCGCGTCGGCGGGGCCGCGGGCCACGTACTCGACGACCATCCGCTGCGCCCACAGCGAGAACGCCGAGGACAGGCAGCCGGCCGCGACGTCCTCGACGAGCAGCAGCATCGTGGCGAGGTCGCCGCCGCAGCCCGGCGCGCCGAGCTCCAGCAGCCCGCGTTCCCCGAGGAACCGCAGGCCGGGCCGCACGTCGGCGTCGCCGCGGTCGAGCGCCGCCGCGCGGTCGGCGAAGTGCTCGGCGATCTCGGCGCGGCCCGGGTGGTCCGCGGGCGCGCCGGTCCGGTCGGTGTGCGCGGCCGTCATGTCAGCCCCGGTCCAAGGTGTGCAACCGGTCGACGGGCGTGCTCACGGCGTCGCGCGCCTTGCGCACCACGCCCTCGTCGGGTGCGTCGTAGAGGCACAGGCACTTGGCCATGTCCTCGCGCACGTAGGTGCGCAGGAACGTCACCTCGGGCACCTCGGCGTACTTGGGCGCCTTGGCCTTCTTGTTCGCCAGGTAGGTGTCCATGTCCAGGTCGGCGGGGAAGTCCCACTCGACGAGGTAGCCGGCTTCGGGGCGGGCGGCCTTGACCTCGGCGAGGTCGGCGCCGACCAGGCGGACCAGGTGCGGGCCGGCGAGCTCGGCGACCTCGGGCAGCCGCTCGCCGCGCAGGGTGGCGAGGTCGGCGTCGTCCGCGGCCTCCACCACGGCGAACACCCGGTCCCGCGCGCCGGTGACCTGCGATTCGATCAGTTCGGCACCCGCTTCGCGCGCGGCGGTGTCGAAGGCGGCGAGCAGCTGCTCGGTCCGCTGGCGGGCGTCGTCGGCGGGCACGATCTCGTACAGGAACAAGGACATGGCGGGGCCTCCGTGCGGGCAGGGGGATGCGCGGCGGCGGACGACGGCTCAGGTCGTCCGCGCGATGTCGCGAGAGGGGGTTCAGGCCAGGGGAGCGGGACAGATCGCGCTGGTGACGCGGAGCAGGTCCACCTGCAACCGCCGCACGAGCTCCGAACCTGGCATGCCACCCTAGGGCTAGACCGATCGTTCTGTCCATCGATGTTAGGCTGTGTCCATGGCCACCACGCGATCCGGCGCAGCCGCTCCCGCCCAGCGACTCCTGGACGCGGCCGGAACCCTGTTCGTGCGGGAGGGCATCCGCGCGGTCGGCATCGACCGGGTGCTCGCCGAAGCCGGGGTCGCGCGCGCCAGCCTCTACCACGCCTACGGCTCCAAGGACGGCCTCATCGCCGCCTACCTCGACGACCAGGACGAGGCCGACCGGGGCAAGTGGGAGAAGGCCGCCGCCGAACTGGACTCGCCGCGCGAGAAGGTCCTGGCGCTGTTCGACCTCGCGCACGGCGCCGCGCTGGACCGCCGCTTCCGCGGTTGCCTCTACCTCAACGCCGCCACCGAGTTCCCCGATCCGCAGCACCCGGCGCGCGCCGCCATCGACCGGCACCGCGCCTGGCTGCACGAGCTGCTCGTGGACCTCGCCGGGCGGTCCGGGGCCGCCGATCCCGAGGCGACCGCCGAGCGGATCCGGCTGATCTACGACGGCGCGGTCGCAGGCTCCAAGTTCAGCCGCGGCACCGAACCGATCGAACTGGGCAAGCGGCTCGTCGCCGAGCTCCTCCCCGGCTGACCGCCATTCCCGGGAAATCCCCTTCCATTCTGGGAAAAACGGGAGCGCGGTCGCCCGCATTGCCCTGAACGGATGGAAACGCGTCCGGAATCCGCTGCTCCGGGCGGCGCGCGGGACGCGGATGATTGCCGCCGCCGAGTCCGGTCTGTACGGTTGATCTCACCGCGATGGACAACGTTGTCATGGGGGATCTGTGCGCGATCCGGGCCGTTCTTCCCGTCTCCGACGCGGATTCCGCATGGCGTTCCCGGTGGCCGGGTCGCCGTCGCGGCCGGGTCGCCTGCCGCCGCACTCGCCGCCGAACCCGCCTCGATGACCATCGGGAATCCGTGGCCGGAATGCGGTCCGCGATTTCCCGCTCGCGCGCCGGAAGAAGTCCGTGGAACTCCTTCTTCCCGCGCGGAATTCCGATTCCGCGTCCCCCTTCCGCATCCCCCGTCCACATTGGGTGCCGGACGTTCCCGCTCGTTTCCGAACCACGCCGCACCACCACCTCCGAGGAGAGGAGCACGATGCGCACCTCCAGGCGCAGACGCACGTCCGGCCGGAGCCGATCGCTGCTGGCCGGCGCCGTCGGGCTGGTCACCGCACTGGCCCTGCCGGGCTCCGCGGTACCGGCCGTCGCCGCCCCGGCCGCGCCGGGCGTCGAAGACCCGGCGCAGTACGTCAACCCGTTCACCGGCACCAAGCCCGGTGGTCCCGACTTCGGGCACGGCGGGGGAGCGGGCAACACCTTCCCCGGTGCGGTCGCGCCGTTCGGGATGATGCAGTGGAGCCCGGACACCGCCGAGTACCAGCACGGCGGCTACCAGTACGAGGACGACCGGATCCGCGGGTTCAGCCTCACCCACATCTCCGGCGCCGGGTGCGGGGACTTCGGCAACATCCCGTTCCTGCCGACGCTCGGCGACGCCCCGGCGCAGGACCACCCGTTCTCGCACGAGAACGAATCGGCCTCGCCCGGCGCCTACGACGTCACCTTCGACAACGGGCTGCGCACCGAGCTGACCGCGACCCAGCGGGCCGGCGTCGCGCGGTTCACCTACCCCGAGGGCGAGACTGCCTCGCTGTCGATCGACGCGGCGAAGGCGTTCAACGACGCCGAGGGCTCGCTGACCATCGACGGCAACACCATCAGCGGCTACAGCGACGGCGGCGGATTCTGCGGCGGCTCCAACGAGTACCGCGTCTACTTCCACGCCGAGTTCGACCACGACTTCACCAGCAGCGGCGTCGTGCGCGACGGCCGGGTCGACACCTCGGCGAAGGAGATCTCCGGTTCGGGCACCGGCGCCGCGAACGAGCAGCAGGCGCAGGACGACGGCGCGCAGGCCTTCGTCTCCTTCGACCCGGGCGCCGAGCGCACCGTGACCGCCCGCGTCGGGCTGTCGTTCGTCAGCCTGGACGGCGCGAAGGCCAACGCCGCCGAGGAACTCGGCGACCGGGGCTTCGACCAGGTCCGCGACGGCACCCGCGCGGCGTGGAACGAGCTGCTCGGGCGGATCGACGTCGGCGGCGGCAGCGACCAGGACCGGCGGCGGCTCTACACCGGGCTCTACCACTCGTTGCTGCACCCCAACGTGTTCAGCGACGTCGACGGGAACTACACCGGCTTCGACGGCGAGGTGCACCGGGCCGAGCCGGGCCACGCCCAGTACGCCAACTACTCCGGCTGGGACGTGTACCGCTCGCAGACCCAGCTGGTCGCGCTGATCGCGCCCGACATCGCCTCGGACATCGCGCAGTCCGCGGTGAACCAGTCCGCGCAGGGCGGCTACTTCGACCGCTGGACCGTCGCCAACGGCGGCACCGGCGTGATGACCGGCGACCCGCTGCCGATCATGATCTCCAGCGCGCACGCGTTCGGCGCCACCGACTTCGACACCGGCCGGGCGCTGGAGCGGATGCGCGCCGGGGCGACCAACGAGGACGAGCGGCCGGTGCACGAGCAGTACGGCGAGCTCGGCTACATCCCCGCCGAGGACGAGGAATCGTGGGGCTCGGTGTCGACGACGCTGGAGTACACCGGCTCCGACTTCGCCATCTCCCAGTTCGCCGACCGGATCGGCGACACCGGCGCGCGCGACGAGTTCCAGCAGCGCGCGCGGAACTGGCAGAACCTGGTCAACCCGGACAGCGGCTGGATCCAGCCGCGCAAGGCCGACGGCTCCTGGCCGGAGTTCGACCTCGCCCAGCAGGACGGCTACGTGGAGGGCAACGCCGCCCAGTACGCCTGGATGGTGCCGTTCGACCACCAGGGGCTGTTCGACCGGATGGGCGGGAACGAGCAGGCGGGGGCGCGGCTCGACGAGTTCTTCGCCGAGCTCAACGCCGGACCGGACGAACCGCACGCCTACCTCGGCAACGAACCGTCGGCGAACACCCCGTGGGCCTACGCCTACGCCGGGCAGCCGCACAAGACGCAGGACGTGGTGCGCCGCTCGCTGACCGAGCTGTTCAGCGCCGAACCGGACGGCCTCGTCGGCAACGACGACCTCGGCCAGATGTCGTCCTGGTCGGTGTGGGCGGCGCTGGGCATGTACCCGGAGGCGCCGGGCCGCGCGGACCTGGTGCTGGCCAGCCCGCTGTTCCCGTCGATCAGCATCGACCGGGGCAACGGCACCACCATCACCGTCAACGCCCCCGACGCTTCGCAGGAGGCGAAGTACGTGCAGGACCTGTCGGTGAACGGGGAGCGGACCGGGAAGCCGTGGCTGTCCGAGCGGTTCGTCGCCGAGGGCGGCACGCTCGACTACGCCCTGGGCACCGAGCCGAACACCGGGTGGGGCAGCGCGCCCGAGGACGCGCCGCCGTCGTTCGGCTGATCCGCTCGTCCTGATCGCGTCGAGGCCCCCGGTGCCGCCGGGGGCCTCGACGCGCGTTCCACCGGGAGGTGCTACCGCCTGCTCCATTTCCGCGCGGTGCACGCCATTTCGCCCACTATCTGGAAATCGTTCGCGAGAAAGTGAACCTCCTGTTAAGG
This sequence comes from Saccharopolyspora gregorii, assembly GCF_024734405.1. NCBI lineage: Bacteria > Bacillati > Actinomycetota > Actinomycetes > Pseudonocardiales > Pseudonocardiaceae > Saccharopolyspora > Saccharopolyspora gregorii. The sequence goes on along the minus strand of NZ_CP059556.1, from coordinate 4,110,071 downwards.
GGGTGCGATTTTCGTGCGCTGTGACGCAGGATGCATTGACTGCTGCGGAAAGTGTCGGACAGAGTGCTCAGCGTACTGGGGTGGACATGTGACCGGGGAGGGCTTCCGGTGCTGGAGGGGTGGCGTTCGCGCGCGCGTTTTCGCAGGCTGGTCAAGGAATTGGCGCTGCCTGCCGCCTGTTCGATGGATGAGTTGATCGAGTGCATCTCCGCGCGCCGGAAACGTCCGCTGCGCGTGCTCCCCTTTCCGGGGGCGGCGAATTCCGCCCGTCCGCACGGGCTCTGGGTGGAAGCCGCGGACACCGACTACGTTTTCGTCGAACCGCGTACCAGCGAACTGCACCGAAAGCACATCATTCTGCACGAGATCGGCCACATCCTCGCGCACGGTGGAGCGGAACCCGCCGATCACTCGGAGCGGCGCGCGGCGCAATTCCGGCGGATGGTCCCGGATCTCGACCCGGGAACGGTGTCCCGGTTGCTGGCCCGCTCGCACGGCGGGCACGGTGCCGCGGCCGAGCGGGAGGCCGAGGACATCGCGGTCCTGCTGGGCAGCCGCATCCTGCCGACTCCGGTGCGGGTGGGCGGGATCGAGGAGGCGCTCGGGTTCGCGGTGGCCCCGTGGCCGCCGCCGCGGTGAGCTCGGTGGTGGAGTTCGCCGGCATCGGGGCGCTCTGGCTCGCGGTCCTGCTCCGCGCACCGCAGGCGTTGCGGCAGCGCCGGACCCGGGCGTTCTGGCTCATCGGCGCCGGGCTCGCGACGACGATGACGCTGCACACCGACGCTTCCTGCACGTGGTTGCGCGAATCCGCGTTGAGCCCGCAGGCGGTGCACGTGCTGCGCAATTCGATCGCGGTGACGAGTTCCTGCCTGGTGCTCCACGGTTTCTCGGCTTTCCTGCGGGTGCGCGGCGCCCGGACGCCGCTGCTGTGGGCCGGTGGGGCCGTGGTGGTCTCGCTGCTGGTCCGCTCCGATCTGTCCGCGGTCGGTTTCGCGGGTCCGCCGGTGCCGGTCGCGGTGCTGGACAGCTACTGGTCGGGTTTTCTGCTGCTGCACGTGGTCGCGCACGCGGTGGCGTGCGGGTTGTGCGTGCGGGCGGGCGTGCGCGGGGGGCCGGGCGGGGCGCGGTTCGGTCTGCTCGCGTACGGGGCCGGGTTCTGCCTGTCGGTTCTCGTGCTCTGCCCGCTGGCGGCGTTCGCGGCCTGGACGGGGGAATCGTCGCCGTTGTCGGTCGCGCCGCTCGTCAGCGGGGTGCAGGCCGGGTGCTTCGCGGTGGGCGTGTCCGCCCCGCTGTGGGCCGAGGTGCGCGGGACCTCGGCCAAGCGCCGGGTTCTGCGGCGCCTGCTGCCGTTGTGGGCGGAGATCACCGCCGGGGTGCCGGAGGTCCGGCGCGTCCCGCTCGCCGCCGCGGGGCGCGAGGTGTTCCGGTCGCGTGCCGCCGTGGAGCTGGCGTGCTACCGGCTCGTGATCGAGATCCGGGACGCGGTGCTGCTGTTGAGCGGGCACTGCTCGGCCGAACTGGTCGAGCGGGCGCGCGCGCACGTGGTGTCGGCAGGGGTGCCGCCGGACCGGGTGGCGGCGGCGGTGCTGGCCTGCTGGCTGCGGGCGGCGGAGGACGTCCGGGCACGGGGCGCGGTGGCGGCCGGGAGTGCGGTGCCGCTGCCGGGAGGGGCTGATCTGGAGTCGGAGATCCGCTTCCTGCTGGTGGTCGCCGAGGAGTACGGGGCGGGGCCGGCGCTCGACTTCCGCCGCGCGGAGCGTTCGCAGCCCGCGGGCCGCTGAGCGGCGTCCCGTGGCCGGTCCGCCCCTGGACCAGGGAGAACAAGTCACCTCCCGTTGTCATCCATTTCAGTTGACGGCGCTCATCCGCTGTGATTAGCATTAGGCTGCGCGACGTAAGCGGATATGGATGATCTGGGGTATCAGCTCCGCTCGCGCAACTGGGGAGTTCGGTCGACCGAACTGATCGTCGGCAGCGCAGCCGACCTGATCCGGCGAGGGCGCGACCCCGCCCGGATCCACCCATCTACGAATTCGGGAGCGCATCTCCGCGCGCCCGGACCGCGCGTCCGGGCGGCGGAACCACCACTGGGAGGACTCTGTGATGTCCGCGAACTCCGGAGGCACCGCGAAGATCGGCACCGACTGGCGGGTCCGCGCCCGGCAACCGGTCGGCTACGACGTCCGCGTGCTCACCGGGCTGCTGTCGCCGTCGAACTCGGCGCTCGCCGACGCGTGCGGAACCGCGCCCGGCAGGTCGCCGCGCTGCCTGCTGATCGTCGACGACTCCGTCGACGTCCTCCACGGCGACCGGCTCCGCGCCTACTTCGAGGCGTGGTCGATCGACGTGAAGTGGCACGTCGTTCCCGGCGGCGAGCAGTCCAAGAACCTCGACGAAGTCGTCGCCATCACCGAGGCGATGACCGGGATGGGGATCCTGCGGCGCTCGGAGAAGGTCGTCGCGGTCGGTGGCGGCGCCGTCCTCGACGTCGCGGGCATGGCCGCCGGGCTGTACCGGCGCGGCGTCCCCTACGTCCGCGTGCCCACCACGCTCATCGGCCAGGTCGACGCCGGGATCGGCGTCAAGACCGGCATCAACCACGGCACGCACAAGAACCGGCTCGGCAGCTACTACGCGCCCGAAGTGGCGCTGATCGACCCGGAATTCCTGCGCACGGTGCCGAAACGGCACATCGCCAACGGGCTCGCCGAGATCGTGAAGATGGCGCTGATCAAGGACGCGGCGCTGTTCGACCTGCTGGAACTCGCCGTGCACGACCTGGACGCGGCCGCGTTCGCCGACGGCGAGCCGGGCGGCCCCGCGGTGGAGATCATGTCGCGGGCGATCGGCGGCATGCTCGACGAGCTGGAACCGAACCTGTGGGAAGAGGTGCTGGAGCGCTCGGTCGACTACGGCCACACCTTCAGCCCCTCGCTGGAACTGCGGGCCGACCCGCCGCTGCTGCACGGCGAAGCCGTCGCGGTGGACATGGCGGTGTGCGTGGCGCTCGCGCACAACAGGGGGATGCTCGGCACCGCGGACGCCGACCGGGCGATCGGGCTGCTGCGGGCCGCCGGCCTGCCGGTGACCGACCCGGTGTTCACCACCGACCTGCTCGTCGAAGCGCTGCGCGACGCGGTGAAGCACCGGGACGGCGAGCAGCGGATTCCGCTGACCGACGGCATCGGTTCCGCGACCTTCGTGCACGACATCACCCGCGAGGAGCTCGGCGAAGCGCTCCGGTTCGTGCGGGAGCGGGCCGGATCGGACACCGTTCTGGTGCGTGCGGCGCGATGAACCCGATCACCGTGATCGACGTCGGCGGCACCCGGCTGCGGGCCGCCGACTGGACGCCGGAGCACGGGCTGGCCGAGATCACCGAGACCACCTCGCCCAGCATCAGCAGGCGTCCCGGCGCCGACGTCGCGCAGCTGCGGGCCGAACTCGTGCGGGACCTGTGCGCCGCGGTGCCGGCAGGCCGCGTCGCCGGGATCTCCTTCGGCGCCGCGCTGGACCACCGGACCGGCACCGTGCACGCCTCGGCGCCGCTGTGGGGTTCCTGCGCGGAGCCGTTCGACCTGCTGGGCGCCCTGCGGTCCGCGCGCCCGGACGTGCGCTGGCACGTCGTCAACGACGTCACCGCCGCACTGCTGCACGCCATCACCGGGCCCAGGTACGCGGACGACCGCAAGGTGCTGCTCGCGACGATCAGCACCGGCATCGCCTGCCGCACCGTGGACCGCCGCCGCGGCGAGATCCCGGTCGACGAGTGCGGTCTGCAGGGCGAGATCGGGCACCTGCCGATCGCCGCGTCGTGGCGCGGCGAGCCGCTGCACCTGCCCTGCGACTGCGGGGTCGACGACCACCTCTCGGCGTTCGCCTCCGGGCCCGGAATCCGCCGGGTCGCGGAGGAGGTCCGGCGCCGCGATCCCGCCGGATGGCGGAACTCGGCGCTGGGGCGCGCCGAGGACGGCACCGCGTTCGAGGATGCGTTCCGCGCCGCGCTGGACCACGGCGACCGGCTCGCCACCGCGCTGCTGGCCGCTGTCACGGCACCGGTCGCCGACCTGCTGCGCACCGCCGTGTGCCTGGACCCGGAGCTGGACCACCTGGTGCTGACCGGAGGCGTCGTCACCGGGCTGGGCGAGCACTACCGCGGCGCGGTGCTGGCGCACCTGGAACGCGCCGGCACCTACCTGACCGGCGATCGCGTCCCCGGCTGGGCGGCGCGGCGGCTCGTCGTCGACGACGCGAGCACCTCCGGCGGGCTCGTCGGAGCGGGACTCGCGGCGCGGGAGGGCAGATGACCCGGACGCACCGAGCCGTGGTGCGCGACGGCACCGGCATCGCGGTCCGGCACCGGCCGACCCGGCCGCCCGGACCGGGAGAACTGCTGCTGGGCCCCGAAGTGGCAGGCCTGTGCGGCACCGACGTCCAGATGCTGCGCGGCATGCGGGACGACCCGGCCGAGGTGATCGGCCACGAAGGCATCGCGACCGTGGTGGCGGCCGGGCCCGGCGTCGCACCGGAGCTCGGCGCAGGCACGAAGGTCGTGGTGAACCCGACGCACCCCACCGACCCCGCGTTCCTGCTGGGACACAACGTGGGCGGACTGCTGCAGGAGCGGACCTGGATACCGGCCTCGGCCGTCGACGCGGGCCTGGTGCTGCCGCTGACCTCGGTGCCGGAGCCCGACCTGGCGGCGCTGCTGGAACCGCTCGCGGTGGTGCGCTACGCGCTCTCGGCGCTGCGCCGGTTCCGCCCGCGCACCCTCGTCGTCTTCGGCGCCGGGACGGTCGGCAGGCTCGCGGTGCGCGCCGCGCGTCGATGGCTGACCGAGGCCGAGCGGATCGTCCTGGTGCGGCGCACCGCCGACGATCTGCCGCCGGAGCCGGTGCACGCGGTGCTGGAACCCGGTGCCGACCTGACGGCGGAAACGACGCCGGGGCCCGTCGCCGCGCTCATCGCCACCCCGCGGGACGCGACCGTCGGCTGCCTGGAGGCGGCGATCGCGGCGGCAGCGGGCCACGAGCTCGCGGTGGACCTGGTGGGCGGCCTGCCCCCGGCGGCGGGCACGCCGATGCTGCCCGGTGCCGACCTCGTCGCGCTCCGCGCCGCCAACCGAGCGGGCACACCGGACCCGCCCGAGCACGCCGCGCTCAGCACCACCACCGGCGACCGCGTGCACCTGTTCGGGCACCGCGGGGTCGGCAACGACCACTTGCGGATCGCCGCCGACGAGCTGGTGCGCGCCCCGGAGCGCTACCGCGACCTGGTCACGCACGGCACCGACCTCGACGGAGCCGCCCGGATCATGCGCGAGCTCGCGACCGGCCGCGGTCGCGACATCGACGGCCGCCGGCTGGTGAAGCTCGCCGTGCGGATCTCCGCTCCGCAACCCCGACACCACGAGGAGAACTGATGGCAGACGTTTCCGGACCGGTCCGCGCGCTCGTGGTCGGCGGTTCCACGGGCATCGGCCGCGGCATCGCCGACGCCTGGGCGAAAGCGGGCGCCGACGTCGTCGTCGCGAGCCGCAGCGAACCCGATGACGCCGCGCTGGGCTGGGCGCGGCTGGACTTCACCGAACCCGACCAGGCCCGGCAGGCCCTCGCCGAGGTCGCAGGCGCGGGCCCGCTGCACGCGGTGTGCTTCTCCGCGGTGCACTACGGGACGAAGCGGGCGCTGTTCCGCGACGTCACCGAGCAGGAGTGGCGCCGCCAGGTGGACGTGAACCTGCACGGCCTGTGGCTGACGCTGGCGGCCACGCTGCCCGCACTGCGGGAGGCAGGCCCCGGGTTGCTGCTCGGGGTCTCCTCCGAAGTGGTCTACAACGCGGGACCCGGCCGGTCCGGTTACGCCGCGACCAAGGCGGCGGGCACCGGCCTGCTCCACTCGCTGGCCCAGGAGGAGGACGCCGCGCGGCTGCGGATCGTGCAGGTGCTGCCCGCCGGCATGGTCGACACCCCGGGCATCCGCCGCCGGCGGCCGGAGGACTTCGACTACAGCGACTACATGCGCCCGGCCGGGTTCGGCGCGGTCGCCACCGAGCTGCTGCGCACCCGCGGCGGCGAGCACCACGGCGACAGCCTGGTCGTCGACGCCGACGGCGGCTGGCGTTCGGTGCGCGAGCAGCCGCCGGAGTCGCAGAGCCGCGGGCTGGGTTCGTGAACCGGCCGCTGATCGGGCTCACCGGCTGGCGCGTCGACGCCGACGGCGCGGACGTGCTCACCCTCGCCGCGGAGCTCGGCGCGGACGGGGTGCAGCTCGACCTCGGCGGTCCGGGACGCGGCGCACCGCTCGACGAACCGGGGCGCATCCGGCGGATCCGGGAGACCTCGGCCGCCACCGGAGTCCGCGTGCTCGGGGTAGCGGTGAACCTGATGAACGACATCGGGCTCACCTCCGCCGACCCCGCGGTGGTGCGCCGCACCGTGACCCGCGCCTTGGACGCGGCGCGGGAACTGGAGGCACCGTTGGTGTTCGTGCCGAGCTTCCGGCGCAGCGCGATCACCGGCCCCGCATCGTTGTCGGCGACCGCCGAGGTGCTGCGCTGGGCGAGCGCCGAAGCCGCCGCCCGCGGCCTGCTGCTGGCCAACGAGAACGTCCTCGACGTTCCCGCGGCCGAGCGGCTGCTCGACCAGGTCGGCGCGGAATCCTTCCGGCTGCTGCTCGACACGGCCAACCCGCACCAGGCGGGCGTGGACGTCGCGGCGCTGGTCGCGGCGCTCGGCGACCGGTTCGCCGACCAGATCCACGTCAAGGACGGCGGCGACACCGAGTCCGCCCTCGCCGCGGTCCGCGCGCGCGGCGGGCACGTGCGCGCACTGGTGCTGGAGAACGACCACCGCGACGGCGACCGGGAACGGCTGCGCGTCGACCTGGCGCGGCTGCGCGGACACGCCGACACCCTGACCCGACGACCGAGCGAGGCCCGGCCATGACCGAAGAAGTGCTGCTCACCGCCGAGGCGCTGCTGTTCGACATGGACGGCACGCTGGTCGACTCGACCACCGTCGTCGAACGGACCTGGCACCGCTTCGCCCGCCGCCACGGGCTCGACGGCGCCGAGATCCTCGCCGACGCGCACGGCAGGAGGACCGGGGAGACCGTGGCGCGGCACCTGCCCGCCGGCGGTGACGTGGCCGCGGAGACCGCCCGGCTCGTCGCGGAGGAAGTGGCCGACGTCGACGGGATCGTGCAGATCCCCGGAGCCGCCGAGCTGCTGGCGAGCCTGCCCGCGAGCCGCTGGGCCGTGGTCACCTCCGCAGGCCGCGAACTGGCGCGGCGGCGCATGGCGGCGGCCGGGCTGCGGCTGCCCGACGTGGTCGTCAGCGCCGAAGACGTCCGACAAGGAAAACCGGATCCGGAGGGGTATTCGCTCGCCGCCCGGCACCTGGGGGTGCCACCGGAAGCGGCGATCGTGTTCGAGGACGCCGAGGCAGGCCTGCTCTCGGCACTGGCCAGCGGGGCGCGGGCGGTCGTCGTCGGCGCCCACGGCGGGCGGGTCGCCGCAGACCTGCCCCGGGTCGCCGACCTCGACGCGGTCACCGCCTCCAGCGACGGCGAACGCCTGCGGGTCCGACTCGAAGAAATGAGGACCGCACGACCATGACGCAGACCTGGGGGATCACCGAGCGGGACCGCACCTCGCGGTTGCCGTCCTTGACGAGCATGCGGTTCATCTCCGCGCTGCTCGTGTTCTTGTTCCACGCTTCCTGCACGACGCCGCCGTGGACGTTCTTCGGCGACCCGGCGCAGGCGAGCGCGTTCAGCACCGTCGCCGCCGACGCGGGCCGCATCGGCGTCGCGTTCTTCTTCATCCTCAGCGGATTCGTGCTCACCTGGTCGAGCGACTCCGTGGGGGACGTGCTGGACTTCTGGCGACGCAGGTTGGTGAAGGTGTTCCCGAACCACCTGGTGACCTGGGCGCTGGCGCTGGTGCTGTTCAGCGGCGGCACCGCGGCTGCCGGGACGGTGTTCGCCAACCTGTTCCTGCTGCACCCGTGGGTGCCGGACTACGACACGTTCCTCAGCGTGAACGTGCCGAGCTGGTCGCTGGGCTGCGAGCTGCTGTTCTACCTGGCGTTCCCGGTGCTGTTCCCGCTGATCAAGCGGATTCCCGCGGCTCGGCTGTGGGCGACCGCGATCGGGCTGATCGCGGCGGTGTTCGCGGTGGCGTTCGTGGCGCAGTTCCTGGTGCCCACCGAACCGGGGCTCCCGGAGGCGAACTCGCCGGGCTCGGTGTGGCAGTTCTGGCTGGTGTACTTCCTGCCGCCGGTGCGCGCGCTGGACTTCGCGCTGGGGATCGTGCTGGCCAGGATCGTGCTGAGCGGGCGCTGGATCGGGCTCGGGTTCGGTACCGCGGCGCTGCTCACCGCCGGCGGGTACGTGCTGGCGTCCTTCGTGCCGTGGGTGTTCCACCTGAACGCGGTCACGATCATCCCGCTGGCGCTGCTGATCCCGGCGGCCGCGTGCGCCGACGTCCGCGGCGGCCGTTCGCCGCTGCGGGGGCGGTTCCCGGTGTGGCTGGGGGAGATCTCGTTCGCGTTCTACATGGTGCACGCGCTGGTGCTGAGCGGTACCCGGGAGCTGCTGGGGCCGGACGCCTACTTCGGCTTCTGGGCCGCGAGCGGTGTGGTGCTCGCCGAGCTGGTCGTCTCGGTGCTGGGCGCGTGGCTGCTGTACACCGCCGTCGAACGGCCGATCATGCGGCGCTTCGGCCGCCGCCGCCCGCCCGCGGCACCTGTGGAGTCCGTCCCCGCCGAACCCGTTCCCGCGAAGTGAGGTGCGCATGTCCCGTTCCACCGACATGACAGGCCGGGTTTCGCCCGAATCGCCCGAGCGCGAGTCGTCCGCGATGTCCGCACTGGTGCTGGAAGCTCCCGGAGTGGTGCGGGAGCGGCGAATTCCGGTGGCCCCGCCGAGCAGCGGGAACTGCCTGATCCGGATCAGCCGGATCGGCCTGTGCGGCACGGATCTGGGTTTCTACGACGGATCGAGCAATTACCTGCACGACGGGTTGAAGTCGTTCCCGTTCGTGTTCGGCCACGAGTGGTGCGGGCGGATCGTCGAAACCGGTTCCGGGGTCGTCGGGTTCGATGTCGGGCAGCGCGTTTCCGGGCACAATTTCCGCCCTTGCGGGAACTGCCCCGCTTGCGGACGCGGCGACCTCAGGTACTGCCCGGGCCGCAGCGAGATCGGCGTGCTCGGCCAGGCGCAGGGCGCCGCTGCCGACTACCTCGAAGCCCCGGCGGACACCCTGGTCCGGATCCCGGACTCGCTCGGCGACGACGTCGCCGCGCTGCTGGAACCCGCCTCGGCCGCGCTGCACGCGGTGCGGCGGCTGGCGGTGACCGGTGCGGACCGGGTGGCGGTGCTGGGCGCGGGCACGCTCGGTGTCGTAGCGGCCCAGTTGTGCCGTGCGCTGGGCGCGCGGGTCGATGTGTTCGACCCGCAACCGGAGCCGCGGGAGCTCGCCGCGGAACTCGGCTTCCCGGTCTCGGTTCCGGAGAACGCCGAAGCGGACCGCTACTCGGCCGTCATCGAGGCATCGGGTTCGGTGGCCGCGGCCAGGTCCGCGCCCGTGCTGTGCGCACCGGGTGCCCGAATGGCGCAGCTGGGCACTCCGCACCATTCGGTGGACGGATTCCCGGTCGCCGACCTGGTGATCAAGAACGTCACGATGCACGCGGTCCTCTCCGGGATCGGGTGCTGGGAAGAGTTGATCACGTTCGTGGAAAGCGGTCTGGTCCGGCTGGATCCCTTGGTAGATTCCGCTTTCTCCCGTTCGGAAGTCGGTGCCGCCTTCCAACGGCTTGCCAGCAGCGGTCGCCGACGTCCGAAGATCCTGATTCGGATGTCCTGACGGTGACCGGACGAGAAAGGAGAAGTGAACTCATCGTGAGCACAGTTTCGATCCCCGGCGCGGTGGTGCACTACACGACGCACGGCGCGGGGCCAGGACTCGTCCTGGTGCACGGGACCGGAGCCGATTCGGTCGCCAACTTCGGCCACCTGGTGGACCGGTTCACCGACCGGCACACCGTGATCACCCCGGACTACGCGGGCAGCGGTGGCACCGAGGACGACGGTGGTGCGATCACCCTCGACGCGCTGATCGAGCAGGTCGCCGCCGTCATCCGGGACAACGGTGGCGAGCCGGTGGACCTCGGCGGGTTCTCGCTCGGCGCCGTCGTCGCGGCCGGGGTGGCCGCCAAGCACCCCGAACTGGTGCACCGGCTGGTGCTCATCGCCGGCTGGCAGGACTCGACCGATCCGCGCCACCAGCTCACCTTCAAGCTGTGGCGCGACCTCGCTGACCTCGACGAGTCCTCCTACGCGCGACTGATCACGCTGCTGCTGTTCACCCCCGGCTTCGTCAGCCGGATGGGCGTGGAGGCGCTGGCCGAGTTCGTGGCGGGCACCAAGTGCTCGGACGGCACCAACCGGCAGATCGACCTGGGGCTCGGCATCGACATCAGCGACCTCACCCCGAAGATCCAGGCGCCCACGCTGGTCGTCGGCTGCACCCACGACCAGCTGGTGCCCGTCGGGCACTCCCGGGAACTGCACGAGTCCATCGAGGGCAGCACCTACGCCGAGATCGACAGCGGGCACCTGGTCGTCATGGAACGGCCGGACGAGCTGGTGGACCTGGTCCGCGGATTCCTGCACCCCGAGAACTGACCGACGACCACCGCTCCGCGAGGTTCGCCCATGCCCATTCCCGTGTTCGCACTCATGCTCGGCGTGTTCTGCGTCGGCACCGCCGAAGTCGCGATCTCCGGACTGCTGCCGAACGTGGCGGCGGACCTGGCGGTCAGCGTGCCCTCGGCGGGTCTGCTGGTCACCGGATACGCCCTCGGCGTGACGGTGATCGGGCCCGCGGTCACGCTGCTGACCACGAAGGTGCCGCGCAAGGCGCTGGTGCTCGTGCTGATGGCCGTGTTCACCGCGGGCAACGCCGCCGCGGTGGTGGCGCCGGACTACGGCGTGCTGATGGCGGCGCGGGTGTTCACCGCGATGAGCCACGGAACCTTCGTGGCGGTCGCGTTCTCGCTGGCCGCCGCGATCTCCGCGCCGGACAAGCAGGGTTCGGCGATGGCGAAGATCGCGCTCGGGTTCAACCTGGCGAACGCGCTCGGCTCCCCGCTGGGCACGTTCGTCGGGCAGCGGTTCGGCTGGCGGTTCACCTTCGTCGCCATCGCGCTGGTGGCGGGGCTGACCATCGTGCTGATCGCGCTGTTCATGCGGCCGCCCGCGCAGCAGCGGGCGGCCACCGGGCGCGAACGGCTGCGCCAGGAGGTCGCGGCACTGCGCAGTCCGGTGCTGGCGGTGGCGGTGGTGGTCACGGTGCTCGCCCAGGGCGCGGTGTTCACCACTTCCACCTACCTGGTGCCGATCTTGCAGGAGGTCAGCGGGTTCGCGCCCGCGTCGATCTCGGTGCTGCTGGTGGTGTTCGGCGTCGGCTCGGTGGTCGGGAACTTCGCCGGTGGCAAGCTCGCCGACGGGGACGTGGGCCGGGCGGTGCTCGCCGTGCTGGCCGTGCTCACCGCGGTGTGCCTGGTGTTCTGGCTCTGCGGTCCGGTCCCGGCGCTGGCGGTGGCGGCGCTGTTCCTGTTCGGTGCTTCGGGCTTCTCCATCATCCCGAGCCTGCAGGCGCACATCCAGCGCATCGCGATCGCCGCGCCGACCCTCGCGTTGTCGGTGAACGTGTCCGCGTTCAACCTGGGCAACGGGTTCGGCGCCTGGCTCGGCGGGCAGGTGCTCGACCTCGGCTGGGGGACCGGGGCGGTGCCGCTGACCTCCGCCGCGGTGTGCGGGCTCGCGCTGCTGCTGGCCGTCGCCTCGCACTGGTGGCGGAACCGGTCGAGCGGCGGTGACCGGGTCGCGGTGGAATCAGCGGTGTGACCGGCGGCCGGGGTCGGCGGACCCCGGCCGCACCCGAGCGGAGGAGGTGACGGGTGGACCTGCAACTGGTGCTGCCCGCGGAATCGCCGGAGCTGCCGTTCACGGAGCTGGGCGATCTCGCGGTGGCGGCTGAGCGGCTCGGATACGGGGCGGTGTGGTTGCCGGACCACCTGCTGCCGCCGTCGCGCTACGCACCCGGCAGCTACGGCGGGATCTACGATCCGCTGGTCGCCCTGGCCGCCATCGCGGTGCGCACCCGGACGATCCGGCTGGGCACCTCGGTGCTGGTGCTGCCGATGCGCAGCCCGTTCGTCGTCGCCAAGCAGGCGGCCACGCTGGAGCGGATCTCCGGCGGCCGCTTCACCCTCGGCGTCGGCATCGGCTGGGACCGGGCGGAATTCGCCGCGGTGGGGGCCGGCTTCGCCGACCGCGGGGCGCGCGCCGACGAGGCCATCGACCTGATCCGGCACCTGCTCGGCGGTTCCGGCCCGTTCCACGGCACCCACTTCCACTACGACACCGGGGTCTTCGAACCGAAGCCCGGCACCCCGGTGCCGATCGTGGTGGGTGGTTCGGGGGAGCGGGCGCTGCGCCGCGCGGCCCGCTCGGGCGACGGGTGGCAGCCCATCGCTCCGGAACCCGCCACGTTCGCCGCGCGTGTCGATCGGTTGCGGGCGAACGCGGTGCGGCCGGTCCGGGTCTCGGTGCGGACGTCGTGGCTCGGCGGTGGCGCGGAGCTGGCGGCCGTCGTGGCCGACGTGCACGCCTACGCCGCGGCCGGGGCCGATTCGGTCGCGGTGTGGCTGGGATCCGACGACGGGGTGCGCGAGCGGATGGCGCGGTTCATCGCCGCCGCCGGCTGATCGCCGGAGCGATCAGCTCTCGGCCTCCGGCCGCTTCACCCCGCCCGCCAGATCCTTCACCAGCGCGGTGACCGCGTCCAGCCCTTCCCAGTCGAGCAGCGGCGCGTAGGTGCAGATCTCCCGGATGCGGCTGTTGCGCATGGCCAGGACCAGTTCGTACTGCGCCACGATCTCCCGGGTCGCCTCGTTGTCGGTGAAGAAGGCGACGGGCACCCGGAAGAACTCGGCGAGCGCCTGGAGGTGGTGCAGGGTCGGGTTGTCCCGCTGGCCGCGGCAGAGCTGGTGCAGGTAGCCGTGCGAGATGGATTTCCCGGTGCCGGCGCTGATCTCCGCGGCGAGGCGTTCGAAGGTCGGCCACTGCGCCTGCTGCCCGGGGCGGCGTTCTGCTGGGCGTACACGTCGATCAGGTACACCAGCTTGTCGGCGAGCGTCCGCGGCGGCTGCTCCGCCGAGCCGGGTTCCGGGTTCATCGCACCTCCACGGCGGGACCGCCGACCGTCACGCTCCGTCGTGGCCGACCGGTCCGATCCGGTTCGCCCGCGTTCCGGTCCGCCGCGAGTGCGTCCGGCGGGGTCCAGGGGTCCGCACACCCGTTTTCGACGGTGTGCGACCGACTTGCGCGGAAGAGTACCACGTGCCGGGTTTCGCTCCGGTGATCCTCTTCGCGATCCGGTCCGGGGCGTTCCGGGCACACCGGGCCGACTCCGATGCGTGATCGCGCGGGGCCGTTGCGTGCTCGCTCAGGCATCCCACGGAGTGCCGTACTTCGCGGTGAGCTCGTGGATCTCGGCGGGTTCGAGCAGGCGCGGGCGGTGCTGGCCGAGGCCGAGCAGCAGGGCTGCGACCTCCTCGATCTCCACCGCCGCGTCCACCGCCGCCGCCAGCGAGGTGCCCGCGGTGATCGGGCCGTGGTTCTGCAGCAGCGCGGCGCGGAACTCGAAGTCCAGCGCCGCGAGCGCACCGGCCTGCGCCGGATCGCCCGGTGCGGCGTACGGGACGAGCGGGGCCTGGCCGACGCGCATCACGAAGTACGGGGTTAGCGGCGGGATCGCGCTGCGCTCGGACCACGGCTGCAGGCAGGACACCGCGGAAGCGTGCCGGGAGTGCAAGTGCACCACCGCGGTGGTGGCCGGGTCGCGGCGGTAGAAGGCGCCGTGCAGCGGGAACTCCTTCGACGGCCGCGGCCCGCCGAGGTGCTCGCCGTCGAGGGACAGCTCGGCGAGCGCCGCCGGGTCGAGGTCGCCGAGGTCCGCGCCCGTCGGCGTGATCAGCATCCGGTCGCCCTCGCGGACGCTGAGGTTGCCGGAGGAGCCGGGGCTCAGGCCGAGCGCGGCGAGCTTCGCGCCCGCGGCGGCCAGTTCTGCTCGGGCGTCGCTCATGACAGCACGTCCCATGCGGTGGTGAAGATGTCGACCCCTCCGAAGTTCCCCGATTTCAGCGCCACGTCCACCGGCCTGGACTCTCCGTCCACATCGGACTCAGTGCGGCACCAGGGCACGCCGGGCGCGATCTGCGCGCCGACGTGCAGGGTGGTGGCGCCGAGCGCGAGGACCACCGCGCCGGAGGTCTCGCCGCCCGCGACGAGCAGCCGCCGCGCGCCGTGCGCGACCAGGTCGGCGGCGCAGCGCGCCAACGCCCGCTCCAGCAGCGCCCCGGCGGGCTCGGCGTCGTCGTCCCGCGCCGGTTCGACCTCGTCGCCGACGCCGACCGCGTAGAGCAGCGGCGGCAGCGCCGGGTCCGCCGCCCAGCGCGCGCGGACGAACTCGACGAGCTCGGCAACGGCACCGTCGAAGTCCGCGCGCAGCGCGGCGAGGTCCAGCTTCCGGTGCGGCAGCAGGGTTTTCGCGTGCGTCACCTGCGAGCGGGTCGCGGCCGATGCGCTGCCCGCCAGCACCACCGCCGGGCCGGCGCCGGCCGATCCCGCGCGGGCCCGTCCCGGGTGCGGACCGGTGAGGCCGAGCGCGAGCCCCGCGCCACCGGTGAGCACCGGCGCGTCCGCGGTGGCCGCCGCGATCACCGCGAGGTCCTCGTCCGCGGCGGCATCGACCACCACCAGCGCGTCGCCGTGCTCGGCCAGGCTCGCGCGCACCGACTCGGCCCCGGCGCGCACCACGTCGTGCCCGACCAGCCGCACCGGCCGGCGGGTCTGCGGGGCCAGCAGCCGCAGCAGGTTCGAGTCCCGCATCGGGGTCAGCGGGTGGTCGCGCATCGGGCTCTCCGCCAGCGGCTGGTCGCCGACGAACAGGTGCCCGCGGTGCACGGTGCGGCCGGTCGCGGGGAACGACGGCACCACCACCGCTCCCGGCACGTCGAGCTCGTCGAGCACCGCGTCCACCACCGGCCCGATGTTGCCCTCGGGCGTGGAATCGAACGTGGAGCAGTACTTGAGGTAGATCCGCTCGCAGCCGGCGGCGCGCAGCGAGCGCACCGCGGCGAGCGAGTCCCGCACGGCCTCCTCGACCGGCGCGGTGCGGGACTTCAGCGCCACCACCACCGCGTCCAGTTCGTCGAGCGGTTCGGCAGGCGCCGCGGTGCCGATCACCACGGCGGTGCGGAAGCCGCGGGAGACGAGCATCGTCGCGAGGTCGGTCGCCCCGGTGAAGTCGTCGGCGATCGCGCCGAGCAGCGGCATGCGTCCTCCCTGGCGGGCGGGTCCACGGCGCGCGCGGACGGGGTCTGAGGACGGCCGGGGGATCGCCCGGATCGGGAGTCGTGGGCGAACCGCACCGTGGCCGTGAAAATATGTTAGCACGCTTGACTCTGGTGTGAATCAGTGAATATCTTCTGTGAACCAGTGTGATCCCGGTTCCACCCGATCGGCCGTCGCGACGCGCGGCTCCCCGAGCTATCGCGGCGCGAGGACTCAACGAGGAGACCCATGAACGAGCAGCCACGCCCACCGGGCACCGGCGAACGGCCCGTCGGGTACGCGCTTTCCGGCGCGGCGGGCGGCTTCGCCCGCACCCTGCTGGCGCAGACCAGGCTGATCCCCGCGCTCGAACCCGCCGTGCTCTGCGACGTCGACGTCCCCAGGCTGCGCGCGCTGTGCCTCGAACTCGGGTATCCCGAAGCGCGCCTGCGCACCTGCGCCGACGCCGCGGAGACCGCCGCCGCCACCGCGGACGGGAACATCGCGCTCGTCGCCGACCACGAACTCATCGGCGCGGGCGCCTGGGACGTGCTCGTCGAAGCCACCGGCAGCCCCGCCCACGGCTACGCGATGGCGCGCACCGCGCTCGAACTCGGCAGGCACGTCGCCATGGTCAGCAAGGAGGTCGACTCCGTCGCCGGGCTGCACCTGGCCCGGATCGCCGCGGCCAACGACGTCGCCTACCTGCCCGCCGAGGGCGACCAGCCCGGCAACCTGCTCAAGCTGCTGGACCGGGCGCGGCTGCTCGGCATGGACGTCGTCGCCATCGGCAAGTCCACCGAGTACGACCTCGTCCACGACCCCGAACGCGGGACCGTCACCCAGCTCGACCGCACCGTCGACGCGCCCGAGCTCGGCGAGCTGCTCACCCTCGGCGACGACGTGCGCGCCACCCTCGCCGCCCGCGCCGAGGCCGTCGCCGCGCTGCCCACCGGCGCCACCGCCGACTACTGCGAGATGGCGGTCGTCGCCAACGGCACCGGCTTCCGGCCCGACGTGGAACGGCTGCACTACCCGGTCGCGCGGATCGCCGAACTCGCCGACGTCTACGCGCTGCGCGAGGACGGCGGGGTGCTGCGCGAACCCGGCGCCGTGGACGTGTTCAGCGCGCTGCGGCTGCCCGGGGAAGCCTCCTTCGCCGGCGGCGAGTTCGTCGTGCTGCGCACCAACGACGCCGAGACCTGGCGGATCCTCGCCGAGAAGGGCCACGTCGTCAGCCGCGACGGCCGCTACGCCGTCCTCTACCTGCCCTTCCACCTGATGGGCGTGGAAACCCCGGCGACGCTGCTCGACCTCGTCGCCCGCGGTCGCGACGCGCTCACCCGCGAACCCCGCAGGCACGCCGTGCTCGCCGGGCGCGCGAAGCAGGACCTCGCCGCGGGCACCGTCCTCGACATGGGCGGGCACCACCACGACGTCACCGGCGTGCAGGCCGTGCTGCTGCGCGGCGACGAGGCCCCCGCCGACGTCGCGCCGCTGTACCTCGCCGCGCATGCGACGCTGCGCCGCGACGTCGCCGCGGGCGAGCTGATCGCCCTGTCCGACCTGGCGAACCCGGACCCCGCCCTCGTCGAGGCCTGGCAGCAGGGCGAGGAGACCAGATGAGCACCGAACTGACCCCGCTGCTGCTCGCGGCGGGCGCGATCGTGGTGCTGATCCTGCT
This sequence comes from Saccharopolyspora gregorii, assembly GCF_024734405.1. NCBI lineage: Bacteria > Bacillati > Actinomycetota > Actinomycetes > Pseudonocardiales > Pseudonocardiaceae > Saccharopolyspora > Saccharopolyspora gregorii. Next base: position 4,092,982 of record NZ_CP059556.1, on the reverse strand, counting down.
CATCACCAAGATGAAGCTGCACCCGTTCCTCGCGCTGATGATCGCCGCGCTCGGCCTCGGCTTCGCGAACGGGATCGCACCCGGTGAGACCGCCGAGCACTTCCAGACCGGCTTCGGCGACGCGCTCAGCGACACCGGGCCCGTCATCGGCCTCGGCACCATCCTCGGCGGCATCCTGCTCGGCTCCGGCGGCGCCGACCGCATCGCCACCGCGTTCATCGGCGCCCGGCCCGTCAAGTGGATTCCCGCCGCCATCGCCACCGCGGCGCTGCTCATCGGCATGCCGCACCTGTTCGACGTCAGCTTCGTGATGCTGGTGCCGCTGGTGTACGCCGTCGCCAAGCGCACCGGCTCGCACCTGCTGTTCGTGGGCCTGCCGATGGCCGCCGGGCTCTACGTCTCGCACGGGCTGCTGCCCCCGCACCCGGCGCCGACGCTGGCGGTCGCCGCCTACGACGCGAACACCGGGCTCACCATCTTCTACGGGCTGCTCATCGCGATCCCGGTGATGGTGCTGTGCGGGCCGGTGCTCACCCCGCTGCTGTCCCGCTGGTTCGGGCCCGCGCCGGACCTGGACAAGTCCCCGGTGCCCGATCCCGGGCCCGCCGAGGACGAGCTCCGCCGGCCGGTGTCGCTGGTGCTCGCGCTGATCACCGTGCTGCTGCCTGCTGGGCTGATGCTCATCGGCACCCTCGGCACGGCCGTGGCCGCGCCGGACGGCTGGGCGCACGTCGTGTTCGAAGCCTGCGACACCCCGGTGCTGTCGCTGCTCGTCGCCGTCGTGTTCGCGTTCTTCGCGCTCGGCGTGCGATCCGGGTTCGGGCTGGCGAAGCTGCAGAAGATGGCGGCCAAGGGGCTCGGGCCGGTCGGCGCGATCATCCTCATCCTCGGGGCCGGCGGCGGGCTCAAGGAGATGCTCTCCGCCACCGAGGTCGACCAGCTGATCACCCAGTACGCCGTCGACTGGGCGGTGCCGCCGCTGCTGCTGGCGTGGCTCACCGCCGCGCTGCTGCGGGTCTGCCTCGGCTCCGCGACCGTCGCGACCGCGGCGGCCACCGGGATCGTCGCGCCGCTGGTCGCCGCCTACCCGGGGCTGTCGCCGGAGCTGCTGGTGCTCGCCACCGCGTCCGGCGCGGTGATGCTCTCGCACGTCAACGACTCCGGGTTCTGGTTGTTCAAGGAGTACTTCCAGCTCAGCGTCGCCCAGACCTTCCGGACCTGGACGCTGATGCTGTCCGTGCAGTCGGTGCTGAGCCTCGGCGGCGTCCTGCTGCTGAGCGCGCTGGTCACCTGATCGAGCCCCCCGCCCGCCCGTCGCGCCCGGGCGGGCGGGGTTTCCAGCGGGTTCCGCGGAACCCCGGGCGGGCGGCCGCGACAATGGGAGCCGCCGGGCGGAGCAGCCCGGCGGCACGAGACGGGAGCAGGGCATGGACGCGTCGGGCAACCCGCCGCTCATTCCGGACCAGCGGCGCGAACAACTGGTCAAGCACCTGCGGCGCGAAGGCGTGCTCAGCGTCCAGCAGATCACCCAGCTGTTCGGCATCTCGCACATGACGGTGCGCCGCGACCTCGCCGAACTCGAACGCCGCGGGCTCGTGTTCTCCGTGCCCGGCGGCGCCCGCATCGCCAGCCAGCTGCACGCCGAACCGACCTACCAGGACAAGTCCGTCACCGAGCAGCCCGCGAAGCAGGCGATGGCGCGGGAAGCGGCCCGGCACGTCCGCGACGGCATGACCGTCTACCTCGATGCGGGCACCACGATGCTCACCATGATCCCGCTGCTGGTGGAGCGCGCCGAACTCACCGTCGTCACCAACGACTTCACCGCCGTGGAGCGGTTGCTGCCCGCCACCCACCTCGACGTGATCCACCTCGGCGGGCTCGTCGAACCGGCGAACCGCTCCACCGTCGGACGGCTCGCCGCCGCCACGCTGCGGCAGCTCGCGCTGGACGTCGCGTTCGTCAGCGCGAGCTCCTGGGACCTGCTGCGCGGCGTCACCACGCCGTCCGAGCGCAAGGTGGAGGTCAAGCACGCCGCGATGGCCACCGCCTCGAAATCCCTGCTGGTCGCCGGATCCTCCAAGTACGGGACGTTCGGGCGCTACAAGGTCGCGCCGCTGACCGCCTTCGACGAGGTCGTCACCGACGCCGCGCTGGCCGACGCGGCGGCGGAGGGGATCCGGGCGGCGGGGACCGAGCTGCGGTTGGTGGCGTCGGAGTAGCCGTGCACCGTCCCGAGCGCAGGAACGAGCGCTCGGGACGGCCGTGGTGACTAGGCGGCGGCCAACTTGCAGGCGGCCTGCGCATCCGGCCTGTCGACCCCGATGGCCCGCAACGCCCAGGAACACCTCATCGGGCCGAGCGCACCACCGATGGGGCTCACTGCTTGTCGGCAGGCGTCCTGCACTTTCGGGCCCACCGTGTATCCCCTTGCCTGCAGGTAGGCGGTGCACTGGGCCGGTGTCGCCTGCGCGGGAGCCGCCATCGCCATCGACAGCGTCCCCGCCGCGACCGCGGTGACCAGTCCGGCGGCCACGCGCCGCATCGTTCCGTTCATGCTCTACCCCCTGGTGATGTGCTCGCTGTGAGGAATTCTCCCGCTGCGAGAAGTGCAACGGATCGTTCTTGCAGCCGTGGCGGGAGCTTCGGAGGACAACCGCTCGGGCGGAGCGGTTCGATGATCGGCATGGTGCCGTCCCCGGACGTCCTGCGGCTCCACCGCGGCTCAGCTCCAAATCACGGCGGCCCGCTTGCAGGCGTACTGCGCGTGCGGGGTGTTTACCTGGATGGCCATGAGACCCGTGGTGCAGGTGATCTGTCCGAAGACGCCGCGCTTGGCTCCGATGCTGCACGCCGACCGCACCTTCGGCCCCACCAGGTACCCGCGGGCCTTCAGATAGGTGGTGCAGTCCGACGTGGCCGCCTGCGCGGGTGCGGCGACCGCCAGCGACAGCGTTCCGGCCGCGACCGCGGTGACGAGCCCCGCGGCGACGCGACGCATGGTGTTGCTCATGATCTACTTCCCCCTGATCGTTCCTTCCCCAGTGGCGGATTCCCCGCCGCGAAGCCGTTTTCGGCTCTGCAGCAGATCTTGCCCAGGTTTTCCCGGAAATATCGGAAAATCGCTCGAACCACCCGAAGGGAGCAAAACGGTCAACTCGACTGCGGCGTACGAGTGATCCCGAACGGCGGCGCCCGGGCCCGCGCGAGGTGCCCGCGAGCGCCTTCTCCGAGGTCGGTGCGTCCGGTACGACTTGCGGCCGATTCATCCGAACCGGATGAATCCCTGCCCCGGATCGGCCATCATGCGCCCATGGTCGCGGGAAGTGGTGTGAGCCGCGTGCGACCGGCGGGCGGCGCTGCGCGGGGGACCGGCACAAGTCGGTCCATTGTGGATCGACGGCGAGAGGGTGGGGCGCGTGGCGAATGCGCGGACGGAGTTCGTTGCGGCACTGCTCGATGCGACGGGTGGTGCTGAAACCTCGGAGGCGACGGCCCGGTTGCGCGCGGCGCTGCTCACCTTCGGTTCCGAGACGCCGGACAACGAGCGCTGCGCCGCCGGGGTGCAGGTGAGCGACGTCGCGCAGGGCGCCGGCCCCAGCACGCCGGTGATCACGGTGGGGCTCGACCGCGTTCCGTTGGCCGACCTGCTCAACGTGGCGGAGGGCTGCGCCGTACCCGCCGATGTCCAGGACCGGTTTCCTTTCCTCGCGCAGGGCGAGTGGGACATCGCGCTGCGCCTGGTGACCCTCATCATCACCGCACTGCACACCGCACCGGCGGAGGTGCCGGAGTGACCCTGGAGGACGTGGCCGCCGCGACCGTGCGGAACGCGCGGCTGGAAGAGGTGCTCTGGTGAATCAGGACGGCCGGTGGTGCGTGACGTTGTCCGGTGACCGGGCGGTCGAGGCGTTGCGGGACACCAACGAGTTCGTCGTGTCGCTGGACCGCATCCTGTCCCGCATCGGAGCGGGTGGCGAGGACCCGCGGCTCCTCGTGGACTACGTGGTGGACCGGAACGTGCTGCGGCGCCTCGCCGAACTCAGAGCGACGCTGGGCGACGCGCTCGAGGACGTGCTGGGTGCGGACTCCGTCGACGAGATCGCCGAGAGCGCGTACCGGTACGGCTCGCGATGACGTCGGTACCAGGTCCGAAGAGCCGGGTGAACGTCGTGTCCCCAGCCGACGTGACCGTCACGCTCCATGAGTTCCTCGCCGCGGACATAGGGAAGATGCTGGTTCGATTCCCCGGCACCTCGGTGTTGCGCGGTCCACCTGCCCGATGAGGTCGGGCCCATCGTCCTCCCCGGTTCGCCTCGTGCGGCGGAGTCCGGAGCCCGAAGACCTGCGGACGGGCTCGTGCGTGCCGGTATCGGCTCGGCTGAGACACTCCGGCTGCTGACTTCGGTCCGACTCGGACGACGTGGTGGGGCACCGGTGATCAGGTCCTGGTGGCGACTCCGCGTTCTTCGACGGCGTGGATCACGTCGTGCTCGCGGACGATGCGCGGTCGAACGATGGCGTGCTGCGCTGCGCGGCCGGTTCGTTCGCCGAGGTGGAACGGTAGGTGAGCGGGAGATTCGGTGGTTCTAGCGGACGAGATCGCGCGGGTGGAGGAGTCGACGGCGCTGACGGGATTCCCGGCGGGCGCGGTGCTGTCGCACGCGGTCGCAGCCTGCCCGGCCGACGCGGAACCGGTGCTCGCCCGCGCGCGGGAGGTGCTGTCCGCGGTGCTCCGCGCGCTGGAGGCGGGCCGGTCGCCAGTCGAGCGGATTCCCGACTGGTTCCGGCAGGAGGGCTCGATCGGTGGTACTGACCGGTGGTCGTTGTCGGCGTGGCTGCACTGGTTCACCGCGGAGGAGCGGCATTGGTACTGGTGGGGCGCCGACGTGGTCGCGCCCGGCACGGTGCGGGTCGCCGTGGCCACCGCGGACGAGCCGGTCGCGCTCGGGTCCCTGGAATGGCTGCTGCTGGCGGCAGGAGCAGCTCGGGTCGATGTCGTGGTCGGATGACGAGCTCCCGGCGCCCGGCTGACCGGGATCCGCAGGGCGCGCTTCGGGCGGCCGGATTCGCCGATTCGGCAGAGGTTCCGCACGTCGAGGTGGACCAGTGCGTTTCGCTCACCGCGACGTGGCCCGAATGCTCCGGGATGCCGGCGAGGCCGGTTTCCTAGTGAGGTTCCCCTGTTGCGGCAACGAAAACCGGCCGGTCGAGTGGTCTCGACCGGCCGGCGTGGTGCGGTTCGTCAGTGCTCGTCGTAGTGGTCGTCGTGCGCGGCGTGGCGGTGCCCGTCGTGCAGGTAGTCGGTGTGGTCGCCGTGCGGGATGGCGACGTGCCCGCACCCGGAGCCGTGCACGTGCGAGTGCCCGTCGTGCGCAACGTGCTCGGTCTGCTCGCACTCGTCGTAGTGGTCGTCGTGAGCGCGGTGCAGGTGCCCGTCGTGCACGTAGTCGGTGTGGTCGCCGTGCGGTACGGCCACGTGCCCGCAATCCGGTCCGTGCGCGTGCTGGTGGTCGGTGTGCTGGGCGTGAGCGGTGGTCATGAAAACCTCGCAACTGCGTTTCGTTCGGACACGACCGCCGGATGGAGCAACCTTCCGGCCCCGTCACATTAGTGGACGCGCATGTGTCGGCAACTCGGCGGACGCGACGCGGCCCCGGCGGGTGGTCCGCCGGGGCCGCGTCCTCGATCGATCCGGGGTCAGGCCTGCACGCCGCTGAGCTCGTTGGGCGCGGCGGGCAGCTGCCCGGTCGCGGTCTTCTCCCCGGTGGCGAGGTCGATCGCGTGGATCACCTTCTCGCCCGGGTCGCTGACGTAGGCGGTGCCGCCGCGGACGAACAGCGCGGGCCGCGGCTGCTGCCACTCCAGCGGCTCCTGCCAGGATCCGGTGACCGGGATGGTCCGCACGACGCGTCCCGCGGCCGGGTCGATGACGCGGAGGCCGCCGTCGGTGCCGAGCACCAGCGCTTCGCCCTGCGGGCCGCGGGCCAGCGACCGGAACGTGTAGCTGGTGCCGAGGTCGACCAGCTTCAGCGAGCCGGTGGCGGTGTCGATGAGCGAGACCTGCTCGGGGCGCTCCAGCTCGGCGTCCTCGTCCTGCTTGTAGTCGCCGAGGACCACGGGGGAGTGCTCGGAACCGGCCTGGTTGCCGATCCGGCCGTACTCGGTGGGGCTGTGGATCTTCGTGATCTTCCCGTCCCGGTAGAGCACCGCGCCGTCCTCGCAGCCGACGACGACGGCACCGCCCTGCGCGGTCGCCTCGCCGTGCACGCCGGGGCAGTCCTCGTTGCGGGCGATCTCCTTCCGGTCCGCGTCGAGCACGACGATGCCGACCCGCTCGTCCTCGTTGCCGAGGGTGGTGAGCAGTTCGCCGCCCTCCAGCTCGACGGCGACGCCGTGGTGCGGTTCGGCGGTGGTGTGGTGCTCGGTGGCGGGTTTCCCGTCGCCGAGCTGCGCCGGGTCGAAGGAGGTGACCTCCCCGGTGCCGTCGCTGAACAGCACGGTGCGGCCGGCGTGGCGCACGACGTGGCCGGGCTTCGCGCCGGGGAACTTCACGTCGGTCAGCTCGGGGTGCGCGGCGTCGAGCAGCTGGAAGCCCTCGGAGGTGGATACGACCACGTGCGCGTCGTCGCCCGCGGGGTTGAGCCGGTTGAACCCGGGCAGCGGGAGGTCCGCGGCGACCTGGAGGGTGCGGCCGTCGAGCACCCAGATGCCGCCGTCGTAGCTCGCCACGACCGGTTCCGGCACCGGCGGGCCCGACGGCGGTTCCGCCGCGGGTTCCGGCGAGGGGGCGGCGCAGGCGCCGAGCACCAGCGCCGCGGCGGCGATGCTCGCGATCTTGCTGGAGGAAGGCATGATCGGTCCTCTTCTCTCGTGCGGTGGGAGGTTCGCGCGCCGGGTCATCCGGCGAGTCCGGTGGCGATGGCGTCGGCGTTGGCCCGCGCCATCTCCAGGTAGGTCGCGGCGCCGCCACCGGGCGGGCTCAGCGATTCGGAGAACAGCGGCACCACCCGCACGTCCAGCCCCGCCTGGTCGGCGAGCGCGCGGGCGAGCCGGTCGGGCTGCGAGGAGTCCGCGAACACGGCCCGCACCCCGGCGGCGCGCACGGCCCCGGCGAGGTCGGCGAGGTCGGCGGCGCTGGGGGAGGCCAGCGTGGTCCCGCTGGGGATGACCGCGCCGATCACCTCGAAGTCGTAGCGCTGCGCGAGGTAGCCGAACACGTGGTGGTTGGTGACGAGCTTGCGTCGTTCGGCGGGCAGCTCGGCGAAGCGCCGCGCCGTCTCGCCGTCGAGCGCCTCGACCTCGCCCCGGTAGCGGTCCGCGTTGGCCCGCACCACCGCCGGGTCGACGCCGTCGACGTGCTCGACGACCTGCTGCGCGATGAGGTCGACGGCCTCGGCGACGCGGCTCGGGTCGGTCCAGAAGTGCGGGTCCGCCTGGCCTCGGGATTCGTCGCCGGTGTAGTCGATCGGGTCGACGCGTTCGGCGACGGGCAGGGTGGCGACCCCGGCGCCGCGGGCGGCGTCGACGGTGCGCTGCACGCCTTCTTCGAGCCCGAGCCCGTTGTGCACGACGAGTTCGGCGAGCTCCACCTCCGCGGCCTGCTGCGCGGAGATCCCGAACGAGTGCGGGTCGGCGCCGGGGCGCATCAGCACCGACACCTCGGCCTGGTCGCCGACGACGTTGCGGGTGATGTCGCCGAGGATGTTGGTGGTCACCACGATCTCGGCGCGCTGTGCGGAACCGGTGCAGGCGGTGAGGCCGAGCAGCGCGGCGAGCACCGCGACGGCGGCCGTGAGCCGGGCGCTCATCGGCCGGTCTCCACCACGTGCGTGGCCTGCCCGCCGAGGTCGAACCGCCGGGCCTGGCGCAGCGAGTCGTTGTAGTCGATCTCGTGCACGGTGCCGGTGGCGACGTCGTTGACGTAGGCGCGGGAGGTGTCCACCAGGATCACCGGCAGCGGTCCGGCGGGGTCCACCGGCCGCGCGGTGACGCGGGTTTCCGCGGTCTGCTCCCCGGTTTCCGGGTCGTGGGCGTGCAGCACGCCGTCGGCGGTGAGCGCCAGCAGCGGGCCGCCCTCGCCGACGGCGTTCACCGCGACGGCCGGCCCCGTCTCGGCGTAGGTCCAGGCGCGGTCGCCGACGTCGAGCGACCAGGTGCCCCGGTCGCCCGCGCGGGCGGCGAGGGTGGAGCTGCCGGGGCGCTGCTGGAAGTCGCGGGCGCGTTCGTCGGCGCCGACCGCGCGCGGGTAGGGGATCTTCTCGCCGTGGAAGGCGCCGTCGTCCTCGGCCACGAGCAGCGCACCGTCGGCGCAGCCGAACACGACGCCGCGCCGGGTCAGCGCGGTGCCCTCCGGTTCGGGGCAGGGCGGTTCGACGGTGGCGGTCGGCTTCCCGGACCGGTCGAGCACCCGCACGGTGCCGTCGGCGGCGGCGGCGATCAGGTGGGTTTCGTAGGGCACGGCGGCGGTTCCGGGCGCGATGGAGACCTCGCCGGTGGGGCGGGCGGTGCCTGCGTCGAGCGCCGTCCGGTCCAGCAGCACGGCCGCGCCGTCCCGGGTGGACACCACCGAGACCTTCGGGTCGCCGTGCGCCGCGGCGGTCGCTCCGGCGAGGTCGCCGGCGTCGCGTATCTCGGCCCGGTAGTAGTGCACGTGGTCGCCGTGGTCGACCATCCAGGACCCGCTGTCGACGACGTGCGTGCCGCGGTCGCCGCTGAGGTAGGCGTGCCGCCCGTCGGTGCTGATCGCCCGGAGCCCGGGCACCGGCGCGAGTTCCACGACCTCCTCGGTGAGCAGGTCGAGCACGCGCACCCCGCCGGTGGTGGCGTCGGCGACGACGAGCCGCGACTGCGCTTCGGCGGATTCCTCGGCGCCCGCCACGTATCCGTGCGGCGCGGGCGGTGGTGGTTCGGCCGGTGCCCCGCAAGCGGTGGTCGCCAGCGCGAGCGCCGCGACGAGGACGGTCGGTGTCGGTTTCACAGGGCGGGCTCCGTTCGGTGCGGTCGGTCCCGCACCCGGTCGCGCAGTTCGGCGCCGAGCGCGGACAGGAAGAAGAGGGCGACGGCGGTGGCCGCGATGGTCGCGCCGGCCGCGGTGCCCCAGTGCCAGGACGCCAGCAGCCCGAGCGCGGTGGAGAGCATCCCGAGCGCGGCGGCCACCGCCATCACCACCGGGATCCGCTTCGCCCACAGCACGGCCGCCGCGGGCGGCGCGATGAGCAGCCCGAACACCAGCAGCGTGCCGACGACGCGGAAGGAGGCGACGATCGCCAGCGTCACCAGGCCCAGCAGCAGCGCGTGCGCGAGGCCGGGGCGCAGGCCGAGGGTGCGGGCCTTGCGCGGGTCGAAGGCGAGCGCGACGAAGGCGCGGTGCCCGGCCAGCGAGATCAGCGCGGCCAGCGCGAGCGCGATGCCGAGCTGCCCGAGTTCGGGCGGGGTCACGGCGAGCACGTCGCCGAACAGGAAGCCGGTGAGGTCCACGGCGAACGACTGCGAGTGCGACACGATGATGACCCCGGCGGCGAGCATGCCCACGAACAGCAGCCCGATCCCGGTGTCCGCGGACAGCCGCCGCGACCGCCCCAGCACCGTCACGCCGAAGGCCATCGCCCCGGCGCTCAGCGCGGCGCCGAGCAGCAGGTCACCGCCGAGCAGCGCCGCGAGCGCCACCCCCGGCAGCATCCCGTGCGACATGGCGTCCCCCAGGAAGGCCATGCCGCGCAGCACGACCCAGGTGCCGGCGAGTGCGCAGATCAGCGAGACCAGCACCCCGGCCCACAGCGCGCGCTGCACGAAGGACACCTCAAAAGGGACGAACAACCAATCCATGACGGATCACCCTATATTGAAAACGATTGTCGTTGTAGACTGTCTCCCGTGAGAGCGATCACCGACGAAGACCACCGGGCGGCGGTGCTGCACGAGGTGTCCGCGGGATACCGCCGGAACCCGGTGCTGCACCGGGTCACCGCCGCGTTCCCCATCGGCGCCCGCACGGCGGTGGTCGGCCCCAACGGTTCCGGGAAGTCCACGCTGCTCGGCGTGCTCGCCGGCGTGCTGCCGGTGACCTCGGGTTCGGTGCGGCGCCGGGGGGAGGTGGCGCTGGTGGTGCAGCGCAGCGCGGTGTCGGACGCGCTGCCGATGACGGTGCGCGCCACCGTGGAGATGGGGCGGTGGGCGCGGACCGGGCCGTGGCGGCGGTTGTCGCGGCAGGACCGCCGCATCGTCGCCGACTGCCTGGAACGGCTGGACGTCGCCGAGCTGGCGGACCGCCCGCTCGGCGCGCTCTCCGGCGGTCAGCGGCAGCGGGTGCTGGTCGCGCAGGGCCTCGCGCAGCAGGCCGAACTGCTGCTGCTCGACGAACCGGCGGCGGGGCTCGACGTCACCGCGCAGCGGCGGATCACCGAGGTCCTGGACGAGGAGAAGTCCCGCGGCACCACCGTCGTCCACGTGACCCACGACCTCGCCGAGGCGCGGGACGCCGACCACGCGCTGCTGCTCCGCGACGGGCACCTGCACGCCGCGGGCCCGCCCGGCCGGGTCCTCGCGCCGGAGTCCCTTCGTGAGCTGTGGGAGAACTCGCTGGTGTGACGCGGAATCCGCCGACGGTCCACTGAGGACTGATCAGGCGGCGTCGTCGGCACCGCCGGGCTGGAACGTGCCGCGGTGGCTGCCGGGAGAGGTGCCTGGCCGGCCCGCAGGTCCGCCGGGATCCGGCCGAGGGCGTCCCGCACGTCGTCGGGGAGCGCGTAGTCGGCGGCGGGCACGAACACCAGGTCGGCGTCGGCGAGCGCCGCCGGCCCGCGCGCGACGGTGATCTCGAAGTCCCCGGCTGACCGGCCGCGGGGCGCGCAGGTCACCACCTCGTGCAGCGCCGGTGCTCCCGGAACCGGCCGGGCGGCGCGCGCCCGGCCGGTGGGGCTCAGGCCTCCGGGTCGAACTGGATGTCGTCGGGCTTGGCCTTCGCGAGGTTGCCCGCGAAGGCGTCGTCCTTGATGCCGAGGCTGGCGCTGCCGAAGTCGGCGGAGGTCAGCGCGTCGCGGATGCCCTCCGGGTAGTTCTCCCAGCTCACCAGGTCCGGGTACTGCCAGGTGCCGTAGTGGTTCTCCGGCTCCTCGTCCTTGCCCGCGAGGCGGAAGCAGTGCGTGCTCGGCCCGTCCTTGTGGTAGATGATCTTCGCGTGGGTGTCCTCGAAGCCCACCTCTTCGGCCGGGTAGGTGGAGAAGTCGCCGTGCGCGGAGGTGGAGACGTACTTCGCCTGGTCGTCGTTCACCCAGATCACCACGTGCTCGATGTCGTGGCGGTGCCCGAACGCGTCGTGCACCCCGCCGAGCGCCTGGTCCTTCTCGAAGTAGAGGTCGTACATGTACGCGCACCAGTCGCCGTCGCACTTCGAGCGCGAGTAGGAATTGGTGTTGTCCAAGTCCGACTGGTCGTGGCAATTTCCGTTCAGCGCACCGGACGGTTCCAATCCGGGAGCGAGGGTGCCGTCCGGCCCGATGGCCGGAGTGGGATAGCAGCCGTCACCGTCGTAATCGAAAGCGGGCTGCCACTTCGCGTCCGCCTCGGCCGCGCTGCCGGGCAGCGCCTGCGGCGGATCGGCCAGCGCCACCGCAGGTGGCAGGCCCACGAACAGCACCGCGGTGCCGACCAGGGCGCGGAACGCGAACGAGGACTTCCCGAGCCGCCGGGTGCCGCGCCTTCTGCCGGTCTCCAGTGTTCCCATCGCAGCACAACCTTCCGATCGCCGTGTGATCGGCATGATCATAAGGCTCCGGGTGGACGATTCCCAGAGGATGATCCGGTGCTTTCGAACAGGTTCACGGCCGGTTCACCCGGGGCGTTGGCGAGAACACGACAACCGTTCTCCGGAATGGTGCGGGGCCCGTAACATCCGCCGAATTCCTTTTCCGGTGAGCCCGGGCGGGACCGGTCGGCGCCCGTTCCCTGGGACCACCGGACCCACCCTGCGCGGCCCCGGAGCGGGCAGAATCGCAGCTATGAACGGTTCCCACTCCCGCGAGCTGGCCGACTTCCTGCGCACCCGGCGCGCCCGGCTGCGCCCGCAGGACGTCGGCCTGGAACCGGGGCCGCGGCGCAAGGTGACCGGGCTGCGGCGCGAGGAGCTGGCGCTGCTGGCCGGGGTCAGCACCGATTACTACCAGCGGATGGAACAGGGCCGGGACGTGCGTCCCTCCGAGGAGGTGCTGGACGCGCTGGCCCGCGCGCTGGAGCTGGACGAGGACGAGACCCGGCACCTGCACGCGCTGGCCCGCGCCGCCCGCCGCCCGGAACCGGTGCGCCGGCGCGCCCCGGAGCGGGTGCCCGCGAGCACGCGGCGGCTGCTGCACACCATCGGCGGTCCCGCGCTGGTGCTGGGCAGGCACCTGGACGTGCTGGCCTGGAACGCGCTCGCCGGTTCGCTGTTCGGCGGCCTCGACCAGCAGCCGCCGCACGAGCGCAACGTGCTGCGCGCGCTGTTCCACCACCCGGACGCCCGCGAGGTGTGCCCGGACTGGGCGTCGAGCGCGTTGGAGTACATCGGGATGCTGCGCGCCTCCGTGGCCGCCGACCCGGACCACCCGCGGGCGAAGGAGCTGGTCGGCGAGCTCAGCGTGCGCAGCGAGGAGTTCCGCCGGTTCTGGGCGCGCCACGACGTGCGGGAACGCACCCGCGGGCGCAAGCACTTCGCGCACCCGCTGGTCGGTGAGCTCGACCTCGACTGGGACGCCTACCCGCTGCCGGGCGGGCCGGGGCCGGTGCTGATCGCTTACACGGCCGAGCCGGGCAGCCGATCCGCGGAGCGGTTGGAGCTGCTGCGCGGCCTGCTCGCCGACCCGGCCCCGGCGCGGGAGCCCGCGGTCAGCCCCGAGCCGCGGCCAGGAACTCGTCGATGACGGCGAAGGTCGCGGCCGGTGCCTGGACCTGCGGCAGGTGCCCGGCACCGGTGATGACCGCGAATCGGGCGTCCGGGAAGGCGGCCGCGTACTCCCGGCCGTAGCCGGTGCCGATCACCTGGTCGTCCTCGCCCCACACCACCAGCGCGCGGGACCGCACCTGCGCGAGGTCGCCCAGCAGCGCGGGGTCCGCCATCGCGGTGCCGCCGTAGGCGCGGATCGCCTCGATGGCGGCGGGCGGCGGGCCGGGCCGCCCGGGCGGCGGGGCGGGCAGCAAGATCTCGTGGCCGGCGATCTCGGGACCGATGGCGTCCAGCAGCACCAGGTCGCCGAGCAGCCCGCCGCGGTCGCGCACCGCCATCGCGGCGGCCACCCAGCCGCCGAAGGAGCTGCCCAGCACCAGCACGTCCCGCAGTCCGCGCTCGTCGAGCAGTCCCAGGTAGGCCTGCGCCAGGTCGGCGACCGAGCCGAGCCGGTCCGGTCGGGTGGTGCCCTCCCAGCCCGGGTGCACGGGGGCCAGGACACGGTGGCCGGGCGCGAAGTGCTCGACGATCGGGGCGACGGTGGCCGGTCCGCCGCCGCCGTGCAGCACCAGCACGGGGCGGCCGGAACCGCCCGCCTCGTCGACGGCCACCTCGACGTCGGGTCCGATGTGGAGGGTGGTTCGAGCGGTCATGGTGTCCTCTTCTCGTGCTGGGGGCGGGTGAACGGTCCGTGCACCGGGTCGGGCGGAGCCGGTGGGCCGGTCATCCGGTGGGCCAGTCGTCCGGGGGCCAGGCCGCGCGCAGCAGTGCGAACGCGGCGTCGAATCCGGCGTCGGGATCGCCGGGCACCGACCGGGCGGCGAGGACCAGGTGCGCCAAGGCGCGCGCCGTCGGATCGTCGGCCGGTGCGCCCGCGTCCTCGGCGATGGCGGCGGCGAGGGAGGTCTCGTGCCGCGCCCACATCCGATCCACGTGCTCGCCCAGGCTCGGCGAACTCCGCACCATGCGGCGGAATTCGCGGAACCGCGCCCCGCCGTCGTCGCCGAGGTGTGCTTCCCGGACGCCGCTGAAGTACCGGTGCAGCGCGTCCACCACCGAGGTCCCGGGTTCGCGGTCGCGCACCGCGGCGACCAGCGCGGCCTCCCGTTCGGCGTCCTCGTCGAAGACGAGCGCTTCCTTGCTGGGGAAGTGGTTGAACAGCGTGGTCACCGAGACGTCGGCGGCCTCGGCCACTTCGGCGGTGGTCACCTCGGCGAAGCCGCGTTCGAGGAACAGCTCCAGCGCGGTCTCGGCGATGCGGGCGCGGGTCTGGGCCTTCTTGCGCTCCCGGCGGCCGGCGGGTTCTGGGGTGGGCATGTCGCGGAATCCTAGGTGCGCTGCGGGTTTCCGGCCGTCATGGCCTGGAAGTGGGCGAACGCGTGCGCCGGTCCGCCGGGGCCGATGCAGTCCTCGATGCCGGTCGCGGCTCTGGCGGCGGCTTCGGCGGAGCGGGGGAACATCCGCTCCTCGTAGGCGGCGACGGCCTCGTCCAGCGGCCCACCCGCGGCGATGCGCTCGGCGAGTTCGGCGGCGTCGAGCATCGCCAGGTTCGCGCCCTGCCCGGCGAACGGGGACATCAGGTGCGCGGCGTCGCCGAGCAACGTCACGCCCGGCCGGTGCCTCCAGCGGTGGCCGACCGGCAGCGCCGTGATCGCGCGCACATCGAACGGGCCCTCGCCGCGGTGCAGCACGTCCCGCAGCACCGGCCCGAAGTCGGCGAACATCTCCAGCAGCACGGCGCGCAGCGCACCGCGGTCCAGATCGCGTCCCCAGTCGGACGGGGCGCGGAACGCGGCGTGCACCCGGATGACACCACCGCTGTTGCGCTGCGCCAGCAGTCCCTTGCCCTCGTCGAGCGCGAACGTCATGCCGTGCCCGATGAGCTCGGCGAGCTCCGGGTGCGCGCGGTCCACGTCGGTGAGCACCACGTCGACGAACACGACGCCGGAGTGCGCGGGTTCGGCGTCCGAGAGCAGCGGCCGCACCGCGGACCGCGCCCCGTCGGCGCCGACGAGCAGGTCGCAGGTGGTGCTGCGCCCGTCGGTGAAGTCGAGGCGGTGCCGCCCGTCGCCGAGGGGGACGGCGGCGCGCAACCGGCGGTCCCACTCGACGGTGCCGGGTTCGAGCGAGCCGAGCAGCAGGGCGCGCAGCTCGCCGCGGTCGATCTCCGGTTTGAACCGGTCGTCCGGGTCGGCGGGCGCGTCGAGCAGCACGGTCCCGGCCCGGTCGAGCAGCCGCAGCGCTTGGCCTTCCGGCCGGGACGCGGCGAAGAACTCGTCGAGCAGCCCGGCCGCGGTCAGCGCCACCTGCCCGGAATCCCGGTGCAGGTCGAGGCTGCCGCCCTGCGCGCGGTCCACCGGGTCGCGGTCCCGTTCGTGGACGGTGACGGGCAGGCCGTGCCGTTGCAGCACGCGGGCGAAGGTGAGCCCGGCGGGGCCACCGCCGATCACGGCGATCCGGGGCGGGGGAGTGGGCATGGTGGTCCTTCCTGCGGGGCGGGAGCGGGTCCCTCGACCGGAACGGTACATGAAGTGACTCCAAACTCGTAGTCACTACACTTTTTCCGGCCGGGGCCCGCGAACGCCCCGCAGGGGATCACCGCGGCTCGGGGATCGTGGTCAACGCCCGCAGCGCCGCCTTGTCCGGCTTGCCCGCCGCGGTCAGCGGCACCCGCCGCACCACCCGGATCACGGCGGGCGCGGCGGCCGGACCCAGCTCGGCGGCGACCAGGTCGCGCAGCTCCGCGTGGTCGGGTTCCGCGTCCCCGGCGAGCACGAGGTGGGCGTGGATCGCCTCCCCGGTCCGCTCGTCCGGGACGCCGACCACGTACGCCTGGTCCACCGCGGGATGTCCGGCGAGCGCCCGTTCGATCGGGCCCGCGTAGTGCAGGATCGCGTTCACGATCACCACGTCCCGGGCACGCCCGGTCAGGTGCAGGAAGCCCGCCTCGTCCAGGTGTCCCACGTCCCGGGTGCGCACCCAGCCGTCGCGCAGCACCTCGGCCGTTTCGGCGGGGTCCTGCCAGTAGCCGCGCAGCGAGTGGGCGGTGCGCACCCACACCTCGCCGTCGGTCCCGGCGGGCAGGGGCAGCCCGTCGGCGTCCCGGACCTCGACCCGCACGCCGTCCCACGGGCGGCCGACGGAGTTCGCGGCTTGCTGCCGCTCGGCGATGTCGGCCGCGGACAGCAGGCTGAGCATGCCGGTCTCGGTCTGCCCGTAGCCCAGGTGCACGGCCGGGCCGATGCGGGCGTGCGCTTCGGCGAGCTTGTGCGGGGCCAGCGGCGATCCGGCGACCAGCAGCATCCGGGCGGCGCTCAGGTCGTGCTCCTGCTCGCCCAGCGCGTCGAGGATCTGGTGCAGCCGCGCGACGGTGAGCAGGCAGGCGGTGATCCGCAGTTCCGCCAGCACCCGCGGGAATTCCGGCACCTCGCGCGGGATCACCGCGGTGCCGCCGGAGAGCAGGCACAGCGCCAGGTGTTCCTGCACGACGGCGCTGCTGAGCGTGCCGAACAGCAGGAACCGCCGGTACTTCGCGGCGAGTTCCGCGGTGCGCTCGGTCCACGCCGGTGCGTGCCAGCTCCAGTGCCCGGTCATGGCGCGGTAGTCGAACACGGTGCCCTTGGGCGTCCCGGTGCTGCCGCTGGTGAACACGACGAGCGCGGGGTCGTCGAGCTCGCCGCGCGCGACCGGGGTCTCCTGCGCGCGCAGCAGTTCCGGGCCGAGTTCGAGCACCCGGGCGGCACCGGCGGCCTCGTGCAGCTGCGGACGCGGGTCGTCGGTGACGACGGCGCGCACGTCCTGGCCGAGGACGTGCGCGAGCTGCGCGGCGGTGAGGCCGGGGCGCAGGCCGACGACGCGGCAGCCGAGGACGTGCGCCGCGATCTGGACGGCGAAGCCCTCGGGCGTGACGGCGGTGTCGATGGCGACGCCGTGGCGCGGGCCGAGCCCGGCCGCGCGCAGCCCGGCGGTGCACCGGCCGATGAGTTCCAGCAGCTCGCCGCGCACCACGATCCGGTCGCCGTGCTCGAACGCGGGGGTGAGCGGGTCGGCGCCGAGCGCGTCGATCACGGACTGCGGAAAAGGTTGTGCCCGAGACCGGTGTTCATGGTCACCCGAGTCTGTTCTCTCTCCCATTTTTACCGCTTTCCGTCAAATAGTCGTATGGATTCGGTCGCTCGGAGCACGAGTTTCCCGCTGGGGTTCGGACAATGGGGATCTCTACCATTCCGGTGGATCTCCAACCACGGGACGATGCTGTGATCCGCATCACGTGTACGGGTCGACCCGTTGTGCTTTAAGGTTCAAACAATCCGTTGTTTTTGCTGGTGGGAGGCGAATCAACCAGTGTCCGAAGAGCGCTCTCTTGATTATCTCGTGATCGGCGCCGGCCCGGCAGGCCTCCAAGCCGGATATTACTTGGAGCGGGCCGGACGCAATTATCTCATCGTCGAGTCGGGAGAGTCGCCCGGTACATTCTTCGCCGAGTTCCCGCGGCACCGCAAGCTCATCTCCATCAACAAGGTGCACACCGGATGGGACGATCCGGAACTGAACCTGCGCACCGACTGGAACTCGCTGCTGTCCGAGGAGAACGCGCCGCTGCTCACCTCGTACACGCCGCGCTACTTCCCGGCCGCCGACGACCTGCTGCGCTACCTCGCCGACTACGCCGAGACCCACCGGCTGCGGATCCGCTACGGCACTCGCATCGTCGAGGTCGCCAAGCCCGGCGAGTTCGTCGCCCGCGACCAGGACGGAAACACCTACCGGGCCCGGCGCGTCATCGTCGCCACCGGCGTCACCCGGCCGCACATCCCGGACATCGACGGCGTCGAGCACGCCGAGCCCTACACCGAGATGTCCGTCGACCCCGAGGACTACACCGGGCAGCGGGTGCTCATCATCGGCCGCGGCAACTCCGCGTTCGAGACCGCCGACGGGCTCATCGAGAACGCCGCCGTCATCCACGTCGCCGGGTCCGGCTCGCTCAAGCTCGCCTGGCAGACCCACTTCGTCGGGCACCTGCGCGCGGTGAACAACAACTTCCTGGACACCTACCAGCTGAAGTCGCAGAACGCGCTGCTGGACGGGCGGATCCTCGGCATCCGCACCGACGGCGACTCCTACCTGGTGCGGGTCGGCTTCGAACGCGTCGACGAGGTCGTCAAGGAGATCCGCTACGACCGGGTGCTGCTGGCCACCGGGTTCCGGTTCGACGCCTCGATGTTCGCGCCCGAATGCCGGCCCGAGCTCACCATCGCCGACCGGTTCCCCGCGCAGACCGCGGCGTGGGAATCGGTGAACGTGCCCGGGCTGCACTTCGCGGGCACCATCACGCAGGTCCGCGACTTCAAGAAGTCCACCAGCGGCTTCATCCACGGCTTCCGCTACGGGGTGCGCGCGCTGCACCGCATCCTGGAACGCCGCGACCACGAGGTGGCCTGGCCCGGGACGACGGTCCAGGAGACGCCGGAAGCCGTCACCGACGCCATCATCGAACGGGTCAACCGCAGCTCCGCGCTGTGGCAGCTGTTCGGGTTCCTGGCCG
This sequence comes from Saccharopolyspora gregorii, assembly GCF_024734405.1. Taxonomy (NCBI): domain Bacteria; kingdom Bacillati; phylum Actinomycetota; class Actinomycetes; order Pseudonocardiales; family Pseudonocardiaceae; genus Saccharopolyspora; species Saccharopolyspora gregorii. The sequence goes on along the minus strand of NZ_CP059556.1, from coordinate 4,074,515 downwards.
ACGCCGTGCTGCTCGGCCCGGACGGCGCGCGCTACGCCGAAGAGGTACCCCTCGACCACCTGCACGAGACCGCGCACACCGGCGAGTTCGGCGAGGTCGACTCCTACCTGACCATCACCCTCGAATACGGCGCGGACCACGACCGGGTCAACCCGTTCGACGTCGAGCACAGCCGCACCTCCCAGCAGGACACCCGCGGGCTCGACGGCCGCTACCTGCACCCGGTGGTGCGGCACTTCCGCGGTGGCGAGCTGCTCGCCGAGCACCACATCACCGAGAACCTGGAGAACGAGTGGGACAGCGAGCAGGTGCACCGCGCGCCGCTGCGCGAGTTCCTGCGGGGGCGGGTGGCGGCACCGGCGGGTGCCCGGTGAACCTCTTCGCCGACTTGCACGACCGGGCGAAGGAACTGCTGGAACCGGCGATCCACGACTACTACGCGGGAGGGGCGGCGGACGAGTTCGCGTTGGCGGACAACGAGAACTCGTTCGCCCGGCTCGCGCTGCTGCCGCGGATGCTGCGCGGCGGCCCGCCACCGGAGCCGCGGGTGGACCTGCCGGGAGCGCCGGGTGCGGCACCGGTCCTGGTGGCGCCCACGGCGTTCCACCGCCTCGCGCACCCCGAGGGAGAACTGGCCACCGCGCGCGCGGCGGCGGCCACCGGGACCGTGCTGATCTCCAGCATGGCCGCCACCACCGCCGTCGACGAGGTGGTGGCGGCCGCGCGGGAGGTGCGCTCCGACGCCGCGGTGTGGTTCCAGCTGTACCTGCAGCCGGACCCCGAGGTGACCGCCCGCCTGGTGGAGCGCGCCGAGTCCGCGGGCTGCACCGCGCTGGTCGTCACCGTGGACTCGCCGGTGTTCGGCGACCACGTGCGCGACCGGCGCAACGGCTTCCACGACCTGCCGCCCGGGTACGAAGCGGCGAACATGCGCGACCTGCCCGGCGGCCCGCCCGGCGGCACCCGCGACATCGAGATGTCCCCGGAGATCTCCTGGCGGCACCTGGAGGTGCTGCGCGCCACCACCGCGCTTCCCGTGCTGCTGAAGGGGATCCTGCACCCGGACGACGCGCACCTCGCCGTCGCCCAGGGCGTGGACGGGATCATCGTGTCCAACCACGGCGGCAGGCAGCTCGACGCGGCCCCGGCGCCGATCGACGTGCTGCCGCGCATCACCCGCGCCATCGGCGGCACCCTCCCGCTGCTGCTCGACGGCGGGGTACGCCGCGGCACCGACGTGGTCACCGCCCTCGCGCTCGGTGCCGAAGCCGTCGGCATCGGACGTCCCGTGCTGTGGGGGCTCGCCGCCGACGGGGAGAAGGGCGTCCGCGAGGTGCTGGACCGGATCGGCGCCGACGTGGTGCGCGCCATGGCGCTGTGCGGGGTCCGCGGCCCCGACGACCTGACCGCGGATCTCGTGGTGCCGCGCGGATTCGGAGGTCTTCGGTGAAACCGGTGCGGCTGCTGCCCTGGGTCGCCGTCGCGGCCGCGCTGACCGCACCCCGCTGGCTGCCGCAGCGGGTCGTCGCGCTGCGCGGCAAGGTCTTCGAACTCGTCAACGGGGACGACGCGATCACGCTGCCGAACGAGCGGTTCGGCCCGGACCGGTTCCGCGAGGTCTACTCGCACCCGGCCGCCGGTGGGCGCAGCGAAGGCGCGGGGCTCTCCGACCTGTTCTGGTACTGGCTGTCCCCGGGACCCGAGGTGCACCAGGAGCACCTGGAGGCCGGGCCGCGCTACGACGACGTCGCCCGCACCACGCAGCGGTTCCTCGCCGGGTCCAGCGACGCGCTCTCCGCCACCGCGGCGCGCTGCGCGGCGAAGGTCCTCGACGAACTCGTACCCGGCGAGCTGAGCGTTCCGCGCCTGCGGGACCTGATGATGCCGATCTGGGCGGAGTTCAACTACGAACTCGTCTTCGGCGAACCCTGCCCGCGGCGGGCGCGGGAGCTCATCGTCGGCAACGCCGCCGATGTGGTGAACGCGCTCAAGTGCACCGACCTGCGGCACCCGCGCCGCCGCGCCCGGCTCACCCGCTACCTGCGGTCGCGGGTCGACGCGGGGGACGTGGTGCACGAGCTGCCCGGCGCGCTGTCCACTTCGGAGCAGGTGCACTACCTGCAGGGGACGTTCTTCAACACCTCCGTGGTGCAGCTGTCCGAGGGCATGGCGCACCTGCTGCTGGTGCTCGCCCAGCACCCGCACGTGCAGCGGCGCCTCGCCGACGAGCCCGGCGACGAGCGCTACTTCGCGCACGTGCTGGACGAGACGATGCGGGTGTTCCCGCTGTTCGGCATCGCGCACCGCATCACCACCGGCGACATCCGGGTCGACGAGCGCACCACGCTGCCGCGCGGATCGGTGCTGTGCTTCAGCTATCCCGACTACCACGCCACCGGGCACCAGGACCCGGAGTCGTTCGACCCGTCCCGCTGGGAACGGCTCTCGGCGAAGGACGCCGCGCACATCCCGTTCGGGGTGGCGTCGAACCGGCCGTGCCCCGCGTGGCGGCTGTCCCCGCTGGCGATGCGCGCGGTCACCCGCGAGGTGCTGGCGCGGTTCCGGCTCGAATCCAGCGTGCGGCACACCCGTTCGCTGCCCTCCCGAGGGCCGTGCGTGCTGGTGCGCCGCGGCACCGCGCGGGACACCCGGGCGCTGCTGCGCTTCCTGCGGGTCCGCGATCGGTGGGAGGACGTGGAGCGCAGCGTGCGGCAGCTGGTGCTGGGCACCTGGATGGTGCTGGACGCGCGCAGGCAGCGGCTCGCCGGCCGCCACTTCGAACGGCTCCGGCAGCAGGAACCGCCGCCGGGCTGCCCCGCGCACCGCTGATCGGGCCGGGGCCTCCGCGACCGGGAGGCCCCGGCACCTCGCGCCGTGCACCGCAACGGATCCACGTCCGATCCACCGCCACCGGAGGAACCGCATGACCCCGACGGAGCTCGCCCCCGCGTTCTTCCTCGCCGCCATCGTCATCCTGCTCGCCTGCCGCCTCGTCGGGCGGGTGCTGCGCGCCTTCGGCCAGCCGCCCGTGGTCGGCGAGATGGTCACCGGCGTCGTGCTCGGCCCCTCGGTGCTCGGACTGCTCGCGCCCGGCGTGGAGCAGGCGATCTTCCCCGACGAGCTGCGGCCCGTGCTGTACGTGGTCGGCCAGATCGGGCTCGTCGTGTTCATGTTCCAGGCCGGGTACGAGTTCCGGGTGGACAAGATCCGGCAGGTCGCCGGTTCGGCGGCGTTGATCTCGGCGGCCGGGGTGGTCGTGCCGATGCTGCTCGGCGTCGCGCTGGCCTGGCTGGCCGCCGGGCACGTCGACATGTACCCGCCGGGCGTCCCGCTGCTGGTGTCGGTGCTGTTCGTGGCCGTGGCGCTGTCGATCACCGCGTTCCCGATGATGGCGCGGATCATCACCGAGTGCGGCCTGTCCGGCACCCGGTTCGGTTCGCTCTCGCTGGCCGCCGGGGCGCTCGACGACGCGGTGGCGTGGGTCCTGCTCGCCGGGGTGCTCAGCATCTCCGCCGCCAGCATCGGGCCGTTCGCCGTCGCCGCCGGCGGCAGCGTGCTGTTCGTCCTCGCGCTGGTCGCGATCGTGCGCTCCGGGGGCCGCATCGACGCCGCGCTGCGGCGGCTCGCCCCCGAGCAGGTGCTGATGGTGGTGGTCGTCGCCGTGTTCCTCGCCGCCTGGTACACCGACCAGATCGGGTTGTACGCCGTGTTCGGCGCGTTCAGCCTCGGCGTCGCGCTGCCGCGGTCGGCGGCGATGGACGGGGCGGTGCGGACGATGAAGCCGGTCGCCGTGCTGTTCCTGCCGCTGTTCTTCACCTACTCCGGGCTGAACACCGACCTGGCGCTGCTGGTCGACTCCGGGGTGCTGCTGTTCGCGGTGGGCGCGGTGCTGGTCGCGGTCGCGGGCAAGCTCGGTGCCTGCTGGGCCGCGGCGCGGCTGGCGGGGGAGTCGAACTCGGTGGCCACCCGCGTCGGGGCGCTGATGAACGCGCGCGGGCTGATGCAGCTCATCGCGATCAACGTGGGACTGGCGGCGGGGATCGTCACGCCGCAGCTGTTCAGCGTCCTGGTGCTCGTCGCCCTGGTCACCACGATCATGGCGACCCCGCTGCTCACCCTCATCGACCGCCGCGAACGCCGCGCCGCTGCTGACCCTGAACCGGAGCCGGTCGCCTGATCCGTGGCGGGTGGCGGAGCACTCGGGAGATCGGCATGGCGGGGCGGACTCAGGCGGCGCCCAGCTCGTGGGAGATGCGGGTGGCCGCCCTGGCGGTGGCCCGGCCCGCCGCGTCGAGGTGGTCGGCGAGGCGCTGCGCCGGGGCGGACAGGTTCAGCGCCGCCACCACCCGGCCGCGGAAGTCCCGGACCGGCGCGGACACGCCCACCAGGCCGGTCTCGAACTCCTCGCGGACCTGCGCGTAGCCGGTCCGCGCCGCCTCCCTGATCCGCGACCACAGCTCCGGCAGGGTGCGCACCGTCGACCCGGGCGGCGTCGCGCCGAGCTCGGTGCCGAAGCGCACGTACAGCTCGTCCGGCGTCACGTCCTGCAGCAGCACCCGGCCCGCCGAGGTGCACGGAGCGGGCACCCCGCGGCCCTCCCAGTCGTGCACGCGGAACGAGTGCCCGGACACCGACAGCAGCGTCAGCACCTCCCGCTCCCGCAGCACGCACAGGTGGCTGGTCTCCTCGACCTCCGCCGACAGGGCGCGCATCACCGGCTCCGCCGCGCGCACCAGCCGGTCCCCGGTGGTGCGGGCGACCAGCGAGAACAACCGCCAGCCCAGCCGGTAGGCCAAGGTGTCCGGTTGCCGCTCCACCACCCCGGCCTCGGCGAGCGCCTTGAGCGCCCGCGACACCTGGCTCTTGTCCCGCCCGGTCAGCACCGCCAGCCGCGACACCCCGAGCCCGCCCGCGCGCTGCGCCTCCGCCGAACCCAGCGCCTCCAGCAACTCCAAATCACGCCGCAGAGCTGTCATGTCTTCAACGATGCCTCCTCGTCGGCTCTTTTTGCAGGGCACTGGGGTGGCGGAACCTCAGCGGCTTCCTCGCTGCGGGATCGTTTTCACAGGTGGCTCCGCCACATGAGAAAACGCTGTCCTCGCGAGGAACCCGCTGAGAACCCGCGGGTGGTCCGGTTGCGTGCGTGGTCGCTGCTCATCGGCTTCGCCGCTGACAGGAAACAGGACGAAACCAGCGGGCGCGGTTCGGGGCGGGGTCGTTCGGTTGTCGCCAGTGCAACTCGGGTTTCGATCGGGCGCGGTGGGTTGTCCTGCGGGCCGGCGGGTTCCTAGCTTCGGTTCCGGGAGGTCAGATGAAGATCACCGACATCTCCGTGGACCGGCTGCGGCTGCCGCTGGACCCGCCGCTGCACGCCGCCTGGGACCCGCGCCCGCGGGAGCACTTCGACGCCACCGTGGTGCGGGTGCGCACCGACGAGGGCATCACCGGCATCGGCTCCGGTGACACCATGACCGGGTTCGACGCGGTGCGGCACCTGTTCGTCGGCACCGATCCGCTGCGGATCGACCGGCACGTCAAGGCCATCGAGACGGCCAACTTCCACGGCGGTGCGTTCTGGCCGCTGGAGGCCGCGCTGTGGGACGTCATCGGCAAGGCCACCGGGGTGCCGGTGTCGGTGCTGTTCGGCGGTGCCGCCGACGCGCTGCCCGCCTACGCCTCCACCGCCGAGCTGAAGCCGCCCGCCGAGCGCGTCGAGTCGGCGCTGGCCGCGCGGCAGGCCGGGTTCCGCGCCATGAAGATCCGCATCGCCCCGGACGGCGTCGAGGAGGGCATCGCGACCGTCGCCGCCGTCCGCGACGCCCTCGGCCCGGACTTCGACATCATGGTGGACCTCAACCAGTCCTGGCGGATGGCCGGCGACACCGCCGACGCGGTGGACTTCGCCACGACCTCCCGGACCGTCCGGCGGCTCGCCGAGATCGGCGTGAGCTGGGTCGAGGAACCGCTGCCGTACCACGACATCGCCGGGTTCCGCGCCCTGCGCGCCCGGTACCCGGAGGTGCGCATCGCGGCGGGGGAGATGCAGCACTCGGTGCCCGACCTGCTGCGCTACCTGGAGCAGGACGTCCTCGACGTCTACCAGATGGACGTGGTGCTGGCCGTCGGCATGCACCGGGCCCGCACCATCGCCGAACTGGCCCGGCTCAAGCACCGCCACTTCACCCCGCACAGCTGGACCAACGGCATCGGGCTGCTGGCGAACCTGCACGTGGCCGCGGGGGTCGGCGGCGGGCCGCACTTCGAGTTCCCCTACGACCCGCCCGGCTGGACGCCGCAGCGCCGGGACTTCCCGCTGGCCCGGCCCGTCGAGGTCCGAGCGGACGGCGCGGTCGCCGTGCCGCAGGTCCCCGGGCTCGGCGCGGAGCTCGACGAGGACGTCATCGCCGACACCAAGATCGGAGGAATCCCGTGACCCCCGCCCTGGACGCGCCGAGCTCAGCGCTGATCGGCACGCCGGAGACGCGGCCGTTCATCGACGGCGAGTTCGTCGCCACCGGCGAGACCTTCCCCAGCACCAGCCCCCGCGACGGCACCGAGCTCGCCAGGGTCGCGGCCTGCACCGCCACCGAGGTGGACCGCGCGGTGCGCGCCGCCCGCACCGCGTTCGACGACGGCCGCTGGCGAGGGCTGGATCCGGGGCGGCGCAAGGAGGTCCTGCTGCGCTGGGCCGAGCTGATCCGCGCGCACGCCGACGAGCTGGCGCTGCTGGACAGCCTGGAGATGGGCAAACCGCTCGCCGAAGCCCGCCGCGTCGACGTGGCCGGCGCCGCGCACACCCTCACCTGGTACGCGGAGGCCGTCGACAAGACCTCCGGCGAGGTCGCGCCCGCCCCGCAGGACGCGCTGGCGCTGGTCACCCGGGAACCGCTCGGCGTGATCGGCGCGGTGGTGCCGTGGAACTACGCGCTGCTGATCACCTCGTGGAAGATCGCGCCCGCGCTGGCCACCGGCAACTCGGTGGTGCTGAAACCGGCCGAGCAGACCTCGCTGGCCGCGCTGCTGCTCGCCCGCCTCGGTGCCGAGGCGGGCCTGCCGGACGGGGTGTTCAACGTGGTCCCGGGCCGCGGCGAGCAGGCCGGGCAGGCGCTGGGCAGGCACCCGGACGTGGACAAGATCGCGTTCACCGGCTCCGCCGAGATCGGCCGTCGCTTCCAGGTGTACGCGGGCGAGTCCAACGGCAAGCAGGTCGCCGTCGAGGCGGGCGGCAAGTCGCCGCAGCTGGTGCTGCCGGACGCCGACCTCACCGCGGCCGCCTCGGCGATCGCGTGGGGGATCTTCTACAACGCGGGGCAGACCTGCAACGCCGGGTCGCGGCTGGTCGTGCACCGCGACGTCGAGGACCGGCTGCTGGCCGAGGTGGTGCGGCTGACCAGGGAGACGTTCCGCGTCGGCGACCCGCTCGACCCGGCCACCGTCGTCGGCCCGCTGGTCGACGAGGCGCAGCTGCGGCGGGTGTCCGGGTACGTGGCGCGCGGCCTCGCCGACGGCGCCACCGCGGTGCTCGGCGGCGAAGCGCTGCACGGCACCTTCTTCCCGCCGACGATCCTGGCCGGCGTGCCGCCGGAATCGCCCGCGGCGCGGGAGGAGATCTTCGGGCCGGTCCTGACCGTGCTCGGCTACGACGGCGACGCGGACGAGGGCGTCCGGCTCGCCAACGACACCGAGTACGGGCTGGTCGCCTCGGTGTGGACCCGGGACGTGACGACCGCGCACCGGGCGGCGCGGCGGCTGCGCGCGGGCACCGTGTGGGTCAACACCTTCGACGCGAGCGACGTGATCACCCCGTTCGGCGGGTTCGGCGCCAGCGGTGCCGGGCGGGACAAGTCCCTGCACGCGCTGGCCGGGTGCACCGCGCTCAAGACCACCTGGATCGACCTGTCCTGACCGGAGGTGTCCGCATGCGCGACCAGGAGCTGCCCGCCGACGGGCTCAGCATCGAACCGACCTGCCGCATCGAGTTCGGCCCGGGGCGCATCGCCGCGCTGCCCCGGCTGATCGACGAGCTCGGCCACCACCGGGCCTACCTGATCACCGACCGGGGCGTGCGCGCCGCGGGAGTCCTGGACCGGGTGCTGGCGGTGCTGGCCGAGGCCGGGCTGGAGCACGCCGTCTTCGACGACGTGGCCGCGAACCCGACGTTGTCCACTGTGGAATCCGGTGCGGCGGGGCTGGAGCGGTTCGGCTCGGCCGCCGTGGTCGCGCTCGGCGGCGGATCACCGCTGGACGCGGCGAAGGCCATCGCGCTGCGGGCCCAGCCGCGGCTTCCGGGGCTGCCGCTGCTGGCGATCCCCACCACCGCCGGGACCGGTGCCGAGACCAACGGGTTCGGCGTCATCGAGGACCCGGCCACCCGCCGCAAGGTCTACCTGGGACACGCCTCGGTGCGGCCCGCCGTCGCCGTGCTCGACCCGGAGCTCACCACCGGGCTGCCCGCGCGCATCACCGCCGCCACCGGGCTGGACGCGCTGGTGCACGGCATCGAATCGCTGTCGTCCCGTGGCGCGAACCCGATCTCCGCGGCCTACGCGGCGCAGGCCGTCGCGCTCGTCGCCCGCTGGCTGCCCGTCGCGCACCGGGACGGCACCGACCTGGAGGCGCGTTCCCGGGTGATGCTGGGCGCGCACCTGGCGGGGCAGGCGCTCACCCTGTCCGGGCTGGGGCTGGTGCACGGCCTCGGGCACGCGATCACCGGTCATGCCGGGACGCCGCACGGCGTGGCGCTGGCCGCGGTGCTGGAGACCGTCATGGAGTTCAACGCCGACACCGCGGGGGAGGCCTACGCCGACGCGGCCCGCGCCATGGGGGCCGGCGGTGACGCGGCCGCGGCGATCCGGTGCGCTCGCGACCTCGCCGACGGGCTGGAGATCCGCGCCCCGCTGCGGGACCTGGGCGTGCACCGGGACATGCTGCCCTCGATCGCCGCAGCGGCGACCGCAGATCCGGTCACCCGCAACAACCCGGCGAACACAACGGAAGCCCAACTACACGACCTCCTCCAGACCACCTACTGACCTATCGCCGAACCTCCCAGCAGCAGCCCCCGTCGTCCTTCCTGTCAGCGGCGAAGCCGCTGAGGTTCCGCCACCCGCCCCCTCCGCAACAGGAGAACCACTTCACCGCCGTTCAAGTACGCCGCGGATGAAGGCTGCTTGTCCGGCGTGCTGCAACCCGTCCGCGAGCACGCTCACCAGGCGCACTCCGCGGGTGACCGGCGGGCTCCAGTCCGCGTCGATCACCTCGTCCAGGTCCGCGTCGGTGAGCGCGCGGACGTAGCTGACGGTTCGCTCGTGCACCGCGTCCTGGTAGCCGAGCAGGAGCTCGGCGGAGGCCTGCACCTGCGCGACCTGGCCGGAGCTGTGCCCGTAGCCGATGTCCGCCGCGTCGAAGGGCAGGTCGAACCGGTCCCGCCAGCCCTCGGCCAGCCACGCCTGCTCGGTCCCGGCGGCGCCCGCCAGGTGGTCGTCCTGCACCCGCGTGAGGTGCCAGGCGAGCCAGGCGATGGTGTTGGCCTGCGGGTCGAGGCGGAACTCCAGCTGCTCCGGTTCGAGTCCGCGGACCGCCTCGTGCACCGCCCCCTGGATCCGGTCGTATCCGTCGACGAGCACGTCTGCGCTGGTCATGTCGCTCAGCGTCCCTTCCCGGTGGTTCGGATGCTCCGGGCCCCACGGTACGGGCAGGCACCGGCGCGGGCACCCGACGCCGAGTCCGATCCGTCCGGTTCCGCGACACGTCGAGTCCACAGTGGACGAAAAACGCGTGACCGAACAGTCCCCGCGATCGCCTTGAAGCACGGTGGCCGTGCGGGTAGACACCTCGGAGGAACGAGTCCCCCGCGCCCACCGGGCGCGCGACCGAACGTGAGGTGCCATGAGCGACGCGGAACCGACCTCGGTGGAACGAGCGCGGGCCCTGCTGGCGCGGCACCCGGTCCTGGACGGGCACAACGACCTGCCGTGGGCGCTGCGCAAGCACCGCGCCTACGACCTGGAGCGGCTGGACATCGCCCAGGACCAGTCCGCGTCGCTGCACACCGACCTGGCGCGGCTGCGCGCGGGCGGGGTCGGCGGTCAGTTCTGGTCGGTCTACGTGGAAGCCGAGCTGCAGGGCGACCGCGCGGTCGCCGCCACCCTGGAGCAGATCGACTGCGTGCTGCGGCTGGTCGAGCGGCACCCCGACCGGCTGCGCCTGGCGGGCACCGCAGCGGAGGTGCGGGCCGCGATGGCCGACGGTCACATCGCCTCGCTGATGGGCGCCGAGGGCGGGCACAGCATCGCCTGCTCGCTGGCCACGCTGCGCGCCTTCCACGCGCGCGGCGTGCGGTACCTGACGCTCACGCACAACGACAACGTGCCGTGGGCCGACTCGGCGACCGACGAACCCGCCGCGCACGGCCTCACCCGTTTCGGCGAGGAGGTGGTGCGGGAGATGAACCGGATCGGGATGCTGGTGGACCTCTCGCACGTCTCCGCCGACACGATGCGGCACGCGATGCGCGTCTCCCGCGCCCCGGTGATCTTCTCGCACTCGTCGTCGCGCGCGCTGTGCGACCACCCGCGCAACATCCCCGACGACGTGCTCGCCGCGCTGCCCGCCAACGGCGGCGTCGCGATGGCGACGTTCGTGCCCACGTTCGTGCGGCAGGAGACCCGGGACTGGCTGCGCGACTACGAAGCCGCGCTGGGCGCCGCGGGGATCGACGCGGACGACGGCGAGCGGGTGCGCGCGTTCCGCGCCGAACACGAGGCCGAGCACCCGTGCCCGCGCGCCACCGCGGCCACCGTCGCCGACCACCTCGACCACATGCGCGAGCTGGCGGGCATCGACCACCTGGGGATCGGCGGCGACTTCGACGGCGTCGTCAGCACCCCCGAGGACCTCACCGACGTGGCGGGGTACCCGAACCTGTTCGCCGAACTGATCGATCGCGGCTGGTCCGAAGAGGACCTCGCGAAACTAGCCCACCGCAACGCGATCCGCGTGCTCGGTGACGCCGAACGGGTCGCGGACCGGCTGCGCGCCACCGAGCGCCCGTCGGTCGCCACCATCGAGGACCTGGACGGCTGACCCCGCCGCCCCGCCCGAATCGGGGGAGCATGCACCATGCGGGCACCACCCACCGAGGTGATGTTCGCCGTACCGGGAACACCCGCCGCGGCGGCGGAGTTGTTCCCACGAGTCATCCGGAGCGAAAGAGGTATTCATGTCGAAGCTGGCGCAGGTAGGCGTCACCGGTCTCGCGGTCATGGGGCGCAATCTGGCCCGCAACTTCGCGCGCAACGGCTACACCGTGGCCGTGCACAACCGCTCCGTCGGACGCACCCACGAGTTCATGGAGCGCTTCGCCGAGGAAGGCGAGTTCGTCGCCGCCGAGTCCGCGGCCGACCTGGTGGCCTCGCTGGAGCGCCCCCGCCGGGTCGTCATCATGGTCAAGGCGGGCGGCCCCACCGACGCGGTGATCGACGAGCTGGCCCCGCTGCTCGACGAGGGCGACGTGATCATCGACGGCGGCAACGCGCACTTCGAGGACACCCGCCGCCGCGACGAGGCGTTGCGCGCCCGCGGCCTGCACTTCGTCGGCACCGGCATCTCCGGTGGTGAGGAGGGCGCGCTGAACGGCCCGTCGATCATGCCGGGCGGTTCCGCGGAGGCCTACGAGTCGCTCGGGCCGATGCTGGAGAAGATCAGCGCCCACGTGGACGGCACTCCGTGCTGCACGCACGTCGGCCCCGGCGGCGCCGGGCACTTCGTGAAGATGGTTCACAACGGCATCGAGTACGCCGACATGCAGCTCATCGCCGAGTCCTACGACCTGCTGCGACACGCGGGCGGGCTGGAACCGGCCGCCATCGCCGACGTGTTCCGCGGCTGGAACGAGGGCAGGCTCGCCTCGTACCTGGTGGAGATCACCGCCGAGGTGCTCACCCACACCGACGCCCGCACCGGCTCCGCGTTCGTGGACATCATCCAGGACCAGGCGGAGCAGAAGGGCACCGGCCGCTGGACGGTGCAGACCGCGCTCGAACTGGGCGTCCCCGTCTCCGGCATCGCCGAAGCGGTGTTCGCCCGCAGCCTGTCCGGGCACGGCGACCTGCGCGAAGCCGCCCGCGGCCTGGCCGGCCCGCAGCCCGCCGCGCTGTCCGGCGAGGACGCGAAGCGGCTCGCCGAGGACGTGGAGCAGGCGCTGTACGCGTCGAAGTTCGTGTCCTACGCGCAGGGCTGGAACATGATCTCGGTGGGCAGCCGTGAGTACGGCTGGGACGTCGACCTGGGCGCGATGGCGACGATCTGGCGCGGTGGCTGCATCATCCGCGCCGCGTTCCTGGACCGGATCCGCAACGCCTACGCGGCGGACCCGGCGCTGCCGACGCTGCTGGCCGACGCCGAGTTCTCCCGGGAGCTCGCCGCCGCGCAGGACGCGTGGCGCCGCGTGGTGGTCACGGCCGCCGAGCTGGGCATCCCGACGCCGGGCTTCTCGGCGGCGCTGTCGTACTACGACGCGCTGCGGGCGGAGCGGCTGCCTGCCGCGGTGACGCAGGCGCAGCGGGACTACTTCGGCGCGCACACCTACCGGCGCACCGACGTGGAGGGCTCGTTCCACACCCGCTGGGACACGAACCGGGCCGAGGAATCGGCCTGATCGGTGCCACCAGGGCCCGCGGTGCGCTCCGGCGTGCCGCGGGCCCGCCGCGTTCGTGGCCCGTTCGGCGGCCGATGCGCCCGGTCGGGTGCGGCGGGGTGGCGCGCGGTCGATCCCGTCCCTCGTCCGCCGGTGCCGTTAGGCCGACGGAGTGCATTCGGTAACGACCGTCCGTGTTCGGCGACATGTCCATCGAGCCTGGTGAACGGCATCGGGCCCGATGCGCCCTCCGGGGCGGAAAAGAGAAAACGGACATGGGTATGCGGACGTTCCCGCAGCTGCCGAACACGTCCTCCCGGCCGCGGCCGCACCAGCGCAAGTGGCCGTGGATCACCGGTGGCGTCTTCCTGCTGCTGTTCGTCGTCGGTCTGGCGGCCTCGTGCGCTTCGCCGCCGCAGGCCGAGCGGGCTCCGGTCTCCCCGGTGGCGACCACCCCGGTGCCGGTCGAACCGGCGGAAGCGGAGGTCGCGGAACCCGAGGTGGCGCTGCCGGTCGTCGCGGGTCGCGGCGCCCGGGCGGTGCTCGACGAGCTGCGCGCGCTGGGGCTGACCGCGGTGACCGCGGTGTCCGACGACGCGTCCTCGGCGGTGCCGGTGCCGGAGACCTGGGTGGTCAGCGCGATCGAACCGGCGGCGGGCACCGCGGTGCGGCTGTCGGCGCCGGTCGTGGTGCGGCTGGTCGCGCCCGCGCCGCCGAGCCCGGCGCGGCTCCCGCGCACCGTGGACAGCGCCCCCGAGGCCCCCGTCGACCCGGAACCCGAGCCGGAGCCGTACGTCGCGAAGACCTACGACGCCCCGGAACCGTCGGTGTACTACCAGAACTGCGACGCGGCCCGCGCGGCCGGCGCGGCACCCGTGTACCGCGGCGACCCGGGCTACCGCCCGAAGCTCGACCGGGACGGCGACGGGATCGGCTGCGAGAACTGACCCATCGGCGCGGCCCGTCCACCGCGGGGTGGACGGGCCGCGCGCACCGGGATCAGCCTTCCAGCTTCGCCCGCAGGAATTCGAGCGTGGCGCCCCACGCCTTGGCGCCCTGCACCGGGTCGTAGGTGCCCATGTGGTTCTCGTCGTTGAAGAACGCGTGCCCGGCCGGGTAGATCCGGAAGTCGGGCCGGGTGCCGGATTCGTTCTCGATGCGGTCGGCGAGCGCTTCGACGGCGTCCGGCGGGGCCATGGCGTCCTGCTCGCCGAAGTGCCCGAGCAGCGGCGCGGTCAGGTTCTCGAAGCTGGGGTAGTCCTCGCCGAGCACCCCGTAGAACGGTACCGCGGCGCCGATCTTGTCGCCCTGCTGCGCGGCGAGCACCAGCACGAACCCGCCGCCCATGCAGAACCCGACGGCGCCGATCTTCTCGCTGGTGACGGCGTCGAGGGACAGCAGGTGGTCCACGGCCCCGCCGAGGTCGCGGGCGGCGCCCTCCACCGGCAGCTCCTGCATGAGCTGCCCGGCTTCGTCGGAGTCGTGCGTGGTGCGGCCGCCGTAGAGGTCGGGGGCGAGCGCGACGAACCCTTCGGCGGCGAGCCGGTTGGTGACGTCGGCGATGTGGTCGGTGAGCCCCCACCACTCCTGGATCACCACGACGCCGGGCCCGCTACCGGATTCCGGCAGGGCGAGGTAGCCGTGCGCGGTGTGCCCGTTGCTGGGGAAGGTCACGTTCTGCAAGGGGTTGTCAGCCATGCCCGCATTGCACCACCTGCGGGCACCGGTCGGCATCGGGTGGGGTGGGTGGCGTCAGAGTTCCCGCAACCGGGTCAGGACCGCGGCCAGCACGGCGAGGTCCGGGCGCGTCCCCCGCGCCGGTTCGGCGAGGTCTCCGCTGCGCAGGTGGATCCAGCCGGTGCCGTACCGCGCGCGGTCCGGCGCGGGGAGCCCGCCGCGCCCGTCGACGGCGCTCACCGGGACCGCCGGGACAGGTCGAGCGCGCACGCCGGGCAGCGGCTCCCGGTCCACCCCGGCAGCACGGCGAGGACGTCGGGTGCGAAGCTCCGCCCGCACCGCGCGGTGAGCTCCCGCCCGCGCGCGGCCGGGTGCCGGACCTCGAACGCGTGGCTGATCAGCCCGGTCACGCCGAGCGCGGTGCTGCGGTAGCGGGCGAAGAAGATCATCGCTGCTCCCGCGGGGCCGGCCGGCGGTGGGCGAGCGGTGGCACGTGCCCGGCCCGCTCCCGGCAGTCCGGGCACACCCCGGAGGGCAGCAGGAACCCGGGCCAGGACGGGCGGACCTCGCGTCCGCACAGCGCCCGCGTCACGCATCCCGGCGTCCACCGCCAGTCGGCGGGTACCGCGTGCGACACCGAGCGGTACCGGCTCCCGACCCACTTCGACTCGTGTTGATCGCTCATGGTGACAGGGTCGTGACGGAGGGTGCGTGGACGTCAGGTCAGCGGGGTGGTCATCATGGGTAACCGTGGGTCTGCCCAACGAAGCACTGCGTGCGGCGCGGCTCCGGGTGGCGTCGAGCCGCGCACCCGGTGAGCCGATGTCGAGGTCCGAGCTGGCGTCCGCGGTGTCGGCGTGGTTGTGGCGGGAGACCGGCAAGCGCCACGACCTCGACCCGCACCTGCTGGCGAAGTGGGAGCGGGGTGCGGTGCGGCGTCCGACGGCGCCGTACCGGGCGGCGTTGCGCGCGGTGCTGGGTGCCGCCTCGGACGCCGATCTCGGTTTCGCCGACTCCGCTCCGGAACCACCGCTGCCCCCGGCCGGGCCCGACCCGGCGGAGCACGGCCCACCGGCGGGCGCGGACTACGTCGAGTCGTTGCGGGGTGCGGTTCGGCAGTTCGTGCGGATGGATTCCTCGCTCGGTTCGGGCGAGGTGGTGGATGCGGTGGTGCGGCGGTTCCGGGATGCGCAGCGGGTGTTGGCGTCAGGTCGGTATCGGCTTGGGGTGGAGCGGGATCTGGAGGTGGTGACGGCGGAGTTGGGTGAGGTCGCGGGGTGGATGCTGATCGATGCGCAGCGGCATTCCGAGGCGCGGGCGATCAATGCCGAAGCGTTGATGTTGGCGCAGATTGCGGGGGACACCTCGATGCAGTGGTTCATCCTGTCGAACCAGGCGTTGGGGAGCACGTACTCCGGTCGGCAGCGGGAGGCGCTGCGGATCGCTGAGCGCTTCGGCGAGGACGCCCGGATCCCGGTGCGGGTGCGGGCGTTGTTCCGGCTCCGCGCGGCCCGTGCGCTGGGGCACCTCGGCGACGGGCCCGGGGCGTTGCGCGCGTTCGACCGAGCGCGGTCGACCTTCGAGGACGGTGTCAGCGACCGCGACCCGGCGTGGGCGTGGTGGTTCGACGAGCGGGAGCTCGACGGGCACGCCGGGAGCCTGCACGCCTCGCTGGGCAGGCACGCCGAAGCGTTGCCGCTGCTGAGCAGCGCGGTGGATCGTGCGGAGGGGAAGGAACGCCAGCGGTGGGCGCTCTACATCCACCGGGCGTGCCTGCTCGATTCGGCGCTGGCGGCCGGAACGGTCGTCGAAGCGGAGCGGGCCGCGGTCGCGGTGGCGCCGATGCTCGGCCAGATGAACTCCGCGCGCACCGAGAACCGGCTGCGCCGCGCGCTCTCCCGCACCTCGCGGGCACCGCTGCCCAGCACCCTCGCCGACGTCCTCGACCACCTCCGCCACCGCCTCCCGCAGCGCTGAGCGCCCACCGCGCCACGCCCCGACCCACCTGGGGCGGGGCGCGTCAGAGCTGGTCGATGGCGTGCACGGCGGAGACTTCGTAGAGGTGCGGTTCGTAGGACTCGGCGACCTCGGCGGCGGCGGTCATGTGCGGCTGCGCGACCGGGTTCGCGAGCATCGCGCGGAACGCGTCGGCGTCGCTCCACTGCGCGTAGTTGACGACCTTGGTGCCGTCGGTGCTGGCGTGGATGTTCGCGGACACGAAGCCGGGCAGCGTGATCATGACTTCTTCGGTCGCCTGGTTGAGCAGGTCCACGAGCTCGCGCTGGCGCTCCGGGCGGACGGTGAAGACGTTGATCAGGGTGGCCAGCGGCGCGCCCTGCTCGATGGTGCTCGGCATGGAGTTCTCGCAATCGTCGGTGTCAGCTTTCTGACATGAGTATGTGTCAGGAAACTGACGTGAGTCAAGCCGGCGCACGACCGGGCCGCCCGGCCGTGCGCCGCCGGCCGCACCGCTCGGCGAACCTCGGCGGCACGGCCCGATGCGCTGCGGGGACACTGTGCTGCGATGACCGAGTTCTCCAGCCTCCCCGACCTGCCGGTGAAACCGGTGCTCGGCGAGGTCGCCGACGCGCTCGCCGAGCACGGCACCACCGTCCTGGTCGCCCCGCCCGGCACCGGCAAGACGACCCTGGTGCCGCTGGCGCTCGCCGAACGCGGGCTGCGCGTGGTCGTGGCCGAACCGCGACGGCTCGCCACCCGCGCCGCCGCCCGCCGGATGGCCGAACTGCTCGGCGAGGAGGTCGGCGGGACCGTCGGCTACTCGGTGCGCGGCGAGCGCAGGCGCGGCGCGCGCACCCGCGTCGAGGTCGTCACCTCCGGCCTGCTGGTGCGCAGGCTGCAATCCGACCCCGAACTGTCCGATGTGGACGTGGTGGTGCTGGACGAGTGCCACGAGCGGCACCTCGACGCGGACCTGCTGCTCGCGCTGCTGCTGGACGCCCGCGACGGGCTGCGCCCGAACCTGCGGCTGCTGGCGACCTCGGCGACGCTCGCGGCCACCCGCGCGTCCGAAGTCCTCGGCGGCGCGCCGGTGCTGCACGCCGAGGCTCGCACCTTCCCGGTCGAGCACCGCTACCTGCCGCCGAACCGGCGCGAACGCATCGAAGCGTGCGTGGCGCGTGCGGTGCGGACGGCGCTCGACGAGCAGGACGGTGACGTGCTCGCCTTCCTGCCCGGTGCCGGGGAGATCCGCCGCACCGCCGCCGCGCTCGCCGACCTGTCCGATGTGGACGTCCTCCCGCTGCACGGAAGGCTGCCGCACGCTCAGCAGGATTCCGCGCTGCGGCAGGGAAAACGGCGCAAGGTGGTGCTCGCCACCGCCGTCGCCGAATCGAGCCTCACCGTGCCGGGCGTGCGCGCCGTCGTCGACTCCGGCCTGTCCCGGGTGTCCCGGGTGGACACCCGGCGCGGCCTGGCCGGGCTCGCCACCGTGCGGGTGTCGCGAGCCGCCGCAGACCAGCGCGCCGGCCGCGCCGGGCGGCAGGGGCCCGGTTTCGCGTACCGCTGCTGGCCCGAGCACGAGCACAGCACGCTGCCCGCGTTCGCCGAACCCGAGATCCGCACCGCCGAACTCACCCGGCTCGCCCTGGAACTGGCCTGCTGGGGTACCCCCGACGGAACCGCGCTCACCTGGTGGGACGAGCCGCCCGCCGGTCCGCTCGCCGCCGGGCAGCAGGTGCTGCGCGGCCTCGGCGCGCTCACCGCCGATGGTGCCGTCACCGGCCGGGGAGCGCGGCTCGCCGAGCTCGGCCTGCACCCGCGGTTGGCGCGCGCACTGCTCGACGGGGCCGAACGGGCGGGCGCGCGGACCGCGAGCGAAGTCGTGGCGCTGCTCGACGACGACACCGTCACCGACCAGTCCGATGTGGACTCGGCGCTGTCCCGGTTGCGCCGCGGCGGGCCCGGATCCGGCCGGTGGCGGCGGGAATCCCGCAGGCTCGCCGAGCGCGTCCACGGCACCGGGCGAGGCGGTTCGGCGGCGGAGGTCGTCGCGTTCGCCTACCCGGAACGCGTCGCGCGCCGCCGCGCCGCCGACTCGCCGATCTACCTGATGGCCGCCGGCACCGCCGTCGAACTGCCCGCCGGATCACCGCTGCGGCACGCCGAATGGCTCGCCGTCGCCGTCGCCGACCGCGCACCCGGCGCCGCCCACGGCACCGTGCGCCTCGCCGCGCCCATCGACGAAGCGCTCGCCCGGCGGGTCGCGGCCGCGTTGCACAGCACCCGGGACGAGGTGGGCTGGACCGGCGGGGACGTGCGTGCAGTGCGCGCCGAACGCATCGGCGCCATCACCGTGGACAGCAGGCCGCTGCGCGAACCCGACCCGGCACTGCTGCGGGCCGCGCTGCTCGACGGGCTGCGCCAGGACGGGCTCGGCATGCTGGCGTGGAGCCAGGACGCGACGCGGCTGCGGCACCGCATCGGCTTCCTGCACGAGGCGCTCGGCGAACCGTGGCCGGCCGTGGACGACGAATCCCTGCTGTCCCGGGCCGATTCGTGGCTGGAACCGGAGCTGTCCCGGGCGCGCGGACGCGCGGACCTGGCGCGGATCTCCGCCGGGGGAGGACTGCGGCGGTTGCTCCCGTGGGATCGGGCGGCCCGGTTCGACGCACTCGCGCCGGAGAGCGTGGAGGTGCCGTCCGGATCGCGGATCAAGATCGATTATTCGGGAGAGCGGCCGGTGCTGCCGGTGAAGGTGCAGGAGGTCTTCGGCTGGCGCCAGGTGCCACTGCTCGCCGACGGGCGGGTTCCGCTGCTGCTGCACCTGCTGTCGCCCGCCGGGCGACCCGCCGCCGTCACCGCCGACCTCGAATCGTTCTGGACGACCGGCTACCCGCAGGTCCGCGCCGACCTCCGCGGCCGCTACCCGAAGCACTCCTGGCCCGACGACCCCACCACGGCGACCCCGACCCGCCGGACCCGCCGCCCCACCTGACCGGTGGGAGGAGTGAACGGACCGTTCGTCCCATCTGGTTGGTCGAAGGGTCCGTTCACTCGGTGCTGCGGCGCGGTTCGTCGCCGACACGCCCGGCTGAACGGGCCGTGGGGGTGGGGAGTGAACGGACCGTTCGTCCCGTCTAGTTGGTCGAAGGGTCCGTTCACTCGGTGCTGCGGCGCTCGTGCGCACACCGCGCAGGCGTTTCGGGGTGGAGTGAACGGACCGTCTGTCCGATCTATTTGGTCGAACGGTCCGTTCACCCCGCCGCGGTGGTCAGCCGAAGGGGACGAGCACCAGTTCGGCGGCCCGCACGTCCGCCGAGGTCCACCCGGTGATCCCGGCCAGCACGCAGCCGGTGCGGATCACGGCCTCCTCGTCCAGTTCACCCGGGTCGAGGTGGTCCTGCTCGACGATCCCGGCGGCCGCGACCGCCTCCCGGATCCGGTCCGGCAGCTCGGGGAGCGAGCCTTCGAGGTCGTCGGAGTTCGTCCACAGCACCTCCGCGCCGTCCTCGGCGAATTCGAGGCCGCAGCACGGTCCGTCGAAGTTGTGCGCCAGGCTGAGCGCCGCCCCGCCGGTGCGGGACAGGGCGAGCGCGGCGGATTCGAGCCCGCCCTGCTCGTTCGAGACCGAATCGGTGTGCCCCGCGTCGTCGAACACGAAGGTCCACCCGCCGATCCGCCCGGCCAGCAGCGCGGAGGCGCAGTCGGTCTCACCGAGCGCGGTGCGCGGCAGCGAGGAGTGCTCGTCGGCCCGCTCCTCGGGGAGCGTGCAGGGGCGCGCGTGCGCGAGCCGTGCCCCGAGCGCTTCCAGCGCTTCGCGCGGCTGGAGGTCGCGCACCAGGTGCACGATCTGGTGCGGGTCCTCCGCGCCGAGTTCGGTGATCCACGCGGGGCGGCCCTCGGGATCCAGTGCTGCGGCGGGGAAGGCGGGTTCGGGCATCGTCGTCTCCAGTCGGTTCGGTTCTTCTCGGCACCTTGCCCCAGGGCACCGACAATTCCGTCCCGCTGCGCGGTCGGGTGGAGGTCTTCCCCGCGTGAGCGGACTTCCGGCTCCGAGCGTGTCCGGCTCTCCGGAACAGCCGGACTGCAAAATGCGTCCACAGTGGACGGAATGGTCGGTGGTAGGTCTCCCCGGATCCGAATCCCCGGTCGTGGCACCACCCGCTGCGCTTCCACCCGCTGCCGTTCCACCCGCTGCGCTTCCCACCATTGCGCGACCACCCGCTGCGGAATCCGCCGACGCGCCCCCGGAACCGCGCGAGGGGAACGCGGGGCGCGGGCGCTCAGGTCAGCGCCACCGCCACCAGCGGAGCCGCCCGCAGGTCGTCCATCGTCCACGTCACCCCGGCCAGCGCGCAGCCGATGCGGGTCACCGCGGCCTCGTCGGTCTCGCCCGGCTCCAGGTGGGCGCGCTCCACGATGCCGGCGGCCGCGGCGGCGGCGCGCACCTCGGCCGGTGGTTCGGCGGTCTCGTGGTCGAGGTCGTCGGAAGTCGTGCGGTACGCGCGCGAACCGTCCACCGCGTAGTCGAGGCTGAGCAACCCGCTGATGTTGGCGTGCAACGTCATCGCCGGGCCGCCGGACGCGGAGAGGGCTTCCGCCGGTGCTCCCGGGACGGGCCGCGGGACCTCCGGCTCCTGCAGCGCGGACCAGTCCCCGGTGCGCATCCCGCCGAGCAGTGCGCGCATCGTGTCCAGGCCGCCGACCTGGAAGGTGGTGCCCGCGTCGTCGAACACCAGCGTCCAGCCGCCGATGCGGGTCGCCAGCAGCACCGACAGGCACTGCGGATCGCCGAGCGCCGCGCGCGGCAGCGAGGTGAACTCGTCCGGCCGCTGCTCGGGCAGCGTGCACGCCGCGGCGGAACCCGGGTCCGCGCCGAGCACCTCCAGCGCCCGCGCCGGTTCCAGGTCGCGCACCAGGTGCGCGGTGTGGTTCGGGCCCGGCACGTCCAGTTCGGACAGCCAGATCGGATAACCGGTGGCGTCCAGGGTTCCAGGTGGGAAACCGGGCGTGGGCATGGCGGCTCCTCGTCGTCGTCGGCGGGTGCCGGTGAGTCTGCCCGGTGCGGTGGCGGCCGCCGCGGTTCCGCGCGCTCCCCGCTGCCGAACGCGGGAATCCCCTCGCCCGCTCGCCCGCCGGGTGCTGCACCGTTCTCCGGAGGAGGCCGGGCGGGCGCTCCGCCGCGCGCGGGCGGTGGGCGACGGCACCGCGACCCGCGGTGACGTGATGCCGAGCGGTTCACACTTCCTTGACAAGGCACGACGCGGGCTGAAAAGTTGACGAGTCGTTCCAATGCGACGGTGTGCAGGAAACCGGTGCGAATCCGGTGCGGTCCCGCCACTGTGAACGGGGAGCCGCGTCCACCAGCGCCACTGTCGGGCAGCCGATGGGAAGGCCGGGCGCGACGTCGATCCGCGAGCCAGGAGACTGGCACCGTCGTACCGATTCGCACGGGGTCGCGGAGCCCCGGAGGAGGTACGCAGTGCACCCGGATTCGCCGCACACGCCCGGTTTCCCCGCTGTTCCCGAACCGGCCCGCGCCGCGTGAGCGGCGTGATCGGTCGCAGGCGGCTGCTCGCGGGCGTGGCCGGAGCGATCGCCGCGGTCCCCCTCGTGTCCTGCGCCGGTGGTTCCGGGGCGAGCGCGGGCAGGCTGCGGCTGGCGTTCCCCGCCGGTGGCGCCACCGAATCGCTCGATCCGCACACCGGTTCGCTGTTCGTCGACCAGGCCCGCGCGAAGGCGCTGTTCGACACGCTCGTCGGCTACGCCGACGACATGAGCGTGGTGCCGCGGCTCGCCGAGAGCTGGCAGCCCGACCCGACCGGTACCCGGTGGCGGATCCGGTTGCGCCCGGCCGAATTCCACGACGGCAGGCCGGTGACCGCCGAGGACGTGCTGTTCACCTACCGGCGCATCGCCGACGACGCCACCGCGGCCCAGTCCGCTTCGCACTTCGCCGACGTCGACTTCGGCGCCAGCCGGGCGATCTCGGCGACCGAACTGGAACTCGTGCTGGGCGCGCCGAACTTCGAGTTCCCGTCGGCGTGGGGCGCGCCCGCCACCGAGATCGTGCCCGCGGGCACCACCGACTTCACCGCCCCCGTCGGCTCCGGCCCGTTCCGGTTCGTCTCCTTCGAACCCGGTGGGACCGCCGTGTTCGCCCGCTTCGACCGGCACTGGTCCGGGCCCGCCACCCCGGCCGAGCTGGAATTCGTGCTCATGGAGCAGGAGAGCGCACGGGTTAACGCGCTGCTGTCCGGGCAGGTCGACTACGCGCACGACGTGAGCGCCAACTCGGTCCGGCTGCTGGAGCAGGGTGGCCGGGCGCGAGTGCACTCGGCGCCGTTCGGCACCATGCAGGCCCTGCTGCTCAAGGTGGACCGGCCGCCGTTCTCCGATCCGCGGCTGGTGCAGGCGGTGCGCGCCGGGCTGGACCGGCAGGCGTTGCTGGACATCGCGCTCAGCGGGCAGGGCAGGCTCGGCAACGACCTGTTCGGCGCCGGGCTGAAGTACTACCCGCCGGACCTGCCCGCGCCCGCGCGCGACGTCGACGCCGCCCGGGCGCTGCTGCGCGAAGCCGGGGCCGACGGGCTGAGCTGGGAACTGCAGACCAGTTCCGTCGACCCCTACTTCGAATCCGCCGCCAGCCTCATCGCCCAGCAGCTCGGCGAGGCCGGGATGCGCGTGTCGCCGCGGATCGGGCCGGCCGAAACGTACTTCTCCGACATCAAGGAGCACGGCGTCGCCTCGCTGTCCCGGACCGCGGCGCTGCCGGTGCCGACGTTCCTCGGGCAGCGCATGACCTCGGACGCGGGGAGCAACAACTACACCGGGTACCGCTCCGCCGAGTTCGACGAGCTCTACGGGCGGGCGCTGGCCACCGCCGACGACGCCCGCCGAGCCGACCTGCTGGTGCGCGCGCAGCGGCTCGCCCGGGAGAGCAGCGGCAACGTGGTGTGGGGCTTCAGCGGCTGGAACGTCGCCACCGCCACCTCCGTGGCCGGGGTGCGGGGCGCGCCGCCGAACTCGCTGGACTGGGCCCGCTTCGATCGGGTGAGCGTGGGTTGATCGCGCCCGCCGCGCGGGCGTCCGCCGCGGTGCTGCCCCGGCTCGGCGTGGCGCTGGTGCAGATCGCCGCGGTCGCCGTCGGCGTGTTCGCGCTGACCGCGCTGCTGCCCGGCGACACGGCGCAGGTCGTGCTCGGCGAGCACGCCGACACCGGGCAGCTGGAGGTGCTGCGGCGGCGGCTCGGGCTCGACCAGCCGTGGGGGACGCGGTTCGCGCAGTGGGCCGGCGGGATGCTGCACGGGGACCTCGGCACCTCGCTGCGCACCGGCAGGCCCGTCCTCGACGAGATCACCCGCAACGCCGCCACCACCGCGCTGCTCACCGCGCTGACGCTGCTGGTGGTGCTGCCGCTGGCCGGGTGGCTCGGCGTGCGCAGCGGGCTGCGCGCCGGGAGCCGGTTCGACCGGGCGGTGAACTCGGTGGTGGTGCTGCTGAACTCGGTGCCCGAGTTCGCGCTGGCGCTGCTGCTCGTCGGCGTGTTCGCGGTGCGGGCCGGCTGGCTGCCGGCCACCGCGGGCGGGCTGTCCGGGTGGTCGCTGGTGACGGAGCCCGCGGTGCTGGTGCTGCCCGTCGGCGTGCTCGCCGCGAAGCAGCTCAGCGCGCTCGCCCGCCAAGTCCGCACCGGTGTGGTCACCGCGAACGGCGCCGAGTACGCCACCCACGTGCGCCGCGCCGGTCTCGGCGAGCGCGACGTGGTGCTGCGGCACGTGCTGCCGAACACCATCGGGCCGGTGCTGCAGCAGCTGGCGCGCACCGTGGACGGGCTGCTCGGCGGCGTCGTCGTGGTGGAGGCGCTGTTCGCGCTCGGCGGGATCGGCTCCGGATTCGTGGAAGCGGTCAAGGCCCGCGACCTGCCGGTGGTGCAGGGCTACGCGCTGCTGTTCGCGGTGATCACCATCGGCATCAACCTGGTCATCGACCTGGTGGCGCGGCGGTTCCGGGCGGGTGCGCGGTGAGCCGCGCCGCCGGGTGGCTGCTGCTCGGGGTGCCGCTGCTGGCGGCGCTGGCCGGGCCGGTGCTCGCCGGGCTGCTGCCGGGCGGCGGATCGGTGCGGGCCGCGAACGTCCCGCTGCTGCCGCCCGGGGCGGACCACCCGCTGGGCACCGACGTGCTCGGGCGGGACGTGCTGGCCCTCGCGCTGCACGGCGGCGGTTCGGTGCTGGTGCTGGCGGGCGGCGCGCTGCTGCTGACCTACTTGGTGGGGGTGCCGCTGGCGCTGGCCGCCGTCGGGCAGCCCCACCGGTGGATCGACCGGTGGCTGACCCGCGGGCTGGACCTGGTGCTGGCGCTGCCCGGGTTGCTGGTGCTCATGGTGCTGGCCGCGACCGGAACCCGGACCGGTGCGGCGCTCGTCGTCGCCGTGGCGCTGCTGCAGCTGCCCGCGGTGGTGCGGATCGTGCGCAGCGCGGCGCTCGGCGCCCGGCGGCGCGGGGTGGTGGAAGCCATGGCGCTGCAAGGGGAATCGTGGTGGCGGGTGCACTTCGGCTACGTCGGGCGCGGCGTGCTCGGGCCCGTCGCGGTGGACGCGGGCGGGCGGCTGAGCCTGGTGCTGTACCTGGTGGCCTCGGCGAACTTCCTCGGCCTCGGGATCGACCCGGCCACCGCGGACTGGGCGGTGCTGGTGGAGCGCAACCAGGAGGCGCTGTTCCTGCAGCCGTGCGCCGTGCTGGTGCCCGCGGGCCTGCTGGTGGCCCTGTGCACCGGCCTCAACCTGCTCGTGGACCGGTACCTGGTGACGGGCGGACCCGGCACTCGGCCCGCACCGGGTGAACGGACCGTTCGTCCACGACATCGGCCGGAGGAGCCGTCCACCCGGGTCGTGCGGGTGGAGTGAACGGACCGTTCGTCCACTAGAGCTGGACGGACGGTCCGTTCACCCCGCGACCGGGCGAGATCGTCTCTGTGCGGGGGCCGAGTGAACGGATCGTTCGTCCCATCTGGTCGGACGAACGGTCCGTTCACCTCAGGATGGTCGGGGTGAACGGACCGCCCGTCCCACGAGTTCGGACGAACGGTCCGTTCTTATCACCGGGGTTCGCTGACGTGTGGCAATGTCCGCGCGGGTGCTCTGACCAGTGCGAACGGTTACGAGTGGTACTGACTTGAACAGGGGGTTTCCGACTGTCTCACGGCCTGTGGACGGCCTGGGTGATGCCCGGTTGCGGGGGTGACCCGCCACCCTGTCGGGCGGCGGGCCGTGCCGCGTGCCCGCTCAGTGCGTGAGCTGGCGTTCGCCACGTGCCTGACGGGGTGGGAACAGGGCCAACTGTCCGACCGGGCGCGGCGCGGGTCGGCAATCGTCGCAGAGCTGCGCGAGGTGTTGCCAGCAACGAAACCGGGTCTCGCAGCGTTCGCAGGTACGGACGGCGTGGATGAGGAACTGCACGGTGTGGCTCCCTGGAGATCGTGGGGTGTGGCGAACTGATGGCGGGACCACACGAGGCGCGTGCAGGGTCAAGCAGCGCCTAGGAAAAGTTTTCGGCCGGACCGCTTCCCGAGGATGTGGGGATGCAGTGTGGTCCGGCCGAAAAGTTTTCCTGCTGCTTGACGCTGGGCGGGGCTCGTGTCGCCATCGGGTCAGTTCGCCGCGCGCCACGACCGGTTCCGGGGAGACACACCGTGTTCGGCAACGCGCCCGTCCGTGCCTGCGATCGCTGCGAGACGATTAGCACCCGGCACCGGCGGGTAGTGGGGTCCGCCCTGCGCGTGCGCCCGGAACCGGCGGGTAGTGGGGTCTCTCCCTGCATGAGGGGCGGCCTGGTGGCTCCATCCCGTCGACCGGGCGTAGTCCGATCAGGCCGGGTCAAGGGGCACCGACGTGCCTACCGCCACGTTCGAGCGGACGGCCCTTGATGCGGCCTGATAGCCCTTGTGGCGGTCGACGGGATGGAGCCGCCCACCCGCACCGCGTCGAACCGACGGCAGGATTCGGCATCCCCCATCCCGGAGACCGCTTGGGGTCTGGGGGCTGCAAGCGCCCCAGAAATCAGTGATCGATTAGGAAGCCAGTGCGTCACTGACGTCGGTACAGCAGGGTTCCGGCTGCTGTTGGCCGGTGCCGAAGGTTTCGGAATCGGCCTTGACGACGTAGACCTCCCACGGTTCCCGGCCGGGGCCGTGCACCCAGACCTTGTCTTGGCGGGCGTAGCAACAGGTGGTGTCGTCTTCGACGTCGGTGAACAAGCCGAGTGCGCTGAGTCGATCGGTGGCGGCGTTGACCTCGTCGGTGCTGTCCACTTCGACCCCGAGGTGATCAAGGCCGGTGTCTTGGCCGGGTTCGCCTTCCAGCAGGACCAACTTCAGCGGCGGTTCGGCAATGGCGAAGTTCGCGTAGCCGGGCCGGAGCTTGGCTGGTTCGCTACCGAGCAACTTCGAGTAGAACGCGATCGATCCTTCAAGATCGCCGACTCGTAGGGCGAGCTGCATCCGTGACATGACCTCTCCTTAGTTAGACGACCATCTAAACAACCAGATGACGCTAGCTTGCCTATTGGTTCGATGGGTGTCAATATAGAAGCATGTCGAAACAAGGAGTGCCGTCGGACGATGCGGACTTGTGCTGCTCTCCGGTGCTGCGGGAACCGCTCGGGGAAGCCCAGGCTGTGGCGCTCGCGCGCGTGTTCAAGGCGATCGGCGAGCCGGTGCGGCTTCGGTTGCTGTCGCTGATCGCGTCGCACGAGGGGGGTGAAGCGTGCGTGTGTGATCTGACAGGTGCATTCGAGCTGTCCGGGCCGACGATTTCGCACCACTT
This sequence comes from Saccharopolyspora gregorii, assembly GCF_024734405.1. Lineage (NCBI taxonomy): Bacteria > Bacillati > Actinomycetota > Actinomycetes > Pseudonocardiales > Pseudonocardiaceae > Saccharopolyspora > Saccharopolyspora gregorii. Next base: position 4,047,423 of record NZ_CP059556.1, on the reverse strand, counting down.
GAAGATCCTTCGGGAAGCCGGGGTGATCGATGGTGAGCGCCGGGGCACCTGGGTCTACTACCGAGTGCGGCCCGAGACGTTGAACCTGGTCTCGGAGGCGCTGGCGCCAGCCGGGGATGTGGTGGTGTCGGCATGACGAGCACCCAGGAACGCGGTGGCGTGGCCGTCGCCGGGAAGCTCTCGACGCTGGACCGATTTCTGCCCGTGTGGATCGGCGCGGCAATGCTGGCGGGCCTCCTGGCCGGACGCTGGTTTCCCGGACTCGGGCCTGTCCTCAACGCGGTGCAGCTCGATGGAATCTCGCTGCCGATCGCGCTGGGCCTGCTGGTGATGATGTACCCGGTTCTGGCCAAGGTCCGCTACGACCGGCTGGAGACAGTCACCGGCGACAAGCGGCTGATGGTCTCGTCGTTGGTGCTGAACTGGCTGATCGGCCCGGCGCTGATGTTCGCGCTGGCGTGGATCTTTCTCCCGGACCTGCCGGAGTACCGCACCGGGCTGATCATCGTGGGGTTGGCGCGCTGCATCGCGATGGTCATCATCTGGAATGACCTGGCGTGCGGGGATCGGGAAGCGGCTGCCGTGCTGGTCGCGTTGAACTCGGTTTTCCAGGTCGTGGCCTTCGCAGGGCTGGGCTGGTTCTATTTGAGCGTGCTTCCGGGATGGCTCGGGCTGCCCACGGTCGGGCTCGAAGCATCACCCTGGCAGATCGCCAAATCGGTGCTGATCTTCCTCGGGATCCCGCTGGTGGCTGGGTACCTAACCCGCAGGTTCGGTGAACGCGCTAAGGGGCGCGACTGGTACGAGAGCCGGTTCCTACCTCGGATTGGCCCTCTGGCCCTCTACGGGTTGCTGTTCACGATCGTGCTCCTGTTCGCGTTGCAAGGTGAGCAGATCACGGCCCACCCGGTGGACGTGGCGCGGATCGCGCTGCCGCTGCTGGCTTACTTTGCGGTGATGTGGGCAGGTTCCTTCGCGCTGGGGAAGGTGATCGGCCTGAGCTACGAACGGTCGGCCACGCTGTCGTTCACCGCGGCGGGAAACAACTTCGAACTCGCCATCGCGGTCGCCATCGCCACGTTCGGCGTGACCAGCGGGCAAGCACTCGCCGGGGTCGTGGGGCCCCTCATCGAAGTCCCAGTGCTAGTGGCCCTCGTCTACGTGTCTCTGGCCGCACGCCGCTGGTTCGCTGGCCCGCAGCCGGCGCCGGGCGGAAAGCCTGCTCGATGACCTCCCTAGGAGACACCATGTCCGCCTTGCCCGAGGTTCTGTTCGTCTGCGTGCACAACGCGGGCCGCTCTCAGATGGCCGCCGCGTTGCTGCAACACCGTGCGCACGGTGAGGTAGTTGTTCGCTCGGCTGGGTCGGACCCAGCCGAGACCATCAATCCCGCCGTGTACGAAACGATGCTCGAACTCGGCATCGACCTTTCACGGGAGGTACCGAAGAAACTTACGACCGAAGCGGTAAGTGCGGCTGACGTGGTGATCACGATGGGCTGCGGTGACGCGTGCCCCGTGTTCCCCGGAAAGCGGTACCTCGACTGGGATTTGACCGATCCGGCAGGTAAGCGGGTTGAAGATGTCCGCGCGATCCGAGACGACATCGACCAGCGCGTATGTGCTCTGCTGGTCGAACTGGGCACCGTCTGATCAACGACTCGCGGGCGGGGCTGCGGCGCGAGAACACCGCGCCAGCGGTGGAGCGCAAGCGCCGGAAAAGCTCCGCCCGCGCGCCGCCGCAGGCGGCGCCTTGATACAGATAGAGAAAAAACCGGCAACAACTGCGCGAATCGTGTTCTGCGGCTAGATACAACGATGCTCCGAAAGCCAGAGCCTTCGGAGCATCGAGTGTTAGCGGTCGTAGTGTCCCGACTTGATCGCTGCCACGAATGTCGACCACTGTTCGTAACTGGCCGTGAAGTGTCCGGCTGCACGGTTCTTCGTGTCGCGTACACCCACCGTGGACGGGGTGACGGCAACCTCAACGCAGTTGCCGCCTGAGTTCGAGCGTGACGACTTACGCCACACCGCGTGCACAGGTTCCACGGTCCGCACCTTTCATTGCTTGAGCTGGTGAGCGTCCCGGATGGTAGCCACCCGTTCTAGTGTCGCAGGAGCCGACAGTGCAGTTGAGCGCAGCTCGTCGAACACGTAGCGCAACGCCTCGACGTCATCGGGACGGTCGACAGTGTGACCTCCGAGGGGCGTATCCAAGAACCCGATCGCTTCGTCCTCGGGGTGCTCGAAGGACAGGACAACGAACGCGCCGCTTGGTGAAGCATGTGCCCCGGCTTCGTACGGGAGTACTTGGACGATGACGTTCGGCAGCTCGCAGAGGTCTAGGAGATGTTGAAGCTGCTCCGTCATGATCTCTGGACCGCCGACGACGCGATGCAGGGCAGCCTCGCCGATGACGGCTCGTAGCTGTATGGGCAGGGCGCTTGTCAGCCGCTTCTGGCGTTCAGTACGTGCTTTCACTCGGCGAGCGATGTCCTGTGGGTTGGTGGTGTACCGCCCCGCCCGGTGGACCTCGTAGGCGTACCGCTCTGTTTGCAACAAGCCAGGTATGAGATCGAGCTCGAAGTTGATGGCCTCGGTCGCGAACGACTCGAAGTCGACGAACGGTGCGAACCAGCCGGGAACCCGGTAGGACTCCCACCACCCACGTTGTTCAGCCTGGCGGCGGGTGTCTTCGAGCTGCGCTCGCACCTCTACCGGGGCGTCGTAGAAGTCGAGAAGTGCGGTCAGCTCGGTCTTCTTAACCTTTGATCGCCCAGCTTCCAGGTGGCGGATCTTCGAGACCGAACATCCCAGGACGCGGCTTGCTGCTTCAACATCGTGGTCAGCCTCCTGTCGAAGCTTGACCAGCCAAGAGCCAAGTTGCCTGCGGCGTGCAGTGGACATCCATCAAGCCTAACGATCGCAGGTGACATCGATGGATCACCCGTATGGAGTACTTGAAAGCCTGACACTATCAAGTTAAGTCTATGAAGTGTCAGAGTTGGGTTCAGATGGGAAAGTTGACATGCAACTGGGTAGTTGCACACAGTGACGGAAACTTGCCGCACTTAACGAGAGCGCGCGAGTGCTTCAGCCAGTCGGCTAGATCGGAGCGTTCGGTGAAGGTCACGCGAGAGGCAATGGAGCAGGAGTCGGCTGGACAGACACCCCTGCCGGTTCGGTACGGGCCGGGCGTGGTGGGTGAGTCGCGGCGTGTTGTGCATCAGGCGGTGTTGGTCGGTGGGGTGTATCGGGCGCGGTGTGGTGCGGAGTTGTTGGCCGAAGTGGTGGAGGTGACGGCGTGGGGGCGCCGTGTGTTCCGTGTGTGGCGAGGGCGTCGCTGAATCTTCCGGCTGCGGATAGAGCGGTGGGGGTGGCGTGATGACGGCGGTGGTGGTGCTGGCGCTGGTGGTGGGTTTGGTACTGCTGGCTTGGGGCCGTACTTCGGCGGGGGGGTCGGTGATGCGGGTGTTGATGTGGGCTGCTTCGGCTGGGCATGTGGTGCGGCGCTGGCATGTGGTGCGGGGGCGGGCGGTGTCGCGTTGTGGTCGGCGTGTGGTGAGTGGGTGTTCGGTCCGGTGGATGTGCGGCGGTCGGCGTCGGTTCCGGTGGAAGTGGTGCCTGCTGATGTGTGTGAGCGGTGCGCGGCGTGGGCGGGTGTGGTGGTGCCGGGTTCGGTGGTGCCGTTGGGCGAGTTGGTGACGGCGCGGCATGCGTTGTTGCAGGCGGCGTTGGATTCGGAACCGGAGTCGGCGCAAGGGCCGGTGCCGGTGTTGTGGCCGACGGAGGACCCGGACGTGGGGAAGCGGCCGGGCTCACCGGGTTCGTCGGATGCGGGGTGGTGGCGCGGCGCTGGGGGGCGTCATCGGTTGCGGCGGCCGTGCGGTTGGGGTGTGGATCGTGTTGCGGCGTAAGAGCTTCGGGCACAGCGGGTGCCCGAGGAGGGGTCGGCACGCGACCGGACTAGGGCTTGCGTGCCGACCCCGTTTCCACACAGCGGCTCCTGCGAGAGGGGCCACGGAGAAAGGGAATCACATCTTGATTCTGGATATGGCGCGTCGTGCCGCGTTGGTGGCGGCGTTGTTCGTGGCGGGGGCGATGGCGGCGGCCGGGGGCGGTTCGGTGGCGGCGGCGGACGAGATTCCGTGGCCGTTGGATCACAACCCGTACGACTGATCGACTGATCACGGGTTTCTAGGTCCGGCCCGTTGTCCTGCACCCCCGACCAGGCGCGGGCTGGTGCCCGGCCGGGTCCCCCGCGATGAAGTTCTTCCCAAGCGGGGGACTGGCCGGGTCTTCACGCCAGGCAACAGTCCTCCCTGTAATGCCTGGCGGTGTCGGGGTTGAGTCCGGCCGGGGTGGCGCCTCTCGCTGCCCCGGCCGGATTCCCTGTATCTGATGTCCACGGTGGAGCGCGATGGAGAAAACGGTATTGCCGAGTGTGATCGCATTGCGGCGCGAATTGCAGACGGCGCGGGGCCGGTTACTGATGAACCGGCGCGGAATTAATAAATTATCGGATGATGCGGCGGCGTGCGCTGGGGTGAGTGAATACATTCCTGATCAGTGCACGGGCAAGGTCACCGATGCGATCGATTCTTTGTCGCAGGTGATCACGTTTTTGCATGCGATTCAATCAGGGATGGAAATGCATGATATCCGGGAAACTCAAGGATGAGGCGGGGATGGCAGAGATACGGCTGAGCGATCCCGGCGTTCGTGGTCCGGGTGCAGATGGGGACGGGGATTGGAGAGTCGGTAATTGCGGCCCTGTGTGGACCTGGGCGCGGCCGACTGGCGAGGAGGCCGCCGCGATGCGCTCGGGCGCGCTGCGGCTGTGGTCGGTGGAGGTCGGGCGCTACAGCAGGGTGTTGGTGGACGCGCGTCGTGGTGACACCGGGGACGAGTGCGAGCTTCTGCTGAGCACCGGGCACGAGAACCCGTGCGCCCTGACCGAGGACTCGGCGGCGGAGCTGGCGGAAGATCTTCAGGAAGCGATCGCGTGGCTGTGGCCCTCGGCCGCGTCGGAGGAGCGAGAAGAGTAGGCAGCCTCGGCAAGGCACGTCCGCCCGGGAAGAAGGCGCCGGAACCAGCATGCTGGTCCCGGCGCTTTTCTGTGTACGGTGTACCTGTCAAGGGGCTGGTTGGTCTTTCCGGGTGACACGTTTAGCGGATGATTAGCCATTTTCTAGTGAGCGTTTAGTATTCTGCCCGAATCATGGTCCAGTCCAATCGTGCAGTGTATCGCCGCAGGTGGCGACGTTCTCAGGAGTTGCCGAGTGATGTTTCCGGTGAGATAGGGCACAGGGGTGTGCTTGTAACGAACTCCTTGTGGCGGCACATATGCCCGATACATTGAACTCATCTCGGAAGGGATCGGCGAGGGGGCTGGTTCTGGAGATGGTATCGGGAGTCGCGTTAGTGAGGGGTGGATTTTGGCTTTACCGCGTGGTTTTCGGTTTCCGGTGTCGCATGAGGATGTGTTTCCGGCCGGGGCTCTAGTGGTCGGTGAGGTGGAGATCGCGGCGGAGCGGCAGTCGCAGGAGGATCGGCAGCGTGGCCGGGAGGCTCGCCAGCGGGTGGATGAGGGGTCTCTGTTGCCGGTGTGGCGGGTGGTGGTGAGTGATCCCGCGCCTGCCCGGCGGGCGGAAGCGTCGGTGACGGTGGAGATTCTGGCGGAGGAACGCCCGGTGTTGCCGGACCCGGTGCCGGAGCTGGCGTCGATGGGTGTGCGGCCGGTGGAGTTCGTGGGGCTGCGGGTGCAGCCACGCTTGGGTGGCCAGGGCGAGTTCCGGCATTTGACGTGGGCGTACACGGCGGAGGGTGTGCGGGCACCGCAAATCGGGTCGGGTTCGGGTGCGGCGGCGAAACCGTCGACACCGGCGAAATCCGCGGGTTCGGGCGAGGGGTCGTCGGCGGGTGGTCGGTGATGGCGCGGCGTGGTGGTGTGGCGCCGTTGCGGCCGGGGCCGTCGATGGTGGGGCTGTTGCCTCGGCAGTGGGCGGTAGCGCCGTCGGATCATGGTGCCTGGTTCTTGCTGGGTGGTCCGCTCGCGGGTGATCCGGACGTGATGATCTCGGTTGAGCAGGCTGTGGGCGGGGATCGGGATCTCGGGGAACCGATGCGTGGCTGCTGGCTGAGGTGCTGGCGATGATGACCGGCGGGCACACCGAGGGCGTGGAGCTGTCGGAGCGGGAGCGGTCGGACCTGACGTGCCAACTGCGGATGATGCTGCGGACCGCTCGGGGGCTGGATGGCTGACCCGGATGGTGCGGGTGAGCGTGCGGTGTGGCCGGTTGAGGTGGCGTGGCGGGTGCTGGCGCGTGCGCTGTTTTCGGGTGGTGTTCCGCCGACGTGGCACGAGCGGGCTGTGTGTGCGGGTAATCCGGAACCGATGGACGGCGGGCATTGGCGGATCGAGCAGGCTCGTCGGCTCTGCGGTGGGTGCCCGGTTCGGCGGGAGTGCCTGGCGGATGCGATCGGGTGGGAAACCCTGAGTGCGACGCGGGCGGCTGAGCCGGTCGGGACCCGGGGTGCGCTGACGGCGACGGAACGGAAAACGCTGTATCGGGTGTTTCCGGGCAGTGTCGGGGACTCTGGCAGCGAACGTCGCCGCCCTCGTCGCCGCACCGATCGTTTCTGATCGCCACCACCTGCCGAGAACAAAAAGGGGGTGTTGTGTCAGTGGCCGGTTCGGATGATGTTCCGGGCGAAGGAATCGAATATGCAATGTTGGTTCCTGCTCCACAGGTGACGCCACTCGGGTATTGCACGATGTGCGGGGAGCCGGAAGAGAATCACATTTCGCCGGATGGGGAGGTGAGCGTCCGGGAATTTCATAGATCGTTTCTCGGGGCGCGTGCACGGTTCATCGATGAGGGTTGATCGGGGTGATGGTGGCGCAGACAGAACACATTTCCGACGCGATTACAGAATTGATGGAAAGGGGGCATACGTGCGAGGCGGTTACGGCAGTGCGGGGAGAACTGTTTTTTCACTTGGCAGATTTGTGGGAAGCCGCGTCGGTGTGCGGAGGAAGCTCGGCGGAGATCGCGGAAATTCGGGCCGAGCAGTGTCGGCAGCGGGCACGGTCGCTGCTGGGATGGATTGCGTGAGCCGGGCGCATACGGCGGCGGTGGAGGCGTTGGCCGATCAGATTGCCGCGCATCTGCGGGAGACGCCGGCGTCGTCTGACCAGGGTCTTTGTCAGGCGCAGGTGGTGGAGCTGGCGGCGCGGGCCGGGTGGCGTGAGGCACGGCGGCTGCTGCTGGGGCGGCTCGGCGATCCGGTCGAGGGCGGATGAAGCCGGGTTCCTGCGGGCCGGGTCGGCATCGGGTGATCCTCGCGTGGGAGGTCAACACCGGTGTGTTGTCGCTGGTGTGCACGACGTGCGCCAAAGCCGTGGTTTCCGCCGATGAATCGCAAGGGCCGTTGTTGTGGGATTTGATGAAGCAAATCAATTCAGGATCGGGGGTGAATGGTGGCGACGGTTGAGGAAGCGTTTCGTGTGATTGCGGATCGGCCGGTGATGATGGAGGCAGCGCGGCTGGCGTGGCGCACGGTCGCGGAAATCGAGGAATGCCGTACCGCGTGTGATCGAGCGTATCGCGCATTCGGTGACGAATACCCGGGTTTGGAGGATGCGTTTCGGGTCGCGGTGGCCGCGGTACGGGATGCCGAGGCGCCGATGCGGGATTCGGCGGTCCGTTTGCGGTATCTCGGCGGCTGAGGAAATCGGGGGTGCAGGAATGAACGACGATGCAGTGCGTGCATCGGATGAGTTGGAGTCGGCGGCGGCTGATCTGGAGACGGCGGGGCATCCGGTGATCGTGTCGGAATCCGCGCTGGCTGAGCCGCTGCGGGCGGCGGTGGATGCGGTGCGCGAGTTGGCCTCGGACCTGGCCGAGTCGGGGCGGTCCGGGTCCGAGTAACCCGCCACCCACCGCTCTCCGGGTGGGCGGGCGGTGGGTGGCGGCTGGCCCCCCGGTTGGCGTGTTGCGGGACGCGCGGGCCGGGGGGCCTCTCCTTCTTCTCTTCTGGCGGCGGGGGTGGTCGTTGGTGCAGGACGGGCGTGGTCGGGCTCCGTGGGATGGCGGGGGTTCACGGGAACCGGCGGATATCGCTACTGAGGTAGCGGAAATGGGCGAAGCACTGGTGACGGCGGTGCTCGCGCTGTGTGGGTGGTTGGTGCGGCACCCGGTGGTGCTCGGGTTGTGCGGTGGGGTGTGGTGGTGCTGGTCCACCGGCGGGGTGCCGAGCCTGGTCGTGATCGGCGTCCTGGCGTGTCGGAGAACTACGCGGAACAGATTTGCCGCCTGCTGTCGAGCATGATGGAAGCAGCGATCGCCGACCAGCGGATTCACGCCAACCCGTGCCGGGCGAAAGGAATCCGGCGCCCGAAGAACACCACCGTCCCGGCCGTGGCCTGGGAACCGGAACGAGTCACGGCACTACGGTGTGCCGTTCCTGCCCGGGAACGTGTCGCCGTGGCACTGGGGGCGGGGCTGGGCTTGCGGGTCGGGGAGATCTTCGGGCTCTCCCCCGACGACATCGACGATGGGGCCGGGGTCGTGCATGTGCGTCGGCAAGTCCGCAAGGTACGCGGGCAACTGGTGTTCTCCCTGCCCAAGCGGGGCAAACTGCGTGATGTGCCGATCGAGCCGGAACTGGCGCACCTGCTGCGGGCGTACCTGGCTGAGTTCCCCGCCCACACGGTCACGTTGCCGTGGACCACTCCGGGCGGGACACCCACCACGCACACCCTGTTCCTGACCCGCCCGAACGGGACGGCCTGGCACAGCAGCGCATGGGACTACCACGTGTGGGCACCGGCGTTCCGCCAATCCGGGACCACCAAGCGGCCCCGGATCGACGGCCTCCACGCCCTGCGCCACACCTACGCGAGCACCCTGCTCGCCAACGGGGTGAGCATCCGGGAACTGGCGACCTACCTCGGACACGAGAAACTGTCGTTCACGCTGGAGATCTACACCCACATGCTGCCCAGCAGCCACCAACGCGCCCAAGCAGCCATCTCCGGCTACCTCCGAGACACCATCACCAGCCCCGACACCTCCGACGGCCTACACGCGGCCTGACGGCCCACCAAACACAACAAATCAGCTGGTCAGGGCACCCGAAGCTCCCAACGGAGAAAGAGCGGTCCGTTCACTCGACGTGCTCGGGCCGGATCAGCGGCGGAGGTCGAGTTCGGTGACGAGCCGCGCCACCTCCGCGCGCTCCGCGGGCTGCAGGCCGCGCACCGGGCGCGGCAGGTTCGGGTGCGCGACGAGCCTGAGCTCCTCGGCGATCGCGGACACCACGCGCAGGCTGCCGCACCGGCCGAACAGCTCCCACAGCGGCGCCAACCGGTCCGATTCCGCGGTCGCCGCGGCGGCATCCCCGGCGAACGCGGGGCGCGCGATCGCCGCCGCGGCCTCCGGCACCGTCCCGGCCAGCACCGAGTACCAGGCCCGGCACCCGGCGAGGATCCCGGCGGCGGCCAGCGGATCACCGGCGACCCCGATCGTCACCGGCTCCGGCAGCAGGCCGCGCAACCGGGAGACGCGGTCCGCCGGCGCCGGCACCCCGGGGATCTTGACGGAGGCGACGCCGGGCAGGGCCGCGATCCGCGCGTGCAGCTCGTCGGTGAACGTGACGTGCGTGGTCCCCGGGTTGTCGTACACCACCAGCGGGACCGACAGCGCCGCGGTGACCTCCGCGTAGAGCCCGAACACCTCCTCGTCGGTTAGCGCCTGGTACGACACCGGGGCGAGCAGCACTCCCGCCGCCCCGGCCTCCTGCGCGTCCTCGGCCAGCGCCAGCACCTCGCGGGTGCGCAGCGCGCCGATGCCGACGAGCACCGGGACGTCCCCGGCGTGCCGCACGGCGAGCCGCGCGACCCGGGCGCGCTCCGCCCGGTCCAGGTACGGGTAGCTGCCGGTGGAGCCGAGCGCGGTGATCGAATCGACCGGGGCGGTGGCGAGCCGTTCCACGAGCCCCGCGAACGCGGCCTCGTCGACGCCCCGGTCGGTGACGGGAGTCAGCGGGAACGCGCTGAGTCCGGTGAACATGCGTCCTCCTCGGAGGTCAGGCCGGCAGCGCGGCGTCGAGCGCGCCGCGCAGATCGGCGATGAGGTCGTCGGCGTCCTCCAGCCCGACCGCGAGCCGCAGGTGGCCGTAGCGCTGGAACTGCTCGGGGTAGTGCTCGTCGCCGCCGCGCGCCCCAGCCGCGACGTGCACGATCAGCGACTCGTCGTGCCCCAGCGACACCGCCGAGGTGATCACCCGCAGCGCGGCCGTGAACCGGTTCTGCACCGCCGGATCGCCGTCCAGCGCGAACGCCAGCACCGCCCCGCAGCCGCGGCCGCCGAACTGCCGCGCCGCGAGTTCGTGCTGCGGGTGCCCGGGCAGCCCGGGGTAGGCGACGAACGCGATCCGCGGTTCGGCGTCCAGGAATTCGGCGATGCGCTGCGCGTTCGCCAGGTGCTGGCGCAGCCGCAGCGGCAACGTCACCGACCCCCGCATGATCAGCCAGGCGTTGAACGGGGCGAGCACGCCGCCGACGTCGACACCCGCGTCCGCCCGGATCCGCGCGACGAGTTCGCGGGAACCGATGACCGCGCCGCCCATGGCGTCGCCGTGCCCGTTGATGAACTTCGTCAGCGAGTGCACCACCAGGTCCGCCCCGTCGGCGAGCGGCCGGTACAGCGGCGGCGGGGTGAACGTGCCGTCCACGCTCAGCAGCGCCCCCGCCGCGTGCGCGATCTCGGCGACCGCGGCGATGTCGGTGACCGCGGTCGTCGGGTTGGCGATGGTCTCCACGTGCACGAGCCGGGTCGTGGGGCGCACCGCCGCGCGCACCGCGTCCAGGTCGGTGGTGTCGACGAACGTGGCCGCGATGCCGTAGCGGCTCGGCAGCAGCTCCGCGAACAACCGCCACACCGCCTCGTAGGTCACCGCCGAGACGACCACGTGGTCGCCCGCGCGCAGGTGCGTGAAGAACACGGCGTGCAGCGCGGCGACCCCGCTGGCGAACACCAGCGCCGACTCGCCGCCGTCCATCGCGGCCAGCTTCGCCTCCAGCGCGTGCTGGTTGACGTTGCCGTTGCGGGCGTAGATCCGGGTGTTCGGGTCCGACCAGGACAGCTGCGACGGGTCCTCCGGCAGCAGGTAGGAGTTGGCCAGCACCAGCGGGGTGCGCAGCGCCCCCGAGGCGTCGGTGGCGTTGCCGCCGTGCACGGCCCACGTCGCGTCGGAGACGGTGGCCGGATCGTGCTTGTCGGGCATCAGCTTCCCTTCGTCGTGCGCAGCAGCGCGCCGAGGTCGGCGGCGAACTCCGCCGCCCGCCGCGGGGTGATCGTCGAGGAGGTCACCCGCAGCGCCCCCGCACCGCGCCCGGTGACCGCGAACCCGGAGCCGCCGCGCACCGCCCAGCCGCGCGCGGCGAGCTCCCGGACGAGCCGTTCTTCCCGCCGCCCCACCGGGATCCAGGCGTTGAGCCCGTCCCCGGCGGGCAGCGCCACGCCCTGCTCGGCGAGCGCACCGGTCAACGAGCTCAGCCGCTGCGCGTACCGGTCGCGGGCGCGGCGCAGCAGCCGCGCGGTCCCCGGGTCGTGCAACAGCGCCGACACCAGGTGCTGCAGCACGTGGCTCACCCAGCCCGCCGAGGAGCTCAACCGGGTGCTCAGCCGCGCGGCGCTGCCCGGGTCGCACAGCACGAACGCGAGCCGCAGGTCCGGGCCGAGGAACTTCGACACCGACCGCACCAGCGCCCAGCGCGGCGCGTCCGCCGGCGTGATGCGGTGGTAGGCGCGGGCGGAGATCGCGGAGAAGTGGTCGTCCTCGACGACCAGCACCTCCGGCCGCCGGGACAGCAGCGCGCGCAGTTCCGCGGTGCGTCCGGCGGTGATCGCGGCGCCGGTCGGGTTGTGCGCGCGGGGCGTGCACACCACCGCCCGCGCGCCCGCGTCCAGCGCGCGGGCCAGCCCGTCGGGGGTCATGCCGTCCGCGTCCACCGGAACCGGCGTGCTGCGGAACCCGTTGAGCCGCATGGTGCCGACGCCGGCCAGGAAGCACGGGTCCTCTACCGCGACCGCGTCCCCGCGGGTGAGGTGTGCGCCGAGCAACCGTTCCACCGCGTCCACCGCGCCGTGCGCGAGGACCAGGTCGTGCGGGACGTCCCCGACGTCCGGGGCGAGTTCCGATTCCGCCCACGCCGCGAGGGATTCGTCGACCGGCGCGCTCCCGTACAGCACCGGCGGGCGGCCGGCTCCGAACGCGGTGCGCAGGTCGGGCAGCAACGTGGGGTCCGGGTTGCCGTCGGCGAGGTTCACCAGTTCCCCCGCGGCACCGCGGCCTTCGCCGTCCACCGCGGGCAGGCCGCGCACGACCGTGCCGCCGCGCCGCCGGGTCTCCACGATCCCGGCGGCGGCGAGCTGCGCGTAGGCCGCCGCCGCGGTGTTGCGGTTGACGCCCAGTTCGGCGGCGAGCTCCCGGATCGGCGGCAGCGCGCTGCCCGCGACCAGCGCCCCGGTGGCGATCAGCCCGCGGACCGAGTCGGCGATCTCGGCGGCGGTGGTGCCGCGCACGGGTCCTCCCGACATGTCATCGACCGTAAATGTCCTAGGACAAAAATGGAAGGTCAGGTGGTGTTCGGCACTCCGGGGGAGGGATCGGAGCGGTGCGGATCCGGTCGGACCTGCCGCGGCGGCCATCCACCGCAGCGTCGTCGCGGCGGGCGGAGCAATTCCGCCCCGGGCACCTTGACCACCCCGGTGTTAGCGCTAACACTGGCGGCTCGATCACGGCTGGCGGAGGAGCGGGTGCGGGCGATGAGCGGCGAAACCGGTGGTCCGGCGGTCGGTGCGCCCGGCCAGCGGGCCTCCCTGGGCGACGTGGCCCGGCTCGCCGGGGTCTCGCAGATGACCGTCTCCCGCGTCGTCAACGGCACCGGTCCGGTGCGGGCCGAGACGCGGCGCCGCGTGCTCGACGCGGTGGAACACCTCGGCTACCGGCCCAACCCGCACGCCAGGGGACTGGCCACCGGGCGGTCCCGGGTGCTGGGCGTGGTGGCGCTCGACTCGGTGCTGCACGGACCCGCCAGCACCCTGTTCGGCATCGAGAACGCCGCCCGCGAAGCCGGGTTCGCGGTGTCGGTGGCCAGCGTCCGCGAGCCGGGCCGCGCCCGCGTCGGCGAAGCCGTCGACGCGCTGCGCGGGCAGGGCGTCGCCGGGATCGTCGTCATCGCGCCGCACGCCGAAACCGGGCGCTCCCTGGACGAACTGCCCGGCGACGTGCCGGTCGTCGCCGTCGCCGACACCGACCAGGCGCCCGTGCCGGTCGTGGCCGTGGACCAGCGCGACGGCGGCCGCCGCGCCACCGAACACCTGCTCTCCCTCGGCCACGACGAGATCTGGCACCTCTCCGGGCCCTGCGGCTGGTTCGAGACCGAAGCCCGCGAACAGGCGTGGCGGGACGCGCTCGCCGCGCACGGCGGCACCGCGCCACCGGTGCTGCGCGGCGACTGGAGCCCGCGCTCCGGCTACGAGGCCGGGCTGGAACTGCTGCGGCACCCGACGGCCTCGGCCGTGTTCGCCGCCAACGACCAGATGGCGCTCGGCCTGCTGCGCGCGCTGTCCGAAGGCGGCCGATCGGTGCCCGGCGACGTGCGGGTGGTGGGCTTCGACGACGTGCCCGAAGCCGCCTACTACTCACCACCGCTGACCACCGTGCGCCAGGACTTCCTCGCGCTGGGGCGCAAGACCTTCGACCAGCTGCTGCGGCTCGTCGAAGGGGAGGACGTACCGGACCGGGCGATCGTGCGCGCCGAACTCGTCGTGCGCGAGAGCACCGGCCCCATGCGGTGACCTGCCCGGCCACCGGATCGACTTCGACGACGAAGACGAGGGGACGAGGACCATGATCAGCGCCGATGGCCTGCGGCTGTCCATGAACTGGATGGACAACCTCATCCTGATCGTCTACTTCGCGGTGGTGCTCGGCATCGCGCTCGCCGCGCGGCGCAGCGTCCGCAACAGCCTGGACTTCTTCCTCTCCGGCCGATCGCTGCCGGCCTGGGTGACCGGGCTGGCGTTCGTGTCCGCGAACCTCGGTGCCACCGAGATCCTCGGCATGGCCGCCAACGGCGCGCAGTACGGCGCCTACACCATCCACTGGTACCTGATCGGCGCGATCCCGGCGATGGTGTTCCTCGGCCTGGTGATGATGCCGTTCTACTACAACTCGAAGGTGCGCAGCGTCCCCGAGTTCCTGCTGCTGCGGTTCAGCAGCTCCTCGCACCTGCTCAGCGCCGCGCTGTTCGCCATCGCCTCGGTGCTGATCGCGGGGGTAAACCTGTTCGCGCTGGCCATCGTGCTGCGCGCCCTGCTGGGCTGGCCGCTGCCGCTGTCCATCGGGCTCGCCGGCGTGTTCGTGCTCGCCTACATCATCATCGGCGGGCTGTCCTCGGCGATCTACAACGAAGTGCTGCAGTTCTTCGTGATCGTCGCCGCGCTGGTGCCGCTGACCGTGCTCGGGCTCGCCCGCGTCGGCGGCGTCGACGGCTTCATCGACCGCGTCTTCGCCGGGCCGGGGCCGGAATTCCTCACCGCGTGGGGCGGAACCGGCTTCGGGCAGGAGAACCCGCTCGGCGCGAACTGGCTCACCATCACCCTCGGGCTCGGGTTCGCGGTGTCCTTCGGGTACTGGACGACGAACTTCGCGGAGGTGCAGCGCTCGCTGTCCGCCCGGAACCTCTCCGCGGCGCGGCGCACCCCGCTGATCGCGGCGTTCCCGAAGATGTTCATCCCGCTGATCGTGGTGCTGCCCGGCATCATCGCGCTGCTGGTGTACCCGCAGATCGGGCAGGGCGCCTACGACTACAACGACGCGATCCCGCTGCTGATGCGGGATCTGCTGCCGAACGGGGTGCTCGGGCTCGCCGTCACCGGGCTGATGGCCTCGTTCATGGCGGGCATGGCCGCGAACGTCTCCAGCTTCAACACCGTGTTCACCACCGACATCTGGCGGCCCTACCTGAAACCGGGGATGCCCGACGAGCACTACCTGCGGGTGGGCCGGGTGATCACCGCGGTCGGGGTGCTGGCCGGGATGGGCACCGCGTTCATCGCGGCCTCGTTCAGCAACATCATGAACTACCTGCAAACCCTGTTCAGCTTCTTCAACGTGCCGCTGTTCGCCACGTTCATCCTGGCGCTGTTCTGGAAGCGGATGACCGCGAAGGCCGGGTTCTGGGGGCTGCTGGCGGGAACGGTGGCGCCGATCAGCTTCTACGTCGCCTACAAGACCGGGGTGGTGCCGATCAGCACCGACCAGGGCGCCAACATGATCTCCTCGATGATCGCGTTCACGGTGGACGTCGCGGTGAGCGTGCCGGTGGCGCTGGCCACCGCGCCGAAACCGGACCACGAGCTGCGCGGCCTGGTCTACTCCCGCGCCGCGGCCGCCGACGCCGGTGAGGTGCTGCCCGGCGACTCCGCCTGGTACCGCCGCCCGGCGCTGCTCGGCTGGGGCGCGATCGTGCTCGCCGCGCTGTGCTACCTGCCGTTCTCGTTCTGAGTTCTCCCCTGATGTGCAACGGAAAGGAGGCCGCCATGACCGAACCGGAACCGCACGGCACGCCCGACGAGCACGCCGCCGACGTGGCGGAGCTGGAGCGCGGATCCGGCACCGCGGCCCGGCTGTTCGACGTGCGCAGCGTGATCGGCGGGCTGTTCGTCTTCTACGGACTGCTCATCGGCGGGGCCGGGCTGTTCGCCGGTGAAGCCGCGATCGCCAAGGCGCAGGGCATCAACATCAACCTGTGGACCGGGGCGTCGATGCTGCTCGTCGGGGCGTTCTTCCTGCTGTGGCAGCGGATCCGCCCGTTGCGCCACGAACCTCCCGCGGAATGAGCGGGTTCCTCCCGGGCCGCGAACGGATCGGAGAAGACGACGGATGAAGATCAGCCACCTGGACACCTTCGTGCTCGGCACCCCGTGGCGCGACCTCACCTACGTGCGGGTGCACACCGACGACGGGCTCGTCGGCGTCGGCGAGACCCGGATGCTCGGGCACACCCAGGCGCTGCTCGGCTACCTGCGCGAAGCCGAACCGCGCCACCTCGTCGGCACCGACCCGTTCGACCTGGAATCGCTGGTGTGGCGGATGAAGCACGGCGACTACGGGCGGGCGGGCGAGATCGCCATGTCCGGCATCGCCTGCGTCGAGATGGCCTGCTGGGACATCATCGGCAAAGCGCTCGGCCAGCCGGTGTGGCGGCTGCTCGGCGGCAAAGTGCGGGACCGGATCAAGGCCTACGCCAACGGCTGGTACACCGTGGAGCGGACGCCCGAGGAATTCCACGCCGCGGCGCGGGAAGTCGTCGACCGCGGGTACCGCGCGCTCAAGTTCGACCCGTTCGGTCCCGGCCGCTGGGAGCTGGAGGCCGACGAACGCCGCCGCTCGGTGTCGCTCGTCGAAGCCGTCCGCGACGCCGTCGGGCCCGACGTGGAACTGCTCGTCGAGATGCACGGCCGGTTCACCCCCGCCGAAGCCGTCCGCATCGCCGGGGAACTCGTGCCGTACTCGCCCAGCTGGATCGAGGAGCCCGTGCCACCGGAGAACTTCGCCGCACTGTCCACAGTGGCCGAGAAGGTCGACGTGCCGGTCGCCACCGGGGAACGCGTGCACGACCGCATCGAGTACCGCGAGCTGTTCGAGCGGCGCGCCGCGGACATCATCCAGCCCGACATCGGGCACCTCGGCGGCATCCAGGAGACCCGCAAGCTCGCCGCCACCGCCGAGACCCACTACGTGCTCGTGGCCCCGCACAACGTCGGCGGACCGGTGCTCACCGCCGCGAACCTGCACCTCGCCGCGGCCACCACCAACTTCAAGATCCAGGAGCACTTCAACGACTTCGCCGACCGGCACGTGCAGCAGGCCGCGCCCGGGCTGCCCGAGGTCGTGGACGGGTACTTCGCGCTGCCCACCGCGCCCGGGCTCGGCGTCGAGCTCGACGTGGACTTCGTGCGCGAGCACCCGCCGGAGAGCGCGCACTTCGACCTCTACGCCCAGGACTGGCAGTTCCGCGGCACCGGGAGCGGCCGGTGACCGCGCGCGCCGTCGTCATCGACCGGCCCGGCGAACTCCGCGTCGCCGCCGCCGATCCCGTCGAACCCGGGCCGGGCGAAGCGCTGGTCCGCATCGCCTGGAGCGGCATCTGCGGCTCCGACCGGGAACTGTTCACCGGCGGGCGACCCGACGGGTTCGTCCGCTACCCGGTGGTGCCCGGGCACGAGTGGTCCGGCACCGTGCTCGCCGTCGGACCGGACGTTCCCGCCGACTACCTCGGGCACCACGTCGTCGGCGAGGGGTTCCGCGGCTGCCAGTCCTGCGACGCGTGCCGGCGCGGCGAGAACAACCTGTGCAGCACCGGGTACGCCGAAACCGGGTTCACCTCGCCCGGCGCCTGGTGCGACCACCTGCTGCTGCCCGCGCGGCTGCTGCACGTGCTGCCACCCGAAGCCGACCTGCGGGCCGCGGCCGTGCTCGAACCCGCCGCTTGCGTCGGCGAGGCGTGCCTGCGGCTCGGCGGTGTCGCCGGGGAGCGGGTCGCCGTCGTCGGCGGCGGCAGCCTCGGCTTGCTCGGCGCGCAGCTGCTCGGCGCCACCGGGCCCGCCGAACTCGTCGTGGTCGAACCCCGCGCCGGGCGGGAGGAGCTCGCCGAGGCGTGCGGGGCCACCGCGGTGCTCACCCCGCTCGAAGCGGTACGTCGCTGCGGGCGGTTCGACGCGGTGCTGGAGACCGCGGGAACACCGGGCGCCGCCCACCTGGCGACCCGGCTGGCCCGCCGCGGCGGGCGGGTCGCGCTCACCGGGCTGCCACCGGAATCGGACTCGCTGGTGACCGCGCGGCTCGTCTCCGCGCAGCTCACCCTGCACACCGTGTTCGGCGCGCCGTCGCGGGCCTGGACGCACGTGGTGCGGCTGTTCACCGCCGGGGTGCTGGATCCGGGACGGATCATCACCCACGAGTTCGACCTGGCCGACGCCGCGACCGCCCTGGATCTGCTCACCGACTCCGGCTCACAGGTGGGCAAGATCCTCCTGACCCCCGGGTCGGGGAGTGAACGGACCGTTCGTCCGATCTAGTTGGTCGAACGGTCCGTTCACTCGCGAGGTGGGTGGGATCGGTCGGGGAGCGGGGCCGATCCACGTGGGCGGACGGGCCGTGCACCCGGCGCCGGGGCGTGGAAGTGGGCGGGCCGCCTGTCCGGCGGTGGTGGCGAACGGTCGTTCGCTTCGGAGTGGAGGTGCGATGGGCGGGGTCGAGCGGTTCCGGGCCGAGCAGGTGACCGGTGCGTGCGCGGAGCACGGGGAAGGGCCGGTGTGGCACGACGGCTGGCCGGGGCTGCGGTGGGTGGACATGCTCGCCGGCGACGTGCTCACCCTGCTGCCGGGCGGTGCGGTGCGGCGCTCGCACGTGGGGTCGGTCGCGGCGGCGTTGCGGCCGAAGGCGGGCGGTGGCGCGGTGCTGGCGGTGGAGCGCGGGTTCGCGTTCGCCGACGACGAGCTCACCGAGGTCCGGCCGATGAGTCCGCTGTGGACGGACCCGGGCGTGCGGATGAACGAGGGCGGGTGCGACCCGGACGGCCGCTTCTACTGCGGCTCGATGGCCTACGACGCGAGGCCGGGCGCGGGCGCGCTGCACCGGCTGGACGGCGCCGGGAACGTCGAGGTGGTGCTGGCCGGGGTGACGATCTCGAACGGCCTGGCGTGGAGCCCGGACGGCACGACCGCCTACTACGCGGACACCCCGACGCAGCGGGTGGACGCCTTCGACTACCGCGGCGGCGAGCTCACCCGCCGGCGCGAGCTGGTGCGGATCGCCCCGGAGTTCGGTGCGCCGGACGGGCTGACCGTGGACGCGGCGGGTTGCCCGTGGGTGGCGCTGTGGGGCGGGGGAGCGGTGCACCGCTACTCGCCGGAGGGCGCGCTGCTGGCGGTGGTGGAGCTGCCGGTCCCGCGCGTCACCGCCTGCACCTTCGGCGGCCCGGACCTCGCGGACCTGTACATCACGACGTCCCGGCAGGAGGTGGACCTGCGCGCGTACCCGGAGTCGGGGGCGCTGTTCGTGGTCCGCGGCGCGGGACGCGGCCTCCCGGCGGCGCCGTACGTGTCCACATAGGACTACAACGCGTGCCCGGCCGGTCACCGGGATCGCCCGGCAAGCTCTCGGCAACTCGTTGACAACCTTGCGCAAGATGCCGTTCGATGGCTCGCACCCGCACCGATCACCGGCGACGTGCGGCGGCGAGGAGGAGACGTGGCGGCAACGCTCACCGAGGTCGCGAAGCACGCGGAGGTGGCCCTGTCCACCGCCTCCCGCGCGTTCAGCGAACCCGGCAGGCTCGGCGCGGACACCCTGCGCAAGGTGCTGGCCGCCGCCCAGGAACTCGGCTACGACCCGGGCCGCACCCGCCACCCCGCGCCCCCGCGGGGCGGCACCGTCGCCGTCGTCGTGCCGGACATCGCGAACCCGGTGTTCGGCGCCTTCGTGAAGGCCGCCCAGGCCGAGGGATGGCACCGGTCGCAGACGGTGCTGCTCGCCGACACCGCGTTCGACCCGGACCGGGAGCGCGACGTGCTCGCCCACCTGCGGGGCCGCGCGGACGGGATCGTGGTGTGCTCGCCGCGGCTGGACGCGGCGGAACTGCTGGCGCTGTGCGGGCGGACCCCGGCGGTGCTGGTGAACCGGGCGGCGACCGGGGTCGACTGCGTGCTCTCCGACGCCACCGACGGGCTGCGGCAGGCGGTGGACTACCTGACCGCGCTGGGCCACCGCCACCTCGCCTACGTGCAGGGTTCGGCGCGGTCCTGGTCGAACGCGCACCGCCTCGGCATCGTCACCGCGCTCGCCGAGCAGGCGGGCGCGCGGCTGGACGTGCTGGGCCACCAGGCGGAGACGGTGGCGGGCGGGACCGCCGCGGCGGCGGGGGTGCTCGCGGCGGGGGCGACCGCGGTGATCGCGCACAACGACCTGGTGGCGCTCGGCGTCGTCTCCGGCGCCCGCGTGCTGGGCGTGCACGCCCCGGACGGGCTCAGCGTGGTCGGCTTCGACGACATCCCGCTCGCCGAGATCACCCACCCGGCCCTGACCAGCATCGCCGCCCCGATCGAGCGCGCCGGGGCGGTGAGCCTGGAGCTGCTGGGCCGCGCCGTCGCCGGGCAGCGGACCCTGCCGCGCACCCTGCGCCTGCCCACCCAGCTCGTGGTGCGCGGCACCACGGGTCCCGTCCGCGAGGAGACAGCATGAGCCGGGACCGCATCGTCGCCGCCGAAGTGCTGCTCACCAGCCCGGGCCGCAACTTCACCACCCTCAAGATCACCACCGCGGACGGCGTGGTCGGCTGGGGCGACGCCACGCTCAACGGCCGCGAGCTGGCCGTCGCCGCCTACCTGCGGGACCACGTGGCGCCGCTGCTGATCGGCCGGGACCCGGCGCGCGTCGAGGACACCTGGCAGTACCTGTACCGCGGCGCGTACTGGCGGCGCGGCCCGGTCACGATGACCGCGATCGGCGCGGTGGACCTGGCGCTGTGGGACGTCAAGGGCAAGACCGCGGGGCTGCCGGTGTACCAGCTGCTGGGCGGCGCCGTCCGCGACCGGGTGCTGACCTACACCCACGCCACCGGCTGGGACGTGCCGGAACTGCTGGACTCGGTGGACGCGCGCCGCGCGGAGGGATTCCTGGCGGTGCGGGCGCAGTCCGGGGTGCCGGGGCTCGACACCGTCTACGGGGTGCACCGCGGCGGCAGCGGTTACGAGCCCGCCGGTCGCGGTGCCGCCCCGGCCGAGGAGGTGTGGGACACCGCCGCCTACCTGCGGCACGCCCCGCGGGTGCTGTCCGCGGTGCGCGAGCACGTCGGCCCGGAGCTGCACCTGCTGCACGACGCCCACCACCGGCTCACCCCGGGCGAGGCGGCGCGGCTGGGGCGGGCGCTGGAACCGGTGGACCTGTTCTGGCTGGAGGACGTCACCCCGGCCGAGAACCAGGAGGTGCTGCGCCGCGTCCGCGCGCACACCACGGCGCCGCTGGCGATCGGCGAGGTGTTCAACACCGTCTGGGAGTGCCAGTCGCTGATCACCGAGCAGCTCATCGACTTCGTGCGCACCTGCGTCACCCACGCCGGCGGCATCACGCACCTGCGGCGCATCGCGGCGCTCGCCGAGCTCTGGCAGGTGCGGCTCGGACCGCACGGGCCGTCCGACGTGTCGCCGGTGGCGCTGGCCGCCTCGCTGCACGTCGGGATGAGCACCCCGAACTTCGCGATCCAGGAGTACATGGGCTACGCCGAGCGGGTGCACGAGGTGTTCCCGCACGCCTGGAGCTACGCCGACGGCCACCTGCACCCCGGCGAGGAACCGGGCCTGGGCGTCACCGTCGACGAGGCCGCCGCCGCGAAGTTCCCGTACGAACCCGCCTACCTGCCCGTCGCGCGCCGCCGCGACGGTTCGATGACGGATTGGTGAGCAGATGACCACGCCCCGGCTCGGCGCCGCCACGGCCCCCGCGCACGCCCTGCTGCGCCCGGCTCCGCCGGAACGCACCGGCATCGTCCACTTGGGACTGGGCAACTTCCACCGCGCGCACCAGGCCGTGCACACCGCCCGAGCGCTCGCGCACACCGACGGGCCGTGGGGAATCCTCGGCGTGGCGGGGAATTCCACCTCCGTGGCCACCGCGATGCGGGAGCAGGAGCTGCGCTACGCCGTGCTCGAATCCTCGCCCGCGGGCAGCACCGCCACCGTTCCCGGCGTGCACACCGGCGCGCTCGTCGCCGCGCACGAGCCGGAGGCGGTGCTCGACGCGATCGCCGCCCCCGACACGCGGATCGTGACGATCACCGTCACCGAGCGCGGCTACACCTACTCCCCGCGCACCCGCTCGCTGGACCTGGATTCCGAGCTGGTGCGCGCCGACCTGCGCGGCGATGCGCCGCCGCGGACCACCACCGGCCGGATCGTGCGCGGCCTGCAACGCCGGATGCGCGCCGGGTCCGGGCCGATCACCGTGCTCAGCTGCGACAACCTCGGCGGCAACGGGCGGCAGACCGCGCGGCTGGTGCGGGAGTTCACCGCCGAACTGCCCGCGCCCGAGCGCGAGGAGCTGCAGCGCTGGACGGACGCCTCGGTGACCTTCCCGAACAGCATGGTGGACCGCATCGTGCCCGCGACCACCGACGCGCACCGCGCCGAGGTGCGGGAGCTGCTCGGGGTGCGCGACGCGGTGCCGGTGCCCGCCGAACCGTTCAGCATGTGGGTGCTGGAGGACGACTTCGCCGCTGGCCGTCCCGCGTGGGAGCGTTCCGGCGTGCTGTTCGCCGACGACGTCGAGGCCTACGAGCTGCTGAAGTTGCGGCTGCTCAACGGAACCCACTCGCTGATCGCCTACCTGGGCGCGCTCGACGGCTGCGACACGATCCCGGAGGCGATCGCCCGCCCGTTCATCGCCGAGGCCGCCGACCGGGCGCTGCGCGCGGACTACCTGCCGACGCTGGCGGTGCCCGCCGCCGTCGACGCCGAGGACTACATCGCGAGCCTCTTCCAGCGCTGGGCGAACTCGGCGCTGGGCCACCGCACCCGCCAGGTCGGCTCGGACGGTTCGGTCAAGCTCGCCCAGCGGGTGCCGGATCCGGCGCTGGCGCACCTGCGCGCCGGCCGGATGCCGCAGCAGCTGGCGTTGACCGTCGCCGCCTACCTGCGCTGCCTCGGCGGCGGGGCCGACGCGGGTCCGCACGCGGCGGCGATGTCCGACCCGGCGCGCGAGTCCATCGTGGACTCGATGCGGCGCGGCGCGTCGTCGGAGTCCACTGTGGACGAGGTGCTCGGACGCGGGCTGCTCGGCCCGGAACTCGCCGGGCACGCCGACTTCACCGCCCGCGTCGCCGAACTGCTCGACCTCCTCGTCCGGCACGGACCGAAGGCCGCCGCCGCGGCGGCCTGCGCCGGCTGAACTCCGACCCGCCCGTCGCACCGCACGCGACCTGATCCATCCGAGGACGCATGGACAGCACCGCAGCACCCGAGAGCGCTCCCGCGCAGCCGCAACCCGACCAGCGCTCGGTGCGCCGCGCGGCCTGGGCCGGCCTGATCGGCACCGCCCTGGAGCAGTACGACTTCGTCATCTACGGCACCGCGTCCGCGCTGGTGTTCAGCGAGCTGTTCTTCCCCGGGATCTCCCCGGCCGCCGGGTTGCTGGCCAGCTTCAGCACCTACGCCGTCGGGTTCGCCGCCCGCCCGCTCGGCGGCCTGATCTTCTCCCGGCTCGGCGACCGGCTGGGCCGCAAGTGGGTGCTGGTGGCGACGCTGCTGCTGATGGGCGGGTCGACGCTGGCCATCGGGCTGCTGCCCACCTTCGACCAGGTGGGGCTACTCGCGCCGGTGCTGCTGCTGCTGTGCCGCTGCTTGCAGGGGCTCGGCGCGGGAGCCGAGCAGGCCGGGGGAGCGACGCTGCTCACCGAGACCGCCGCGCCCGGGCGCCGCGGGCGGCTCGCCGCGCTGGTGATGACCGGTGCGGCGCTGGGCACCGCCGTCGGCGCGGTCGCGTGGGTGCTGGCGCAGCTGCTGCCGCCGGACCAGCTGATGAGCTGGGGCTGGCGCCTCGTGTTCGCCAGCAGCCTGTTCGTCACCGTCGCCGCCCTGGTGCTGCGGCGCAGGCTCGCCGAGAGCCCCGTGTTCCAGGAGCTGCGCGAGCAGGAGGCCGAACCGCGCCGCCCCGTCGCCGAGGTGTTCCGGCGCGGCAGGCGCCCGCTGCTGCTGGTGTTCCTGATGAACCTCGGCGTGAGCACCCAGTCCTACACCTACCAGGTGTTCATGGCCTCCTACCTGGTGTCCTCGGTCGGGGTGGACGCGGACCTGGTGCCGAAGGTGCTGCTGGTCGGCGCCCTGTGCGGCGGGGTCGCCGCGTTCGCCTTCGGCCGCCTGTCCGACCGGTTCGGCCGCAGGCCCGTGTCCGGGCTGATCTTCGCCGCCCTGGTGCTGCTGCCCGGGCCGAGCTTCATCGCGCTGAACACCGGCTCCACCGCGGCGGTCGTGGTGGTGGTCGTGCTCGGCTTCGTGCTGGCCTGCCACGGCCTGGTCGGGGTGCAGATGAGCTACTTCCCCGAGCTGTTCGGCACCCGCTACCGGTACGCGGGCGTCACGCTGGGCCGCGAGTTCTCCTCGATGCTGGGCGGCGGGATCGCGCCGCTGGTGTGCACCGCGCTGGTCGCCGCGTTCGCCGGTTCCTGGATCCCGGTGGCGGTGTACATGTCGGTGGCGGCGCTGGTCAGCGGGTTCGCCACCTGGCTGGCGCCGGAGACGCGGGACCGCGACCTCACCACCGATCGGGACGCGACCGGCGAACGGTAAACGGGAGCGCGTTGCTCCGTTCGTGGCGTTGACCGACCGGGTCGCGCGGGGTCGAATGGTCCCGCCAGGTGCGCGGGCGAGGGAAACGAGGAATGTGCGGATGAGTCTCCAGTTCCCGGCGCCCCACCGCGTCGGCGTCCGGCGCGCGGTGCTGGTCGCGGCCACCGCGGTCGTGCTGGCCGTGGTGCTCGCGCTCGTCGTGGAGGTGCGGCCGCGGGCCGACGCCGCCGGCGGCGAGCACGCCGCGATGTACTACCAGACCCAGTACGACGGCGACCGCTACGTCTCGCCGCGCGAGCTCATCGAGCACGACGTGCCCGTCACCGACCTGATCGTCGGGGCGATCCACCTGAACTCGCCGACCGAGGTGCACCTCAACGACGACCCGCCGGACGACCCCAAGTTCGATCCGATGTGGACGGACCTGGCGGCGGTGCAGGACGAGGGCGTGCGGGTGCTCGGCATGGTCGGCGGCGCCGGGCACGGCAGCTTCCAGCGGCTGGACGCCGAGTTCGACACCTACTACCCGCTGCTGCGGGACCTGGTCGCCGAGCGCCGGCTGGACGGGATCGACCTCAACGTCGAGGAGGAGATGTCCCTGGCGGGCATCGAGCGGGTCATCACCGCGCTGCGCGCCGACTTCGGGCCCGATTTCGTGATCTCGATGGGGCCGGTGGCCAGCGCGCTGTCCGGCGGCGGCAACCTGTCCGGCTTCGACTACGACCGGCTCTACCGGGACGTCGGCGACGAGATCGCCTTCTTCAACGCCCAGTTCTACAACGGTTGGGGCGATGCTTCGTCCACATCGGACTTCGACGCAATCGTCGAGCGCGGGGTGATCCCCGCCGACCGGATCGCGGTGACGGCGTTGACGAACGGGGGCAACGGCGGTTCCGGTTACGTGGACGCGGCGACGCTGCGGGACGTGCTCGCGGAGCTGCGCGCGAAGTACCCGGAGTTCGGCGGCATCACCGGCTGGGAGTACTTCAACGCCGCTCCGGCCGACGGCACCGACCGCTGGCGGTGGCTGGCGGAACTCGCCCCCGGGGCCTGACCGCACCGCGCCCGGCGAACGGGCCGGGCACCCGCGGTGCTCAGCCGTCCTCCCAGGTCTGGGCGACGGCGTGGACCTGCACGCCGAGGGCCTGCGCCAGCGCGGTCTCGCCGGGCGGCGCCGCGTCGTCGGTGATCAGCGTGTCGTAGCCGCTGAGGTCCCCGTACGCGTAGGTGGCGGACCGGCCGAACTTGCTGTTGTCCACGGCCAGCACGGCCCGGTCGGCGGCGGAGACGAAGGCGGCCTTGTTGTCGGCGTACTCCCGCACCGGGTGCGAGAGCCTGCCTTCGTGCACGCAGGTCGCGGTGAGGAACGCGACGTCGATGTGGAACCGGTCGAGCTGGCGCAGCACCTCCAGGCCCGCGCACGACTCGAACTCCGGGTAGAACCGGTCGCCGAGCAGCGTGACCTGCGCGGTCGAGTCGGCCAGCAGGTACGCGACCCGCAGCGAGTTCGTGATCACGTGGTTGTGCTCGCTCTGGCCGAGCAGCCGGGCGAGCGGGAACAGCGTGCTGCCGCAGTCGAGCAGCACGGTGCTGCCGGGGGAGACGTGGTTGCGCAGCTCGTCGCCGATGGCCGTCTTGGCCTCGCGGTGCATGTTCTCCCGGAACTGCAGCGAACTCTCGATGTCCACGGTGGACAGCGCCATGGCGACCGCGCGCCGCTTGTGCAGCAGCTTGCGCTCGTGCAGGTCGTCGAGGTCGCGGTGCATCGTCATCAGGCTGACGCCGAGCCGGGCCGCGAGGTCGTCGATGCGCACCTCCCCGCCCTTGCTGACGTGGCGCAGCACCGCTTGGCGGCGCTGCTCGACTTCCGCCTTGGACTTCCGGATGGACATCGCTCTCCCCTCGGTCTCCTAGTTATCCCACATCCCACCAGGCCCGTGACCCCCTAGTTATCTCATATTTTGCGTGAAGATCTTGAAAAGATCTGAGATATCTAGCATCTTGTTCTCACACACCCGGCTGTCCGCCGCGACCACCGCGACCGGCCGGACGTGCCGCAGTCACCACCGCGAGGCGGTGACCAGGAAAAACATTCGGATCGCCGAGCTCAGGCGCGGGGATCCGGCTCCACCTACCCGGGCACCGAAGCCCGCCAGGAGGTCAGCACCGTGGTATCAACCGGCCACGAACCGCCCGCGTCCGCGTCGTCCGGCGGCGGTATGACGTTCTTCGATCGCATCGGCATCCCGCGAGTCCTGCTCTGGGGCTACGTCGGCATGTTGCTGTTCATGATCGGCGACGGGGTGGAGACCAGTTATCTCTCCACCTACTTCAAGGTCGACCTGGGCTTCGCCGAGTCCAGCGTCGGTGTCGTCTTCACCGTCTACGGCCTCGCCGCGGCCGTCGGCGCCTTCCTCGCCGGTGGCCTGTCCGACCGGTGGGGCCCGCGCAAGGTCATGATGGTGGGCGCCGCGCTGTGGGCGATCTGCCACGTGCTGATGCTCACCATCGGCATCCCCACCAGCAACTACGTGCTGATCCTGCTGACCTACGGCGTCCGCGGCCTCGGTTACCCGCTGTTCGCCTACGGCTTCCTCGTCTGGATCATGGTCGGGGCGCCGGAGAAGCAGATCAGCAAGGCGCTCGGCTGGTACTGGTTCTCCTTCACCATGGGCTACCCGGTCCTCGGTTCCGCCCTGGTCGCCGGGCTCAAGCCGGCGCTCGGCTTCTACCCGACCCTGTGGGTCTCGCTGGCGCTGATCGCCGCCGGTTCGTTCATCGTGTTCACGATGCTCAAGGAGCGCTCCGGGTTCGAGCCGCTGGCCGCCGACGGCTCCAGCATGGTCAAGACCCTGGTCGGCTGCGTGACGATCATGTTCGAGCGGCCGAAGGTCGGCCTCGGCGCCCTCACCCGGCTGATCAACACGACCTCGCAGTTCGGCGTGTGGGTGTTCACCCCGCTGTACCTGATCGAGCAGGTCGGGTTCAACTCCGAAGAGTGGTCCACGCTGCTCATGATCATGATGGGCTCGAACCTGGCCGGCGTGGTCGCCTTCGGTGCCCTCGGCGACCGGTGGAGCAGGCACAAGACCATCGTCTGGTTCGGCGGTGTGCTCGGCGCGGTGTCCTGCCTCGGCCTGTACTACGTGCCGAACGCCGTCGGGCACAGCTACATCCCGGTCGCGATCGTGGTGGCCGTCTTCGGCGTCGGCCTCGCCGGTTACGTGCCGCTGCCCCCGCTGATGACCCAGCACGCCCCCGGCCGCAAGGGCCAGGTCATGTCGACCTACACCCTCGGCGCCGGCGCCAGCCAGGCCGTCGGCCCGGCCATCGGCACCGCGTTCATCGGCATCATCGGCATCCAGGGCGTCATGTGGATCTACGCCGTGCTGCACCTGTCCAGCAGCGTGCTCGCCCTGATCATCCGCACCCCCAACGAGGAGGCGCAGCGCGAGGCCGCGGCGCTGCCCGAGGACAACACCGTCGTCGCGCACTGACCTCCGCACGCCCGCCCGCCGCTGACGCGGTGGCGGAGACCTCGGCGGCTTCCCGGCCGCGGGACCCTTCCCGATCAGGGCGCCACCTGATCGTCGAAGCCCCGCCCGGGGAGCCGCCGAGTTTGCTCCTGTTGCTTGGGGACGGGATGGCGGAACTCAGCGCCCTCCTCGCTGCGGGATCGTTCTCACCGGTGGCTCCGCCGCAGGAGAGAACGCCGTCCTCGCGAGGAGGGCGCTGAGAACGCGCGGCGGTGCCGGTCGCTCTGGTGGTCGCTGCGCATCGGCTTCGCCGCTGGCAGGCCGAGAGGCGGGGTGGTCAGGGGGTGGGCTTCTTCTTCGGGGAGACCCGCAGGGTGATGTCCGCGGTGACGACCGGGGTACCCGCCGTGTCGAGGATGCGCACCGGCACCACCCACTCGGCCGGTTCCTCGCCGGCCTCCGGCAGCGGGTCCAGCTCGGCGATGCCGTGCACGTCGGTCGCGGCCTTCGCCACGTAGCGCACCTGCATCCCGACCGGGATCCAGCGGTGCGTGGCGGGCACGCTCGCCTCGGCGAGCACCCCGGCGGCGATCTCGGCGACGTTGCACGCGGCGATCGCGTGGAAGGTGCCGAGGTGGTTGTGCACCGCGCGGCGCTTCTTCGCCCGCACCTCGCACCGGCCCGGTTCGAGCCGGACGACGTGCGGGCGGACCGTGCGGAAGTACGGGGCGCGCAGGCAGACGCCCCAGGAGAACAGCCTGGTCCCGAGCGGGCGGGGCGAGAGCCTGCGCCACAGCTCCAGCGTCGAGGGCATCGGCGATCTCCTCCGGGGCTCGTTGCATTACTCGCCGGTAACCTATGTGCCGGTGCGTCCTCCGGTCAACCGGGTGCACCGTCCACAGCGGACCAGCCGGGGGCCGAGCGGCACGTGATCCTCGCCCGGTTCCGGCCGGAAGACCTCGCTGGACTGCGAAGATGGGCCGCGCCGCCCGATCAGCGGCACCGCCCCTCCGCGGTGGCGGTGCCAGTGAGGAGACCGCATGACCGCCCCCGGCCTGAACGTCGTCATCGCCGACACGAACCTGTTGCCGCTGCGCGCCGAGATCGAAGCCGGGCTCCCCGCCGGCGCCACCGCGCACTGGCCCGACCGGCAGGACGACGCGGCGATGCGCGCCGCGCTGGCCGACGCCGACGTCTACGTCTCCGGCGACCTCCCCGCCGAGCTCGCCGCGCACGGCACCCGGCTGAAGCTCGTGCACGCCGCGGGCGCGGGCACCGACGGCATCGCCACCGGCGCGCTGCCCGCCGGGACGGTCGTCGCGAACACCTTCCACCACGAGAAGTCCATCGCCGAGCACGTCGTCGCCGCCACCACCGTCGTCCGCCGCGAACTGCGCGTGCAGGACGCGGCGCTGCGCGAAGGCCGCTGGGCCACCCCGGTCTACGACCAGCGGGCGCCGTGGCTCGACTCGCTCACCGGCGCCACCGTCGGCTTCGTCGGCTTCGGCCACATCGGACAGCTCACCTGGCGGCGGTTCCAGGCATTCGAAGCCGCGGGCGTCGCCGTCACCCGCCGCGGCGAGGTGGACGCCGCCGCCGAAGGGCTGGAGTGGGCCGCCACCATCGACCGGCTGGACGCGCTGCTGGAGGCCGCCGACGTCGTGGTGCTCTCCGTCCCGCTGACCGCGGAGACCACCGGGCTGATCGGCGCCGCCGAACTCGCCCGGATGCGCGAGCACGCGGTGCTCGTCAACGTCGGCCGCGGACCCGTCGTCGAGGAGCGGGCGCTGTACGAGGCGCTGCGCGACGGCGCGATCGGCGGCGCGGCCATCGACGTCTGGTACGACTACCCGGCGCCCGGCGAGGTGAAGCACCCGAGCTCGCTGCCCTTCCACGAACTCGGCAACGTGCTGATGACCCCGCACTCCTCCGGGCTCACCCGGCAGACCTTCGCCGGGCGTGCGCAGGACGTCGTCGCCAACATCGGGCGGCTGGCCGCCGGGGAACCGCTGCGCAACGTGGTGACCACCGCCTGACGTGTGACCGCCTTCATCTACGGCGGTGCTGATCAGGAAGTTAGGGTAGGCGAAGTTAAGTCCAGAGGAGTTGCTCATGCCTGCCCGTCCCCGCGGTGCCGCCCTGGTCACCGCCCTGCTCAGCGCGCTCCTGATCGTCGCGGGCTGCTCGGCCGCACCGCCCGCGCCCGGCGGGACCGACGGCGACGACGGGTGGGACCCGGTCACCGTGTCCACCGCCTTCGGCGAGGTCACCATCCCGAAGCGGCCGCAGCGGGTCGTCACCCTCGGCTGGGGCGACGCCGAGGTCGCGCTCGCGCTCGGCGTGCAGCCCATCGGCACCGCGGACTGGCTCGGCGTCGGCGGCGACGGACTGGGGGAGTGGGTGCAGCAGCGCTACGAACCCGCGCCGCCGCCGATGCTCGGCACCCTCGAAGTGAACATGGAACGGCTCGCCGGACTCGCCCCCGACCTGATCCTGGACACCAGGGCCAGCGGCACGCGGGACCGCTACGACCAGCTCGCCGGGCTCGGCGTGCCCGTGGTCAGCATCCCCGAAGGTGCCGAGCAGTACACCACCTCCTGGCAGCAGCAGCTCGACCTGATCGGCACTGCGCTCGGCGAGCAGCAGGAGGCGCAGCGGCTGCGCGCCGACCTGGACGCGAAGTTCGCGCGGGCCAGGCAGGAACACCCCGAGTTCGCCGACGCCACCAACGTCGTCGGTGCGCGCACCGTCCGCGGCTTCGGCGCCTACCGGGCGGGCACCAGCCGGATCGACTTCATGCGGGCCCTCGGCTTCCGCAACTCGCCGCGGGTGGAGGAACTGGCGACCAGCGCGTTCTCGGTGCCGATCTCGAACGAGCGGCTGGACCTGCTCGACGCGGACCTGACCGTGATGACCACCATCGGCTACGACCCGCAGGACCTCATCGACGATCCGCTGTACCGGTCGGTGCCGTCGGTGCGGGACGGGCGGGACCTGGTGTTCACCGACGAGGTGGTGTCGCAGTCCTTCGCCAGCGCCACCGTCGTCGGCACCTCCTACGCCCTCGATCGCGTGGTGCCGCTGTTCGCGGCGGCCATGCAGCGCTGACCGGCCGGTCCCGGGTGGTCCCGGGCGAGCTGGTGTACTGCTCCGGGCGCCGCGGGTAGGCGTGCGGCGGCGGCCGCACGGCCCTCCCCGGTGGAACGGAACGGAACGGATCGGGTCGGCGCGCAGCGCGGCCGCGCGGGAGTGTCGAACTGATGATGACGGTGGT
The DNA here is from genome assembly GCF_024734405.1 of Saccharopolyspora gregorii. NCBI lineage: Bacteria > Bacillati > Actinomycetota > Actinomycetes > Pseudonocardiales > Pseudonocardiaceae > Saccharopolyspora > Saccharopolyspora gregorii. The sequence goes on along the minus strand of NZ_CP059556.1, from coordinate 4,016,255 downwards.
CGCCGGGCTGATCTTCGTGCTCACCCTGGCGCTGGTGGTCCGGCGCCCCGGCGGGCTCGGCATCGGGTGGAGCGCCCTGCTCGGCGCGGCGGCGGCGCTGCTGACCGGCGTCGTCGCGCTCTCCGACGTGCCCACCGTGGTCGGGCTGGTGTGGAACGCGACGCTCGCGTTCGTCGCCATCGTGCTCGTCTCGCTGCTGCTCGACGGGTCGGGCTTCTTCGAGTGGGCCGCGCTGCACGTGGCGCGCTGGGGCGGTGGGCGCGGGCGCCGGCTGTTCGTGCTCGTGGTGCTGCTCGGCGCGGCGATCTCGGCGGTGTTCGCCAACGACGGCGCCGCGCTCATCCTCACGCCCATCGTGCTGCAGATCGTGCTGGCGCTGCGGTTCAGCCCGGCCGCCGCCCTCGGGTTCGCGCTCGCCACCGGATTCGTCGCCGACACCGGCAGCCTGCCGCTGGTGGTGTCGAACCTCGTCAACATCGTGTCCGCGGACTTCTTCGGCATCGGGTTCGCCCGCTACGCGGTGGTGATGGTGCCGGTCGGGCTGGTGTCCGTCGCCGCGAGCCTCGCGGTGCTGCTGTGGTACTTCCGCCGCGACATCCCGCGCGAGTACGAGCTGGACGAGCTCGCCGAACCCGCCACCGCGATCCGCGACCGGCTCACCTTCCGCGCCGGGTGGGTCGTGCTGGTGCTGCTGCTGATCGGCTACTTCACGGCCGAACCGCTGGGGATCCCGCTGTCCGCGGTGATCGGCGCGGGCGCGGTGGTGCTGCTGTCCGTCGCGGCGCGGTGGCCCGGCCTCCTCTACCGCGGAGCGGGGGAGCGGCGGATCCCCGTCGGCGCGGTGGTGCGCGAGGCGCCGTGGCAGATCGTGCTGTTCAGCATCGGGATGTACCTGGTCGTCTACGGGCTGCGCAACCAGGGGCTCACCCGGGAGCTCGCCGCGCTGTTCGGCTGGTTCGGCGCGCACGGGGCGCTCACCGCCGCCGTCGGCACCGGGGTCGTCGTCGCCGTGCTCGCCTCGATCATGAACAACCTGCCGACCGTGCTCATCGCGGCGCTGGCCATCGCGGGCGCGGGTGCGACCGGGCTCGCGCACGAGGCCATGGTGTACGCCAACGTGATCGGCTCCGACCTGGGGCCGAAGATCACGCCGATCGGGAGCCTCGCCACGCTGCTGTGGCTGCACGTGCTCGACCGCCGGGGGCTGCACGTCGGGTGGGGGCGCTACTTCCGCACCGGCATCGTGCTGACCATCCCCGTGCTGCTGACCACCTTGCTGGCGCTGGCGGCGTGGCTGCGGATCGTCGGGTGAACTTCAGGCGCTTCGGGATCGGGTGGCGGAACCGCACTGCCTGCCCTGAACCCGCCCGGCGGGTCGTCTCCGCGTCCTGTCAGCGGCGAAGCCGCTGAGCCGACGACCACGCACGCAGACCGACCACCCGCGGGTTCTCAGCGGTTCCCTCGCGAGGACGGCTCTTTCCCTCGTGGCGGAGCCACTCGGGAAAAAGATCCCGCAGCGAGGGGACCGCTGAGGTTCCGCCACCCCAGTGCTATGCAGATCGAGAGGTAAGACGGCAGGTCAGGCGGAGTCGCCGGGGAGGAGTCGGTTCTCCACCGGGCGGTCGCCGTCCGCGGTCGTCCAGCGGCGCCGGTAGTTCGCCACGGCGTTGCCCAACCGGTCGCGGGCCGCCCGCGTCACCGCGTCGTCCGCCCCGATGCCCACGTGCGCGCAGACCGCGATCGATGGGGCTTCCAGCCGGGGGCGCGCGTTCTTCACCGTCTCCACACCCCCAGTGTGCCGGGCGCCCCGGAACCGGCTCGATGCGGGGCGCGGCGCCCCGGTGCCCGGCCCGGCCGGGCACCGGGTGGCAGGGCTACCGCTGGGCGGTGTTCGCGGTCTCCGCCCACCGCTCCAGCTGCTCCACCGTCAGCGGGACGCCGGGGAAGCGGGTGATCCGGTCCGCGGGGAACGGGCGCAGCATCATCGCGTGCTGCGGGTCCGCGGCCAGCTCCGCCATCGGGCTCGCCGCCAGCGCCTCCCGCAGCAGCTCGCCCGCCACCGGGTGGTCCAGCCAGGCGCCCAGCTCGGACCGCGGCGTCAGCGGGTCGGTCACCGGCTCCCCGGCCAGCCGGATCGTCGAGGTCAGCCGGACGTCCCGCGAGGACGCCGCGGCGCGCAGCTCGAACTCGCCGCCCTCCACCACCCAGCGGCCCAGCGGGGTGTGCCAGAAGGCGAACGCGCGGCGGTCCAGCTCCAGCACCACCCGGGTCTCCGCGCCGGGTTCCAGCGCGACCTTGGCGAACGCCTTGAGCTCCTGCTCCGGCCGGGACACCGAGCAGCGCGGGTCGGCCACGTAGAGCTGCACGACCTCCTGCCCGGCGCGCGCACCGGTGTTGGTGACGGTGAGCGAGACCACCACCCGCGGGTCCGGTCCGTCCTCGACCACCTCGACCGACAGGTCCGACTGCTCGAAGGTCGTGTAGGACAGGCCCGCGCCGAACTCGTGGCTCACCGGCAGCTCGTGCGCGTCGTACCAGCGGTAGCCGATCAGCAGCCCCTCGCCGTAGCGCACCGACCCGTGCTCGCCGGGGAAGGCGCCGGTCGCCGGGCCGTGCGCCAGCCGCACCGGGATCGTCTCCGCCAGCCGTCCCGACGGGTTCGCGGCCCCGGTGAGCAGCGCGGCCAGCGCCCGGCCGCCGGCCTGCCCGGGCAGCCAGCCGTGCAGCACCGCCTGCGCGTGCCGCTCCCATTCGGCGACCGTGACCACCGAGCCGCCGGCCAGCACCACCACGACGCGCTCGTTCACCGCCGCCACCTCCCGCAGCAGCCGCAGCTGCGGTTCGGGCAGCGACAGGTGCTCGCGGTCGTAGCCCTCGGACTCGGCCGACGGCGGCAGGCCCAGGAACAGCACCGCCACCTCGGCCACCGCGGCCCGCTCCACCGCCTCGGCGATCAGCTCGGGATCCGCGGCCTCGGCTTCCACCTCGTAGCCGGGCGCGAACTCCAGCGCGGCGAACCCGGCCGCGCGCAGCGCGCCGAGGGCGTCGTCCAGCTGCGTCGGCACCACCTGCGAGCTGCCCGCGCCCTGGTAGCGCGGGGTGCGGGCGAACTCGCCCAGCACCGCCACCCGGGTCCGCGGCGGATCCAGCGGCAGGACGTCGTCCTCGTTCTTGAGCAGCACCGCGCTCTCCACCGCGGCGCGCTCCGCCAGCGCTCGGTGCTCGGCCGCGTCGAAGCCGTCCGCGGCGGGCGGCTCGGTGGTGGCCCGCCGCACCAGGCGCAGCACCCGCTCGGCGGCCGCGTCCACGTCCCGCTCGTCGAGCTCCCCGGCCCGCAGCGCCGCCAGGACCACCGCGCTCCCGGCGCCACCGGACGACGGCATCTCCAGGTCGAGCCCGGCGCGCAGGCTCGCGGCCCGATCACCGACCGCGCCCCAGTCCGACACGACGAGGCCGTCGAAGCCCCACTCCTCGCGCAGCAGCTCGGTCAGCAGCCACCGGTTCTCCGCCGCGTGCACCCCGTTGATCCGGTTGTAGGAGCACATCACCGTCCACGGCCGCGCCTCCCGCACCACGTGCTCGAACGCGGGCAGGTAGATCTCGCGCAGGGTCCGCTCGTCCACCTCGGCGGAGACGGTGAGCCGGTCGGTCTCCTGGTTGTTCACCGCGAAGTGCTTCACCGAGGTGCCCACCCCGCGGGACTGCACGCCCCGCACCAGCGCCGCCGCCAGCCGCCCGGCCAGCAGCGGGTCCTCGGCGAAGTACTCGAAGTTCCGGCCGCACAACGGGCTGCGCTTCATGTTCACGCCCGGGCCCAGCAGCACCGCCACGTCCTCCGCGCGGCACTCGGCGCCCAGCGCCGCCCCGATCTCGTGCAGCAGCTCCTCGTTCCAGGTGGCGGCGAGTCCGGCGGCGGTGGGGAAGCAGGTCGCGGGCACGCTGTCGGCCAACCCGAGGTGATCGCCCCCGGTGCGCTGCTTGCGCAGCCCGTGCGGGCCGTCGGTGAGCATGATCGACGGAACGTCCGCGTCGGAGATCGCTTCGGTGCGCCAGAAGTCGGTGCCGTCCAGCAGCGCCACCTTCTGCTCCAGCGTCAGCGAGCGCAGCAGCCCCGCGACGTCGCCGGCTCCGCCCACTCCGGTCTCCGGTGTTGCGGCCATCACGACTCCCCTCGACGGTTCCGGTACTGCCGAGATCGTCCCACCGGGTGCGCGGGTCCGAGCGCCCCGTCCGCCGGTTCCCAGCTGATTCCCAGGTTCCTCAACGCGGGCGGACGCACTGCTCACCTAGCGTCGACAGCGAATCGATGCGGGCGACCGAGCCGGAGGTGAGCGGTGCGCGGTGATCGACGACCGTCGTGGGCGGAGCGGACCAGCCGGGCGCTCGCGGCGCTGCGCGGCGGCACGACCGGGCGGGCCGTGCTGTTCACCGCGGTCGGGGGTGCGACGACGGCGGTGAACGCGCTGCTCTACCTGCTGCTGCGCGGCACCTTCGCCACCGGGCCCGCGAACGTGCTGGCGCTGCTGGTGACCACGATCGGCTCCAGCGCGCTGCACCGGCGGTTCGTGTTCACCGGGCTGCCGGAGCGGCGGCTGCGGATGCACCTGCAGACGGCGGCGACGTTCCTGTTCTACTGCGTCTCCAGCAGCGCGGCGCTGGCCCTGCTGCGGCTCGTCGACGCGGATGCGGGCAGCGTGGCCGAAGCGGTCGCCGTGGCGGTGATGAGCGTCGCGGGCGGCATCACCCGGTTCACCGCGCTCCGCCTCTGGGTCTTCCACCGCGACCGGCGCCGGCCGGCCGGGGAACGCCCGATCCCGGCGGCGGCCTGAGCGGTCCGGCGCACGCGGGCGGTCGCGTTCCCGGGATCAGGGCTGCGGGGCGGGCACGGCGTGCAGTTCGCCCGTCTCGTCGGCCGCGCAGGCGGCCCGCTCCTCGGTGCCCGCCAGGAACTCGCTCAGGCAGCCGGCGAGGGCCCGGTGCCCGGCCGCGTTGGCGTGGAACGACTCCTGCATCGCGTGCGGCGCCCGGTAGTCGTCCTGCAGGCTGCCCCAGTCCACGGTGAGCCGGGTGAACCACTCCTGCTCACCGTCCCGCGGCGAGGGCACCTGCCCGGCCGGGGTGTCCTCGGCGGTGTCCGCGGTGCAGGCCTCCCGGCCGATCCCGGCGCGGGACAGGTCCAGGAACCGCGCCCCCACCTCGTCGGCGGCCGCGCGCAGCCCCTCGGACAGCTGCGGGACCCCGGTGTCGCGGATCCATTCCAGGTCACCGGGCTGGAACGGGCAGCCGGAGAGGTTGTTCAGCCGCGGGTCCACGTCGGGACCCACCGGCGACGCGTAGGACTGCACCACCAGCGAGTAGGCGGCGGGCGTGTACCCGGAGCGCTCCATCGCGGCCCGCACCTCGCGCAGCGCGGACGCGACCTTCGGCCGCATCGCCGCGACCCGCTGCGGCCACAGGTCCCGCATCTGCTCGGCGCAGCCGCCGGGCACCCGGGTCGCCCACGCCTCCACGCACCGGTTCACCACGTCGGTGAAGGCGGGGTCGTCGTTCGCGCCGACCTGCACCACGACGTCGGTGATCCGGAACCGCTGGGTCAGCTCGGCCAGCCGCGCGGCCTGGGAACCCTCGGCGTCGCCGTCCGCCCCGATGGCCGCGGCCTGCGCGCCGGAGCACGCCAGGTTGATGCGCGTCACGTCCGGCGGCAGCCGCAGCTGGTGCACCGGGGCCGCCGGGGAGCGGTGGCACCAGTTGCCGCCCTCGCCGTTGGTGCCCGCCTCGTAGTGACCGCCGCCCTCGCCGGACAGCGTGCTGTCGCCGAGCGTGACCACCGCGGCGGGCAGCCGTTCGGGCTGCTGCGGCAGGCTCGGCAGGTACTGATCACTGACCAGGACCGCGAGCGCCAGGACGCCGCAGATCGCCAGCAGTGCGAGGAATCTCGACATGTGCGCCCGCATCGCCGATCAGTCTATGAGCACCCGCGCGCGACCACGGCCGGTACCGGGCGGTGGTGAGCGCAACACCACGTGGAAACCGGTCCGGGCGCGCGGGAGAAAATCGGGCATCCCGTGCGTTGGACGGGGTGAGGCGGATTTGTCCCGGAGGTCGTTTTGCCCATTCTCCTGCTGCTCCTGGCCATCGGCGTCGTGGAGATCAGCGTGCTGGTGCTGGTCGGCAGCGCCATCGGCGTGCTGCCCACGATCGGACTGCTGTTCGGGGGCGCGTTCCTCGGCAGCTGGCTGCTGCGCAGGGAAGGGCGCCGCTCCCTCCAGGCGTTCAACGAGGCCGCGATGCAGCGCAAGCCACCGGAGCGGGAGGTCGCGGACGGGGTGCTGGTCGTGGCGGGCGGCCTGCTGATCGCGCTGCCCGGGTTCGTCAGCGACGTCGTGGGACTGGTGCTGCTGCTGCCGCCGACGCGGGCGCTGGTGCGCCGCTGGCTGGCTCGACGTGCCGAACGCCACGCCGAGCAGGTGCAGCAGCGGTTCTGGGCCCATGCGGGTGGCGTCGGGTTCCCCGCGGGCTTCCCGAAAGCGGGTTCCCCCGGTGCCGGGCGCGGTGCGGGGAGAATTGACGGGGACGTCATCGACGGTGAAGTGGTGTCGGTCAGTGAGGACGACGTCCCCCGCCAGCACCCGCCGCTGGGAACGTCGTCGCAGGCAGAGCGCCCGGACGGCGGCTCGCCGCGGTGAACCGCCCGGCGTGGCGCCGCTCGTGCGAGCACTGCGGGTAAGCTTCGGCGAACGATCGTGGCCGGAGCCGGGAGCGGCACTCCCGACTCCGGCCACGGTGGCGCATGGCGAGGTTCACCTCGGCGCGGACCTCGATCCACCGGGGTCGCGGTGCTCCGCGTAAGGTGATCCACCCGGCTCCGGACGGAGCGGGCGGACACGGGGACCGGGCGGCCGAGCCACCCGACGCGGTCCGCCGCCGACCGAGCAGGTCGGTGCGACCCGGAGCGGAGGGGCTCGCGCCGACGCGCGGGGGCCGGGCGGAACAGCTCGTCACGCCTTGCGCCGCCAGCAAGCCGAAGCCGGGGGGAATCCCCAGGACAGGGAACACAGGACATGTCCGAGACCACGTTGCTGCTCGGCGGCCGGATCCATTCGCCCGCCGATGCCGACGCCACCGCGATGGCCGTCATCGATGGCACCATCGCCTGGGTCGGTTCCGACAGGGTCGGCCGTGCACTGCATCCCGAGGCGGAGGTCGTCGAGCTCGGCGGGGCGTTCGTCGCCCCCGCGTTCGTCGACGCGCACGTGCACGCCACCTCGTCCGGTCTGCTGATCAACGGCCTGGACCTGACCGGCTGCGCTTCGCTGACCGAATTCCTGCACGCGCTGCGCGACCACGTCGAGGAACATCCGGGCGCGCTGGTCTGGGGCCACGGCTGGGACGAGACCTGGTGGCCGGAGCGCCGCCCGCCGTCCCGCGCGGAGATCGACAACGCCTGCGGCGGCGCGCCCGTCTACCTGTCCCGGATCGACGTGCACTCGGCGCTGGTCTCCAGCGCGCTGATCGAGCGCGCCCCGCTGGCCAAGGACACCGAGGGCTGGAGCCCGGACGGGCCGCTGACCCGCGTCTCGCACCACCACGCGCGCAGCGCCGCCCGCGAATCGCTGGGCCTGGCGCAGCGCCGGGAGGCGCAGCTGGCGTTCCTGCGGCACGCGGCCTCCTGCGGGGTGGCGGCCGTGCACGAGTGCGCGGGCCCGGACATCTCCGGCGCGGACGACCTGCGGGACCTGCTGGAGCTGTCGGCTCGCGGGGACGTGCCGGAGGTCGTCGGCTACTGGGGCGAGCTGGGTGCCCTGGAGACCGCGCGGGAGCTCGGCGTGCGCGGGCTGGGCGGCGACCTGTTCGTCGACGGCGCGGTCGGTTCGCGCACCGCGGCGCTCGGCGCGCCCTACGCCGACGATCCGACGACCTCTGGCGTGCTGTACCTGGACGCCGAGGCCGTCGCCGAGCACCTCGTCGACTGCACCCGGCAGGGCCTGCAGGCCGGGTTCCACGTGATAGGGGACGCCGGGGTCGCCGAGGCCTGCGAAGGCTTCCGCCGCGCGGCGAAGGTGCTCGGCGTACCCGCGCTGGCGAGCATGCGGCACCGGCTGGAGCACCTGGAGATGGTGACCGCCGAGCAGGCCGCGGAACTCGGCGCCTTCGGCGTGGTCGCCTCGGTCCAGCCGCAGTTCGACGCCGCCTGGGGCGGGCCGTCGGACATGTACGCGAGGCGGCTCGGGGTGCCGCGCGGGACGCGGCTGAACCCGTTCTCGGCGTTGGCGGCGAACGGCATCGTGCTCGCCTTCGGTTCGGACGCGCCGGTGACGCCGGTGGACCCGTGGGCGGCGGTGCGGGCCGCGGTGCACCACCGCACGGACGGGTTCGGCATCTCGCCGCGCGCCGCGTTCACCGCGCACACCCGCGGCGGCTGGCGGGCCGCCGGGGTGGACGACGGGGTGACGGGGGCGCTGGTGCCGGGTGCTCCGGCGACCTACGCGGTGTGGGAGACGGGCGATCTCGTCGTCACCGCACCGGATTCGCGGGTGCAGCGCTGGTCGACGGATCCGCGCGCGGGCGTGCCGCCGCTGCCGGACCTGAGCCCGGGCGCGCCGCTGCCGCGCTGCCAGCGCACCGTGCTGCGCGGCAGGACCCTCTACGTCCGGGACCCGGACGAGGAGGACTGAGCTCCACCGGCTCCGGCCGCGGACGGAGCCCGGTCGAGGGACTCTGCGCGGTGGCGGAGCGGACGCACGTCGGCGCCGGGGTGGTGCCCGTCCGGTCGAGGACCGGGTGGACCGCCCCGGCGTTCGTGCGTCCGGGGTGTGGTGCGGACCCCGGGCGGGCTCATCCGATCGGCGCCGGCCGGTTCCGGTTCCCGCGGCGGTGGAATAGAGCAGACCTGCCGTGCGAGTGCTGATCCGGCGGATCGAGCGCCCCGTTCACGGGTTCCCCGTGGGCGGGGCGTTCTGGCGTCCGGGGTCAGCGCAGCAGGGTGCCGAGCCGGTGCGCCGCGTCCAGGACGATGCCGCCGAGCTCCTGCACGTCGTCCACCTCGAACAGCGACAGCCCGAGGCTGACCGGCCGCTCGGTGCCCGGCACGAGCGCCGAGATCCCGGTGACCGAGGGCGCGATCTCCCCGTGCGACACGGCGAATCCGCGTTCGCGGGTCTCCCGCACCGCGTCCCGCTCGCCCGCGCGCGGCGGCGCGGCGGCCAGCAGCGCGAGGCCCGCCGAGCCGCGGTCGATCGGATCGACCTGACCGGGCCGGAACGACACGTGCATCCGCGCGCGCCGCGGCTCGACGATCATCAGCATCCGCACCTGGTGCTCGTCCTCCTGCACCACGAGGTGCGCGGTGGCCCGGGTGCGTTCGGTGAGTTCGTCGAGCACGGGCCGGGCCAGCGTCCGCAGGTCCTGCTCGACGGGTTCGCTCAGCTGCACCAGCCCGGTCCCGAGCGAGATGCGCTTGACGTCGTCGCGGCGGCACAGCCGGTGCGCTTCGAGGGTGCGCACCAGGCGGTGCGCGACGGTGCGGTGCACGCCGACGCGTTCGGCGAGTTCGCCGAGGGTGAGCCCGCGCGGCTCCTCGGCGAGGACTTCCAGGATCCGCAGCCCGTTGTGCAGCGTCTTCGACATCCCGGAGTCGAGCTCGACCGCACCGGTCTCGGACATGGCGTTCCTCCTGCGCAGTGTTGACGCGGTGCGTGAGCCCGCTTACAGTACCAATTAATCGCACGCTGTGTGCGATAATAGCACATCGATCGGGAGGGTTCGTGCAGCCGATCGGCGCCGACGTGCTCGCGCACGTCCACCAGCTCTACGGCGCGCAGAGCAGGCACATCGACGAGGGTCGCGCCGCCGGGTGGGCCGCGACGTTCACCGCCGACGGCGAGTTCCGCTCGCCCAGCTACCCGGAACCCGCCATCGGCACCACCGCCCTCGTCGAGTTCGCCGAGCGCTTCGCCGCCGCCGACCGCGACGCGGGCGCCCGCACCCGGCACGTGATCACCAACCTGGTCGCCGAACCGGCCGGGCCCGGCGCGCTCACCGTGCACGGCTACCTGCAGATCGTGCGCACCGCCGCGGGCGAATCCCGGCTGCTGCGGATGACCACGTTCACCGACGAACTCGTCGCCGACGGCGGGACGTGGCGGGTCCGCCGCCGCGAGGTGCGCCGCGACGACGCGCGCTGAACCCCGCAAGCCCAGCCAGGCGAGGAGAGAACGCATGTCCACTTCGGACGGAACCGGCCCCGGCGGTGCGCTGCACCGGCCGATCGGCGCGCACTACCCGGACCTGCCCGGCAAGGTCGCGGTGATCACCGGCGCCGCCCGCGGCATGGGCGCGGTCTTCGCGCGCGGCCTCGCCGCCCGCGGGGTGCACGTCGTCGGCGGCGACCTCGACGGCGAGCGGATGTCCACCACCGCGGACGAGATCAACGACGCGTTGAAGTCCACAGTGGACGAACCGGGGCGCGTCGTCGGCACCGCGGTGGACGTGACGTCGGCCGAACAGCACGACCGCCTCGCCGCCACCGCCCTCGCCGAGTTCGGCAGGCTCGACCACTGGGTCAACAACGCCGGGATCTTCCCGTTCGCCCCCGCCGCGGAGATCAGCCCGGACCAGCTCGGCGGCGTGCTGCGCGTCAACGTCGAAGGCGTGCTCTACGGCGCGCAGGCCGCGGCCCGGCACCTCGGGCCCGGCGGCGCGATCGTGAACATGTCCTCGGTGTCGGCGACCCGGGTCCGGCGCGGGCGCGGCGCCTACTGCACGTCGAAGGCCGCGGTGGCGCACCTGACCGAATCGCTCGCCGTCGAGTTCGGCGACCAGGGCATCCGGGTCAACGCCATCGCCCCGGCTACATCGACACCGACATGACCCGCTGGGTCAAGGAGGACCCGGTGGCGCTGCGCCACGCCGTGGACACCGTGCCGCTGCACCGGATCGGCTCGCCGGAGGAGGTGTTCGGCGCGCTGCTGTTCCTGCTCTCCGACAGCGCCCGCTACATCACCGGGCACAGCATCGCCGTGGACGGCGGGTCCCGGCATGTCTGAGGCCGTCGAGCGCGTCCGCTACCCCGGGGTCGTGCTCATCACCGGTGCCGCCGGGGGCATGGGCGCTGCGCACGCGCGGGCGCTGGGCCGCCGGGGCGTGCACGTGTGCCTCGCCGACGTGGCCGACCCGGGCGAGGTCATCGCCGAGATCACCGCCGCGGGCGGCTCGGCCTCCGCGCACGAGCTGGACGTCACCGACCCGGCCGCCTGGGCGCGCGTCGTCACCGAGATCCGCGACGGCCGCGGCGAGCTCGGCGGGCTGGTGAACAACGCCGGCATCTCGCGGCGGCTGCGCTTCACCGAGACCACCGCCGAGGTGTGGGAGCAGGTGCTGCGGGTCAACCTGCACGGCCCGTTCCACGGGATGCAGGCCGTCGCCGGGCTGATGCGCGACTCCGGCGGCGGATCGATCGTGAACATCTCCTCGATCTCCGGGCAGATCGGCTACTTCTCCCCGTCGTACTCGGCGAGCAAGTGGGGCCTGACCGGGCTGTCGAAGTCGGCGGCCGGGGACTTCGCCCGCTGGGGCGTCCGGGTCAACTCGGTGCACCCGGGGCTGGTCGGCACCGCGCTGCTGGACGGCGCCGACGCGTTCGTGGCCGCCGCGGTCGCCAGCATCCCCGCCGGGCGCACCGGCACCCCCGAGGAGATCACCGAAGCGGTGCTGTTCCTGCTCTCGGACCGCTCCGCGTACCTGACCGGCAGCGAGGTGACGGTGGACGGCGGGCTGGTGTCCAACGGCCTGTACCACCGCATCCTCGCCGACACCGGGGGAGACCTGCGATGACCGAGCACTACGACGTGATCGTCGTCGGCGGGGGCGGTGCCGGGCTGGCCGCGGCCGTGTCGGCGGCCGAACGCGGCGCCGCGGTGCTGCTGTTCGAATCGGAACGCGAGCTCGGCGGCTCCACGCAGCTGTCCGCGGGCATGTTCACCGCCGCCGGGACGTCCGTGCAGCGCGGGCTCGGCGTCGAGGACTCGCCGGAGGCGTTCTTCCAGCACTACATGGACCTCAACCAGTGGCTGCTGCGGCCCGGCCTGGTCCGCGGGTTCTGCGACCGGGCCGGGGCCGCGCTGGAATGGCTGATCGGGCTCGGCGTGGAGGTCCCCGCCGCGATCTCCGGCGACGCGCACACCCCCGGGCTGTGCCGGGCGGGCGTGGAGGACGTGTGGCGCGGGCACGTGCCGAAGGACCAGGGCTACGGCCTGGTGCGGGTGCTGGACAAGGCCCGCCGCGCGCACCGGGTGGAGGCGGTGCTCGGCACCCGGGTGCAGCGGTTGCGCACCACCGGCGACCGGGTGTCCGGTGTCGTCGCCGACGACGTCGAGGTCAGCGCCGACGCGGTCGTGATCGCCAGCGGCGGCCTGGCCCGCGACCCGGAGCTGCTGGCCCGGCACTACCCGGCCGCCGCCCGCGCCGGCGCGGACCTGTTCGTCGTCGCCGCCGACGGCAGCCGCGGCGACCACCTGCGGTTCGGCGCGCAGGTCGGCGCCGCGCTCGCCGGGGACGGCTGGGGGCTGATGCTGCCCACCGCCTACTTCCAGCGGCTGCACCACTGGCAGTCGGGCTTCCCGCCGAAGTCCCGCATCCACGTCAACGCCCGCGGCCGCCGATTCATGGACGAGGACGCCTCCTACGCGGTGTCCACCGGCATCATCGACGCCCAGCCCGGGCCGGTGTGGGCGGTGTTCGACGAGCGGGCCCGCCGCGCGCTGCCGCCCGGCTACGCGCACTGGGACGCGGCGGCGGTGCTGCGCGAGGCCGAAGCCGGCCGCACCGCGCGGGCCGCGACGCTGCCGGAGCTCGCCGAGCTGATCGGGGTGCCCGCCGCGGCGCTCACCGCCGAAGTGGCCCGCTGGAACGACCAGCTGCCGCACGGCACCGACGCCGACTTCGGCCGGAACGAGACCTTGCGCGCCAAGGGATCCACCGCCGCACCGGACCCGATCGGCGAGGGCCCGTTCTACGCGGTGCGCACCCTGCCCGCCGAACTGGTCTGCACCCACGCCGGGCTGGAGATCGACGCCACCGCCGCCGTGCTCGACGAGCGCGGCGGCCGGGTGCCGGGCCTGTTCGCCGCCGGGGAGGCGGGGGCCGGGGTGCTCGGCGCCCGCTACGTCGGCGGCGGCAACGCCGTCGCCAACGCCATCACCATGGGCCGCGCCGCCGGGCTGTCCGCCGCGCGCCGCGCCGCCTGACTCTGCTCAACGTCGAGGAGAAACGCCATGTCCGACGCCGCCGACGGCGAACTCGGCAGGAGGACGGTCCGGAAGGTCTCGTCCCGCATCCTGCCGATCGTGGGCCTGCTGTACGTGTTCAACTACATGGACCGGGCCAACATCAGCTACGCGCAGCTCGGCATGCAGCACGAGCTCGCCATCACCACCGCGACCTTCGGCGTCGCCGCGTCGATCTTCTTCCTGGTGTACGTGCTGTTCGAGATCCCCAGCAACATGATCATGAAGCGGGTCGGTGCGCGGCTCTGGCTGGCGCGCATCGCCATCACCTGGGGCCTGGTCACCGTGCTCACCGGGTTCGTGCAGAACGTGCCGCAGCTCTACGGCGCCCGCATCCTGCTCGGCATCGCCGAAGCCGGGCTCTTCCCGGGGCTGCTGCTGTACATGACCATGTGGTTCCGCACCGGGGAACGCGGGCGCGCCATCGCCGCGCTCGCCTTGGCGCAGCCGATCGCGATGGTGCTCGGCAGCCTCACCGGCGGGTTCATCCTGGACCACGTGCAGTGGTTCGGGCTCAGCGGCTGGCGCTGGGTGTTCATCCTGCAGGGCGCCCCTGCGCTGCTGCTCGGCGCGCTCACCCTGCTGTACCTGCCGAACCTGCCCAGCCAGGCCCGATTCCTCACCAAGGCCGAATCCGCCTGGCTGGAACGCGAGATCAGCGCCGAGTACCGGTCCGAGGAACCCGAGACGTTCCTGGGCCAGCTGCGGATCCTCAAGGACCGCAAGGTGCTGTACCTGGCGGTGGCGAACCTGTTCGCGGCCTGCGGGCTCTACGGCTTCACCTTCTTCCTGCCGCAGATCATCAGCCAGCTCGACCCGTCCTACTCGGCCACCAACATCGGGGTGCTCGGGGCGGTGCCGTTCCTGGTCGGCGCGGTCGGGATGCTGCTGGTGGCCCGCAACTCCGACCGCACCGGGGAGCGGCGCGGGCACGTGGTGGCGCTGATGCTGCTGGCCGCGGCCGGGCTGGCGGGCACCATCTGGTTCCGGCAGGACCCGGTGCCCGCGCTGGTGTGCCTGTCGATGGTGGCCGTCGGGGTGCTCGGCTACATGGCGCCGTACTGGGCGATGGCCGCGCGCGTGCTGTCCCGCGAGCACACCGCGGTGGGGCTCGCCGCGATCAACTCGATCGCCGCGCTCGGCGGGTTCCTCGGGCCGTACGTCATCGGGATCAACGCCGGCGAGGGGAACGTGTCGCTAGGGCTCTACTTCCCGATCGGCTGCCTCGTGGTGTGCGCGGCGATGCTGCTGGCGGTGCGCGTGCCCCGGGACGAGGCAGCCAGGACGGTGGTACCGGCGGGAGCGGCGGAGTGAGCCGCTCGCGCTTTCGGCGGTGGTGCGGCGCGGGTCTGATCGGTGCAATGACCTCGCCCCGGTCCGCCACCGCGGACGGGATGGCAGCACGCGGCGGTGCCCGACCGGCACCGCGGACAGGAGGCGAGAACGATGGCGCACTACCGGCGACTCGGTGACGTCCCGCCGAAGCGGCACACCCAGCACCGCGACGAGCAGGGCGCGCTGCACTTCGAGGAGCTGATGGGCGAGGAGGGCTTCTCCGCGGACTCCTCGCTGCTCTACCACCGGAACCTGCCCTCGGCGATCGTCGATTCGCAGGTGTGGGAGCTCCCGGACCAGACGACCACCCCGAACCACCCGCTCACCCCGCGGCACCTGAAGCTGCACGACCTGTTCACCGCGGAGGCCGCGGCCGCCGCCGACGTGGTCACCGGGCGCAGGCTGGTGCTCGGCAACGCCGACGTGCGGATCTCCTACGTGGTCGCCGAGCGGGAATCACCGTTGTACCGCAACGGGATCGGCGACGAGATCGTCTACGTCGAATCGGGTTCGGCGACCGTCGAGACGGTGTTCGGGGCGCTGGAGGCGACCTCCGGCGACTACGTGCTGATCCCGCGCGCCACCACGCACCGCTGGGTGCCGCACGGCGACGAGCCGCTGCGCGCCTACGCGATCGAGGGCGGCGGGCACATCGCCCCGCCGAAGCGCTACCTGTCCCGGTTCGGGCAGCTGCTGGAGCACGCTCCCTACTGCGAACGGGACCTGCACGGGCCCGCCGAACCGCTGCTGCGCGAGGGCACCGACGTGGAGGTGCTGCTCAAGCACCGCGGGTCCACCGGCATCGTCGGCACCCGGCTCGTGTACCCGCAGCACCCGTTCGACGTGGTCGGCTGGGACGGCTGCCTGTACCCGCTCACCTTCAGCGTGCACGACTTCGAACCGATCACCGGGCGGGTGCACCAGCCGCCGCCGGTGCACCAGGCTTTCGAGGGCGAGAACTTCGTGATCTGCAACTTCGTCCCGCGCAAGGTGGACTACCACCCGCTGTCCATCCCGGTGCCGTACTACCACTCCAACGTCGACAGCGACGAGATCATGTTCTACTGCGGCGGGAACTACGAGGCGCGCAAGGGATCCGGCATCGGGCAGGGCTCGGTGTCGGTGCACCCCGGCGGGCATTCGCACGGACCCCAGCCCGGTGCCTACGAGCGCAGCATCGGCGTGGAGTTCTTCGACGAGCTCGCCGTCATGGTCGACACCTTCCGGCCGCTGGAACTCGGCGAAGGCGGGCTGGCCTGCGACGACGGGCAGTACGCCTGGACCTGGGCGGGACGGGGGCCGCGGTCGTGACGCCGCCGCTGGTCGCCGGGCTGCTCGACGACGCGGCGATGTTCCCGCCCGGCCTGCTGCCGCTGCCGCAGGCCGTGCGGGCGCACGCCGGGCACCGCACCGCCGCGCACTCGGCGGCGGTGGGGCCGCTGGTCGTGGCCGCGCCCGCGCTCGCCGAGCTGCGCGGGGCCGACCCGGCGGGGACCGCGCCGCTGGCGGTGACGGTGCCCGCCGGACCCGCCGCCGTGCCGGCCGCGCTCGCCGAACTGGGTGGTTTCCCGTTGCGGGCGCTGGAGATCCCGCTGCCGGAC
The DNA here is from genome assembly GCF_024734405.1 of Saccharopolyspora gregorii. NCBI lineage: Bacteria > Bacillati > Actinomycetota > Actinomycetes > Pseudonocardiales > Pseudonocardiaceae > Saccharopolyspora > Saccharopolyspora gregorii. Next base: position 4,000,036 of record NZ_CP059556.1, on the reverse strand, counting down.
TACGACCCGGGCGAGCTGCCCGAGGCCCTGCGCCGGGTCCGGGGGAGCACCGACGCCGAGGTGTTCGTGGAGGTGCCCCGGGACGACCGCCGCGCCGCGGTGCTGGCCGCGCTCGGGCCGCTCGGCTGCCGGGCGAAGTTCCGCACCGGCGGGGTGCGCGCCGACCTGCACCCCGGCGAGGCGGAGCTGGCCGCCGCGGTGCACGAGGTGGTGCGCCTCGACGTCCCGTTCAAGGCCACCGCCGGGCTGCACCACGCGGTGCGCGGCAGCCGCGGGTTCGAGGAGCACGGGTTCCTGAACATCCTGCTCGCCGTGGACGCCGCGCTGCGCGGTGGCTCGGTCGCCGACCTCGCCGCCGTGCTCGCCGACCGGGACGCGCCCGGGATCGCCGCCCGCGTCGCCGCGCTGGGGGAGGAGCGGACGCGGGAGCTGCGCGCCCGGTTCACCTCCTTCGGCACCTGCAGCGTGGCCGAACCGCTCGCCGAACTGGCCGCGCTCGGCCTGCTGCCCGCACACCTGGCCACCGACCTGCCCGCGATCCACCCAGGAGCCGACTCGTGATCATCGACGTGCCCGCCGATTCCGGCTACGGCCGGGAGAACCTGCCCTACGGCGTGTTCAGCACGCCCGGCACCACGCCCCGCGTCGGCGTCCGCCTCGCCGACCGGGTGATCGACCTGGCGGCGGCGCTGGACGACCCGCTGTTCGCCGTGCCCTCGCTAAACCCGTTCCTGGCTCGGGGCAAGCAGAGCTGGGACGAGGTGCGCGCCCGGATCACCGCGCTCGTCGACGGCGACGTGCCCGACGCGGCCGTGCACCCGGTGGCGGAGGTGACGATGCACCTGCCGTTCGACGTGGGCGACTACGTGGACTTCTACGCCTCCGAGCACCACGCCTCGAACCTCGGCAGGCTGTTCCGGCCGGACGCGGCCCCGCTGCTGCCGAACTGGAAGCACCTGCCCGTCGGCTACCACGGCCGCGCGGGCACCGTCGTCCCGTCCGGCACGCCGATCGTGCGGCCCAGCGGGCAGCGCAAGGCGCCGGACGAGGCAGCGCCGAGCTACGGGCCCAGCAGGCGGCTGGACATCGAGGCCGAGCTCGGCTTCGTCGTCGGCACCGGATCGCGGCTGGGCGAGCGGATCCCGGTGTCCGCGTTCGAGGAGCACGTGTTCGGCGCGGTGCTGGTCAACGACTGGTCCGCCCGCGACCTGCAGGCCTGGGAGTACGTGCCGCTCGGCCCGTTCCTCGGCAAGAGCTTCGCCACCTCGATCTCGCCGTGGGTGGTGCCGCTGGCCGCGCTGCGCGGCGCCCGGGTGCCGACCCCGGTGCAGGACCCGGAACCGCTGCCGTACCTGCGGGAGAACGACCCGTGGGGCCTGGACGTCGAGTTCAGCGTGCGGTGGAACGGCGAGGAGGTCAGCCGCCCGCCGTACCGCGAGATGTACTGGTCCCCGGCGCAGATGCTCGCGCACCTCACCGTGAACGGCGCGAGCTGCCGCCCCGGCGACCTGTTCGCCTCCGGCACCATCTCCGGGCCCGGCAAGCACGAGCGGGGCGCGTTCATCGAACTCACCTGGGGCGGCGCGGAACCCGTGCGGGTCGGCGGCGAGCAGCGGACGTTCCTGGAGGACGGCGACGAGGTCGTCCTCACCGCCACCGCCCCCACCGCGTCCGGCGGCCGCCTCGCCTTCGGCGACGCAGCCGGCCGCATCCTCCCCGCCCGCCCGTGACCAGGTGAACGGCCCACCGGCCCGGGCGGGTGGGCCGTTCACCTCGGGGCGGTCAGCCCTGGCGGCCCTTCCAGCGGGGGTTGCGCTTGTTGACCACGTAGAGCTTGCCGCGCCTGCGCACGACCTGGGACCCGTCCTTGTCCTTGAGCGACTTCAGCGATGCGCGGACCTTCATCCGTCCTCCTCGCGGTGCGGAACACGACGTTCGTCGATGGCACGCCCAGCTTAGACGATATCGATAATCGTTTTCACCTAGGTGTCGTTCCCGAAGGTGTCCACCGGTGCCCCGATCGGGTCCCGTGCGGTGGAAGATCGGCATCGGCGGATCTTCGCGGCCTACGCTGCCGACCGGAGGTGCCGCCATGACCCAGACCGCGCTCCCGCTGATCGACCTCTCCCGGTTCCGCGACCCCCGCGAGCGGGAGGCGCTGCTGGCCGAGCTGCGCCGAGCCGCGCACGACGTCGGTTTCTTCCACCTCACCGGCCACGGCGTGCCCGACGAGCTCATGACCGGGATCTTCGAGGTCACCCACCGGTTCTTCGCGCTGCCCGTCGAACAGCGCCGGGAGATCGAGAACGTGCGCTCGCCGCAGTTCCGCGGCTACACCGCCACCGGCCACGAGCTCACCGGCGGCACCCCGGACCGGCGCGAACAGCTCGACATCGGCCCCGAGCGCGAGCCGGTGCCCACCGGGCCGGGCGATCCGCCGTGGCAGCGGCTGATCGGGCCGAACCAGTGGCCGGCCGCGCTGCCCGAACTGCGGGAGGTCGTCCTCGCCTGGCAGGCCGAGATGCTGCGCGTCGGCCGCGAAGTGCTGCGCGCGCTCTCCGCCGCCCTCGGGCAACCCGAGGACCACTTCGACACCTGGTTCGACGCGGACGCCAGCACCCACCTCAAGCTCGTGCACTACCCGGGCGCGGCCGACCGCGGCCAAGGCGTCGGCGCGCACAAGGACTACGGCTACCTGGCGCTGCTGCACCAGGACTCGATCGCCGGACTGCAGGTGCAGGACGCGGCGGGCGGCTGGATCGACGCCGACCCGGTGCCCGGGACGTTCGTGGTCAACATCGGGGAACTGCTGGAGGTCGCCACCGGCGGCTACCTCACCGCCACCCGGCACCGGGTGCGCAGCCCCGAACCCGGTGTGGACCGGTACTCGGTGCCGTTCTTCCTCGCGCCGCGGCTGGACGCCGTGGTGGAACCCCTCGAACTGCCCGCCGAACTCGCCGCCGAAGCCCGCGGGATCAGCGCCGACCCGGACAACCCGCTGCTGGCCGCGTACGGGGAGAAGGCGCTGCTGGGCTGGCTGCGCTCGCACCCCGAGGTGGCGCGGCGCTGGTGGTCCGACGTGCTGGAGGCGCGATCATGACCGGACCGCTGGAAACCGGACCGCGCTGGGCGTTCGACACCCGCCAGGTGCACGCCGGTGCCCGCCCGGACCCGACGACCGGGGCGCGGGCCACCCCGATCTACCAGACCACGTCGTTCGTCTTCGGCGACGCCGAGCACGCCGCCGCCGCGTTCGCGCTGCAGGACCTGGACACGCACGCCTACAGCAGGCTGTCCAACCCGACGAACTCCGTCGTGGAGCAGCGCATCGCCGACCTGGAGAACGGCATCGGCGCGGTCGCGGTCGCCAGCGGGCAGGCGGCCTCCGCGCTGGCGCTGCTCGCGATCGCGCGCGCCGGTGATCACGTGGTCGCGTCCTCGGCGCTCTACGGCGGGACGCACAACCTGTTCGCGCACACCTTCGCGGACCTGGGGATCACCGTCGACTTCGTCGACGACCCGGACGACCTCGGCCAGTGGCGGGAGGCGGTGCGCCCCGGGACCAGGGCGCTGTACGGGGAGACGATCGCGAACCCGAGCGGCGCCGTGCTCGACGTCGAAGGCGTCGCCTCCGTCGCGCACACCGCCGGGGTACCGCTGGTCGTGGACAACACGGTGGCGACGCCGTACCTGTGCCGTCCGCTCGACCACGGGGCGGACGTGGTGGTGCACTCCACCACGAAGTTCCTCTCCGGCCACGGCACCGGCGTCGGCGGGATCATCGTCGACTCCGGCCGGTTCGACCACTTCGCGGACCCGGAGCGCTGGCCGCAGCTCACCGCGCCCGACCCGAGCTACCACGGCCTGGTGTTCGGCACCGAGTTCGGCGAGCTGGGCTACCTGATGCGGGTGCGCACCCGGCTGGTCCGCGACCTCGGGCCCGCGGTGTCGCCGTTCAACGGGTTCCTGCTGCTGCACGGCCTCGAAACGCTGTCGCTGCGGATGGAACGGCACGTCGCGAACGCCCGCGCCATCGCCGGCTGGCTCGACGACCAGCCCGAGGTGACGCGGGTGCACTACGCCGGGCTGCCGTCGAGCCCGTGGCACGCCGCCGCGAAGCACTACCTCGCCGGCGGGGCCGGGGCGGTGCTCGCCTTCGAACTCGCCGGTGGCCTGGCGGCGGGGAAGCGGTTCGTGGACGCGCTGCGGCTGTTCAGCCACCTGGCGAACATCGGCGACGTGCGCAGCCTGGTGATCCACCCGGCGTCCACCACGCACGCCCAGCTCGACGAGGACCAGCAGCGCGCCGCCGGAGTCACCCCCGGCCTCGTCCGGCTCTCCGTCGGCCTCGAATCCGCCACCGACCTCATCGCCGACCTCACCACCGCCCTCGCCGCGACGGCGGACGGCTGATCGGCGAGCAGCTGGTCGACCACCCGCGCCCCGGTGGCGCTCAGGTCGCCGTCGCCGTGCACTGACCTACCGCGCCGCCGCCTCCGGGCCGAGGAGTTCGGGCGCGTAGGCCAGCAGCAGCCGCAGGGCGCTCACCGGGGCGGCCACCGGATCGGGCAGCGCCACGTCGCGGGCCACGTGCGCCCCGCGGTAGGCCGGTTCTGGGATGGTGACGTCGGTGAACCAGCGCAGGAAGTCGGCCGGGGCCAGCGGGATCCCCGTGCTCCCGGCCAGCGCCTCGTTCAACGCGAGCAGCGCGGCGGGCGGGTTGCGCAGCATCCACCGGTAGAGCTCGGAGAACTCGAAGATCCGCTGGTCCACGCGGCTCGCCACCGCGCCGTGGCGCTGCGCGATCCGCACCCCGTGCTCGGTGGAGGCCTGCTCGGCCGCGCTCCACGCCGGGTCGTGCACCCACCGCTGCGCCAGCTCTCCGCGGTGCAGGCGGTGCAGGTAGTCGGCCCACAGCGGTGCCCCGGGATTGCCGAAGTCGTCCGCCGAACGGCCCAGCGCGATGGCGGCTCCGCGCTCCACCCCCTCCAGGATGCCCGCGTCCACGTAGGACACCCAGCTGCCCGGGGCGCCGAAGCCGTTCTCCGCGAAGAACCGGATGATCCCCTCGATGTTGCGCCAGTGCCGGAAGCCGGGCACGTACTCGGCGGCGATCTCGTCCTGCACGGCGCGGACGAACACCAGCCGTTCGGACAGCGGCAGCCGGTCCAGCTCCAGCGCCGTGCAGTCCAGGGTGCGCGCGCACTCCGATCCGTTCCGCTGCGGCGCGGCGGCGGCGGGCGGGACGCCGAGCGCGAGCAGCGCCGGTACCAGCAGGAGCAGGACGACGTCGCGGCAGCGGGGCAGTCGCACCGGGGACCTCCGGGAATCGGAACTCGATCACCGGACAGTTCAGCAGCTCCGCCGCCGATCTCCGCCGCCCCGGCACCGGAATCACCCGCACGGATGATCGCGGCGGCTCGGTGCGGGACGTCCGGCGGAGGTCGTAGAGTCGGGGGCATGGTCCAGCACGGCGACCGCTCGGTGATCGCGAGGAATCGCCGGGCGCGGCACCACTTCACGATCCTCGACACCTACGAGGCCGGGCTCGTCCTGGTCGGCACCGAGGTGAAGAGCCTGCGGCTCGGACGCGCCTCCCTCGCCGAGGCGTTCGCCACCGTCGACGACGGGGAGGTGTGGCTGCGCAACCTGCACATCGCCGAGTACTGGCACGGCAGCTGGACCAACCACACCCCGCGGCGCACCCGCAAGATGTTGTTGCACGCCAAGGAGATCCGCACCCTCACCGGCAAGTCCAAGGAGACCGGGCACGCGCTGGTCCCGCTGTCGATGTACTTCAGCGACGGCTGGGTGAAGGTGGAGCTGGCGCTGGCGCGCGGCAAGAAGAACTGGGACAAGCGCCGCGACATCGCCGCTCGGGACGCCGAGCGCGAGATGGCCCGCGGCATCGGTTGGCGGCTCAAGGGCCATCCCGGCCGCGACGGGAAGGGCCGGCGCCGCCCGCCGGACGACCCGGTGCTGCGCTACAGCCCGTGAGGTCCGCCCCGCGGCGGGTGGCGGAACCCGTCCGCGGTTCCGCCACCCGGGCGCGGTGACGACCCGAGGTCAGTCCTCGTCCGGCTTCGCGTGGTCCGCCACGCCGGGGTTCGGGTCGCGGGACAGGTCGATCAGCGGGTCCACGCCGGCGCCCTCGGGGGCGGCGTGGTCGGGGACCCCCGGGTGCGGGTCGCGGGACGGGTCGGTCAACGGGTCGGGCTCGCTCATGCCGTGCCTCCTCGGCGTGCTCGGGGCGCGCCGCCGGACGGGCGGCGCCGACCCCAGGATGCCTGTTCCGCGACGGCCACCGGACGCGGGGAGGCGGGTTCCGGCGCGCGATCTCCGGACGCGCTCGCGCGGCCCGGCGGATGAGATCATGAGCGCGGTCCGCTACGGGAGGAGCACCCGGTGTCATCCGAGGACGAACTGCCCGCGCTGGAGGAGGAGCTGCGCGCGTTGACGCGCCGCAGCAGGCTGCGCACCCGCGAACTCGCACGGGACGTGCACCCGAAGCTGGATCCGACCGCCTACCCGCTGGTGGTGCTGCTGGCGAAGGAGGGCGCGCAGCGCATGTCGGCGATCGCGGCCGCGCTGTCGCTGGACAAGTCCACGGTGAGCAGGCAGGTCGACGCGGTGGTGCGGATCGGGCTCGCCGAACGCGTGGCCGACCCGGTCGACGCGCGCGCCAAGCTGGTCGTGCTCACCGAGCAGGGCGGCGTGCGGGTCAGCGAACAGCTCGCCGAGCAGCGGCGGCGGTGGCGGGCGGTGCTGGGCGGCTGGGACCCGGCGGACATCGCCGAACTGGCCCGGCTGCTGCACCGGCTGGGCGAGACCGACCTGCTCTGAGCGGACCGCTCGATCCCCGCCGCGCTCGGCCGGAACGCCGTCGTCGCTGGTGAGGTTCGTTACGCGCCGACCGGGATTGCCCAGGCCACAGCGCGCCCGCCGCGCGGCCGCACGCGCCCTCCCGTGCGGGAGGAGGTTGTCGTCGACCACCAAGATCACTACTTTGGGTGAATGGCTGGTGATCAGGACAGGTGGCGGGCGCTGGGTGTCGACGTGGAGCTGCCGAGCGCGGCCCGCGTGTACGACGCCTACCTCGGCGGCGCCCACAACTTCGCGGCGGACCGGGCCTTCTTCGCCAGGGCCAAGGAGAAGCTGCCGCACATCGCCGACGTGGCGCGCTGGAACCGCACCTTCCTGCGCCGCGCCGTGCAGACCATGGCCGAGGAGGGCATCGACCAGTTCCTCGACATCGGCTCCGGCCTGCCCACCGCGGGCAACACGCACGAGATCGCGCACCGGACCAACCCGGACGCCCGCGTCGTCTACGCCGACAACGAGCCGGTCGCGGTCGTGCAGACCGAGGAGCTGCTCAAGGACGTGCCGGGCACGGCCGTCGTGCGGGGCGACTTCCTGGAACCCGACGCGATCCTCGGCGCGGCCGCGACCCGCGAACTGCTCGACCTCACCAAGCCCGTCGGGGTCCTCGCCGTGGCGCTGCTGCACTTCATCCCCCGCGAGCAGCACCCCGAGGCGGCGCTGGAGCGGTACAAGGACGCGCTGCCCGCGGGCAGCCGGCTCGCCATCAGCCACGCCACCGTCGACGGCGTCGCCGAACCGGTCCGCTCGCAGACCCTCGACTTCATCGACTCCTACAAGGACACCCAGAACCCGGGATTCACCGCTCGCGACGAGCTGGAGTTCCGGCGGTTCTTCACCGGGTGGGAGCTGCTGGACCCGGGCGTCGCGTTCACCTCGGAATGGCGGTCCGACCTCACCGACGTGGACGACTTCGCCGCCGCCAACCCGAAGAACGCGGTCTGCTTCGCCGCGGTCGCCCGCAAGCCGTAGGCCGCGGAGGGACCCCTCGGACCCTCCGCGGCCGGGGCTCGGGTCAGCCGATCTCGACGCGGGTGGCGTCGGCGTGCTCGCCGTTCGGCACGCCGGAGACGGTGACCTGGTCGCCGTCGCGCAGCTCGTCGGCGCCGACCGGCTGCCCGTCCTTCAGCACCGCGGTGTCCGCGCCGACGACCCACAGGAGGCCGTCGGCGTTCGCCTTGAACACGACGAACTCGCCGTCGGGCGTCTGCACGTCGCCGCGCTCCTGCACGACGCCCTGCTCGGCGACGATGTCGCGCGGCGCCTGCTCGGACACCGCGGAACGGTCCAGCCCGGTGGGCTGGGCGGTGCTCGCGGACTGGGCGACCTCGGCCGACCGCGCGGTGTCGCTGCCGGTCGCGGCCTGCGCGGCGGCGCCGATGGCCAGGGCGGGCGCCAGGGCCAGCGCGGCGATGGCGGCGGTGCGTCGGAAGGTGTTGAGCCGCATGGGATTTCCTCTCCTCGTGAACTTGCGGACTCGTTCAGGTTGACCGCCCGATCTCGGTGGATCCGGTGCGGTTCTGAGAGGTTCCTGGGAGCCGCGGACCGTTCCGGCAGCTCGCGATCACCGGGGTGGTCCGGAGCTCGTGGATCTCCCGGAGAACTCCCAGGAATTCGATCCGGCCGAGACCAACCCCGCGCCAGGTCGTGCCGCTCGGCGGCGGTCCGACACCACCGCCGCTCGTCGAGCGGCCCGAGGTCAGCCCGCCTCGGCGGGCCGTGCGGACTCCGCTCCGGCGCCGCTCAGCACGACCCGGAAGCAGGTGCCCGCCCCGGGCGCGGTCGCCAGCTCGACCCGCCCCTCGTGCGCCTCCACCAGCGAGCGCACGATGGCCAGCCCCAGCCCGGCTCCGCCGCTGGCCCGGCTGCGCGACCCGTCGGACCGGTAGAACCGCTGGAACACCCGCTCCGCTTCCTCCGGGGCGAGTCCCGGCCCGTCGTCGGCGACCTCCAGCACCGCGCGTCCGTCGATCGAACCGACGCCGATGCGCACCGGCGTGCCCTCCGGGGTGTGCCGCACGGCGTTGCCGACGAGGTTGGTGACCACCTGCCGCAATCGTTCCTCGTCGGCCAGCGCGGGCGCGGCGGCGGGCGGGCCACCGCCGGGTCCGGTCAGCTCGGCGGGCCGCGACGGGTCGAGCGCGTGCACGTCGTGCAGCGCGTCGGCGGCGAGGGTCCGCAGGTCCATCGGGGCGAGCTGCAGCGGCAGCCGCTCGTCGAGCCGCGCCAGCAGCAGCAGGTCGTCCACCAGCCGCTCCAGCCGGTCGGATTCCCGCTCGATGCGGGACATCGCGTCCACGCCCGCGGGCACCGCGCCCATCCGGTGCAGCTTGCTGAACCCCTTGATCCCGGCCAGCGGGGTGCGCAGCTCGTGCCCGGCGTCGGCGACGAAGCGGCGCATCCGCGCCTCCGATTCGGCGCGGGCGGCGAACGCGGCCTCGTTGCGGTCGAGCATCGCGTTCAGCGCCCGCGACAGCCGCCCGACCTCGGTGTCCGGTCCGGCCGATTCGGGGACGCGGCTGCCGAGGTCGCCCGCCGCGATGGCCGCCGAGGTCCGCTCGATCCGGCGCAGCGGGCGCAACCCGGCGCGCACCGCGAACCACCCGGCCAGCGCGAGCACCGCCAGCAGGGCGGTGGCGGTGCCCGCGGAGATCGCCCGCATCCGGGCGACGGTGTCGTCCACCTCGGCGCGCGAGAGCGCGGTGACCACCAGCTCGTCCCGGCCGGGCTGCGCGAGCAACCGCCAGCGCTGGGTGCCGTCGCGGCTCGGCACGTCCACCGGGCCTGCGGTGGCGGTGAGCCCGGTGAGGTCCGGGCCCGGCAACCGCTCTCCGGTCCACTCCTGCTCGGTGACCGCGCCGCCCGCGCCCAGCCGTGCCGCGTACGTCGTGGAACCGGGCAGCGCGAAGTTGTCCCGCACCACCACCGTGCCCGGCCCGGGCAGCCCCGCGTCCGGCACCTGGAAGATCTTCGCGCCCGCGGTCGCCGTCGCCGCCAGCTGCGCGTCCAGCTTGCCGACGAGGGTGCGCTCCAGTGCGCCGATCACCACCGCGCCGCCGATCGCCAGGCCCGCCGCGAGCAGCCCCACCGCGATCAGCAGCACCCGGGCGCGCAACGACATCCGGGCGATCACGAGCGCGGCCCGCGCAGCACGTAGCCCACCCCGTGCACGGTGTGGATCAGCTTCGGCTCGACGCGGTCCACCTTGCGCCGCAGGTAGCTGATGTAGGTGTCGACGATGCTCGGGTCGCCGCCGAAGTCGTACCGCCACACCTCGTGGAGGATCTGCCGCTTCGACACCACCTGGCCCGCGTTGCGCACCAGGTAGGTCAGCAGCCGGAACTCGGTGGGGGACAACCGGATCGGCTGTTCGGCGCGCAGCACCTGGTGGCTGTCCGGGTCGAGCTCCAGGTCCGCGACGGTCATCGCCCGGGAGGTCGCCGCGTGCCCGGAGCGGCGCAGCACCGCGTGGATCCGGGCGATCAGCTCCTCCGGGTCGAAGGGCTTCGTCACGTAGTCGTCACCGCCCAGCGTCAGGCCGCGCACCTTGTCCCGCGGGGCGTCGCGGGCGGTGAGGAACAGCACCGGCACCTGCCCGCCGCGTTCCTCCCGCAACCGCCGCAGCACCTCGAAGCCGTCCGCGTCCGGCAGCATCACGTCCAGCAGCACCAGGTCCGGCCGCTCGTCCACCGCCGCCCGCACGGCCTCCGCCCCGGTCGCGGCGACCGTCACCTGGAAACCCGCGAAGCGCAACGTCGCGGCGAGCAGTTCCCGCACGGTCGGCTCGTCGTCCACCACCAGCAGGCTCGAACCCATCCCCACCCCGCCCTAGTTCCGATCTTCCCGCCCCAGGTTAGGCGCGTCCGCCCGGTCCGCCGCCGGGAGCGGTGCGACCCGACCGGCCCGGTCCGGGGGGGACCCGGTGGCGACGCCGCCGACCGGGTGGCGGGACGCGGCCGTGATCACCCGCGAGGAGCATTCCGGTGCCCTGACAGGAGGAACTCGCACCGGTCCGCGTCGCGGGGTGCCGATGGAGCGGGGGACGGCCGAACACGTCCCGGTCGTCCCCGCCCACCGCCGTTCCGATGCGGGCGGGCGGGCGGGCGGACGAGGTTCCGCGCGACCGCGCGGATTCCTACCATGAACGAGCGGAGGAGTCCCATGGGCACGGAGAAGAAGGACACCGGCGCCACCGACGGCGGGCAGCACGACGTGGGCCGCGACGGGCAGACCGGCAAGACCGCGGACGACATCGACCCGAAGGACTACGAGCAGGGGTTCCGGTGACCGAGGTCGCCGCACCGGACGGGCCGGGCCGGCTCGTCGCCGAGCTGGACGCGGCGGGCGCGCTGCCCGCCGCGTTCGGCCCGGCCTTCCTCGCCGCCGCGCGGGAGTGGTTCGTCCCCGAGCGGTTCTGGTACCGGCCGGACGAGGCGGTCGCGGACGTGGCGCTGAGCCGGGACGACGCGCCGGAACGGTGGCTGGCCGCGGTGTACGCGGACCGTCCGCTGGTGACTCAGTTCGACGCCGGAGCGACGGTGTGGCCGGAGCTCGGTCATCGGCCCACCAGTTCCGCGTCCGCGCCGTCGGTGGTGGCGGGGATGCTGCGCGCCCTGGGACCCCGGCCGGGGGAGTCGGTGCTGGAGGTCGGGACCGGCACCGGCTGGAACGCCGCGCTGCTCGCGGAGGTCGTGGGCGAGACCGGTGAGGTGACGACCGTGGAGATCGACCCGGAGGTCGCCGCCGGGGCGCGGGCGAGGCTGCGCGCGGCGGGCTACGACCGCGTGGAGGTGGTCGAGGGCGACGCGGCGAGCGCGATCGCCGGTGCGCGGCGCTTCGACCGGATCACCGTCACCGCAGGTGTCCACATCGGACGGTTTCCGTACTCCTGGGTGCGGAGCGCGGTTCCGGGCGGGGTGATCGTCGCGCCGATGCGGGCCGACCTGGCCACCGGACCGCTGGTGCGGTTCGTCGTCGGCGCGGACGGCACGGCGCGCGGGAACGCGATCGCGGACCTCGGGGTGTCCTTCATGGACCTGCGATCGCCGCGGGAGGTTCCGGCGGAGCTCGACCCGTCGGAGCGGGACGACGCGCCGGCCGAGTCGTCGTGGACCGAGCTGGCACCGTGGGTGCCGCTGCTGGCCGACGACCACCGGTGGCCGATCGCGGTCGCGCTGCCCGGCTGCCGCTACGAGGTGCGGGAGCGCACCGCGGACCGGCCGGGGGAGGCGTGGCTGGTCGACCCGCTGTCCGGGTCGTGGGCCGCCGTCGTGCCCGCGGACGGCCGGTACGCGGTGCGCCAGCACGGGCCGCGCCGGTTGTGGGACGCCGCCGAAGCGGCCTACCGGTGGTGGACCGACCGCGGCCGCCCGCCGCTGCCCGCGTGGGAGTGGACCGTCGCTCCGGACCGGCAGCGCGTCACCCTGCCGCCCACCACCTGAGCTGGAGACGCCGGTGCCCGGGGGCGGATCGCGCACCCGGGCACCGGTCGAGGTCAGCCGCCGTACTCCGGGACGGAGCTGATCCGGTCGTCACCGTTGGCGGTGTCGCCCTGATCGCCGATGACCTCATCGGTCGTTCCCGCGCCGCGCGGCGTGGCGGGCACGAGGTCGGCCGGGCGCTGCCGAGCGAGCATGCCGCGGACGTGCTCGCGGAACCACCGGTGCGCGCGATCGGCGTCGTTGCGCGGGTGCCAGGCCATGCCGATCTCGATCGGCGGGATGTCCAGCGGCACGGGGAAGGTGCGCAGCCCGAGCGCGTTGAGCCAGTCGGCGGCGGGAGCTCCGGGCAGGGCGAGGCAGACGAGGTCGGTCGTCCTGGCCAGGAGCATCGCGCTGGTGTGACCGGGCACGGTGATCGGGACCCGGCGGCGCAGGCCCTGCTCGGCCAGCGCCGTGTCGATGGGGCCGTGGCGCTTGCCGGTGCGGGACGTGCCGATGTGGTCGGCTTCGGCGAACCGGCGGGCGTCGATGGGACCGTCGAACAGCGGATGGCCCTGCCGGGCCACGCCCACGAGTGCCGTGGTGATCAGCCGTTCGGAGCACGTCTCCGGGTCGAGGTGGCCGAGCACGCCCAGTTCCAGGTCCACCACGCCCTGCCGGAGCGCGGGTGTGCCCTCGAACGACTCCGGCAGGAAGACGACGCTCACGTGCGGGGCCTGCGACCGGAGCGTGGAGATCAACGGCGCGGCGAGCCCGGCGAGCAGGAAGTCGCCTGCCTGCACGGTGAACACCCGGTGCAGCGTCGCCGGATCCGGGACGTCGGTGGCGGTGAGCACCGACTCGGACCGCTCGATGAGCGCCCGCACCTCGCCGCGGAGTTCGAGGGCTCGTGCCGTGGGTTGCAGCGCCTGCCCGGCGCGGACGAGCAGCGGATCTCCCACGATCCGCCGGAGGCTCGCGAGCTTGCGGCTGACCGCGGCCGGTGAGGTGCCGAGCCGTTCGGCCGCCCTGGTCACGCTGTTGTCCGCGAGCAGGGCATCGAGCACCAGCAGCAGGTTCAGGTCCACGCGCACCTCCACCATCTTTGCGCTGAGGGAAATGATTCCGTGCTGATCTTTGCATTGCCGGCATCGATCGGCCCCGCCAGGCTCGAGGGTGTTCGCACGGCGCGGATCGCTGACCGCGCCGTCCTCGGAAACGTCCTGAGAGGGAACCGATCATGCGAAGTCCTGCCAAGACGGGGAGATCCGGCGACGTGCTGGCCGTGGTGAGCCAGAGCGGTTCCACCGTGTCGTTCTTCGACGCCGAGTCCGACCGGGGTGTCGGCGTCGTCGAAGTGCTGCCCGAACCGCACGAGCTGCTGTTCGACCCGACCCGGCGCGTGCTGTGGTGCACGCACACCTACCGATCGGGCTACTACCACGCGAACACGGGCCGGCGCAGCGAGATCACCGCGATCGACCCGGACAGCAGGCGGATCATCGACGTGGTCGACCTCGCCCCCGAGCACGCTCCGCACGGGCTGGCCCTCGACGCCGACCGCGGTCGGCTGTACGTGAGCGTCGAGGGCGCGCCGGGCCGGCCCGGCGGCGTGGTCGTCGTCGACACCGGCTCGCGCAAGCCCCTCGGCCGGATCGACACCGGAGCGCCCGGCCCGCACTGGTTCGCGATCGGCCCGGACGGCACGACGGGGTACGCCACCAACAAGGAGGCGCCGTTCGTCTCCGTCGTCGATCTCGTCGCGGGCGAGCTCGTGGGCCGGGTGGAGGTCCCGGGCAGCGAAGGGCTGGCGGTGTCGGCGGACGGCGCCCGCGTGTACGTCGCGGGACCGCACGTCTCGTTCACCGAGGACGGCTCCGCGAACGCCAACGGCGTCCGGGTCATCGACGCGGAGACCCGAACCGTCGCCGAGGTGCTGCCGACCGAGAACCGGGTGATGCCGGTGCACCTCACCGCGGGCGGGAAGTTGCTGGTCGGGGAGCTCCGGCCGCGTCCGGACGCGGCCGCCGGCGTGACCGGGCAGGATCCCGGCCGGCTGGTGGTGTTCGCGGCGGACGGCCACGAGCGGCTGGGGGAGCTGGAGATCGGCCGGAGCCCGCTCACCATCACCTCCTCGCCGGACGGCGCCCTCGGTTACGCGTCCTGCGTCGTCGACTCCGCGGTGGACGTCGTCGACCTGGATTCGCTTCGAGTGCTCTCCCGGATACGGGTCGCGAAGGCCGGGGACGCCGGCGCGCACGGCCTCGCCTACGTCCCGCGCGCCGGGTGAGGCGGCGAGGGCGGCCGGTTCGCGCGGCGGTGACGCACGTCCCCGGAACGCGCCGGTGCCCGGGGGCGGATCGCGCACCCGGGCACCGGTCGGAGGAGCGGGAGGTCAGCCGCCGTACTCCGGGACGTAGCTGATCTGGTTGTCACCGTTGGCGGTGTCGCCCTGATCGTTGATGACCTTGTCGATCGTTCCCGTGCCGCCCAGCGAGACGGACACGAGGTCGTGCATCTTGACGCCCGGGTTCACCGGAACCTCGAACGAACGCGCGGCCGTGACCTCGGGGTTCGTGTCGAAGAAGCAGTAGCTGCCCAGGCCCCACGCCTCGTGGTCGGTGACGTCGTCGGCGACCTTGTAGGCCGCCCAGCCGCCGTCGCCGCCCCACGCCGCCTGGTCCGGCGGGTCGTAGGGGAACTCGTTCTGGAAGAAGTAGGTGCGGCCGCCGTTGCCGTTCCACACCACGTTGTTCTTCTGGTAGTGCTCCACGAACAGGCCGTGCGCGGTGACGTTGTCGCCGTTCACGATCAGGCCGGTCTCGGCGGTGTTGACGTCCCAGCCGACACCGTCGCCGTGGTCGGCGCGCCACATCCACGAGTGGTCGAGCAGCACGTCGTTGCTGTTGACGGTCAGCGTGTTGGTCGCCTTGCCCACGCCGGGGCCGCCGATCCGGAAGAACACGTCCGAGAGCTGCGTCGGGTTCTCCGCGTGGCTCTGGTCCGCGCCCTCCTCGCCGAGGGTCATCAGCGACGGCGAGTTCTGCTCACCGGCGTCGATGAACAGCCCGGCCAGCTTCACGCCGTCCACATCGGCCACCGACACCGCGGGCTTGCCGGTGTCGGGGACGAGCGAGGCCATGCCGATGCCGAGCACCACGGTGTCCGGGTTGTCGACCTTGATCGTGTCGTCGAGGTGGTAGACGCCGGGGGTGAACAGCAGGTGCTTGCCCTCGGCCAGCGCCGCGTTGATCGTCGCGGCGTTGTCGCCCTCCTTGGCGACGTAGAAGTCCGCCAGCGAGATCTGCTCACCTTCCGGTGCGCCGTTCGCCCAGCTGACCCCTTGGGTGTTCTCCCGCAGCGCGGGGACGAACACGTTGTAGCCGCCGTCCTCGCCGATGTTCAGGAACGGCTTCTCCCGCAGCTTCGGGGTTTCCGGCACGTTGGTGTGCGACGGGTCCGGGAAGTGCTGCGCGGGAGCGCCCACCGTGCCGGTGAACATCATGTTCCACACCGAACCGTCCCAGCCACCGGCCAGTTCGCTGTTGCGGGTGAGGAACTGCTGCTGCGAACCGGACTCGACCAGGCCGTCGATCTTGGAGTCGGCGATGTAGCCGCCGCTGGCCCAGCCGTCGTAGCCGTTCCACAGCTGCATCTGGCCGCGCAGGTGCATCCTCCGGTACGGAGCGGCCTGCGAGACGGCCCACCGCTCGATCTCGCCGCTGGGCGGCGTGACCGAGAGGTTCTCCGCGGTGCGCCAGAAGTTCTGCGTGGCGTTGCCCTCGCCCAGCCAGTCCGCCTCGACCCGCACGTGGCCGTTCAGGTTCACGTCGTCGGGCGACATGCCCAGGCCGGCGACCTGCGTGTTGAAGCCGAGGTTCACGTCGGCCGAGTAGTCGCCGGGCTGGAACAGCACGGCGTCGCGCTCGGGACCGAACTGGTTGGTGTGCTGGCGCTCGGCGATCTCGTCGAGCTTGCCCTGCAACTCGCCCGCGGGAGTGGACGGGGTGGCGATGTAGGTGTTGGGACCGAAGTCCGGGTTCTTCGGGTCGGTGTCGCGCACCGCCTGCGCCGGTTGCGGCGCCGGAGCCTGCGGCTCTGCCCCCGCGGCGGTGACGGTGACGAGCCCTGCGGCCACGGCCGACGCCGTCGCCAGCGCCAGCACCGCCTGCCGCGGGCGGGTCTCGGTTCTACCGAAGATCTTCATGCTGCTGCCTGTCTGACGGGGCGGGGGTCTGCGACCCCTCGCGGTTGAATCCTTGGGGAGCGGGAGATGTCCGGTGTCGTGGGCTCCTTCCTGGGGCGGCGTGCTGCGCCCGCGGCCCGGTGGGCGGCGGGGGATCGGGGGACGTCGGCGCGGCGCGGCCTGCGCGGAGGGGGAGCGGCACGGCGAGCCTTTCCGACGAGGGCGTGTCCAACGGGTTCCGCGGTCGCCACGTGGGCGGCGGTCCGCGCGGGACTCGTCCGGCTCGTCGTCGCTCGCGGGTGGCCCGTGGGGTGGCCGCTCCCGTGAGAACGCTCCCATGATTCTGCGGTCCCGCGTCCGAAAGTCAAGACCGGAGATCGCCCCGGGAATTCCCGGAGATGTGAATGGGAAAAGGAGTTCCGCCCGGATCGTCGGATGAGAACTTGACCCCGCGATTGCCGTGTTGTTAACTCACCCCTGCTCGTCGTCGGAATCGGTTCCGAAGGGCTCTCCCGGTCTCGCGGGCGATGCCGGCGCAGGGCGGTGATGCGATCGGCCGCGGTCCACCCACCGGCTCGGGTGGACCCGTGGTCGCAGTGCTCACCCGCAGGTCATGGCGGTGCGGAGCGGGATGCGCGTGGGGCGCGGCCCGGTTCGGCGCCGCGGTGTGCGGCTGCCGTCGGGTGGTCGTGCGACTCGCTTGGCGAGAAATCGACAGCGGAATTGACGAACGGCGCGTCCGCGCGCTCGACAATGGTGAATCGTCGAGACCGGGCGAGACCGTTCGCGGTCCACCGTCCGGTCCGGGTTCGCGTTTCACGGGCTTTCCGGAAGCCCCGTGCCGCCGGAAGCCCTGTGCGGTCGGAAGCCCCGTGCCGTCGGAAGCCCCGTGCCGCTGGAAGCCCCGTGCCGTCGGGAGACCGCCGTCGGGAGACCCCGCGTTCTCCGGCGGTTCCGCGCTCCGGAACTCCCCGGGAAGCGCGGCGGGGCCGGCCGCGCGTGCGCGACCGGCCCCGCTCGAAACCGGCTCAGCTCACGACCGGCAGCGACCGGCGCACCGCCGGGGTCACCCCGTCGCTGGCCGTGGCCGCCGCGACGCGCTCCTCGTCCGGCCTGCCGTAGAGGCTGGTGCGCTGCCGCAGCGGGCGCCCGGTCGGCGCCACCAGCTCCGCCAGATCGCTGATCGTCTTGTAGGAACCGTTGTCGGCGCCGGCCATCCTGCTGATCGTCTCCTCCATCAGCGTGCCGCCCAGGTCGTTCACCCCGCCCGCCAGCACGTCCCGGCAGCCGTCCACGCCCAGCTTCACCCACGAGCACTGGATGTTGTCGATCAGCCCGTGCAGCAGGATGCGCGCCACCGCGTGCACCGCCCGGTTCTCCCGCGGCGTGGTGCCCGCGCGCGCCAGCCCCGCCAGGTAGATCGGCGAGTTCTGGTGGATGAACGGCAGCAGCACGAACTCGGTGAACCCGCGCTTCCCGGTCTTCTCCAGGGATTTCCGCTGCAGCTCGCCGATGAGCTTGAGGTGCCCCACCCAGTGCTCCGGGGTGTCCACGTGCCCGTACATCATCGTGGAGGTGGTGGGGATGCCGAGCTCGTGCGCGGTGCCGACCACCTCGATCCAGCTGGAGGTGGGCAGCTTGCCCTTGGTGAGCACCCAGCGCACGTCGTCGTCGAGGATCTCCGCGGCGGTGCCCGGCAACGAGTCCACACCGGACTCGTGCGCGCGGGTCAGCCAGTCCCGGATGGACAGGTTCGTGCGGGAGGCGCCGTTGACGACCTCCATCGGGCTGTAGGAGTGCAGGTGGATGCCGGGCTGCCGTCGCTTCACCTCGGCGGCCAGGTCGAAGTAGGCGGTGCCGGGCAGGTCCGGGTGGATGCCGCCCTGCATGCAGATCTCCGTCGCGCCCGCCTCCCACGCCTGGTCCACCCGGTCGCCGACCTGGGACAGCGACAGCGTGTAGGCGTCCGCGTCGGTGCGCCGCTGCGCGAACGCGCAGAACCGGCAGCCGGTGTAGCAGACGTTGGTGAAGTTGATGTTCCTGGTGACCACGAACGTCACGTCGTCGCCGACCGCGTCCCGGCGCAGCCCGTCGGCCAGCGCGGTCACCGCGTCCAGGTCGGCGCCGTCGGCGTGCAGCAGCGCCAGCGCGTCCTCGGTCGGCAGGTTCGCCGGGTCCTGCTCGGCGCGCCGCAGCGCGGCCCGCACGTCGGCGTCCATCCGGCGCGGCGCGGTCGGCACCCGCTCGGCCAGCTCACCCCAGTCGCCGTAGACCGAGTCGAAGTCGCTGCGCCGGTCGCCGGTGCGCCCGACGGTGTCGACCTCCACGTGCAGGTCGGTGCGCCCGCTGCCCGCGAGGTTCTGCCAGCCGCCGTCCGGTTCCTGCCAGGTGATGCCGGTCGGCTGCACGCCTTCCCTGGCGAGGCCGGTGTCCGGGTCGGCGAGCGCCGCGACGTGCGCGTTCAGCCGCGGGTCCAGCCACGGCTCGCCCGCCCGCACGTACTCGGGGTAGATGGTGAGCCGCTCGCGCAACCGGAACCCGGCCTGCTCGGTGAGCCGCGCCAGCTCGTCGATCTGCGGCCACTCGCGCTCCGGGTTCACGTGGTCCGGGGTCAGCGGCGACACCCCGCCCCAGTCGTCGATGCCGGCGCGGATCATCAGCGCGTACTCGTCGCCGATGAGGTTCGGCGGCGCCTGCACCCGCATCTTCGGGCCGAGCACGATCCTGGTGACCGCGATGGTGGCGGCCAGTTCCTGCAGGTCGGCGTCGGGGGTGGCGCGCATCTTCGTGTCCGGCTTGGCGCGGAAGTTCTGCACGATCACCTCCTGGATGCCGCCGTAGGCGCGGGCCGCCTTGCGGATCGCGAAGATCGCGTCGGCGCGTTCGCCGTGGTCCTCACCGATGCCGATGAGGATGCCGGTGGTGAACGGGACCGTGGTGCGCCCGGCGTCCTCCAGGACCCGCAGCCGCACTTCGGGGTCCTTGTCGGGGGAGCCGAAGTGCGGGCCGCCCTTCTCGGTGAACAGCCGGGCGGCGGTGGTCTCCAGCATCATGCCCATCGACGGCGCCACCGGCTTGAGCCGCTGCAGCTCCTGCCAGCTCATCACGCCCGGGTTCAGGTGCGGCAGCAGGCCGGTCTCCTCCAGCACCCGGATCGCCATCGCCCGCACGTAGGACAGCGTGTCGTCGTAGCCGTGCGCGTCGAGCCAGTCGCGGGCCGCCGTCCAGCGGTCCTCCGGGCGGTCGCCGAGGGTGAACAGCGCTTCCTTGCAGCCCATCGCCGCGCCCTTGCGGGCGATGTCGAGCACTTCGTCCGGGGACAGGTAGGGCGATTCGACGCGGCCCGGGACGGTGACGAACGTGCAGTACCCGCAGCGGTCCCGGCACAACCGGGTCAGCGGGATGAACACCTTGCGGCTGTAGGTGATGACGCCCTCGCGCCCCACGTCGCGCAGCCCGGCGTCGCGGGTGCGGGCCGCGTACTCGGCCAACCGGTCCAGGTCCGCGTCCCGCGCCTGCAGCAGCACGGTGACCTCGTCGCGGTCGAGCGCCTTGCCGTCCCGCGCGCGGGCGAGGGCGCGGCGCATCGCGGAGGCGTTCGGGGCGGCCGCGGTGGTGGGAACGTCGTCGGAAGCCATGCGGGGAACGCTAAGCGGCCCCCGGCGACCCTCGCCAGTACACGAACGCGGCCGCCCGCCACCGGTCCGTCACCGGCGGTGTCGTCCCTGATCAGCGGCTCACATCCGGTTGTGGGCGGCTCCCGGCGCGTGTATTACCTAAAGCATGGCTTCGATCGTCGGCAAGCGGATCGGGGGCCGCACCTACTACTACGCGGTGGAGTCCGCGCGGGTGGACGGCGAGCCGCGCATCGTGGCCCAGCGCTACCTCGGGACCGCCGAGGACGTGGCGGCCGCGGTGGACCGGGTCGCCGCCGAACCCGAGCACACCCGCCACCTCGCGTTCGGCGAGGTCGCCGCCGTGTGGGGCGCGATCCGGCGGCTGGACCTGGCCGGGATCGTGGACGCGGCGGTCGGCAGGCAGCGCGCGGCGGTCTCGGCGGGAACCGTGGTGGCGTTGGCCGTGCTGCACCGGGCCACCGCGGACCGGGAACCGGCGCGGTGGTGGCCGGAGGTGTCCCGGCTGATCCGCCCCGAGCCGCCCGCGCAGCTGTGGGAGCCGGGCCGGATGCGGCGCGCGCTGCGCAAGGTCGGCCCGGAGCAGCGCCGCGAGGTGGAGTTCGGGGTGGCCGCCGCGGTGCGCGAGCAGCTGGGCGCCCCGGACGTGCTGCCCGCGCTGGTCGTGGACGTTCCGCACCTGAGCTCCCCGGCCGCACCGGACCGCGGCGAACCGGCCGGGATGGGCGTGCTGGTGAGCCGGGACGGCACGATCCCGCTGCTCACCCAGGACCACCTGTGCGGCGGGGCCGACCGCGCACCGTACGGGGAGCTGGCGCAGCGCCTCGCCGAACGCCACCGGGAACGGGCGGGCACCGGCGAGATCACCGTGGTGCACGACGCCGGCACCCATCCGCACGCGCACCCGGACGCGGGGCTGGGCTTCGTCGGCGGCCTGCTGCCCGGCGACCACCCGGAGCTGCTGGCGCACCCGCCGACGGCGCGGCGGCCGGTGGACCCGCGGCGGCTGCCGGGGCTGACGGCGCTGGACACCCGGGCCGTGGTGGACGGGGTCAGCAGGCGGGTGCTGCTCACCCACTCGGAGACCTTGCACGCCGCGCAGGCCCGCGGGTTCACCGAGGCGCTGGGGCAGGCGGCGCGGCGGCTCGACGGCCTCGCCGAGGCGCTCGCCGCGGGCGGCAACCGGCGCTCCCGGGACCACGTGCTCGCGGAGATCTCCCGGATCACCCGGGTGCGCTGGCTGGACCGGGTGCTGGTGACCTCGCTGCGGGGCTCGGCGCCGGGGGAGCTGCGGCTGCACTGGCACCTCGACACCGCCGCGCGCAGGCGGGTGGCCGCGGAGTTCTTCGGCAAGCAGCTCCTGGTCACCGACCGGGACTCGTGGTCCGCCGCCGAGGTGATCACCGCCTACCGCGCCCGCTACCACCTGGACTCGACGTTCGGCAGGCTCCGCGCCCCGCAGACGCGCGGGCGGGCGGACCCGGAGCGGATCGCGGTGGACCGGATGCTCTCGGTGCTGGCCGCGTCGGTGCTGCACCTGATGCGGCAGGAGGCCAACCAGGCCGGGCTGGACCTGTCCGTGCGGGAGCTGTTCGAGCAGCTCGCCGGCATCCAGGAGACGGTGCTGCGCTACCCGTCGACCGGCGGCAGGCCGCGCACCCGCCGGGTCATCACCGACCGCACCGAGGTGCAGCAGCGGCTCTACGACCTGTTCGGCCTGGACCGGGCCGCGCCGCGTCGGCGGTGAGCGGCCGGAATCCGGCGGAACCTGGCCGTTCCACCCCGGTTCCGGGGAGTCGATCGCTCCTAGCGTGAGGTGATCGGATCGAACGACGGAGGACTGATGACCGAGAACCCGGGCGCACCCGCCCGCACCGCCGCGATGCTGGTGTTCGACGGGATGACGCTGCTCGACCTGGTCGGCCCGCAGGCGGTGTTCACCGCCGCGGGGATGCGGGTGTCGCTGGTCGGGGCGACGCCGGACCCGGTGCGCTGCGACAGCGGGGCGCGGATCGAGCCGACGGCCACCTTCGCGGACTGCCCGGCCGAGGTGGACGTGCTGTTCGTGCCCGGCGGGGACGTCAGCGCCCTGCTGTCCGACGCGGCCGTGCTGGAATTCCTCGCCGATCGCGGGCGCACCGCCGGGTACGTGACCTCGGTGTGCACCGGGTCGATGGTGCTGGCCGCGGCGGGGCTCCTCGACGGGCACCGGGCGGCGACCCACTGGGCGACGCGGGAGCTGCTGGCCGGGCTCGGCGTCGAGGTGTCCGCCGAGCGGGTGTGCGAGGACGGCAACCGGATCACCGGCGGCGGCGTCACCGCGGGCATCGACTTCGGGCTCACCCTGGTGGCCCGCCTGCTCGGCGCGGAGACCGCCGAGTTCGCGCAGCTCGTCCTGGAGTACGACCCGGCGCCGCCGTTCGACGCCGGTACGCCGCAGCGCGCGCGGCCGGAGCAGGTCGCCCGGCTCCGCGACGCGCTGACCGGACAGGGCTCCGCGCTGGTCGCCGCGGTCGAACGCGTCGGCCGCCGCGCGGGCTGAGCGCAGGTCCGGATGGAGGAATCCCGTGCGGGGCAACGGGATTCCTCCTTGCGCGTGGCCGGGTCATCTGGTGGGTTCGAGCAGGAGCCGCCGCAGCGAGGAGCCGCCGATGACCGCCCGCATCCTGGACTTCGAGACCGTGGACCTGCGGTTCCCCACCTCGCGGGAGCTCGACGGTTCCGACGCGACGAACCCGGCGCCGGACTACTCGGCGGCCTACCTGGTGCTGCGCACCGACCACCCTCGGGTCCCCGAGGGCCACGGGTTCACCTTCACCATCGGCCGCGGCAACGAGCTCGTCGTGGCCGCCGTGGAGGTCGTCGCCCGCCGGGTCCGCGGGATGCCGGTGGAGGAGATCACCGCGGACCTCGGCGGCTTCGCCCGGCACCTGGCCGCCGACAGCCAGCTGCGCTGGCTCGGCCCGGACAAGGGGGTGCTGCACCTGGCGACGGCCGCCGTGGTGAACGCGGTGTGGGACCTGGCGGCGAAGCTCGCGGACCGGCCGGTGTGGAAGCTGCTGGCCGACATGGCGCCGGACCGCATCGTGGACCTGGTGGACTGGCGCTACCTGCGCGACGAGCTGAGCCCGGCGGCGGCCCTGGACCTGCTGCGCCGCGCCGAACCCGGCCGGGCCGAGCGGGAGCGGCGCGTCCGCGAGAGCGGCTACCCGGCCTACACCACCAGCGCGGGCTGGCTCGGCTACGACGACGCGAAGCTGCGGCGGCGGTGCCGGGACGCGGTCGCCGCGGGCTGGGACTCGGTGAAGCTGAAGGTCGGCGCGGACCTGGACGACGACCGGCGGCGCTGCCGCATCGCCCGCGAGGAGCTCGGCCCGCACCGCCGCCTCATGATCGACGCGAACCAGGCGCTCGGGGTGGCGGAGGCGATCCGCTGGCACCGCGGCCTCGCCGAGCACGACGTCCACTGGTTCGAGGAACCCACCAGCCCCGACGACGTGCTCGGGCACGCCGCGATCCAGCGCGCCATCGCCCCCACCCGCGTCGCGACCGGCGAGCACGCGCACAACGCCGTCATGTTCAAGCAGTTCCTGCAGGCGGAGGCGATCGGCGTCTGCCAGCTCGACGCGTGCCGGCTCGCCGGGGTCAACGAGGCCGTCGCGGTGCTGCTGCTGGCCGCGGCGCGCGGGGTACCGGTGTGCCCGCACGCCGGGGGAGTGGGGTTGTGCGAACTGGTGCAGCACCTGTCGATCTTCGACTACGTGGCGGTGAGCGGGTCGATGGACGGGCGGGTGGTGGAGTACGTGGACCACCTGCACGAGCACTTCGCCGACCCGGTGCGGCTGCGCGGCCCGCGCTACCTGCCACCGGACGCACCGGGCTACAGCGCGCGGATCCTGCCCGAGTCGCTGCGCCGCTTCCGCTTCCCCGACGGCCCGGAGTGGGCGGGGCGGTGAGCCCGCGGGCTGCCACTGTCGGCGGCTACCGCGAACCGCCCGGAACGGGCAGACTTCCCCCTGATCATCGAGCGGGTGCGCTCGTGGGCTGGGCGGAAGGGGAACCGATGCGGCGTGCGAGACCGGGGATGCTGCTGCTGTGCGGGGTGCTGGCGGCGATGGCGCTGCCCGGATCGGCGGCGGGGGCCGGATCAGCGAGGGAGGCCGGGCCGGCGGACGGGACCGGATCGGCGGTGGCACCGGCCGCGACGGGGACCCCGCTGTCCGACGACGTGGCCTACTACCCGACCACGGTCCGGCTGCGGCACGCGGGCGAGGAATCAGGGGCGGTGCTGACGGCGACGGTGAGCTTCGGGCCCGGCGGCGGTTCCGTCCCCCTCTACGAGAGCACCGACGACGGCGTCACCTTCACCGAGGTCGGCCGCATCACCGATGACGGCTTCAGCGACGGCCTGTGCTGCGGCTCCCTGCTGGAACTGCCGAGCCCGGTGGGAGATCTGCCCGCGGGGACGCTGCTGTGGACGGGCAGCGCGGGCGCCGACCAGGAGACCGACCGGCGGATGCGGCTGCCGGTGTTCCAGAGCCAGGACCGCGGTCGCACCTGGACGTACCTGTCGACCTGCGCGACCGCCACCGGCACCGGTGGCATGTGGGAACCGGAGCTGGCCGTGGACGCCGCCGGAACCCTCGGCTGCTACTACGCCGACGAGAACCAGCCCGGCCACAGCCAGGTGCTGCACCGCACCACCTCCACCGACGGCGTGAACTGGGGCGCGCCGGAACCGGTGGTGCAGGTCCCGGAAGGCGACCTGCGACCCGGGATGGCGGTGGTGCGGCCATTGCCGGACGGCCGCCACTACCTGTCCTACGAGATCTGCGGTGGCGGCGACCCGTACAGCTGCGCCGCCTACTTCCGGCTCTCCGGCGACGGCTCGGACTGGGGCGATCCGGCCGCGCACGGCACGCTGCTCGCGACCGAGGACGGGCGGTTCTTCGCGCACGCGCCGAAGATCACGGTGACGCCGGACGGGAAGGTCCCACCGTCGGCCAGGAGCTCAAGCACGCGGACGGGACCGTCGCCGAGGGCAACGGGGCGACGCTGTTCGTCACCGAGCAGCCGGGTTCGAGTACGCCCGTCCCGATCCCCGCACCCGTGGAGGTCCCGGCGGCGCGCGACGACCCGTGCCCGAACTACAGCTCCTCGCTGCTGCCGGTCGGGGAGGCGCAGGTCCTGGAGATCGCCACCGACTACGACGACGAAGGCCGCTGCCGAGCGTATTTCGCGACCGGCGATGTGTGATCGTGCGTCCCGCTCCTGTTGCGGGGTGGGTCGGGTGGCGGAACCTCAGCGCTTTCCTCGCTGCGGGATCTTTTCCCGAGTGGCTCCGCCACGAGGGAAAAAGCCGTCCTCGCGAGGAAAGCGCTGAGAACCCGCGGGTGGTCCGGTTGCGTGCGTGGTCGTCAGCTCAGCGGCTTCGCCGCTGACAGGCGGACGATGTGGCTCGGTGGGTGGGTTCTGCGGTCGTGGTCCGGTCAGGGCGTGTCGGGTTCGGCGGGGAGGCGGCCTTCGCGGCGGAGGATGGACAGGGCGAGCAGGATCTGCGGCCACACCGTCACATCGCTGAGGTCCAGGTGGGTCAGCGACTCCATCCGCCGCAGCCGGTTGAGCACCGTGTTCCGGTGGCAGTACAGCGATTTCGCCGCGCGCAGCGTGGAACCGAGCGAGCGGATCCACACCGACACCGTGTGCAGCAGCTCCTCCCGCTCCGCGGTGGGCAGCGCGAGCACCGGCCCGAACGTCACCAGCACCATCCGGTCCGCCAGTTCCGGCGAGCTCAGCGCCAAGGCGTCGGGCAGGCACTCGTCCAGCGACACCGCGCCGGGCCGGTGCGCGGGCAGCGTCGTCATCGCCAGCATCGCCATCCGGTAACCGGCGCCGACCTCCATCAGCGCCGACAGCGACTGGGACACCCCGATGCGCGCCACCGCGCGTTCGCGCAGCGCGCCCGCGACCTCGGCGGGCTGGCCCTCGCCGACGCCGATGATCCCGACCTGGCAGCCGGTGCGCAGCCGCCACGTGGAGTCCAGGCCGCGCCGCCGCAACCCGTCGGCGAGTTCGCGCGGTGATGCGGGGCGCTCGCCGGAGGTTTCGGCGACGGCCACCACGAACCGCTTGCCGCGTCCCAGCCCGAGCAGGTGCTCGGCTTCCCCGCGCACCTCGGCGGCCCGCGCGTCCAGCAGCGCATCCATGATCATCGTGCTGCGCAGTTCCGCACCGCCGAGCAGTTCCTGCTCCGCGGCGTGGTAGCTCAGCGCCATCTCGATGGAGAACCGTTCGGTGACGCCCCACAGCTCCCCGGCCGAACCGACCAGCTCCCGCAGGTGCCGCGGGCCGTGCGCCCCGGTGTGCTCGGCCATGTCCGCCCACAGCACCTGGCCGCTGAGCCGCCACGCGTGCAGCACCCAGTCCAGCGGGCAGTGCTGCTGCGCCCGGCGCATGCCGGTGCTGCGGGCCGGCCCCAGCAGGTCCGGCCGGGACGGGCCGGTGCCGCTCAGCGTCGTGAGCATGCCGTGGATGTTGTCCCGGCAGGATCGCCACAGGTCGTCCTTGGCGACCGGTCCGTCCGGGGTGTACACCGAACCCCACGTCTGGTCCACCAGCGCGTCGGCGAGCTCCGGAACCCTCGCCAGCGAGGCCCGCGCCAGCCCGGCGAGCATCCGCTGCTCCCCGCCGCCGGTGTCCTGACCTGGCTGTTCCGTGGTGGATTCGTCGGTCATGAGCTCCGCTCCTTTGCGGCTCCCGCGAGCGCCGTTCGGGGAAGGGTAATTTCCGGATCACGGCAAGTCCACCAGTCGTGCGAGCACCCGATGGGCCATCCGGCGGCGCGCGTGATGGCAATCCGCACAAGATCCGGTGCGGATCGGTGGGCGGAACGCCCTCGATCCGCGGGCCGGTGCTGATCAGGATGGGTCACCGATCCCACCACCGATCAACGTCGATCGATCGCCGTCCCCGCCGCGCGGGGAGGCGGCGGAAGGAGCGCGATGGACCAGCGCCGCACCTCCCGACCAGGCCGTGGACCCTGGCCGAGCAGCCTGGAAAGCCCGGACCCCGGGGCCACCGGCCTCGACCGCCGCCGGTTCCTCGGCCTGCTGCTGGCCGCGCCCACCGTGGCCGCCGCCGCGCAGCTGGGGCAGCTCGCGGATCCGGCGACCGCGCACGCGGCGCTGCCGGAACCCTCCGACATCCTCGACCTCAACGACCTGCTCACCGAGTCGGCGCTGCCCACCTCGAACCTCATCTCGGTGCAGGTGCACGAGGACGGCACCGCCTCCTTCGAGATGCCGCGCACCGAGAGCGGCCAGGGCATCACCACCATGGTCGCGATGATCATCGCGGAGGAGCTGGACCTGCCGGTGGAGAAGGTCCGGGTGTCGCTGGCCGACGCCCGCCCCGAGCTGCTGTTCAACCAGTTCACCGCCGGCTCCAACACGGCGATCTCCATCTACACGCCGGTCCGGGTGGCCGCGGCCATCGCCCGTGGTCGGTTGTTGCAGGCCGCCGCGAACGAGCTCGGCGAACCCGTCGGCCTGCTGACCAGCAAGCTCGGCGTGATCAGCTCGGTCACGGGCACCCAGCTGCCCTACGGCGACCTCGCGCAGAAGGCCGCCAGCGACGTCACCGAGCAGGTCGAGGCGGTGCTCAAGCCGGAGAGCGAGTTCCGCGTCCTCGGCAAACCGCACAACCGGGTCGACGCCCTCGACGCCGTCACCGGCCGCAAGAAGTTCAGCATGGACCTCGACATCCCCGACGCGCTGCCGACGATGGTGTGCCGCCCGTCGACGATCAAGGGCGGCCCGGAGTCGGTGGTGAACCTCGACGAGGTGCGCGGGATGCCCGGCGTCACCGACGTCGTCCCGATCTCCACCGGGGTCGCGGTGCGCGCCCGCACCTTCGGCCAGTGCATCGACGCGGTCCGCGCGTTGGAGGTGAACTGGGAACCCGGCACCGTCGACGGCGAATCCGACGACACGATCCTGGAGAAGATCAAGGCCTCCGAGATCCCGCTCGTCGTCCCGGACACCGGGTCCACAGTGGAGGGTGAATTCACCTTCCACTTCCGCAACAACGCCGCGCTGGAACCGAACACCGCCGTCGCCGACGTGCGTCCCGGCAGCGCCGAGATCTGGTCTTGCCTGCAGTCGCCGATCCTGTGCAAGCAGGAGGTCGCCGCGAAGCTGGGCTTGCCGCAGGAAGCGGTCAGCGTGCACGTCCAGCAGGGCGGCGGCGCGTTCGGGCGGCGCATGTTCAACGACGTCGTGCTGGAGGCCGTGGAGATCTCCAAGGAGATCGGCAAGCCCGTCAAGCTCATGTGGCACCGCACCGACGAGTGCCGCCAGGGCCGCACCCACCCGATGTGCACCTCGCGCATCCGCGCCAGCTACGTGGACGACAAGGTGCTCACCTTCGAGCAGCGGCACACCAGCATCGCCACCGACTACACGATGGGCTTCGCCGAGGCGATCACGTCCGTCGCCGCCCGGCTGCCCCCGCTGGGGCTGGGCAACTTCGCCGCGTTCTCGGTGCCGGTGTTCGAGCTGACCGTCGGCGTGCCCTACAAGTTCGGGGTCACCACCCAGCTGCTCAACGAGATCATGCAGTACGACACGTTCCCCACCGGCTCCAACCGGAACCTGTTCAACCCGGACGTGCGCACCGCCCAGGAACTCATCGTCGACCAGCTGGCCGCGAAGATGGGCAAGGACCGCTACGAGTTCCGCCGCTCCTTCCTCGACGACGAACGCCTGATCGCGGTGCTCGACGAGGTCGCCGAGGAAGGGGAGTGGGGCCGGTCGATGCCCGACGGCTGCGCGCAGGGCATCGCCGTGCACAAGGAGTACAAGGGCGCCGTCGCGGTCCTCGTGGAGATCGACTGCCGGCCCGAGACGGTGAACCGGCAGATCCGCAACGCCGTCACCGGGCCGCGCGTGACGAAGGTGGTGCTCGCCGTCGACACCGGGCTCGCGCTCAACCCGCGCGGACTGGAAGCGCAGATGCAGGGCGGGATCTCCGACGGCATCGCGCAGGCGCTCACCTCCAGCCTGCACCTCAAGGACGGCACGTTCCTCGAAGGCAGCTGGGATGACTACTTCTACACCCGGCAGTGGAACGCCCCGCCCGACGTGCGGGTCATCATCATGCCGCCCACCACCGGAAAACCGGGCGGTGCCGGGGAGTTCGGGGTGCCCGCGTCGATGGCGGCGACGGCCTGCGCCTACGGGGCGGCGACCGGCACGATGCCGACGAGCTTCCCCATCAACCACGGGACGTTGAGCTTCGATCCGAAGCCGGTGGTGCCTCCCGTGCCGCAATCACCCACCAACGGCCTGGACTTCGCTTACTGAGTCTCGTGTTTGCGGGTCGTCCTGCTTTGCGGGGCGGGTGGCGGAACCTCAGCGTCCTCCTCGCTGCGGGATCGTTTTCACCGGTGGCTCCGCCACAGGAGAAAACGCTGTCCTCGCGAGGAGAACGCTGAGAACCCGCGGGTGGTCCGGTTGAGTGCTGGGTCGTTGCTAGCGGCTTCGCCGCTGACGAGAAGAAGGACGTGGGCCGTGCGGGGTTCGGGTGCGCGGCGGGGTTTTCCAAGAACTGGACTTGTGCGGGCGGTCGCTCGGGTCGACCGCGCGCGGCGCGATGAGGGAGGAGCTTTCGGCATGGGACAGCACACTTTCCGGCTCAACGGCGAGACGGTGACGGTGGACATCGAGGACGACGTGCGGCTGCTGTGGGTGCTGCGCGAGGTGCTCGGCTTCTACGGGCCGAAGTACGGCTGCGGCATCAACGTGTGCAAGGCGTGCACCTCGCACATCAACGGCAAGGCGTTCAACCCGTGCTCGGTGCGGGTCGGCGACATCGGGCCCGACGACGAGGTCACCACGATCGAAGGCCTGCCCGGCACCGTCGGCCGCGACCTGCACCCGATGCAGGAGGCGTGGCTGGACGAGGACGTCGCCCAGTGCGGCTACTGCCAGCCCGGGCAGATCATGGCGGCGGTCGCGAAGGTCCGGCAGGTCACTGAAGAAGGTCGCGACATCACCGAGGCCGACTTGGACGAGATCCGCAACATCTGCCGCTGCGGCACCTACACCCGCATCCGCAAGGCCATCAAGGCGGGCGCGCAGCAGATGTGACCCGGCGCGGGGTGCGGACGCCCCGTCCGGCCGACCGGGCCGGGCGGGGCCTTCGCGCGCCGGTGCCCCCGCATGCCCTGGCCACCGGATGCCCGGGACGGCAGTCCACCAGAGCACCCGCGCGCCGGGCCGGCCGACCAGTCCGGTACGGCGTCGGCTACGAATGGACCTCGTGCGACTGATCTCGGAACGCCTGCGCGACGCCGTCCGGCTCGGGCGGCGCTTCCCCCGCCGCGGCCGGGGTCCCTGGTTCGGGCTGGCCATCGACCTGGTGTGGCCGGTGCTGGCGTTGAGCTCCCGGTTGCGGCTGCGCGGGGGCCTGCCCGCGGGCGGGGTGCTGGTGGCCACGAACCACCTGTCCTTCGCCGATCCGATCACCGCCACCGCGTTCTGCCTCGCCGCCGGGCGCGTCCCGCGCTACCTGGCGCGCGCCGACCTGTGGCGGATTCCGCTGGTGGGAAACGTGATGCGCTCGGGAGGGCACATCCCGGTGCACCGCGGCACGGCCCGCGCCCAGGACGCCTACCGGGACGCGGTGCGGGCCGCCGCGGACGGCGAATGCGTGGTGTTCTTCCCGGAGGGCACCTTCTCCGACGATCCCGCGCACTGGCCCGCGCGCGGGCGCACCGGCATCGCCCGCGTCGCGCTGAGCACCGGGGTTCCGGTGGTGCCGCTGGCGAACTGGGGCACGCACCGCCTGCTGCCGCGCCGCCGCCCGCCCCGGTTGTTCCGGCGCACCGCGGTCGAGCTGGCCGCCGGACCACCGGTGCCGCTGGACGACCTGATCGGCCTGCCGCTCACCGCGGCCGTCCTGCGGGAGGCTACCGACCGCATCATGGCCGCGATCACCGCGCAGCTCGCCGAGATCAGGTCGGCGGAGCCGGCTAGGTGAGCAGGAAGGAGCGCTCGCCCAGCGTGCTGGGTGCGAACCGGCCCGTGCGCCTGCCCACCAGCTCGCCGTAGAGCGCTCGGCGGGAGCGGAGGTCGTCTCCCGCCTCGAACAGGCGGTCCTGCCAGTCTTCCTTCACCTCGTCCAGGAACCGGACCCAGCCCAGCGGCAGCTCCGCCAGCGGCACGTAGCGCTGGTTGTCCTTGAGCCGGCCACCGCCGATCTTGTCCTTCTTGTGGCCGTAGAAGCTGGATTCCGGGTTCGCGGTGGCCTCCGTGGACAGGGCGTTGTGCCGGTAGCCGACGGGGCTCTTGCCGCCGGGGCCGATCGTCTCGATGCCGACCTGCAACGCCCCGTCCTGGTCCTGCTGCGGCGGGGTGAAGATCAGCAGCAGGTGCCCGTGCGAGTTGTCCGGGAGGATCACGTCACCGTTGAAGTCGTGCCCGCCCATCCCGTCGGCGGCGAGGGGCAGGCCCCACATGCGGACCTGTTCGTCGCTGAGGCGGGAGAGCACGTTGGAGGCCGATGCGGCCATGCCGCCGCGTTCCACGAACTCGTCGGTCCCGCGGATGTCCATGTGGTGGGTGGCGTAGTCCCGCTTCTCCTCCTTCTCCCGCGCGTTCACGCCGTTCTCCGTGACGCCGAGCCAATCCAGCAGGGCGGTCGGCGGGGGTCCGTCCGCGCCCAGCGCCGGGATGCGGATGTTGACCCGGCCCCCGTGCGCCAAGGCCCTGGCCACGTCGCCGTCGACGTAGTCGACGTGGTCGGCGGCGGCGTCGTCGTAGACCTTCAGACCGTTCTGCAGGATCAGGAAGATCCGGCTCAGGATCGTGTTCGCGCGCACGTTCCGCTTCGCGTCGTCGGCGGACACCAGCGGGTCGTCCTCGAACGCGGGCGCCAAGGTCCGGACGAACGCGTCCTTGATCTGCTCGTCGCGTTCCGCGATGACCCGCTCGCGGTCCGCCGCGGGCACGGCGTCGCCGCGCAGGTCCAGGTGCCTGCCCAGGGTGAAGGCCGGGCTTTTCTCCGTGCGGCCGAGGCGTTTCCGCCATTCGACGGTGGCGATCAGCAGCCGCTTCCCCGGTGCCAGGCGCAGCCAGTCGTAGTAGGTGCCCTCTGTCGCGTACGCCACCGCTTCCGCGTAGCTCCCGGTGCCGATCGCCCGCAGCCACTTCGGGTCCTGCCGCTCGAGGTCGGCGATCTCGGAGTCGCTGAACACCGGCCCTTCCACGAGGCGGTCCAGGAGCTTGTCCTTCACCGAGAGCGCTTCGATCGAGTCGGGGACCAGTGCGTGGAACCCGCCGCCGGGTTGCCGCAGGAAGCCGGGCGCCGTTGACGACTCCTGCTCCGGCGCCCGTTGCAGCGAACGGGCCACCGCCTGGTTGCCCGCGGTGCGCTGCAGGTGCACCACGCCGGTGCTGGACATCGGAGCTGCGGGCGCGGGGTCCGGCCGCGGGTGGGTCATCGGGCGGGGTCGGTCCTGGCCGGGTACACCGCGTGCGCGTGGTACTCGCATGAACGCCCTCCGATCGGTATTGATCATTACTCTCCGTGGTTGATCGGTCCGGTGGAAGGTCCGATCGGGCAGAACTCGGGGCAAGGTGGCCGCGAACGGCCGGGATGTGACGTGCGTTCCCGTGCGGACGAGGCTGTTGCACATCGGTTGCGACAACGCTCAGGGTGAGGTGACCCAGGCGAAAGGACCCACCCGTGACCGACCGCGCCATCGAAGCCGTCCGCGACAACTGGACCCAGCGGGCCGCGGCCTACAACGACTTCTACGAGCGCTACGCGCAGGACAAGCGCGAGGCGTGGCGCGCGGTGTGCGACAAGGCCGTGCACGCGGCGTTCCCGGAGCGCACCGCGCCGCTGCGGGTGCTGGACGTGGGCACCGGCACCGGTTTCCTGAGCACGCTGCTGGCCGAGCTCGGCCACGAGGTCACCGCGGTCGACCCGTCCCCGGCGATGCTCGGCTACGCCCGGGAGGAGGCGCGGCGCCGCGACGTGGACGTCCGGTTCGCCGAGTGCGGCGGGCACGACGTCGGCGAGGTGGTGGGCGACGGCTTCGACCTGGTCAGCGCCCGCTACGTGCTGTGGACCCTGCCGGACCCGGTGCGGGCGCTGCGGGTGTGGCGACAGGTGCTGGCCCCGGGCGGCGCGCTGCTGCTGGCCGACGGCGTGTGGCACGGCTGGCGGCACGACGCGCGCCGGGTGCTGGCCTCGCTGCGGCCCGGCGCGGACCACGGCTACCTGCCCAAGGTGCTCCGGGACTACCGGAAGATCGGGCGGGCCACGCCGAACTGGAGCGGGCTCACCGCCGCGAAGACCGGGGAACTGCTGCGGGCGGCGGGGTTCGACGCGGGGGAGCGGCTGGACCACCTGCTGCCGGAATACGCGCACCCGTCCAGCGCCGCGTTCCACCTGCGCACCGCGCGCCCCCGAACGGCGGCCTGAACCCGCGCGGCTGCGGGATCACCCGGCGGACCGTGCTGAGATCATCTCAGT
This sequence comes from Saccharopolyspora gregorii, assembly GCF_024734405.1. NCBI lineage: Bacteria > Bacillati > Actinomycetota > Actinomycetes > Pseudonocardiales > Pseudonocardiaceae > Saccharopolyspora > Saccharopolyspora gregorii. The sequence goes on along the minus strand of NZ_CP059556.1, from coordinate 3,966,374 downwards.
TCTGCGCTGTCGGGGTGCCATCTCCGGAAATTCGACCGGATCGAGCCGGTGATCTTCTAAGATCTGCGGCGATCTGAGCGGATTCAGCTGGAGAGGGCGGCATGGCGGACGGCTCGACGGTCTTCTGGATCAGGGTCGCGGTCGGCGGTGATCCGCACCGCGGCGGACGGCTGGTGCGATCGTTGCGCGACGAGCTCCGCGACGCCCTGGGCATCCAGGTCTCGCTCGCCACCGAGCAGGACGCCCCCGGCCCGCTGCTGTGGGCGTCGCTGGGATCCTCCGGCGCGGTGACCGCACCGGCGCTGCTCTGCGCGATCAGCGAGTGGTGCGCCCGCGACGCCTCCCACGAGGTGGAGCTGGTGCTCGGCGGGCGGTCGATATGGCTGTCCGGCCGGCCGAACGAATGCCCCGAACTGGTCCGGGCGCTCCCGCGCGACCTGCGGGCCGACGCGTGACCCGGCCGCGCCGCGGCCGGGCGCTGCTGATCGGCGTCGGCCGGGACCACGCGGCGGGCGTCCGGCGGCTCACGGCGGACGGCTACCGGCCGGTGCGCGTGGTGCGGGACCCGTCGGCGGCCCGGCTGCGCGCCGAGATCGCCGAGTTCCTCGACGGCTGCGCGCCGGACGAGCTCGCCCTGCTGCACCTCGCCGCACCCGGGGCGATCGGGCCCGGCGGCGAGCACGTGTTCCTCGCCGCCGACACCGATCCGGACGACCTCGCGGGCACCGGGGTGCACGCCGGGTTCGTCGACGAGCAGCTCGAAGCGTGCCGCGCCGCGCACGCGGTCGCGATCGTGGATTCGCCGCCGCAGCGAGGAGAAACGTCCGTGCGGAGCTGCCCGCTGACCGCGCGCGGCACCTACGTGCTCGCCGGGACCGGCGCGTTCGCCGAGCGGCTCGCCGAGGCGTGGCGCACCGCGGGGCGCGGCGGGGCGGAGCTCACCGCCGACGCGCTGTTCGAGCACCTCGACCGGCGGCTGCGGGCCGCGGGCGAGCGACCACCGGTGCGGTCCGCGGTCGACGTGGACGACGCGATCGCGCTCTCCTTCCGCGCGCGGCGGGCACCGGGTCCCGCACCGGAGCGGGACGACTCGGGCCGGGACGACCCGGACCTGGCCGCGGTCCTCGGCTACTACCGGCGCTGCCTGCTGGCCGAGGAACCGCACTCCGGGCTGATCCCGGTGCGCGCCGCCGGTGAGCGGTACGTCGTGCTGCCCGGCCGGGAACGGCTGCTGTCCGGCGACCTCGACGACGACGGCTGCGCACCGGTGCCGCCCGGCGCGGCCGCGTTCCTCGACGAGGCCGAGCGGCGCGGACGCCCGCTGTGGGCGGGCTACCCGGCGGTGCTGCTGCCCGGCCGCGCCGGTGCCGCCGCCGAGTTCGCGCCGCTGCTGGTGCGCCGCGTCGAACCCGTCGGTTCCGGTGCGGGGCGCAGGCTCCGCCCCGTCGGGCCGGTGCTGCCGCACCGCGGGCTGGCGCGGCGGCGGCTCGGCGTGGAGGGCACCGACGCCCTCGCCGCCTGGTTCGCGCCGGGCTGGCGCGGCGGGCGGCGCGCGCGGATGGCCGCCGACGTGCACGACCTGCTGCACGGCACCTACCGGTTGCCGGGCGGCGCGCCACCGGAGCCGGACGCCCTGGACGAATCCCTCGACGGTCGCGGCGACGGCGCCCGCAACGTGGCGGTGCTGTTCGCCGAGCAGCCGCGGCTGATCAGCCCGGGTGCCTTCGACGACCTGGCGGGCATCGCCGAACAACCCGGCCGGGTCGCGGGCACCGCGCTGGGCGCGCTGCTCGACGGCGACACCGCCGAGGTCGGCGAACCGCCGCGACCGGTGCTGCCGTGGCCCGCCGACGAATCGCAGCGGCAGGCGGTGCGCGCGGCGATGAGCAGGCGGCTCAGCACCGTCACCGGTCCGCCCGGCAGCGGCAAGACCGCGTTGGTCGCGAACCTCGTCGCGACCGCCGTCAGCACCGGGCAGCGGGTGCTGGTGGCCGCCGCCGACGACCGCGCGGTGCACGAGGTGTGGCGGCGTTGCGCGGCGGTGCCCGGCGCACTGGTGCGCACCGGCGCCGAACCGGCGGGGCGGCCCGGCCCGGCACCCGACCTGGCGGCGGCGTTCGCCGAACTCACCGCGGCCGAAGGACGCGCGGTCCGGGCCCGCCTGGACCTCGGCGCGATCGGCCGCATCGACGCTGCGCTGCGCGCGGCCGGCCGGCGCCGGCGCACCGCCGCCGAGTCGCTGGGCCGCACCGCCGTCGAACTCGCCGACCGGATCGGCCCGCGCCCGCGCCGGTGGGCGCGACGGGCCGGCGGGGCCGCCGACGCCTGGATCTTCACCCGCTGGCGGCGTGCGAGCGTGCAGCGCGCCCTCGGCATCGAACCGGGGGACTGCGCGGACCGGAACCCGCGGGCGATCTGCCGGGCCGTCGCCGAGTTCGCCGCGGCCGAGCACACGTGGCGCGAGCAGCGGGCGCTGCTGCGGGAGCGCCCCGACGACCAGCGGCTCGCCGACGCGCTGCGCAGCGCGCAGGACGCGGCCCGCACCGCGGCCGAACAGGTGCTGCTCGCCTCGGTCCGGCAGCAGGACGACGGCGACCCCGCGGTGCGCAGCCGGGCCGTGACCTGCGAGGAGGCGGCGCGGCTGCCGCTGGTGCCCGCCCTGTTCGACCTGGTCGTCGTCGACGAGGCCGCGCACTGCGGCATCGCCGCGCTGCTGCCGCTGCTGTTCCGCGCCCGCCGCGCCGTCGTCCTCGGCGACGCCGGGCAGCTCGCGCACGTCACGCACCTCGACCCGGCGGCCGAGTCGCGGATCCGCCGGGACCTGCGGATCCCGGCCGACTGGCTGGAGGAGCGGGCGCTGAGCTTCCGGCGGCACAGCGCCTGGCACGCGGCCGAACGCGCCACCGGCGGCGCGATCCGGCTCGACGAGCACCACCGCTGCCACCCGCGGATCGCCGACACCGCCGCCGCCCTGTTCCCCGGCGAGGCGCAGGTCGTGCTCACCGACATCCGCGGCAGGCCCGCCATGGAACGACCCGCCTTGGAGTGGCGGGACGTGCCCGGCCGCGCGTGCGCGCCGGAGCGGGGCGGCAGCTGGCACAACCCGGAGGAGGCCGCCGTGGTCGCCCGGGTGGTGGCGGCGCTGCGCCGCTCGTTGCCGGAGCACGCCACGATCGGCGTGATCGCGCTGTTCGGCCCGCAGAGCCGGTTGCTGGAGCAGCGGCTCGCCGGTGATCCGCGGGTGCGCATCGGCACCGTGCACGACTTCCAAGGCGGGGAGTGCGACGCGGTGGTGCTCTCCCCGGTCGCGGCGCCCGGCGTCGCGGAGGGCGCGGCGCGCTGGCTGGACCGGCGCTGCGACCTGTGGCACGTGGCGATCACCCGGGCGCGCTCGCAGCTCGTGGTGGTCGGGGACGCGACGTTCTGGGAAGGGCGCCACGGCATCGGCGCGAATCTGCTCGCGGCCGCGCGCCGCGGGCACCGCGCGCCCGAACCGGACGTCCACCAGCGGCGGCTGCACGAGCTGCTGCCGGGGATGTCGGTGCAGCTGGACCAGGTGCTGAACGGCCACCGGGTGGACGCGTCGATCTCCGACGGCGGGGTGCCGCTGTCGGTGCTGCTGGACCGGGGGCCGGAGGGCGGGGTCGATCCGGCCGAGCACCTGCACCGGATGTTGCGCCGCCGCGAGCTGCTGGACCCCGAACCGGGGGTGCGCTCAGCGGTGCGGATGCCGGTGTGGCGGCTGCACGACCTCGGCGACACCGACGACCTGCTGGGGCTGCGCGCGGCCGACCACCGGGCCCCGGTGCGGTGACGCCGCCCGGCGCGAGCACCCGGAATCCCGGCCGTGGCGCGGAGATCGAGTCCGCGCCACGGCCCGGGAGTCACTTCGGCAGGTCGTCACCGATGTGCGTGGCGGCCTTGAACGCCACCTTCAGCGGGGACCAGCCGTTCTCCGTGGTGTGCGGCCCGCCGCCGGCACCGTGGTGCCAGTAGCGCAGGCAGAACCCGCCGGCTCCCTTGGTGGAGCGCAGCGCGCCGTGGCTGATCTCCGGGTCGGAGCACTCGTTCGACCCGTCGCCGTCGAGGTCCTCGTCGAAGCCGTACTTCTGGTGCGCGAAGTACCCCTTGTCGATCGCGGAGTGGTACGAGACGGTTCCGTCCTCAGTGGACCCGGCGAGGCTCCAGTCGATGCCCTTCGCCCACGGGTCGTCCAGACCGCGGTCGGCCTTCCCCTTCGCGGATTCGTGCAGCTTGTCGATGAACCCGGAGCCGCCGTCCTTCGTCGGCGTCATCTGGTGCCATTGCCTGCTGCACTTCTTCGCCTCGAACTCGTCCTCGGTGCAGCCGTCGCGCAATCCCTGGTGCGGGGTGCCGAGGGTGACGACGTTGCGCACGTCCACCTCCGACGGGAACCCGCTCCAGCCCTCCCGGGCACCGAGGATCGCGACGCGGGTGATCAACCCGCCCATCGAGTGCGCGACGATGTCGACCTGCTTCCCCTTCGCCGTGTAGTTCGCGTGGATGTGGTTGGCGAAGTCCTTCGCGATCTCCTGGATGGGCCGGTTCTTGGTGGCCTTCCCATCGCCGATCACGTCGTCGCAGTGCGCGGAATCGCCCGCGTAGTAGCCGATCGTCCGCAGCGAGCCGCGATCCCGGCCGCCCGCGTCCTGGTAGTACTCCAGCGCGGTCTTCCAGGTCGAGCTGTTGCAGGACGTCGGCGGGTCGGAGTTGAACCCGTGCACCAGCAGCATCGTCGGCTGCTCGGCCGCGGGTGCGGCGCCGAGGTCGTCGACCGCCTGCGCGGTGGCCGGGATGCTCAGGACCAGTCCGGCGGCGAGTGCCGCGGCCGCTCCGCGCCATCGTCGGCTGACCATGGGTGGTGCTCCTTCCGATCGAGGTCGACGCGGGCCCCAGGCGTTCCCCGCGTCGCTCCCGACCTCGCGGGCCGCCCGCACCGGCGGGCCGTCGCGCCCCCACGGCGATCGGCCGCGAGGTCGGGCCCGGCACGCTAATCCCCGAACCCGCGCCCACGTGGCCGAACGCGCCGAATTGCGCCACCTGGAGCAACGGGGAGCGGCGAGCGCGTCCTCGCACGGCAGCCGGCCGCGCCACCGGGATCGAACCGGACGTCGCAGGCGTTCGCCCGCGGCGGCTTCCCGGAAGGTCCACGAAGGACGGGCCGGCGGCGGTCGAGGAACGCCCCGCCGTGACCACCATCTCGGCGTTCGTCCCGGCGGGTGGCGCTACCGTGGGCCGATGGAGCTGCGGCAGTTGGAGCACTTCCTCGCGGTCGCGCGGCACGGCAGCTTCACCGGGGCGGCGCGCGAGGTGCACGTCGTGCAGTCCGCGCTGAGCGCGTCCGTCCGCAAGCTCGAAGTGGAGCTGGGCTCCGCGCTGTTCGAGCGCACCAGCCGCAAGGTGCTGCTCACCGAGGCGGGCCGCGCGCTGCTGCCGACGGCGCGGCGGATCACCGCCGACGTGGTCGCGGCCCGCGGCGAGGTGGCCGCGGTGCAGGGCCTGTCGCGGGGGCGGGTGTCGATCGGCACCATCCAGACGTTGACGGTGCTCGACCTGCCCGCCGAGCTCGGCGAGTTCCGGGCGCGGTACCCGGGGGTGCGCATCCACGTGCGCGAAGGGATCATGCCGGACCTGGCGAACGCGGTGGTGGCCGGTGAGCTGGACCTGGCGTACGTGGCCGGGGAGGGCCCGTTCGACGCGGAGCTCGTCCGCTTCGGCGAGTGGACCCAGCGCATGGCGTTGGTCTGCCACCCCGGGCATCCGCTGGCCGGTCGCGACCGGGTGCGGCTGGCCGAGTGCGGAGACGAGCCGTTCGTCGAATTCCTCGGCAGCAGCCTGCAAGCGATGATCGCGCGCGGGTTCGCCGACGCCGGGGTGCGGCTCAACCGGGTCTGCGAGGCCACGCACGTCCCGCTGCTGATCGCCCTGGTGGCGGCGGGGCTCGGGGTGAGCATCGTGCCGGACGTCGTCGCCGAGCGCTCCGGCCTGCCGCACGCGCGGCTGGCGGAACCGGCGCTGGTCCGGCCGATCCGCCTGGTCGGGCGCTCCGCGGAGCTCACCAACCCGGCGGCTCGGGCGCTGCTCGCGCATCTCGTCGGCTGACGGCCGGTCCCTCGACTTCCGTTGCGGCGCAGGAAGAACCACGACCCGCCGCGCAGGTGCAACGACGGGTGGTGAGCGCGGGAGCACCGGACCAGGCCAGCAGGCCGGTCGCCGCCAGCAGCGCCAGCAGGGCGAGCAGCTGCGCGCCCGCGAGCCCCAGCGCGAGCGCGAGCAGCAGCGCCCGCGCGGCGAAGCAGCGCATCAACCGGGCCAGATCGCTCGAAGGCATGTCGGGATTCCTCTCGGGGGTGCCGGCGCTCCGGAACGCGTCCGGTGCGCTCGCTCCGAGTGTTCGGCCGATGTCCGCCCCGGTCCAACGACCGTTCTCGATGGCCGCCAGCTGCGGAACAGATGGGTCCTCCCCGATGCGGAATTCGAAGTGTTCATTTCCATTGTCGAACGGCTCCGGAAATCGAATCGTCCGCCCGTTCGTGTGATCGAGTTCCGGTTGCCGGTCGCCGATCAAGATGGTGGCGGCCGGATCGGCTCGCCTACTTCTGGGAAAGGTGTGCCATGCAACGTGTTCTCGTCCGGTTCGGCGTCCTCGCGGCCGCGGTGCTGACCGCGCTGTCCGGAATGCTCACCGGTGCGGCCGGTGCGGCGTCCGCGGAATTGCGCATCATCAACTCGGCCACCGATGGGAGCCTGCTCCCGCAGAACTACGGGAACAACTCGAACGACGGAATCTGGATGTACGCGTGGAATTCGGCGAGCACCGCCGACGGTGACCGCTGGTCGGTGGAGAACTCCGGCGGTTACTACCTGATCCGCAACGACAAGACCGGGAAGTGCCTCAAGCCGGGCGGCCAGTACTACGGGAAGACCGCGCTGACCCAGGGCGAGTGCAGGCACGTCCCCGAGTTCCAGTGGTCCCTGCCGAGCAGGTCGTTCGGCGGAAACGAGTACAAGATCGTGTCCCGGTCGACCGAACAGGTCGTGGCGCCGTACTACGGCAACGCGCTCAACGAGGTCGTCGTCTTGGAGCCGAACAGCGACCAGGACAAGAACTGGTGGCTCATCGACGCCGCATGAGTGACCCCGCCGCTCGGTTGCCCCCGGGGGCCGGGTGGCGGACTTCTCAGCGGTTCCCTCGCTGCGGGACCCATTCCTCGTGCAGCACCGCGGCGACATCGCCGTCCTCGCGGGGGAACCGCTGAGAACTCGCGGGGGCCCGGTGGTCGGCGGCTCGACGGCTTCGCCGCTGACCGGGAACCGGCGGGACGAGTTCGGGGACCGGGTTCCCTCCGCTGTGGATTCGGCCTGGCCGACGTGGATCAGGCCAGCAGGTCGAGCCCGGCTCGGACGATGGTGTCGGTGTCCAGGCCGTGGTGGCGGTAGACGTCCTCCGGGGAACCGGACTGGCCGAAGTCGGTGACGCCGAGGGTGGTGCTCGGCACCCGGTTCACCGTCGCCAGGAACGCGAGGGTGTGCGGGTGCCCGTCGCCGATCGTCACCAGCGGTGCCGCCCGGTGCGCGGGGAACGCCTGGTCCAAGATCCAGCTCGACCCGTCCTGGCGCCCCTGCCGCGCCCGCAGCGCGCGGAACAGCAGGTCGGGGCTGGTCACGCACACCACGTCGGTGTCCACCCCGGCCTGGCCGAGGCGGTCGGCGGCGGCCAGCGCCTCCGGCACGGTCACGCCCATCGCGGCGATGGTGAGCTTCGGGTCCGGGGTGCTGCGCAGCGGGTACGCCCCGGCGACGACCTGCCGCCTGCGGCGTTCCCGCGCCGCCGGATCGGCCGGGACCGCGGCGAGGTTCTGGTCCAGCGGCCGGGTCGACAACCGCAGGTAGGCGGAGGTGCCGCCCGGCTTGCCGAGCTGCGCCAGCGAGGCGAGCAGCGCCCACTCCACGTCCTGCGCGAACGCCGGTTCGTAGCTGGTGCAGCCGGGTTGTTCGAGCCCGATGGACGGGGTCTTCACGGACTGGTGCGCGCCGCCTTCCGGCGCCAGGCTCACCCCGGAGGGCGTGCCGACGAGGATGGACTGACCGCCGCTGTAGATGCCGAACGCCCACGGCTCCAGCGCGCGTTCCACGAACGGGTCGTAGAGCACGCCGATCGGCAGCAGCGGCTCGCCCCACCTGCTCCAGGTCGAGCCGAGCTCGCCCAGCAGCCCCACCAGGTTCGTCTCGGCGATGCCCAGTTCCACGTGCTGGCCGGTGGGTTGTTCCCGCCAGTGCAGGATGGTCTCGGCGTCGTCGGCGAACCAGTCCCGGCGCTGCCGCGAGGACCACACCCCGACCTTGTTCACCCAGCCGCCGAGGTTCGTGGTGGAGCTGACGTCCGGGCACACGGTCACGACGCGCCGCGCCGCCTCCGGGGACTGCCGGGTGAGGTCCAGCAGCACCCGTCCCAGCGCGGCCTGCGTGGTGGCGGTGCCGGTGGGGGTGCGGCCGATGTCGAGCGGCAGCGCGGGCGGCGCGGTGGCCGGCACCGGTTCGCGGCGCAGCCGGGCCCCCGCCTCGGCGCACAACCGGCCGGCGTCGGTGCCGGCGTCGAACCGCTGCCACGGCCGGTCCACGTCGGCGCCGAGCCGGGGCGCGAGTTCGGCGAACTGCTCGTGGGTGAGCAGCGAGGAGTGGTTCTGCGGGTGCCCCTCGGTGGGCAGCCCGTGCCCCTTCACGGTGTAGGCGAAGATCACCGTGGGCCGGGTGTCGTCGATCTCGCCGAACACCTCGCCGAGCGCGCCCAGGTCGTGGCCGCCGAGGTTGCGGATCGCGGCCAGCAGCGTCGCGTCGTCCAGCTCGGCGATCAGGGCATCGATGGCCTCGCGCGCCGGGCCGTCACCGGGCAGCCGGTCCCGCAGCTGCGCGGCGTCGCAGCGCAGCAGCCGCTGGTACTCCGGGTTCGTCATGGTGTCGATGCGGTCCCGCAGCGCGTCGCCGCCGGGGCGGGCGAACAGCTCCTCCAGCAGCCGCCCGTACTTGAGCTCCAGCGTCTGCCAGCCCGCGGCGGCGAACATGCCGCGCAGCCGCCCGGCGGCGATGTTCGGCACCACCCGGTCCAGGGACTGCCGGTTGAGGTCGACGACCCACACCAGCTCGCCGAGCTCGGCGACGGCCGGGTCCAGCAGCGCCTCCCACACGGCGCCCTCGTCCAGTTCGGCGTCGCCGACGAGGGAGAACTGCCGCCCGGTGCCGCCGCCCCCGGTGGTGGAGCGCACGTAGCGGCGCGCCAGCGCACCCCAGATCGGGGCGGTGGCGCCGATGCCGACGGACCCGGTGGAGTAGTCGACCGGGTCGGGGTCCTTGGAACGGCTCGGATAGCTCTGCAGGCCGCCGAACTCGCGCAGCGTCGGCAGGTAGCGCTCGTCGAGCTCGCCGATGAGGTAGTTGATGGCGTGCAGCACGGGGGAGGCGTGCGGTTTCACCGACACCCGGTCGTCGGGGCCGAGCTCGTGGAACCACAGCGCCGTCATGATCGACACCATCGAGGCGCAGGACGCCTGGTGCCCGCCGACCTTCAGACCCGAGGGGTTCGGCCGGTTCCGGTTCGCCTCGTGGATGATCGCGGTGGACAGCCACAGCACCCGCCGTTCGATCTCGGCGAGCGCCTCCTGCTCGCGCGTACCGCTGTGCTGGGCGACTGCGTCGTCGGCCATCGGTCGAACTCCTCACGAACCGGGTGACCCGCGGCCACCGCTGGGCATGAATGGTGGGAACTCCACCAACACTTCGTTTTCTGCACAAGTCAGCGCGGCGTGATGCAGCAGAATGCTCAAGTCCGCCCGTGATCGTCCGGAAGGAGCTGAGCAAGGTGCCAAGTCAGGACTCGGTCGACGCCGTGGACGCCCGGCTGCTGCTGGCGCTGTCCCGCGCCCCGCGCGCCACGATCAGCGCGCTCGCCGCGGAGACCGGCCTGTCCCGCAACACGGTGCAGAGCCGGGTGAGCAGGTTGGAGGAGCGGGGCGTGCTCGGCTCGTTCGAGCGCCGCGTCGACCCCCGCGCCCTCGGCTACCCGCTGCGCGCGCTGATGACGGTGCAGGTCACGCAGAGCCTGCTGGGTCCGGTGGCCGCGGAGCTGCGCGCCATCCCCGAGGTGCTGGAGGTGGCGGGGATCAGCGGCCCCGCCGACCTGTTCGTGCAGGTCGTCGCCCGCGACACCGATGACCTGTACCGGATCGCCGGGCAGGTGCTCGCGATCCCCGGCGTGGAGCGCACCGACACGGCGCTGGTGATGCGCGACCTCGTGGACCACCGGCTCACGCCGCTGCTGGAACGCCGCGCCTACCCGTGACCGGTCGCCAGGTCGGCGGTGGCCAGGTCGAGGACGCGCCGCGCGCGGCGCACCACCGGTGCGTCGATCATGCGGCCGTCCACCACGAGCACGGCCCGGCCGTCGCGTTCGGCGGCGTCGGCGGCCAGCACCACCTTCCGCGCCCGGTCCACCTCGTCGGCGGCGGGGCGCAGCGCGGCGTGCACCCGCGCCACCTGCTTCGGGTGGACGCACATCCGGCCGAAGAACCCGAAGTGCTGCAACCGTCCGGTTTCGGTCGCGTACGAGTCGAGGTCGGCGAGGTCCGCGGACACCGGCGCGGGCGGCGGGTCGAGCCCGGCGGCGGCCGCGGCCGCCACGACGCGGGAGCGCGCCCACCGCAGCGGTTCCGCGTCCACCTCCGGGGAGCAGGTGCCGAGGTCGTCGGCCAGGTCGTACTCGCCGAGGGTCAGCGCCCGCACCTGCGGCACCGCGGCCGATTCCCGCACCCGCCACAGGCCGTCCGCGGTCTCGACGAGCGCCAGCAGCGGGACGTCCACCCGTTCGGCGACGGCCCGCAGCAGCTCCGGCTCGGCCTTGGGCACCACGATCCCCGCGACCGGCAGTCCGGCGAGCGCGGCGAGGTCGGCGGCCAGGTGCTCGTCGCCGTTGACCCGCACCCAGATCCGGCAGGCGCGCACCGGGTCCTCGCGCAGCACCGGGACGAGCTGCTCGCGGGCGGCGGCCTTGCCGTCGACGTGCACCGCGTCCTCCAGGTCGGCGACGGCCGCGTCGGCGGCGTCGGCGGCCCCGCGCAGCCGGTCGGGCCGGTCGGCGGGGCAGAACAGCCAGCTGCGCGGGCTCACCATCCGACCTTCCCCTTCCCGGCGGAGAGGGATTTCGCGATGACGGTGCGCATGATGTCGCTGGTGCCCTCACCGATGGTCATCAGGATCGAGTCGCGGTAGAGCCGTTCGATCTCGAACTCCGCCGAGTAGCCGTAGCCGCCGTGCACCCGCATCGAGTCCTGCGCGGCCTGCAGTGCGACCTCGGAGGCGAACAGCTTCGCCATCCCCGTCTCCAGGTCGGCGCGTTCCCCGCGGTCGAGCTTGCTCGCCGACCAGTAGGACAGCAGCCGCGCGGCCTGCAGCTGGGTGGCCATCTCGGCGATGCGGATCTGGATGGCCTGGAACTCGGCGATGGGCTTGCCGAAGGCCTTGCGCTCGCCCGCGTAGGACAGCGCTTCGTCGTAGGAGCGCTGCGCGATGCCGAGGCTGCGTCCGGCGATGTTGAGCCGACCGGTCTCCAGCGCCGAGAGCACCTGCTGCATCCCGCGCCCTTCGACGCCGCCGAGCAGGTTCGCCGCGGGCACCCGCACGTCCTCGAACACGACCTCGCAGGACTCGGTGCCCTTGTAGCCGAGCTTCGGGATGTCCTTGGTGACGGTGAACCCGGGGGTGCCCGCGTCGACGAGCAGCACGCTCATGCCCTTGTGCGCGGGTGAGGCGGTGCGGTCGGTCTTCACCAGCACCGGCAGCGGGTCCGCGTAGCGGGCGTTGGTGATCCACATCTTGCTGCCGTTGATGACGTAGTGGTCGCCGTCGCGCTCGGCGGTGGTGCGGATGCCCTGCAGGTCGGTGCCCGCGTCCGGTTCGGTCAGCGCGATGCCGGTGCGGCGCGCGCCGGTCGCCAGCTCGGGCAGGTACGTGCGTTTCTGCTCCTCGGTGCCGTGCCGGTTGATCATCCAGGTGGACACCGAGTGGCTGCCGAGGATGCCAGCGACGCCCATCCAGCCACGCGCGATCTCCTCGAACACGAGGGTGAAGGTGACGAAGTCCGCGTCCACCCCGCCGTACTCCTCGGGGATGAGCAGGCCGAACAGGCCGAGTTCCGCCATCTTCGCCACGATCTCGGTGGGGTAGCGGCCCGCGTGCTCCCACTCCTGCGCGACCGGCACGATCTCCGAGTCCACGAAGTCCCGCAGGACCTGCTGGAACTGGGCCTGGTCCTCGTTCAGCTCGAAATCCACGGCGCGTCTCCATTCGCTCCGAAAGCACCTTCGCCGGCCAACCGCTGGAACTCCGCCGCGTCCAGCCCGAGCAAATCGTCCAATGTGGACGAGGTGTGCTCGCCGAGGAACGGCGCGCGCTGGTGGTCGGTCCTGGGCTCGCCCGCGCGCACCGGGGAGGCGACCTGCTTGACCTCCCCGAACCGCGGGTGCTCGGTGGTGACGACCATGCCGCGGGCTTCGGTGTGCTCCTCCCGCAGCGCCTGCGGGATCGTGTTGATCGGCGCGCACGGGACACCGGCGGCCTCCAGCAGCCCCAGCCACTCGGCGGTGCCGCGCCGCGCCAGCTCCTGCTCGATCAGCCGCACGCAGTCCGCGGAGTGCGCGTAGCGGTCCGAGGTGGTGGCGAACCGCGCTTCGGCGGCCCAGGCGGGGGAGCCGAGCACGTCGACGAACTTCTCCCAGAACTTCTGCTTCGCGCAGCCGATCACGATCCACGAGTCGGCGGTGGGGAAGTTCTGGAACGGCACCAGGCTCGGGTGCGCCGAGTGGTGCGTGCGCTTCGGTTCGAACTCGGCGTTGAGGTGCCAGGTGGCGAGGTAGGTGAGCATGCCGATCGCCGTGTCGTACAGGCTCACGTCGCAGTCCGAGCCGACGCCGTCGCGCCGCGCGCCGTGGATCGCCGACAGCAGCGAGATCGCGGCCACCAGGCCGCCCGAGTAGTCCACCATGGACAGTCCGGACTTGGTGGGCGGTCCGTCCGGCTCGCCGGTCACCGACATCCAGCCGGCCAGGCCCTGCAGCATGTAGTCGTAGCCGGGTTGCTTCGCGCGCGGCCCGGTCATGCCGTAGCCGGACAGCGAGCAGCACACGATCGCCGGGTTCAGGTGCTTGAGGTCGTCGTAGCGGATGCCCATCTTCGCGGGCACGTCACCGCGCAGGTTCGAGTACACCGCGTCGCTGACGCCAACCAGCTTCTCGAAGACCTCGCGGCCGGCCGGGCTGGTGAGGTCGAGCACGACGGAGCGCTTGTTGCGGTTGAACGCCTCGAAGAACAGCGAATCGCCGTCCTCGGCGTACGGCGGGGTGAGCCGTCCGACGTCGCCGCCGAACCGCGGGTCCTCGATCTTGATGACCTCCGCGCCCAGGTCGGCCAGGTGCACCGAGCCGAACGGGCCCGCCCCGTACTGCTCGACGGCGAGTATCCGCACGTCGGCCAGCGGGAGCCGGTTCACCGCGCACCTCCGTCGTCGTCCAGCGACAGCGGGCCGTTCTTGGCGGTGGGGAAGGAGTCGATGGCCTCGGCCTGGTCCCGCTTGTAGATCAGCACGGTGCGGTCGAACGACAGGCACTCGTCGCCCTCGGCGTTGAGCGCGCGGGTGTGCACGTTGACCAGGCCCGCGTACGGGCGCGACTTCGATTCCCGTTTGCCGGTGCAGATCGACTCCCCGTAGAGGGTGTCGCCGACGTAGACGGGGTGGGTGAGCTGGATGTTGTTCATCGCCAGGTTCGCCACCGCCCGCTGGCTGATGTCGCTGACGCTCTGGCCCAGCAGCATCGCGATGGTCAGGCCCGAGTTGACCAGCACCTTCTCGAACGGCGTCTTCGACGCGTAGTGCGCGTCGAAGTGCGCCGGGTGCGTGTTCATCGTGAGCAGGGTGAACCAGGTGTTGTCCGCCTCGCTGATGGTGCGCCCCAGCGGGTGCCGGTAGATGTCTCCGACGACGAAGTCCTCGAAGTAGCGCCCTTGCTGACCTCCGTGCACGGCCACCGCCGCACCTCCTGTTCGTGCCTGTCGCGGACGCGGTCCGGGGGTCGGCCGCCGCGCCGGGAACGCCTCGGAGTATGCGACCGCCGAGCGCCGCCGCGCAATACGTCAGACAATTGAGTTCCCAGTGTTCCGGCCGGTCCGGTGCGGTCCCGTACGCTGACCGGGAGCGGCCGGAACCCGGTCCGGCGCGAGGAGGAGCGAGGCATCATGGCGGCCACCCGGCCAGGAGGCGGCGAATCCGCGAAGCTGCGGGTGCGCCCGGTGCAGGCGGCGTACCGGCAGGTCGCCGAGCAGCTGCGCGACCAGATCGTCAGCGGCGCGCTGCCCTCCGGGTCGCGGCTGCCCAGCGAGACCGAGCTCGGGAGCATGTTCGGCGTCAGCCGCAGCACCGTGCGCGAGGCGCTGCGCCAGCTCGCCAGCCAGCACCTGATCGACACCACCCGCGGCGTCACCGGCGGCAGCTTCGTGGCCGCCCCGGATGCCGGGCGCATCGCCGACAACCTCGGCGGCAGCCTCGGATTGCTGGTCAACTCGCGCGGCATGTCGGTGGACAACCTCATCGAGGCGCGGCTGCTGCTGGAGCCGCACGCCGCGCGGCTGGCCGCCGACCGGGCCTGCGAGCAGGACCTCGCGGAACTGCGGCGGACCGTCGAAGGCACCGGGCACCTGGATCCCGACGAGGGCTTCACCGTGCACTGGGACTTCCACACCACGCTGGTGTCCATCAGCGGGAACCCGCTGCTGCACGTGATGTGCAGCCCGATCAACGCGGTGCTGCGCGGCCGGATGCACCGGGACCGGATCTCGCGCCCGGCCTGGGACGGCATCGACGAGGACCACGTGAAGATCTACGAGGCGGTCGCCGGTGGCGAGGCCGACATCGCCGAAACCCTGGTGCGCGAACACCTCCTGGGCCTCAAGCCCCTCTACGAACGCATGGAGGACTAGTCCTCCGAGGACTCCTCGAACCGCCTCGGCGAAAACGTCAGACTTTTGTCTTGTGGTGGCGCGGTGGGTGGTTGCACACTGTGCGGGCCGGATGCGGCCGCGCATCCGCCGGGTCATCAATGACGAGGCCGAGGAGGCGCCCATGCCTGCCATCGCGGACGTGCTCGGGGAATTCGCCGCGCGCACCACGCTGCGGGACGTACCCGACGAAGTGCTGCGCCGCGCACGGCACCTCGCACTGGACTCCGTCGGCGTCGCCTTCGCCGCGGCCGACCAGGAGTTCACCCACCGCGCCCGCCGCGCCGCCGCCGAACTCGGCCCCGGCGACCAGCCGGTCATCGGGCTCCCGGACCGGCTCGCCCCCCGCGAAGCCGCCCTGCTCAACGCGGTCCTGGTGCACGGCCTCGACTTCGACGACACGCACCTGCCCGCGGTCACCCACGTCTCGGCCAGCGCGCTGCCGACCAGCATCGCCGCCGCCATCAAGCACGAGCGCTCCGCCGAGGACCTGCTGCTGGCCTACGTGCTCGGCATCGAGATCACCGCGCGGGTGGGCACCGTCGCGCACGGCGGTTTCCACGCGGGCGGCTTCCACCCCACCGGACTCGCCGGGGCCTTCGGTTCCGCGGTGAGCGCGGCGAAGCTGGCCGGGCTGGACGCCGGCGGCATCGCCGAATCGCAGCGGATCGTCGGCTCGATGGCCTCGGGCATCCTCGAATTCCTCGCCGACGGCGCGTGGACCAAGCGGCTGCACCCCGGGTGGGCGGCGACCAGCGCGCTCACCGCCGCCACCTTCGCCGCCGTCGGCTGGCCCGGTCCCGAGCAGGTCTACGAGGGGCGCTACGGGCTCTACGCCACGCACCTCGGCGCGGACGGCTGGGACGCCACCGAAGCGCTCGACGGGCTCGGCGAACGCTGGGAATTGCTGGCCACCGCGGTGAAGCCGTACCCGAGCTGCCACTTCACCCACGCGTTCGCCGACGCGATCCTGCACCTGAAGCAGGCCGAGGGCTTCACCGCCGCCGAGGTCGACGTGGTGCGCTGCCGCATCCACGAGACGCCCGCCGCCGCCGTGTGCGAGCCGATCGAGCGCAAGCGCGCCCCGCAGGACGACTACGACGCCAAGTTCAGCCTCCCGTTCATCGCCGGGGCCTGCCTGGCCCGCGACCGGCTCACCCTCGCCGAGTTCACCGACGAAGCGTTGGCGGACCAGGAGATCCTGCGCCTCGCGCAGCGCGTGGAGATCGCCGACGACCCGAACAGCCGCTTCCCGCAGGCATACTCGGCCGAAGTGGAGATCGTGCTCACCGACGGCCGCAGGCTGCACCGCCGCGAGGACGTCAACCGCGGGCACACCGAACGCCCGCTCTCCGATGCGGACATCCGCGCGAAGTTCGCCGCCAACCTCGGGGCGACGCCCGGTCCACGATGGACCACGTGCTGGCGCTCGGCGGCGCGGGCAGCGCGGCCGACTTCGCCGAAGCCCTGCGCGCGGCCTGACCCTCCCCACCCCTCACCCCTAGGCGGTACCCCCATGTCCGGAACGGCCGCGGAACCCGCGCGCGCGAACAGACCCGCCACCGCAGGACGCCCGCTGTCGGCGGCCCGCATCGCCGGGTCGTCGCTGCTCGGCACGCTCATCGAGATCTTCGACTTCATCATCTACTCGTTCATGGCGGCGCTGGTGTTCGGGCCGCTGTTCTTCCCCGGCGCCTCCCCGTGGATGGGCACGCTCGCCGCGCTCGCCACGCACGCCGTCGCGTTCGGGATGCGCCCGCTGGGCGCGCTGCTGTTCGGCAAGCTCGGCGACAGCCGCGGCAGGCGCACCGCGCTGCTGACCTCGATGCTCGTGATGGGCGGCTCGACCGTCGCCATCGGACTGCTGCCACCGTTCGCGGTCGCCGGGTTCTGGGCGCCGGTGCTGCTGGTCGTCTGCCGCCTGCTGCAGGGCCTCGCCGTCGGCGGCGAGTGGGGTGGCGCGGTGCTCGTCGCCGTCGAACACGCCCCGGCGAAGCGGAAGTCGCTCTACGGCGCGTTCGTGCAGCTGGGCACGGTGCTCGGCATCGGGCTGGCCAGCTCGGTGATCCTGGTGGTGAACCTGTGGGTCAGCGAGGACGCGTTCCTGTCCTGGGCGTGGCGGCTGCCGTTCCTGGCCAGCGCGCTGCTCATCGCGCTCGGCCTGGTGCTGCGCAGGCGTCTGGAGGAGACCCCCGCGTTCCTCGCGGAACTCGCCGAGCGGGAGAGCGGGCAGCGCAGCGCCCGGCCCACGGTGCGCGCGGTGTTCCGCGACCACGGGCTCGCGCTGCTGGCCGGATCGCTGATGTGGTCGGCGTCCTGCTCCTTCCTGTACGTGCTGATGACCGGGCTGGTGGCGTACACGAAGCAGTACGTGCCCGCGCTCAGCGCGGTGGACGTGCAGCTGGGCCTGGTGCTCGCCTCGCTGCTGCTGGTCGTGCTGACGGTGGTGTTCGCGGTGTACGCGGACCGGTGGGGCCGGGAACGGCTCACCGCGGGGTCCGGGATCGTGCTGGTGCTGTGGGCCTTCCCGGCGTTCTGGCTGATCGACGGCGGCGGGTTCGGTGCGATGCTGCTGGCGATGCTCGTCGGCACCCTCTGCTACGCGGCGTTCAACGGTGCGGTGCCGTCGCTGCTGTCCGAGCTGTTCCCGGTGGACGCTCGCTACACCGGCACCGGTCTGTGCATCTCGTTCGGCACGGCCGTCGCGGGCGGGCTGCTGCCGATCGGCGCGCTGGCGCTGGTCGGTTCGTCCGGCGGTTCCTCGGTGCCGCTGTCGTTGACCCTGGTGCTGTGCGGGGTGCTCACGGTGCTCGGGATCGTGCTGGCTCGGCGGCTTCCCCGGTACCGCTGAGCCCGGGAGCTCGGCTCGTCCCGCGCGCTCGGGCCGAGCCGGGGATGCCGGCGGCCCCTCCGGTGCCTCGCGCCGGTACGACCGCGTTGCTCGGCCGCGCGCCGGGCACCGCGGTCCGCGCGGAGGAGCCGCCGGCCATCCGGTCGCGGAGCGGATCCGTTCCACCGCAACGGGTGCCGGGGCCGCACCTGCCGTCGTCGCGCGAGCGCGGACAGTGAGCACCGCGGCGGCGCTGTGATCGGTTCCACAGCACGCGGCCGTGCTCGCCGCCCGGGCGCGCCGCCGCTCGTGACACCCTGTGGGACTGTCCGAACGAGCGCATCCGGCGCCGCTGAAAGGCCACCATGACCCGGTTCCCGCCCGTCGACCGAACCGCGGCACCCCCGCGCGCCGCCCGGACGGCCGGAGCCCCGGTGGCCGCCACGCCCGGACCCGCGCGGAATAGGGTGCGCGGCGAAGCGGTTGCGGAGTGATGTGGTCGGTGTCGTGCCGCATCGACCGATCCGCGCCGGAGGTCCGCCGCAGCGGACCGGTCGGCGCCGGTTCCGACGCGTTCGAGGTCGTCGCGCCCGCACGGCGCTGCGAGGACCCGCGCGTCGGCGCTCCGACCCGCGGCGTTCAACGACGAGTGCCACGAAGTTCCCGTGACCGTGGCGATGGGTGAGGTAAGCGAACCAGCATGAGCATCAAGATCGGGTACAAGGCCTCCGCCGAGCAGTTCGCCCCGCGCGATCTGGTGGAGTTCGCGGTGCAGGCCGAGGAGAACGGCTTGGACAGCGTGATGGTCTCCGACCACTTCCAGCCGTGGCGGCACAACCAGGGCCACGCGCCGTTCGCCCTGTCCTGGATGAGCGCCGTCGGCGAGCGCACCTCGCGCGTCCAGCTGGGCACCAGCGTGCTCACCCCGACGTTCCGCTACGAGCCCGCCGTGGTGGCGCAGGCGTTCGGCACGCTCGGGTCGCTGTACCCGGGCCGGGTCATGCTCGGCGTCGGCACCGGTGAGGCGCTGAACGAGACCGCGGTGACCGCCCGCGAGTGGCCCGAGTTCAAGGAGCGGTTCCGCCGCTTCCGCGAGGCCATCGACCTCATCCGCACCCTGTGGCGGGAGGACCGGGTCAGCTACGAGGGCGAGTACTACCGCACCTCCAACGCCACCATCTACGACCGCCCCGAGGGCGGGGTGCCGATCTACGTGGCCGCGGGCGGGCCGATGGTCGCCAAGTACGCGGGCCGCGTCGGCGACGGCTTCATCTGCACCAGCGGCAAGGGCATGGAGCTCTACACCGACAAGCTGCTGCCCGCGGTGGAGGCCGGTGCGGAGGCCGGCGGCAAGAACGCCGCCGACCTGGAGAAGATGATCGAGATCAAGCTCTCCTACGACCCGGACCGCGAGCGCGCTCTGCAGAACACCCGGTTCTGGGCGCCGCTGTCGCTGCCCGCCGAGGTGAAGCACAGCCTGGCGGACCCGGAGGAGATGGAGAAGGCGGGCGAGGAGCTGCCGATCGAGCAGGTCGCGACCCGCTGGATCGTGGCCTCCGACCCGGAGGAGGTGCTCGCCGAGGTGAAGGCCTACCTCGACGCGGGCTTCGACCACCTTGTCTTCCACGCCCCCGGATCGGACCAGACGCGGTTCCTGGAGTCCTTCGGCGCGGACGTAGCGCCCCGAATCCGCGAACTGGCCGGTTGAGTTCCGGTCCGGCTGCTTCAGTGGTCGGGTGGCGGAACCTCAGCGGGATTCTCGCTGCGGGATCTTTTTCCCGAGTGGCTCCGCCACGAGGGAAAAAGCTGTCCTCGCGAGAATCCCGCTGAGAACCCGCGGGTGGTCCGGTTGCGTGCTGGGTCGCTGCTCAGCGGCTTCGCCGCTGACCGGCAAACGACACGACCTGCCGCGCCGGGCCTGGGCGGGTAGCGGACGAGTTCTTCCGCGGTGGCCCGAGGAACGCTCCCTCTGGCTGGTGGGGGAGGGAGCGCTCTCGGGTGTGGTCCGGTGTGGACTTGTCAGTTCAGGGCGCTGGTGGCGATCTTCGTGGCTTCGACGATCAGCGCGTCGTCGTACTCGGCGTCCACCGCCGCCCGGTCCGACAGCACCGAGAGCATGATCGGCGCCCGGTTCGGCGGGTAGATCACCGCGATGTCGTTGCGGGTGCCGTGGTTCGCGGCACCGGACTTGTCGCCGACGCGCCAGCCCGCGGGCACCCCGGCCGGGATGAGGTCGGTGGTGAGCGTGTTGGCGCCCATCATCTCGTTGAGCAGCGCCCGCTGCTCCGGCGCCAGCACGTCACCGGTGGTGTAGGCGCGCAGGCTCGTGGCGAGCGCGCGCGGCGTGCTGGTGTCCCGCGGGTCGCCGGGGGAGGTCAGGTTCAGGTCGGTCTCGGTCCGGTCGAAGCGGGTCGTGGTGTCGCCCAGCCCGCGCAGCGCGGCGGTCATTTCGGCCGGTCCGCCGAGTTCGCGGAACATCAGGTTCGCCGCGGTGTTGTCGCTGTAGCGGATCGCGGCGTCGATCACCTCGCGCAGGGTGAGGCCGTCGGCCACGTGCTGCTCGGTGACCGGCGAGTTCTCGACCAGGTCGGCCTGCGAGTAGGTGATGCGGCGGTCCAGGTCGGCGGGGGAGTTGCGCCGCAGCACCTCGCCGGAGGACAGCGCCTTGTGCGTGGAGGCGAACGCGAACCGCTCGTCGGCGCGGTGCACGACCTCCCGGCCGGTCCCGGTGTCCAGCGCGTACACCCCGAGGCGCGCGTCGAACCGCCGCTCCAGCTCGTCGAACTCGGCCTGCCGCGCGGTGGCGGCGGACGCGGGGGGAACGGCGGCCGAGGTGGCGGGCACGGCGCTCACGCCGCCGGTGCACCCCGCGAGGGTGAGCGCGGCCAGCGCGGCGACCGCGACCTGGTGGAAACGCTGCTTGAGCACGGGTCTTCCCTTTCGTCACTGCCCGACGAGCCGGTGCGGCCGTCGGCGCGACCAGTCTCACCACCCCGCGGCCATGCTGTCCAAGACGGAAACAGAGGTTCTCATGCGGGTCCGGCATACACTGCGGTCGTGGACTTGGTGGGTGCGTGCCGGGCGTTCGTCAGCGTCAGCGAAGTGGGCAGCTTCACCGGCGGTTCGGCCGCCGCGGGCATCCCGCAACCGGTGGCGAGCCGCCGCATCGCCGCGCTGGAGCGGCACCTCGGGGAGCGGCTGTTCGACCGCTCGGCGCGGCGCGTGCTGCTGACCCCGTTCGGCCGGGACCTGCTGCCGCGGGCCCGGCAGCTGGTGCGCTCGGCCGACGCCCTGGAGCAGGACGCGAAGCGGGCCCGGCTGCGGCCGGTGCGGCTGGCGGTACCCGCGACCTGCACCACCCGCGCGCTGGCCGAGCTGGACGCGGCGGCGCGCACCCACGAGCTGTTCCTGGAGTTCCGGCGCGCCGACCCGGCCGAACGGGTGGACCTGGTGCGCACCCTCGACGTGCGGGCCGCGCTGGTGGCGGTGCCCGCGGACGAGGCCGAGTGGTCGGTGCCGCTCGGCGTCGCCGGCACGACCGAGCGGCACCGCGGGCCGGTGCACCTGGATTCGTTGCGCGCCGGCCGCGCCGAGCGATCGCCGCGGCGCCGGGTGTGGATCCAGCCGGAGGACGACGTCCCGCACGTGCGGGACCGGTTGCTGCGGGTGCGCGACGCGGTGGGGCTCCGGCCCGCGCAGGTCGCTGTGGCAGAGTCGCTGAGCGCGGGCGCCGCCGAGGCACTCGGGTCGGCGGACCTGCTGCTGTGCTCGGCCGAGCAGGCCGTCGAGTTCGGGTTCTTGTGGCACCCGGTCGCGGAACTGCCGCTGGCGCGCGGCTACGGGATCACCGCGGAGGCCGGGTACGACGCGGACCTGCTGCGGACGGCGCTGCGGGCGGACGTCGCCTGCTGCCTCGGCGCGGTGGACGGAACCGGACTGGAGAACGGGTGAACGCGGAAGCACTGATCGGCGAGCTGCTCGCCGAACTCGACGACGGCGGGCTGCGCGGCTCGTTCCTGGT
The DNA here is from genome assembly GCF_024734405.1 of Saccharopolyspora gregorii. Taxonomy (NCBI): domain Bacteria; kingdom Bacillati; phylum Actinomycetota; class Actinomycetes; order Pseudonocardiales; family Pseudonocardiaceae; genus Saccharopolyspora; species Saccharopolyspora gregorii. The sequence goes on along the minus strand of NZ_CP059556.1, from coordinate 3,944,463 downwards.
GCGGGACCTCGATTCCGGGCGCGAGATCGGCATCGAGCCGGACGTCGCCCACCCCGTCGCCTCCCTGATCAAGATCCCGCTGGTGGCGGCGACCCTGGAACGCGTCCGCCGCGGCGAACTGGACGGCGCCGCCGAGGTGCTGGTGCGACCCGGCGCCATCACCAAGCCCGGACCGACCGGGCTGAGCCGGTTCCGGCATCCGGCGCGGGTGGCGCTGGACGACCTGATGTACCTGGCGGTGGCGCTCAGCGACAACGTGGCGGCCGACGCGCTGTTCGCGCTCACCTCGCCGGCCGAGGTCACCCGGATGCTGCGGGAGTGGGGGCTGCGCGGCATCACCGCCCGCCACCTGGTCGGCGACCTGTCGGAGACGCCCGCCGAGCGCTTCGCCGCCGCCGACGTGCACCTGGCTCACGCGCTGGCCATCGGCGCCCGCACCGCGGATCGCGGGCATCCGCTCGCGCAGCTCGACGTGACGCGCGCGAATTCCGGGTCGGCACGGGATTTCGTGGACCTGCTGCAGGAGTTGTGGCGGCCCGACCGCATCGCCGAACCGGTCGCCGAGCGGACTCGGGAGCTGCTGGGTGCGAACCTGCTGCGGCACCGGCTGGCCCCGGACTTCAGCTCGGACGCGACGACCTGGTCGTCGAAGACGGGCACGCTGCTGAACCTGCGGCACGAGGTCGGCGTCGTCGAGCACGACGACGGGCACCGGTTCGCGATCGCCGCGCTCACCGAGTCCCGGGTGCCCGCCGCCACCCAGCCGGAGGCCGAGTTCCTGATGGCCCGCACGGCCCGGAGGCTCCGCGACCACCTCCGCCGCTGGTAGTCCGGTCCTGAGCGACGATCGGGCGCCGGGTCAGCCGGGCAGCGCGCCGATCTCGGGCCGGGCGCCGGCGAAGGTGCGCCGCAGGTCTCGGTCGGCGAAGCGGTCCCCGGCCCGTTCCAGGTGGCGGCGCCCGCGCCGGCTGCGCGCGACGAGCCCGGACTTCACCAGGTTCGCCGCCCAGATCGGCGGGATCGCCCAGCTCGGCGTCACCGGCAGTTCCAGGTCCCGCAGGCCCTGCTTGCCGAGGAAGAAGCGCAGCATGCTCAGCAGCCGCAGCCGCGCGTACCGCCCGGCCAGCGGACCGCGCCCCAGCGTCGGCTGGCCGTCGACCAGCGCACCGGACAGCGCCGCACCGGCCGGTGTCACGTCGTCCTGCACGCGCAGCACGTGGTAGTTGAACCGGTTCTGCTCGCGTTCGGTGTCGAACAGGAAGTCCTCGTCCACGCCCAGCAGCCAGCCCACGTACTTCCAGGCGTGCATGATCGCCCGCGATTCCGCCGGGGTGACCAGCCAGCCGAGCGCCCGCACCCCCAGCAGCAGCGTGCCGTTGAAGAGCCCCAGCGTCGCCGCCTGGTCGGCCTGGTTGATCGGCAGCCCCCAGCGCTGCACGTCCCACCGCCCGTTCGTCTCGAAGCGGTGGTTGATCAGCGCGTGCATGGCGCGGACGTGCACGGTCAGCCGGAATCCCTCGCCGTCGCGGCGCATTCCGCCGGGGCGGCTGATCGCCAGCGCCCACTTCTTCGTCTCGCCGAGCCGGCGCATCGCCGTCGCCCCGGTCAGCCCGCCGGTCGCCACCAGCAGGTCCGGTGGCCCGCCGAACCGGTAGCCGCCGATCAGCGACAGCTGCAGCAGCACGTCGTCCACGTTGCGCCCCATCCGGCGGATGGCGCGCGCCCCGCGCTCCACCAGCTCGGGGTCCACCCAGTCCGGGGTCCGCTCGACCTCGGCGAAGAACTCGCGCAACGCCGCAGGCGCGTCCGGCGGCACCCCGTCGTCCAGCGCGCGGGCGAACTGCGCCATCGTCACCCGCTGCTCGGCGGGGACCTCGCGGCCCATCGCGCGCACCAGCCGCGCCCCGGGCTCGTCGCGGGTGAACATCCGCCGCCCGATGCGGTCCACCAGCTCTTCGTCGAGCTCGTCCACCCGGGCGGCCAGCCGCAGCACCCGCCCGATCCGCCGGGAGCGCTCCGGGGCGCCGAAGAACCGGTCCGGGTACACCGCCCCGGGAGTGCGTTGCGTCACAGGTGAGGTCATGCCGATGATGCTGACACGAAGATTCATTCGCGTTCAATTCGCGTTTCCGGAGGTGTCCGTGGCCGCTCGAACCCGGCGTCCGATGCGGCGTGAGCCCAGCCAGGAGCGCTCCCGCGCGATGGTGCGGCGCATCCTCGACGCCGGGTACGAAGTGCTGCTGGCGCACGGCTACGACCGGGCGAGCACCGGGCGCATCGCCGCGGCGGCGGGCATCAGCCCCGGGTCGCTGTACCAGTACTTCCCGGACAAGCACGTGCTGCTCGGCGAGGTCGTGGACCGCTGCGCCGACCGGCTGCGCGCTCGCATTTCGCGCGCGTTCGTCGCCAACCTCGCGGGCGGCTCGCTGCCGGACGCGGTGCGCGGCAACGTGCTCGCGCTCATCACCGCGTTCGAGGAGAACGCGGGCCTGCTGCGGGTGCTCTACGAGCAGCTGCCGCCGAACGCGGACACCCGCCGCGCCGACTTCAAGCACCGCATCGACGAGCTCGCCACCACCGCCCTGCTGGGGTACCTCCCCGGCGGTGCCCGGGCCGACGCGGTGGCCTGGGTGCTGGTGCGGACCGTGGAGAACCTGGCGATCAGCTACGTGCTGGACCCGCCCGAGGTGGACCGGGAGGACGCGGTGGAGGAGATCACCGCGCTGCTCACCGGCTACCTCGCGACCAGGCTCGATCCGGAGCGACGCTGACCGAGGGTGGCGGGAAGCAGCGGTCGGGGCACCGGCGCACGTCCGGAGAGTTCACCGCGCGAGCGGCGGCACGGTCAGCAGGGGGTGGAACGAGTCGATGCTCGCGTTCTCGCCGACCGCGATGCCGTCGGCCTCCACCCAGGCGTGCGCGCCGAACGGGTCGGTGCGCGCTCCCACCCGCCAGGTCGGCCACTGCCCGCGGCAGCGGCACAGCAGGGCGATGGCGATCGACCGCGGCAGGCAGCCCTTGCCAGCGCAGGTCAGGCTCACCGCCACCACGGCCTGCCGGATCGCGAGTGCTCGATCGTGCTCGGCGGGCCGAGCCCGGCCGCGGATCACCGCGAGCACCGCGCGAATCCGGCGCGGCGGCAACCGGGACAGGCCCAGCGCGACGACCACGGCGAGCCGTGCCGCCAGCCGGGCCCGCAGCGGCGGGCGGGTGGCGCTGCGGAACAGCGCTTCGGGGGTGCTCACGAGCGCACCGCCAACCGGGCCGCCGCCAGTTGTGCGGTCAGTTCCCGCACATCGCGCAGCGCCTCGTCCAGGCCGACGTCACCGGGCGGGCTGTCGGCGACCAGCGCCGCCGCGACCTCGTGCTCCCCGGCGCCGTCGAGCAGCATCCGCAGCGCGGTCGCCGCTGATCCGTTGAGCTGCCAGTACTCCCCGGACCGCTGGTCCGGCAGCACCGATCCTTCGTCGGTGCCCGCCAGCGACACCTCGTGGTGCAACCGCACTCCCATCAGGACACCTCCTGCTCGGCGAGCTCCGGTGCGGTGTGCGCTTCGAGATTGCGCAGCCAGCGCTCGCAGCCGAACGTCGTGGACATCGCGTACGGGGTGAACAGCCGCAGCTGCAGGCCGGTGCACACCGACCGCAACCGGTCGGCGTCGATCAGCCGAGCGCGGCCAGCCGGGAGTCCTCGCACAGCGCGGCGAGCGCGGCGACGTTCCGCCGGATGCCGCTGTGCTCCAGGTTGGAGCCCTCCGCCTTCGTGGACCGCCGCAGCGATCGATCCGGGACGAGCCCGCGCATCGCCTCCACCAGCAGCGGCTTGTACCGCCACGGCGAGCGGCGTTCGTGCGGCCGGACCGCGGCGCAGGCGGCGATCACGGCGTCGTCCAGGTACGGCGAGGACAACCGGACGCCTTCGGCGGCGGACGCGGCCGAGCGCACCGGCTGGGACGCCTGCCTCGTCGAAGTGCCGTGCCGCGACCTCGCCGCCCTCGCCGCGCTCCGCCGCGCCCGGCCGGACGGCGTGCTGATCGCGCTGCTCGACGCGGGGTCGACTCGCGCACCTCGAACGCGTCGGGCGCGGAGTTCCGCAAGCCGAGGGCGAGGCCGCACCGGTAGGCGGGGACGCCGTGCGCGATGAGCACGATCGGATTCCGCGTGGCTTCGTCGCCGGAAACGCTGGTCCGCACCTTTCCTCCTCCGAATCGGCATGGCACATCGAATTCGCACGATGCGGCCGCGCAGTGCAACGAGCACTCCGCGGTATTCCCCGCCGGACGGGAGCCGCTTTCGCAGGGGTGTTCTCGCCGCGATTAGGAGCGGCCGTGCGGTCGGTCAGGTGCGTCGTGCTCCGCGATTCCGGGCAGCGCGCATCTCCCCATCGACGCGTCCGGAATTCGTCGCTTTCCCAGTTATGTCCACGCTACGCGAACCGGCGGTATCCGGGTACGCCCCAACGGGTAGTGAAATTCCTGCTCCAGAGTGACTTTCGCGCGGGTGGCGAGGTGATTTCCCGCCCTGCTTCGCTTTCGACATTCCAGCGGGACATTTCCACTGCGCCTCCGGCCGGGCGGTGCGGGTCATCTCCCGCCGGTGTCGCGCAGTTCGCCGCCGGACAGGTGCAGCCGCCGCGGCACGTCGACCTCGGAGAGGAAGCGTTCGTCGTGGCTGACGACGACCAGCGCCCCTTCGTAGGCGTTCAGCGCTTCGACGAGCTGCCCGGTGCTGACCAGGTCGAGGTTGTTGGTGGGTTCGTCGAGCAGCAGCAGCTGCGGCGCCGGTTCCGCGCACAGCACGCACGCCAGCGTCGCCCGCAACCGTTCGCCGCCGGAGAGCGCGCGGACGGGCAGGTGCATCCGGTCGCCGGCGAACAGGAACCGCGCCAGCACGTGCATGAACTCGGACCGCGGCAGTTCCGGGGCCGCGTCCCGCAGGTTCTCGGCGGTGGAGCGGTCCAGGCCGAGCAGGTCGAGCCGCTGCGACAGGGTCGCGATCCGCCCGTCGAACCGGGTGATCTCCCCGTGGTCCGGCGCGAGCTCGCCGCTGATCAGCCGCAGCAGCGTCGACTTGCCGGACCCGTTGCCGCCGCTGAGCGCGATGCGCTCCGGCCCGCGGACGGCGAGGTCGATGCCGTCGCCGAACAGCGCGCGCCCGCCGAGGTCGAGCCGGATTCCGGTGCCGTGGAACAGGGTTCGCCCGGCGGGCACGCGCGTGCCGGGCAGCGTCAGCGCGAGCACGTCGTCGTCGCGCACCGCCCGGTTCGCCTCGTCGAGCCTGCGGCGGGCGTCGTCGACGCGCTGCCCGTGGGTGTCGTCGGCGCGGCCGGCCGATTCCTGCGCGCGGCGTTTGCGGGCTCCGGCGAGGATCTTCGGCAGCCCGGCGGAATCGGCGTTGCGGGCCGCGTTGCTCGCCCGCCGGTCGGCGCGTTCGCGGGCCTGCTGCCGTTCCCGCTTCTCCCGCTTGAGCTCTTGTTCGGCGTTGCGCACGTTGCGTTCGGCCACCTCGCGTTCGGCGAGCCGCGCCTGCTCGTAGGCGGTGAAGTTCCCGCCGTACCACCGGATCTCGCCCCGGTCGAGCTCGGCGATGCGATCCATCCGGTCCAGCAGCTCCCTGTCGTGGCTGACCAGCAGCAGGCAGCCGCTCCACTCGGCGAGCACCCGGTGCAGCCGGTCGCGGGCGTCCCGGTCGAGGTTGTTCGTCGGCTCGTCCAGCAGCAGCACGTCCGGCCGCTTGAGCAGTTGCGCGGCGAGCCCGATCGCCACCGCCTGCCCGCCGCTGCAGGTGCGCAGCGGCCGGTCCAGCGCGATCTCGTCGAGCCCGAGGCGGCCGAGTTCGGCGCGGGCGCGTTCCTCGACGTCCCAGTCGGAGCCGACGACCGCGAAGTGCGCCTCGTCCACGTCGCCGGCTTCGATGGCTCGCAGCGCGCGCAGCACCGGCGCGATCTCCAGCACCTCCGCGACCGTGCGATCACCGTTCAGCGGCAGGGTCTGCGGCAGGTACCCGACCACGCCATGCGCTGTGGCGGACCCGGAACGCGGGGTGAGCTCCCCGGCGACGAGCCGCAGCAACGTGCTCTTGCCCGCGCCGTTCGGCGCGACCAGCCCGGTGCGGCCCGGACCCGCCGTGCACGACAGGTCGTCGAACACCGGCGTGTCGTCCGGCCAGGAGAAGGTGAGGTGGGAACAGGTGATCAACGCATCGGCCACGGCGAGCTCTCCCGCGTCAGGCGGGCGCACCGCAGTCGTGCTTCCGATCGCTGAACGCCGGCGATGCAGGAGAACCGGCGAATCAGAGGAAGCGCGGGGCGGCGGCCCGAGGAACGAACAGTGGTGGGGTACGACGACAAGCGCTCCGAACCGCCCCAACCAGGGCAGGAGGAGGCGCAGAGCACTCCGGCTCGAACCGGGCCCCGACCGGGTTTCTCACCCGAGCCTCGAACCACGGTTCACCCGAGTCCCGAACCGGGCCTCACCCGGAGATGTCGTCCTCACCCAGCACGTCGACCACTCCTCACAACGGGCCGCGATCCGGCCACCGCCAAGGACCGTAACAGCGCACCACGACGCGGCAAACCGATTTTCAACGCAGCGGTGCGTCCCAACAAGCCCCGCGCGGGGCCGGCCATCGAACGACGCGGAGAATTGACCTGAGATCGACGACGACTGGTAGGAGGGTCACGATGAACACCGACACCACCGTGGACCCGGTCCACCCCGGCGAGATCCTCAACGAAGAGTTCATGCAGCCCCTCGGCATCAGTCAGTACCGGCTCGCCAAGGACATCGGCGTGCCCGCCCGGCGAATCAACGAGATCGTGCACGGCGACCGCGACATCACCGCGAACACCGCGCTGCGGCTGGCCCGCTACCTCGGCACCGGCGAAAGGTTCTTCCTCAACCTCCAGGAGCACTACGACCTGGAGATCGAGAAGGACAGGCTCGGGGAAGAACTCGACCGGATCACGCCGCTCGCCAACGTCTGCTGACGATAAGGCGAAGCCCCGCTCCGCCTTTCGGGGTGAACGGGGCGGGCTCCACTTCTGCGTGCGCGGGGCTTACGACGGATATCCAGCCATGAACCGGCCCCGGCCCGGCCCATCCCCGCGTGCGCGAGGCTTACCGGGCCGCGATCGCCCGGCAGGGCCAGCAGGTGGACCCATCCCCGCGTGCGCGGGCTTACTCCGCACCGCCCTCGATGCGGTCGGCCGTCGAGGGCCCATCCCCGCGTGCGTGGGGATTACGCTTTTTGAGCTGGGGGGTTTAGGTGGCGATGTGCTCGTTTTCGTTTGGTGGGGGCGTGTGGGGGTCAGCGGTCGTAGGTGCCGGTCTTGAGCGAGTTGAGGAACGTTGACCAGGTGCTTTCGCTGAAGGGCAGCACCGGGCTGGTTTCGCCCAGTTTGCTGTCTCGGACACCGGTCAGACCCGGGATCGAGGCGATCTCGACGCACGCCGCACCGCCGCCGTTGCTCCTCGTGCTCTTGCGCCACGTCGCCTGGCTGAAGTCCGGGGCGTTCATGCTTCGCTCCCTAAGTCAGCGGTCGTAGGTGCCCGTCTTGAGGTTGGTGAGGAAGGTGGTCCAGGCCTGCGCGGGGAAGGGGAGTATCGGGCTGCGGGCGCCGAGTTTGCTGTCTCGGACGGCGGTGCGGTCGGGGAGTGCTGCTACTTCGACGCACTGGCCGTTCGGGGTGCTGTAGGAACTCTTGCGCCAGGCCGCGTTCACTAAGCCGCAGTCATCCGAAGCTCGCCCGTTCAGCTGGGTCACGTGAACTCCTTCGCCGTCTTCTTGACCAAGTCGCGCGTTCGGTCGGGATCGGCCGCTCGCGCGCGCAGGTGGTCGAACAGGTTCCGGTACCAGGCTACGTCGCTCGCCTGGTCCAAGAACAAGCCTCCGTGGGAATCGAGGTAGGCGACGTCCGTATCGCTGGCGTCCGGGAAGCCCAGCACCGCGAAGCTTCCGGAGATCGCCGGGTGGCTTCCGGCGTCGAAGGGAAGCACTTGAAGGACGACGTTCGGCCAGGTCGATGCTTCCAAGAGGTGTTCGAGCTGTTCGCGCATCACGGCCGGACCACCGAACGGACGCCGGATCACGGCTTCGTCCACGATCGCCCACAATTTGAACGGGCCTTCCCGCCGCAACGCTTCCTGCCGCAGCATTCTGACCTTGACCTGCCGCTCGACGTCGTCCGCTGCGATCCCTGGTGCGGTCTGAGCCAGCGCTCGAACGTACTCCTCCGTCTGCAGCAGCCCCGGGATCAGCTGGGGTTCGAAGTTGATGAGTTCGGCGGCTTCGGCTTCGAGGCCGACGTAGCCGTGGAACCAGCTCGGCAGCAGGTCGGAGTACGAGTTCCACCAGCCGCGGCCGCGTGAACCGCGGGTCAGGTCGAGCAGGGCTTCGGAGTCGTCGCCGGTGACGCCGTAGAGCTCCAGAAGTGCCCGCACATCCCCGATCCTGGGACGCTGGACCTTGCCCCGCTCCAGGCGGGAGATCTTGGTCTGCGAGAGGTCGTCGAGCCGGTCGGCCGCGTCCGCCGCGCTCATCCCCGTTCGTTCTCGCAGCAGGCGCAGCTCGATCCCGAGTCGCCGTCGGCTCACCATCGATCCGCTGCCGTTGCTCATCAGCAATTTCCTTCCGCGCGTCATTCCGACTCGATCGCCCCAGATGATCTCCGTCCCGCGCGCTGGACCGCCAGCACCTTAACCCGAAAGTGGATCTAGCCAAGCTGACTAAGTCACTTCTACGCTTTCGATCAAGTTCGACCGGCTCGGCGGATTTGAGCGCGGTGCCCCATCGGGAGTCCCCGCCCACGTCGAAGCAGAACTCGCTCCCATCTCACCCCGAAGGAGACGAGAAACGATGCATTCCGCACCGCGTGATCCACGTTTGCGCTCAGGTGAATGGCCCACCGGCCCAGTCTCGTTGGGCGGATGGGTCATTCACCTGGTGGAAATTTCCGCGTGATCGGCTTCTGCTGATCCGTTGAGAATCCCGGCCGGTCGTGCCCCGACCCCGGCCGGGTGGACCGGTGCCCGTTAGTGCCCCTCGATGGGCGCCGGTCGCGGGCCGGGTGGCGTGCTTCCCCGAGCGCCGCCCGGACACGCCCGGCCGCACGATCCACCCCTTCCCCCGAGATCGTGCGGCCGGGTTCCCCAATTTCCCTCCACCTGCTGAGGAATTCCCATGATGCTCAGGTCCTACGGGCTGCCCTGCGCCTGGCACTACCTCCCGGAACGGGACGTCACCGTGCGGTGGGGGCGGCCCGATCCGGTGTTCACCGTGCACCGCGGCGACCGGCGTGGTGAGCGCGGCGACCACGCCCTCATCGACACCGTCGCGGTCACCCAACCCTGGATCGACGACAACGACGTAGCGCGAAAAGCCCGCCACTGGGCCAGAAACCACCACCGATCCAGGGAACCCGGATGAAGGAACCACCACGAGCCGCACCGGGTCGGACCCGCCCGGGCGATCTCGCGACACCAGGCCGTACCGGCTACGTCCGCCACCTGACCGGCAACATTCACCACGACCTGGTGCCGCCGATGACCCCCGCCCGAGTCCTGGACGGTCTCCGAAAACTCTGACGCCGCTGCGCCGATCGACACCCGTGGATCATGCCGCACCGTTCCGGCGCGTGGGGCGGATCTTCGCCCGCGGGTCGTGGTCAGATCCAGAACGGCGGGTCGCCGGGCTTCGCGCCCTTCGACAGGAACTGCATGTCGTCCTGGACCGTCCTGCGCGCTTCCAGCCACGCCTCGTAGCGCAGGGCCAGCCCGTCGCCGCCTTCGCCGCGCTTGACCTGGTCCCGGTAGATGTGCAGCTCCTGCTTCGGCATCTCGGCGACGCGGCGGATGTAGTCGGTGACCGGCACGCCCTCGGTCCCGGCCGCGAAGGTCAGGACGCTCAGCGCGTCCGGATGTATCTCGGAGATCGGCTCCAGGTGGATCCGGTAGCGGAACGGGGATCCGTCCTGGAGCTCGTCCTCGAACCAGCCGTCGTCATGCGTGCGCCGCGACATCGTTCCCCCCCGTCGTGCGACCGCTGCGACCGGGCCGGCCCCGACGTCCAGCGGTGCCGCTCGAATGATGGTCGGCGGCAGGTGCGGCAGGACAGGGCCGACCGGGTGCGCCGCCCGACGGCGCCGGGTGAGCCGGTGGGAGACCGTCCGCACCCGGCGTGATCCCGGCCCGGGCAAGGCCGCGCGGGTGCGGGGCGGGGCCGCCGGCAGGGTGACGTCTCCGCACCAGTGCAGGTTCCGGTACCCCGCCTTCACCACGTGCTGATCAGTCGCCGACCCGCGGATCTCACCGTGGCATGCGTCTCCTCGGGCGGCTTCGCCCCCGCGCCGGGGCGCCGATTGGCAAGATCGACCGGGTTCCGAACGACCGGTGGGTGTGGTGTTGGCAAGATGATGGACGCGCGCGCGAGTGTTTTCGAAGTGGACCAATGGCTGCGGGTGGGCACGGTGCCACCGGAAGCTGCCGGGTACGTGCCGATGGTCGCGGTGGACGAGCCGGGACTCCTGGCCGCGGGGACGACGCTGTTCCACGGCGACGGATTCGGGAAGACCGCCACCATCGTCGATCAGGTGGAGCGAGCCTGGTTAACCGGCAAGGTGGACCTGCTGGTGTGGGCGGAGGCCGGATCGCGCGAATCGATCCTGTCCACCTACGCGATGGCGGCGGCGAGACTGGGGCTGCGCTCCGGTCGTGGACCGGAGCGGGACGCCGTGCGCTTCCTGGAGCACCTGGCGGCATCCACTCGCCGCTGGGTGGTGGTGTTGCACGACATCGCGAGCCCGGAAGTCCTCGAAGGACTGGTGCCGCCTGCGGGTGGTCGAGTGCTCGCCACGTCGCGGATCGGACCGGACCGGATCGCCGAGGTGCTGCCCGGCGTCACGACGATCGAGCTGCCCGGGCCGATCGATCCGGAGCGGCACCTGACGGCGAGGGGAACCGGCGGTGCGAGCGACGACATGTCGGCCGTCTCCCGAACGTGGGGCGACGACCCGCTCGCGCTCGCGATGATCGCCGCCTACCTCCGGCAGAACCCGATCGGCCACCAGGAGTACTTCGAGCGGTTCCAGGCCGAAGGCGGCTCGCCGAGCGCCTTCCCCGCGCGCAGCGCGCTCGCGCTCGCGAGCCGCACGAATCCGCTCGCGAGCCGGCTGGCGGACCTCCTGTCCGCCAGCGACGACCACGGGGTCCCGGTCGAACTCCTCACCAGCTCGCCCGTGCTGCGCCACCTGCGCCAGGACTCCGAGGTGGACCCGAGCCCGAACGACGTGTCGGCGGCACTCCGCGTGCTGCGCGACCTGGAGCTGCTCACCGAGAGGGGAGACATCATCCGGTGCCACCGGGCCACGCGCCGCGTCCGGTGGGAGGACCTGCCAGAGGCGGAGCGAGGCCCGGTCGTCACCACGATCGCCGACGGCCTCGTCGAGATCGTGGCCGACGCGGACGCCGCCGGGCATCGGATGTTCCGGGCCAACATCGCGTTCCTGCTCGGCCTCGGCGACCACCTGATCCAGCCCGAGGTGCACGACGCCGTCGGGGAAGTGGTGCAGAGCCTCGGGGACCACGGGCTCGGCGCCGCCCAGGCGGACTTCCTCCACCGGATGGCGACGCGGTGCACCGACCTGCGCGGCCCCGACGACCTCTCGGCGAAGTTGCTGCGCACCATGGCCGACGCGGAACGAGATCGTGATCCGGAAGCCACTCGTGCCGCCCTGGAATCGGCGTTGACCGCAGCGAACATCGAACCCGGACCGGACCACGACCAGACCGTCGAATGCCGGGAGGCGCTGCTCGACGTCCTCGACGGACTCGGTGCCGCCGCCGCAGCGGTGGAGGTCGCCGCGCACGCCCGCGACTCCCGGTCACGTCGGCTCGGGCCCGGGCATCCGGACACCGTCGCCGCATCCCTGGACGTGGCGAGGCGTCGGCACGAGCTGGGCGATGCCGCGGCGGCGCAGGGCGAATGGGACGCGCTGCTGAGCGAACGAGCACCGGAATCCGATGAACCGGCAGCGACCGGAATTCAGGTGCACCGCCACCGGATCGGCGTGCTCACCCACGGGGACCCGGACCGGGCGCGGGCGGAGCTCAGCGAGCTGATCACCCGAGCGGAAGCGGCACCCGGCACGGAACATCCGGTCACCGCGGACTGCCGGGAAGAGCTCGCGTGCGTGCCGGGAGGAGATCCGGCGGCGAACCTGGAGCTGCTGACGCGGGTGGTCGTCGACCGCACCCGCGCGCTCGGCCACTCGGCCCCCGACACGCTGCGAGCTCGGCTGCACGCCGCCCGGCTCCGGTCGGTGTTCGACACCACCGGCGCGCTGGTGGAGCTCGAGGGCCTGCTGCCGGTGCTGCGCCGCACACTGGGCACGGCGCACGCCGACTCGGTGTTCGCGGCTCAGGAGATCGCGGGGCTGCGGTGCACGTCGGGTGATCACGCAGGCGGGCTCGCCGCACAGCAGGAGTTGGTCCGGAAGCTGGAGCGCGAATGCGGCGCGGAACACCACCAGACGTTCGCGGCCCGCGACCACGCGGCATACCTCCGGGGCTGGTGCGGCGATCCGGTGGGAGGGCAGCAGGAACTCGACCAGCTGGCGTTCGACCTCACCCGCACCGTCGGCCCCGCGGACGTGCAGACCGTGCACGTCGAGCGGAAGGCGGCCGTGCGGCTCGGGGAGAACGGCGACCCGCACGCCGCGGCGGACCGGTTGAGCGCGCTGGCCGAGCGGCTCGCCGCCGAGGCCGACTGGGCGGGGGAGGCCTCGTTCGAACTCCGCGCCGAGCTGGCCTGGTGGCAGTCCGCCGCGGGCCGGTACGAGGACGCGGTGCGGACCAGCGCCGCACTGCTCGACGACGTCCGCGCCGCGTACGGCGAACACGATCCGCGGCGGACGCCGTACCACCTGAGCCTCGCGCAGTTCCGCGGCTGGGGTGGAGATCCGGCGGCGGCCGCGGCGGAGTACCGGCGGGTGCGGGACGCACAGCTCGCGTTCCAAGCGGCGGACCACCCGGACGTGCTGAGCACCCGCTACGCACTGGTGGATTGGACCGGCTGGGCCGGGGATGCCGCGGGCGCGGTGGAACTCGCCGAGGAGCTCGCCGTGGACTGCGGGCGCGCACTCGACGCCGACGATCCGACGAAGCTGGTCGTGGACGGGGCGCTGGCGACGTGGCGCCGCGCGAACGGAGATGCCGTCGGCGCAGCGGAGCAGTACGCGGCGCTCGCGGTCGACCACGCGCGGGTTCACGGCCCGATCGCGTCCAGCACGATCTGGGCCGCGGACTCGGCCGCGCAGTCGTGGGCGGCCGCGGGTGACTTCGCCGCGGCCCGGCGCACGTACGACGAACTGGTGATCAGGCTCAGCAGCATCGCGGGCCCGGACCACCCGGAGACAGTGGACGTCCGGCACCGGCGGGTGATCTGCGGCGCGGCAGCGGATCCCGCGGCGGCGGTGGCGGACCTCAAGTTGCTCGTGCAGGACGCGACACGGGTGCTCGGCGCGGCGCACCCGGACACGCTGCGCGTGCGCCGGGACCTGGCGGAGATGCGGGCCGCGGCCGGCAATCCGTACCGCGCGATGATCGAATTCGACCGGCTCGCGGTGGACCGGGTGGACGCGTTCGGTCCGGACCATCCGGACCTCGACGAGCCCGCACCGGGAACCCGCGGGACCCCTGGCAGCGCTGCCGCCTCGGCCGCCACGCTCGACGGGATCGCCGCCGCCCTGGAGGTCGAGTTCGGCCCGGGCAACTCCGCCGCCATGATCGCCCGAGGCGTCGCGGCCGAATGGCACGGACTGGCCGGGGATCCCGCCGGGGCGGAGTCGGCCCTCCTGGAATTGACCGCGGTGGCGGAGGAGGCGCTCGGCGCCCATCACCGGGACGTGCTCCGCTTGCTCGAACGGCTCGCGTGCTGGCACGTCCGCAATGGGAACCACGCCGCGGCAGCCGATGTGCACCGCCGAGTCCTCGGCTCGAAGGGGCGGATCAGCTTCCCTGATCCGAACGAGATCGAGCACCATTGCCTGTCCATCGCGATCAACCTCGATGCCGCCGGTGACCGAGCCGAGGCGGTGAAGGCGTTCGAAGACTGGGCGCAGCGGAGCACCGTGTTGTTCGGGGCGACGGACCTGCGGGTGCTCGACGCCTGGTCCGTCGTCGTGGAGCACCGCGGTAACAGCGGCGACGTGGCAGGCGCCGCGTCTCTGGCCGCCGCGCGGGGAATCGCGGTCGGGCCGTACCCGCGCCCGTGCCCGCGCACCGCGCAGGAGCTCGCCGCGCACGAGCGCCTCGCCTACTGGTGCGCCCGGGGTGGGGAGGCGGCGGCCGCAGCACAGCTGTACCGCGAGACCGCGCTCGGCTGGGCCGCGACCGCCGGACCCGACGATCCCGACGCGCTGCGCACCAGGGAACTGGCCGCCCTCTCGCTCGGGGACAGCGGCGATGCGGCGGGCGCCGCCGCACTGCTCGACTGGGTGCTGGCCGACCACGAGCGCGTCTACGGCGCGCGCCATCCCGTCACCGAAGCCGTGCGCGAACGCCGGATGCTCCGCGCCGGCTAGCGGAGCGGCCCACCCGACCCGGGTGGGCCGCACCCCGGGTCAGTAGAGCTTCCGGTAGCCCTCCTGGAGTTCGTGCTCCAGGTGGGCGGGGTCGATGCCGAGGCCGGACTGGGCGGCGGCGATCTCGCCGGGGGAGGGGATCTCGGCGGCGAGGGACTGGATCTCCGGGTCCCAGAGCCGGGAACGCAGCAGGGCGCGGCCGCAGTGGAAGAACACCTGCTCCACCTCCACGATGATCGCGAACATCGCCTCCTTGCCCGCCACGCGCATCCGGGCGAGCACGTCCGGATCGTCGGTGGGGTAGCCGCTCCCGTTGATGCGCAGCACTTCCACCACGCCGGGCACGAGGAACAGCAGGCCGATGCCGTCGTTCTCGGCGAGGTTGCGGAACGAGTCCGCGATCTTGTTGCCCGGGCGGTCCGGGATGGCGAGCGTGCGCTCGTCGAGGACCTTCACGAACCCGGGGTAGTCACCGCGCGGGGAGCAGTCGGCGCGGCCTCGCGCGTCCGAGGTCGACATCGACAGGTACGGGGAGTGCGCGATGAACCGGTGCGCGTGCGCGTCGACCCGGTCGCCGGACTTGAGTGCCCGCACCACGTCGTCGGGTTCGCCGAGCCGGGCGCGCAGCTCCGCCATCGGTACTCGTCGTGGCCGGGTGCCGACGGGCGTCATCCGGGGCTCCTTCCGCAGCGCTGGTGGCGAGGTCTTCGCAGGTCGTGGCACGATTATGAGCAATCGTTCGGTTCGCGCGCCACTCGCTTTCGCGCCGGTCAGGGAGGTTCCGTGAGCTCGGGAGAACGACGGCTGCGACCTCGGAAGACACCGCGCCAGGTGCGCGCGGAACTCACCAGGGAACGCATCCTCACCGCGGCTGCTCACGTTTTCACCGAGCACGGCTACGCGGCGGGCACCACGAATCGGATCGCCGAGCGCGCCCGGATCTCGATCGGCTCGCTCTACCAGTACTTCCCGAACAAGGACGCGATCCTGGTGGAGCTGCTGACCAAGCACCTCGACGAGGGCATCGCGGCGACCCGCGCCCACCTTGCCGCGCAGCGGCCGGCCTCCGTCGAGGAAGAGGTGCGCGGGTTCGTGCGGGCCGCCATCGCGAACCACCTGGACGACCCGAAGCTGCTGCGCGTCCTGCTCGAACAGGCGCCGCGGTCGCGAGAGCTGCTGGAGAAGATCGAGCGGCTGGAGCAGGAGCACGTCACCCGCGCCCGCGAACTCATCGAGCGGTACTCCGAGGTGCGGGTCGGCGATCCGCGGACCGCGGCACGGCTCGTCGTGTCCACTGTGGAACTCGTGGTGCACCAGCTGATCTCGTCGGCCGACCCGATCGACATCCCCGCCTTCGAGGACGAGCTGACCACGATGCTCACCCGCTACCTCACCGGCGGCCCGCTGCGGTGAGCCGTCAGACCAGGGCCGCGCCGATGGCTCGGGTGGCGAGGTCGTCGAGGGTGGCGGGCTGCCGGGTGCGTTCCAGCGGCAGCTCCCCGGTGACCGAGGAGCCGAGGACCTCGCGGATCTCGCCGGTGTCGTAGAAGGCGCGGACCTGGCCGAAGTACTCCACGAGCCGCCGCGCCGAGCCGGCCAGCGGATCGGTGCCGGCGATGGGGTCGAGGAACGCGTTGACCAGGTTCCAGGAGCCGTGCTCGCGCACCACCGCGAACACCACCTCCGGCAGGGTGCGGGCGGCGGTCTCGTTCGGGCGCGCATCGGGGACGGCGCGCACCAGCGCCCGCAGCCAGCCGTGCGCGGCCCGCTCGGCCTGGGCGCGGTCCCCGCCGAGGTTCGCGGTGAGCTTCGCCAGGTCCAGGCGGGCGTAGCGGTAGTAGCAGGCCGCCGCGAGCTCCGCGGACTCCGCGGTGGTCCCGGCGGCGTGGGTGGACAGGGCGTCGGCGACTTCGCAGGCGGGTTCGGCGGTGAACTCGTCCTCGTCGGAGATCGTGCCGCCGAACAGCGCCACGTCGATCGCCTGCCGGGGGGCGAGCACGCGCTCGGCGGCCTCCCGCTGCTGCGCGGCCGTCTTCACGTTCGCCAGCGCCAGTTCGTCCTGCCGCGCCTGCTCGGGATCCGCCGCGTTGGCGATGATCTTCTTGCGGCGGGTGGCGCGGTCGGCGTAGTCCTCGCGGTTCTCCAGGCAGAACCGGGCGAGGCGCTCACCCGCCAGGTCCGCGGTGAACACCACCGCCGGGGTCAGCTCGCCGCTCGCGAGGCCGAGGCCCAGTTCGTAGAACGCCTCCCGCACCAGGTCCTCGGTGTCCGCACCGGGATCGTCGGCGCAGCTCGCCGCGTCGATCCAGCGTGCCGCGTCGGCGATCAGCCGCCGGGTGGAGACCCCGGCGGAGGCGAGGGCCAGGTCCTGCTCGGCCAGCAGGGCGCGCGCCGACCGGCGCAGGTACCGGGAGGGGAGTTGCTCGCGCGCGACGTTGCCGAAGGTCGCGCGCCGCGGCCCTTCCCCCTCGTCCCGGCCGAGCTCGGTGGCCGGGACGGACTGGAGCAGGTGCAGTTCGACGATCATGTGGTGTTCCTCCGGGGAGTGAGCTCGCGGGAGCGCGGCAGGCCGCTGCGCGCGGGTCGGACGGGCGCACCGGGCGTGCGCGGGCAGGTCGTGGCGCCGACCCGCACCGGCGGTGCACCGGCTCCGGCGGCGGGCGTCGTTCCCCGCGCGGCGGCACCCGGAGGCGGTCCGGCCGATCGGGGCGGCGGCTCGTCCGGCGGACCGGAACTCACGGGCTGTCCTCCGGGCAGGAAGGGGCACGACGGGGAGTCAGGGGGACCATCGGCGAGCGGAGTGCCGCGGGACGCGTCGCTCCTGCGACCGGTGGGGCCATCGGTTTTCCGCTCGGCGAAGCGGAGAATCCAGGTGCACTCCTCGCTGAGTGCGTTCCGGAATGCGACCTCGATCGACGGTAGCAAGCCCGGACCGCGCTGCCAACGCGCCCCTCTCGGCGCCGTGAACTGCGGAGACCGCGGGGATCGGTGCCGGGAACATCGGATGACCGAGCGTCGCCGGAAGCGCTTCCAGCGACGATGGCCGTTGGCCACGATTACCGGAACGGAATGGTCTCGCTGCGGGATCTTCCTGTGATCTTCCTTTCCCGTTCGCCGCGGCCGTTTGGCCGAGTCCGCGACGGCTCCATTCGGTGCGACGGTCTCGTCCGCCGGTTTCGGCCGGTCCTGGGATGGAAAGGAATTGGAGAGAGGAAAAGGCCGGTGTCGTCGCCGGTCGGGCGATTCGCCGGAAATTGTGCCCGCCCGCTGATCGAGTCCGGTCGCTCCTGGGATCGGCGCACCCGGAACGTGCGATCCTCACCTCGTCCCGGTCCGGGAATGCCGCGGGCCCGAATGGGCGGAGATCTCCGGGTCGCGAGTCGCGGGCGGTGGGCCGGAACCGCGGTGCGCAACCGGATTCCGCCGTCCCGCGCGGAAACGGGCGCAGGTGAGCGGGGTCGCCTCTGCTGCGGGCCCGTCCGCCGGAGGCTCGGGAGGCGGCAGGCGCTCCCCGCCGGTCCCGGTGCTCCGAGAAGGCGCGAAGCTCGGGCGGCCGGTGGTCTCCGGTCGATTCGGCGGAGTTGCTGGTGATTTCCCTAGAAGTGCGCCTGGTGATTTCCTTAGACGTGCCGGAATGGTGGTTCTGAAGATTGCGAGCGGTTCCGCGCCGTCTCTAGCGTGGTCTCCAGATTGATCCCGATCGGGGAGATCGCTCATTCAGGAGGCGCGTGATGCGAACAGCCGAGCCGCTGCACCGGACCCGCGTGGCGGAGGCGGCGTGAGCGCGGTGCTGTTCCCCGGCCAGGGCTCGCAGCGCCCCGGGATGGGCGCCGAGCTGTTCGAGCGGCACCCCGAGCTCACCGCCCGCGCCTGCGACGTGCTCGGCTACGACCTGCCCGAGCTGTGCGCGCGGAACCCGGACGGTCGCCTGGACGACACCCGCTGCACCCAGCCCGCGCTGTACGTGGTGAACGCGCTGTCCTACGTGGACTCGCTGGAACGCGGTGCGCCGGCAGGGGATTACCTGCTGGGGCACAGCCTCGGCGAGTACAACGCGCTGCACGCGGCCGGTGCCTTCGACTTCGAGACCGGGCTGAAGCTGGTGCTCAAGCGCGGTGAGCTGATGTCCCGCGCCGGTGGTGGCGCGATGCTCGCCGTGCTGGGCACCTCGCGCGCCGAGCTGCGCGCGCTGCTCGTGGAGCACGGGCTCACCGACCTGGACCTCGCGAACATCAACACCGATGCGCAGCTGGTGCTCTCCGGGGAGCGGGAGCGGATCGAGCGCGCCCAGCAGGTCCTCGGCGAGCAGGACGTGCGGGTCGCGCGGCTGAAGGTCTCCGCCGCCTTCCACTCCCGGCACATGGCACCCGCCCGCGACGAGTTCGCCGCGTTCCTCAAGGGATTCCGGTTCGCGCCGCTGCGCGCCACCGTCATCGCCAACCTCACCGCCCGCCCCTACGCCGAGCGGGACCTCGCCGCCACCCTCAGCGAGCAGATCGCCGGGTCGGTGCGCTGGCTCGACAGCGTCCGCTACCTGCTGCGGCACACCGGGCTGGACGACTGCCGGGAAGTCGGCGACACCCAGGTGCTCACCCGCATGGTCCGCCAGATCGAGGCCACCCCGGAGGCCGCGGAACCGCGGCCCCGGCTGTTCTGCGTCGCCTACGCCGGTGGCGACGAACGCGCCTACGCCGGGCTCGCCGAGCACACCGACCTGGACGTGGCGGTGCTGGAACGGCCCGGGCACGGCGCCCGGATCTCCGAACCGCTGCTGACCGACCCCGGCGCCATCGTCGACGACCTGCTGGCGCAGCTGCGCGACCGGCTGGACCGGCCGTACGCGCTGTACGGGCACAGCCTCGGCGCGCGGCTCGCCTTCCTGCTGTGCCACCGGATCCGGGAGGAAGGGCTGCCCGCGCCCGCGCACCTGCTCGTCTCCGGCGAGAGCGGGCCGTCCCTCCCCAGCCGGGAGCGCGACACCTGGCGGCTGCCCACCGCCGAGTTCTGGGCGCACCTGGACCGCCTCGGCGGACTGCCCGCCGAACTGCGCGAGCACGCGGACCTGCTGGCGTTCTACGAGCGCATCCTGCGCGCCGACTTCACCGCGCTCGGCGCCTACCGGCACCCGCGCGTGCCACCGCTGGACGTGCCCATCACCGCGCTCAGCGGCGAGGACGAGTGGTTCACCGGGGACGACATCGGCGCTTGGCAGCGGGAGAGCACCCGGCCGCTGCGCACCCACCGGTTCCCCGGCGACCACTTCTTCATCCGGGAGCAGTGGCCCGCGCTGGCCCGGATCGCCGGTTCCGCGTTCGCCGCGTAGCGGCCGGTTCCGGGACGACCACGACGACGATGCGGAGGACCGCGATGAAGGACGAGTTGAAGGACTACCTCGAAGAGCAGTTCCTGTTCGAGTTCGACGCCGAGACCACCGAGGACACCGACCTGTTCCAGGCCGGGATCCTCGACTCCTTCGGCTACATCTCGCTGATGACGCACATCGAGGAGCGCTACGGCGTGCAGTTCGAGGAGGACGAGCTGCTCGGCAACGTCATGGTGTCGCTCAACGGCATCGCCGCCTTCGTCGACGGTGCCCGCGAGCGGGCGCTCGAAAGCCGGTGACGCCATGTGCGGCATCGCCGGGTTCTACCGCAGCCCGCGCCCTCCGCGGGAGTACGCGGACCTGATGCACGACATGCTCGCCCAGATCGAGCACCGCGGCCCGGACGAGGCGGGCTGCCTGCTCGACGACCGGATCGCGATGGGCACGGTGCGGCTGAGCATCATCGACCTCGCCGGCGGCCAGCAGCCCGTGCTCAGCGCCGACCGGCGATTCCGGTTGTGCTACAACGGCGAGCTCTACAACTACCGGGAGCTGCGCGCCGAGCTGCGGGCGCGCGGTGCCGCGTTCCGCACCGGGTCGGACACCGAGGTGGTGCTGAACGCGTGGGCGGAGTGGGGCCCGGACTGCCTGCCGAAGTTCAACGGGGCGTTCGCGTTCGCCGTGCACGACGCGGTCACCGATGAGCTGCACCTGGCCCGCGACCGGTACGGCAAGCGGCCGCTGTTCGTGGCCCGGCACGACGGCGCCCTGCTGTTCGCCTCCGAGATGAAGGCGTTCCTGGCGTACCCGGGGTTCCGCTTCGAGTTCGACCCGGACCAGCTGGCCTCGCTCTACGCGACCTGGACGCCGCTGCCCGCGCACAGCGGCTACCGCGGGATCGAGCAGGTCCCGATGGGCGAGTACCTGTCGGTGCGCGGTGACCAGGAGCGGCGCGGCCGGTGGGCACCGCTGGACCTGACCCCCGGCCCGGCGCCGGAGTCGGAGCAGGAGGCCGTGGAGCTGGTGCGCGGCGACCTGGAACGCGCGGTGGACGTGCGGCTGCGCAGCGACGTGGAGGTCGGGGTGTACGCCTCCGGCGGCCTCGACTCGTCGATCATCGCGCACCTCGCCGCCCGCCGCACCGACCGTCCACTTCGGACGTTCTCGATCGAGTTCGAGGACGCCGAGTTCGACGAGTCCGCCGAGCAGGACGAGCTCACCGCGCACCTCGGCACCCACCACTCGAAGCTGCGCGTCACCGACGCCGACGTCGCCGAAGCGTTCCCCGACGCCGTCCGGCACGCCGAAGTGCCCGCGTTCCGCACCGCGTTCGTGCCGATGCACCTGCTGTCCCGGCAGGTCCGGCGCGAGGGCATCAAGGTGGTGCTCAGCGGCGAAGGCGCCGACGAGGCGTTCCTCGGCTACGGCATCTTCAAGGACACCCGGCTGCTGTCCGAGTGGGACGCGCTCGACGACGAGACCCGCCGGGAGCGGATGGGGCGGCTCCACCCGTACCTGGCGCACTTCAGCGGCGCCGACGAGCAGCGCCGGATGCTGGGGCTCTACCAGCAGTTCTCCACCGAGCAGCGGCCCGGCCTGTTCTCGCACCAGATGCGGTTCCAGAACGGCCGGTTCGCGGCCCGGCTGCTCGCCGAGCCCGGCGATCCGCTGGCCGCGGTGGAACGGCTCGTCGCCGAGGAACCCGGCTACGCCGAACTGGACCCGGTGCGGAAGGCGCAGTGGCTGGAGTTCCGCACCCTGCTGGCCGGCTACCTGCTGTCCACCCAGGGCGAGCGGATGGCGCTGGCGCACGGCGTGGAGAACCGCTGCCCGTTCCTGGATCCGGCGGTGGTGCGCCGCGCGAACTCGGTCAACGGGCGCTTCGGCGACCCCTACGACGAGAAGCACCTGCTGAAGCTGGCCTACGCGGACGTGCTGCCGGAGCGCATCGTGAAGAAGGGCAAGTTCCCCTACCGCGCGCCGGATTCCGCGGTGTTCGTGCGTTCCCGGCCCGACTACCGGGACCTGCTGCTGGACCCGGACGTGCTCGGCGAGATCCCCGCCCTGGACGCGCGGTTCGTGCGCAAGTTCGTCAACCGCGTCTACGACGCCCCGCCGGAACGCATCGGCACCAAGGAGAACCAGGCGTTCGTGCTGCTGGCCTCCACGGTGTGGCTGCACCACTGGTTCGTGCGCGGGCACGGTCTGAACCGCGATCCCCTGAAGGTGCCCCTGCGGGTCGTCGACGAGCGCACCTGCGCGGCCGCCTGACCTCCGAGTCCCGCGGGCCGCCCCGGTCGGGCGCGCGGGACGGGCACGACCACGACCGGACGAGCCGACGCGGGCCGCAGCGGCACCGGTGCTGAGACGGAGACGACTTCGATGGACCACGGAACCGATGACCACGACATCGCCATCATCGGCACCTCGCTGCGCCTGCCCGGCTCGCGGACGATGGACGAGTTCTGGGAACACCTGGCCGCGGGACGCTCGCTGATCAGCGAGGTCCCGGAGCGGCGCTGGCGCAAGGAGGACCACCTCGGCGACCCGCGCCGCGAGTTCAACAAGACCAGCTGCGCCTGGGGCGGGTTCGTCGACGACGTGGACTGCTTCGACGCCGAGTTCTTCCAGATCTCCCCGCGCGAAGCGCAATCCATGGACCCGCAGCAGCGGATGGCCCTCGAACTCAGCTGGCACGCGGTGGAGGACGCGGGGTACCGGGCGGACCGGCTCGCCGGCTCGGCGACCGGGGTGTTCCTGGGCGTGTGCCACTGGGACTACGCGGAGCTCGTCGAGCAGGAGGTCGCCGAGGTCGACGCCTACTACCCGACGGGCGCGGCCTACGCGATCATCGCGAACCGCGTCTCGCACCACTTCGACTTCCGCGGGCCCAGCGTCGTCAACGACACCGCCTGCGCCAGCTCGCTGGTCGCGGTGCAGCAGGGCGTGCAGGCGCTGCTGACGGGGGACTGCGAGTACGCGCTGGCGGGCGGGGTGAACCTGACCTGGTCGGCGCGGCACTTCATCGCGTTCGCCAAGGCCGGGATGCTCTCCCCGGACGGGAAGTGCCGCGCGTTCGACGCCGGTGCCAACGGGTACGTGCGCGGCGAGGGCGGCGGCGTGGTGCTGCTCAAGCGGGCCGCGGACGCGCGGCGCGACGGCGACCCGGTGCACGCGGTGATCAAGGGCATCGGCAGCAACCACGGCGGGCGCACCAGCTCGCTGACCGTCACCAACCCGGACGCGCAGGCCGAGCTGATCAGCGGCATCTACCGGCGAGCGGGCGTCGCGCCGGAGACGGTGAGCTACGTGGAGACGCACGGCCCGGGCACCCCGGTCGGCGATCCGATCGAGATCCGCGGGCTGAAGAAGGCGTTCGCGGACCTGCGCGGCGGTGCGGAGGTGCCCGCCGAGCACCGCTGCGGCGTCGGCTCGGTGAAGACCAACATCGGCCACCTGGAAGGTGCCGCCGGCGTCGCCGGGATGCTCAAGGTGATCCTCGCGATGCGGCACCGGCAGCTGCCGGGGACGGTGCACTTCCGCAAGCTCAACCCGCTGATCAAGCTCGCGGGCAGCCCGCTGCACGTCGTCGCCGAGCTCACCGACTGGGAGGCGCCCGGGCCGCTGCGGGCGGGCGTGAGCTCCTTCGGCTTCGGCGGCACCAACGCGCACGTGCTGCTCGAATCCGGGGCGGACGTCCCCGCCGACGCGGAGCGGCCGGGCGAGCACTGGCTGCCGGTGTCCGCGCG
Organism: Saccharopolyspora gregorii; assembly: GCF_024734405.1. Lineage (NCBI taxonomy): Bacteria > Bacillati > Actinomycetota > Actinomycetes > Pseudonocardiales > Pseudonocardiaceae > Saccharopolyspora > Saccharopolyspora gregorii. The sequence goes on along the minus strand of NZ_CP059556.1, from coordinate 3,920,814 downwards.
CGACGAGCAACGGCTGCGGGCGAGCTGCGCGGTGCTCGCGGACTGGGTGCGGCGGCGGGTCGAGCGGGGCGAGCGGCCCGCGCTCGCGGACATCGCCCGCACCCTGCGCGACGGCCGGGTGCCGATGGCCGAACGCGCCGCGTTCCGCGCCACCGACCTGGAGACCTGGGCGGACCAGCTGGAATCCCTCGCCGTCGGGGAACGCCCCGCCGGGTGCGAGCGCGGCCGCGCGGGCGAGGACGTGCCCGCCGGGCTGGACGCCGAGGACCTCGGTGAGCTCGGCGCGCGCTGGCTGGAGCAGGGGCGGTACGACAAGTTCGCCGCCGCCTGGGCCACCGGGCTGCCGGTGGACTGGTCGCAGTGGCCGGCGCAGGGGCGGCGGCTGCACCTGCCGGGCTACGCGTTCGCCCGCACCCCGCACTGGTTCACGCCCACCGCGCCGTCGAACCTGAGCCCGCGGCCCGTCGAAGCCCCGGCCCCGGCGGTGTCCGAGAGCCCCGCGCCCGAGACCGCCGCGTCCGAGACCGCCGCGTCCGAGACCGCCGTGCCCGAGCCCGCCGCGCCCGAGACCGCCGCGCTGGGCGCCGGGGAGCGCTCCGGCGACGACTGGACCTTCCCGGTGCGCTTCGACGACACCCAGGGCTACGTGCGCGACCACGTCGTCGGCGGCACCCGCATCGTGCCGGGCGTGGCCGTGCTGGACCTGGCGCTGGCCGCCGCGCGGGCCGCGGGGCACCGGACGCCGCGGGTGCGCAACGCGGTGTGGATCCGCCCGCTGGCCGTCGGGCCGGACGGGCTGGACGCCCGGCTGCGGCTGACCCCCGGCGGCGACGGGCACGACTACGCGCTCGCCGATGCGGCGGGCGAACCGTACGCGAGCGGCCGCGTCGAACCCGGTGCGGACGCGACGGAATCGGTGGACCTGGCCGAGCTGCGCGCACGGCACCCCCGGGAGCTGGCCGCCGACGCCGGGTACGCGGCGTTGCGGGCCAGCGGCATCGAGCACGGACCCGCGCTGCGCGCGCTGACCTCGGTGCGCACCGGCCCGGACGGGGTGCTGGCGGAGCTGCGGCTGCCCGCAGCGGCGGCGCCCGGGCCGCGGCTGCATCCCGCGATCCTGGACAGCGCGCTGCTCGCCGCGCTCGCGGTCGGCGGCCCGGACGGCGGCTGGCGGGAACCGTCGGCGCCCGCGGTGCCGTTCGCGCTGGACGAGCTGTCCGCGCCCGCCGCGACCACCGCCACCGCGCACGCGTGGCTGCGCCCGGCCGCGGGCGCGCGCGGGCGCGGCAAGGTGGACGTGGACCTGCTCGACGACGCGGGCCGGTTGTGCGTCCGGTTCACCGGCTACACCGCCCGCTCCCTCGGCGGCGAACCGGCCGCGGAACCCGGCCACGACCTGCTGGAGGTCACCGGGAACTGGGTCGAAGCACCGTCCACATCGGAGGGAAGGGCGGGGCCGGTGGTGGTGCTCAACGCCGCCCTGGACGACGACCTGGTGCCCGCGAGCGCGGCTCGGCTCGGCGCGGAGGTGCTGCCGCTGCCGGTGCCCGCCGGGACCACCGACGCGATCGCGATGCGCGCCGCGTTCGAGAGCTGCTACGCGCACCTGCAACGCCTCGGCAAGGGCCGGGTGCTGGTGGTGGCGCCCGGCGAACCGGACTCGCCGGTGTTCGGGCCGCTGGCGGCGCTGCTCAAGACCGCGCGGCTGGAGGACCCGGCGTTCCGCGGCACGCTGGTGCTCCTCGACGGCTTCGACCCGCGCGACGCGGCCCGCTTCGAACGCGCCGTGCACACCGAAGCCGCCACCGAGGACGCCGAGGTCGCGCACACCCGCGACGGGCGGCGGTGGCGCCACGAGACCACCGAGCTCCCGGCCGCAGCGGCGGGGGAGAGCCTGCTGCGCACCGGCGGCGTCTACTGGATCACCGGCGGCGCCGGGGGCATCGGGCGGCTGCTCGCCGAGCACCTGTGCGTCCGGCACGGCGCGACCGTGGTGGTCAGCGGCCGCTCCGAGCAGGCGCCCACCCCGCCGCACGAGCGGGTGCACTACGTGCGGGCCGACGTCACCGACGCCGCGAGCGTCCGGGATGCGGTCCGCACCATCCGCGCCGAGCACGGGCGCCTGGACGGCGTGTTCCACGCGGCCGGGGTGCTCGACGACGGCTACCTCGCCACCAAACCCCTCGCGAGAACCACCGCCGTGCTCGCCCCGAAGGTCGACGGCACCGCGCACCTGGCGGCCGCCACCGAGGACCTCGACCTGGACTTCCTGCTGCTGTTCGGTTCCGTCGCGGGTGCCTTCGGCGGCGCCGCGCAGGCCGACTACGCCGCCGCCAACGCCCACCTGGACGCGTTCGCGCTGCGGCGGCAGGCCACCGGCGCCGAGACCCGCGTGCTGGACTGGCCGCTGTGGGCCGACGGCGGGATGCGGATGGACGCCGCCACCACCGCCTACCTGCGCAAGCGCACCGGCACCGTGCCGCTGCCCACCGAGGCCGGGCTGGCCGCGATCGAGCGGGCGCTGCGCACCGGGTCACCGGTGCGGCGGGTCGTGCTGCACGGGGAGCGCGCGAAGCTGCGGGTGTACGCCGGGCTGGACCGGCCGGTCGCGGCGGTCCCGGCTCCGGCGGCTCCGATGCCGAGGCCGGCGGCTCCGGCCGTCGAGCTCGACGACGCGGAGCTGGCCGAACGCGCCCAGGACTTCCTGCGCGCGGTGTTCGCGGAGGTTACCCGGCAGGACCCGGACGGCATCCTGGCGGACGAGAAGCTGGAGCACTACGGCATCGACTCCATCGCGATCGTCGACCTCACCAGCACCCTGGAGGACTCGTTCGGCTCGCTGCCGAAGACGCTGTTCTTCGAGCACGTGGACCTGCGCGGGGTGGCGGAGTACTTCGTCGCCGAGCACCGGGAGCGGCTGCTGGAACTCGTCGCGCCGGTCGAGTCCACTGTGGAGGCGAGCGACGAGAGCGCTGCCGCGGGATCTGATGCCGCTGGGCCGCAAGGGAGGCCGGTGCTGGAGCCGGCCGTCGCGGCGACGACCAGCACGATCCCGGCCACTCCGGCCGCCGCGATTCCAGCCACCGCCGGAACTTCGGCTACCGCGACTCCGGATTCCGCCGGAAGTCCGGTCGCCGCAACGACTTCATCCATCGCCGCGACCCCCACCGCCACCACGACCCCGCGCCCCGCCGACCCCCGCCACGACCCCGGCCGGCACGACATCGCCGTCGTCGGCATGGCCGGGCGCTACCCCGGAGCGGACACCCTGGAGGAGTTCTGGGACCTGCTCAGCGAAGGCAGGCACAGCTTCGAGACCGTGCCCGCATCCCGCTGGCGCCACGGCGACATCCACTTCGACGAGCGCGACGTGCTCGGCAAGACCGTCGTGCGCACCGGCACCTTCCTGCGCGACGTGGACGCGTTCGACCCGCGCTACTTCAACATCTCCCAGCGCAATGCCGAGATCATGTCCCCGGAGGTGCGGCTGTTCCTGCAGACCGGGGTGACCGCGCTGGAGGACGCCGGGTACTCGCGGGAGACGCTGCGCCGCCGCTACGACGGCGACGTGGGCGTGCTCGTCGGCTCGATGAACAACAGCTACGCCTACTACGGCTTCCAGAACATGCTGCAACGCGGCACCACCACCAGCGGCAGCGAAGTCGGCGTGATGGCGAACATGCTGTCCTACCACTACGGGTTCACCGGCCCGTCGGTGTTCGTGGACACCATGTGCGCCTCGTCCGCGGCGTGCGTGCACCAGGCGGTGCGGCTGCTGCGCGACGGCGAGACCCGGATGGTGGTGGTCGGCGGGATCAACCTGATGCTGCACCCCTACGACCTGATCTCCACCTCGCAGGCGCACTTCACCACCAAGTCCGCCGACGTGGTGCGCAGCTACGGGCTCGGCGCGGACGGCACCATCCTCGGCGAGGGCGTCGGCGCGGTGGTGCTCAAACCGCTCGGCGAGGCCGTCGCCGACGGCGACCACGTGTACGGCGTGATCAAGGGCAGCGGGCTCACCAACGCGGGCGTGCGCAACGGGTTCACCGTGCCCAGCCCGCAGCAGCAGGCCCGCGCCGTCGAACGCGCGCTGGACGACGCCGACGTGGACGCCCGCACCATCAGCTACCTGGAGGGGCACGGTTCGGCGACCTCGCTGGGCGATCCGATCGAGATCAAGGGCGCGAGCCTCGCGTTCGGCCGGGACACCGACGACACCGGGTTCTGCGCGCTGGGCTCGGTGAAGTCGAACGTGGCGCACCTGCTGTCCGGCTCCGGGCTGGTGGGGCTGACGAAGGTGCTGCTGCAGCTGCGGCACCGCACCTTGGCGCCGTCGCTGCACTCCGAGACGCTGAGCCCGGCCATCGACTTCGACGCGACGCCGTTCGCGGTGCAGCGGGAACGCGCCGCGTGGGAACGGCCGGTGGTGCGCGGTGAGCAGGTACCGCGCCGGGCCGGGATCACCTCGATCGGCGCGGGCGGCATCAACGTCCACCTGGTGGTGGAGGAGCACGACGGCACCGTGGTCGCCGCCCCGGACAGCGGCGGGCCGCAGCTGCTGGTGTTCTCCGCGATGACCCCGCAGGCGTTGCGCACGGTGCTCGGCGACCTGCGCGACCACCTGGGATCCGCGCGACCCGGGCTGGACGCGCTGGCCTACGGGTTGCAGACCGGTAAGAACGAGCTGCCGTGCCGGCTGGCGTTCGTGGCCACCGACGCGCGGCACGCGCTGGAGCGGCTCACCGCGCTGTCCGGGGTGGACCTCACCGCCGATGCTCCGGTGCTCCCGGAGGGCGTGGAGTTCGTCGCGAGCACGCTGCGGCAGCGCCGCGCGGCGAACGCCGCCACCGTCGAGCAGGCCGTCGCCGACCGCGACCTGGCCGCGCTCGCCCGGCACTGGTCGCAGGGCGCCGCGGTCGACTGGGACCGGCTGTGGCCGCTCGGCACCCGGCCCGCGAAGCTCTCGCTGCCCGCCTACCCGTTCGAGCGGGTCCGCTGCTGGTACCCCGAGTTCGACGACGCGCCCAGCGTGCTGCGGCCGCTGGCGTTCACCCGCCGCGCACACCCGTGGGTGGGGGAGAACCGTTCCGACCTGCACGGCGTGCGCTACGAGCTGAAGCCGCGCGGCGACGAACTGCTGGACTACGTGCACACCGCGGGCCGCAAGCGGCGGTACGCCACCCTGGCGCTGCTGGACGGCGCGCTGGCCTTCGCCCGGGTCGCCGGGATCGACGGGCCGCTGCGGGTCCGCGACGCCGAGTGGGCGGCGCTGCCCGCGCCCGCCGACGAGACCGAGACGCTGGAATGGCGGCTCGGCGGCGCGTCCGGGGCGCACCGGGTGGAGCTGCGGCACGCCGACGGCACGCCGCGGTTCGCCGCCACCGTCGAAGCCGTTGCGGGACAACGGGTTCCGGACGTCCCGGTGGACGTGCCCGACGAACTCGACCAGGACGGCTTCTACGCGGCGCTGGGCGCAGCGGGGCTCGACGCGCGGCCCTACTCGCGCAGCGTCGAGGGCGTGGCCCGGCTCCGCGACGGGCGGCTGCTGGTGCGCGTCGGCGAGCCCGCGCTGTGCCAGGACCCGCACAAGCGGCACGTGCACGTCCCGGCCTGGGTGCTCGCCGGGGTGCTGCAAGGCGTGCAGCACGCGCTCGGCGACCCCGACGCGACCGCGCTGCGGGTCGCCGAGCTGCACGGCGAGGAGCTGGACCGCACCCGGGTGCTGGTGCTGGACCGGGTCGCCGACGCCGAGTTCCGCATCGACCTGGCCGACGAGCGCGGCCGGGTGCTGGGCCGGATCGACCGGGCCGAGTTCGGGACCGGGGAGCTGCCCGGATCGGTGCGCGGGTCCGCGGTCGCGGTGGTTCCGGCGCTCGCCGCGCCGGTGGCGGACCCGAGCTCGGCCGCTGCGCCCGAGTCCACATCGGACGATGAGTCCCGGTTGGTCCGAGCGTTGCGGGAGACCGTCGCCGACCAGCTCAAGTTCGACCTCGCCGAGATCGACGCCGACACCCACTTCCACGCCTACGGGTTCGAGTCCATCGCCCTCGCCACGCTCGCCACCGAGCTCAACGGCCTGCTCGGCGTGGAGCTGAGCCCGGCGGTGTTCTTCGAGTGCCCGAACATCCGCAGCCTGGCCGAGCACCTCCGCGAGCGGTGGCCGGACCGCGCGGCGGCATCCGAGCAGACCGCGGCGGCACCCGCGCAGGCCGCATCGGCACCAGCGCAGGCGCCTCCGGAGCGCGCTCCCGCGGCCCCGGCTCCGCTCGGCCCGGCGCAGCAGCCTCCCGCAGCCGAGTCCGCCTCGGACGCGGTCGCCGTCGTGGGCGCCGCCGGGCGGTTCCCCGGCGCCGCCTGCCTCGACGAGTTCTGGCAGCGGCTGCGGGCCGGGGACGACCTCGTCACCCCCTACCCGGGCGACCGGTTCGACGAGCGCTACACGGACACCGTGGCCCGCACCGACTTCCCGAAGTTCGCCGGGCAGCTCGCCGACGTGGACCGGTTCGACGCCGGCTTCTTCAACCTGTCCCGACTGGAAGCCGAGCTGATGGACCCGCAGCAGCGGCTCGCGCTGGAGACCACGTGGGCGGCGCTGGAGAACGGCGGGTACGCGCCGGCGCGGCTGCCGGAACGCACCGGCGTCTACTTCGGGGTGTCCGGCAACGACTACCACCAGCTGCTCAACGCCAGCGGCGTCGCGCCCGACGGCTACACCGCCACCGGGAACGCGCACTCGGTGCTGGCCAACCGGATCTCGTTCGTGCTCGACGTGCACGGGCCCAGCGAACCGATCGACACGGCCTGCTCCAGTTCGCTGGTGGCGCTGCACCGGGCGGTGCAGGACATCAGGTCCGGGCGCTGCGAGATGGCGCTCGCCGGTGGGGTGAACCTGCTGCTCAGCGTCGACACCTTCGCCGCCACCCAGCAGACCGGGATGCTCAGCCCGGACGGCCGGTGCAAGACCTTCGCCGCGGACGCCGACGGCTACGTGCGCGCCGAAGGCGTCGCGGTGGTGCTGCTCAAGCCGCTGGCGGCCGCGGTCCGCGACGGCGACGCGATCTGGGGCGTGGTGCGCGGCAGCGCCGAGAACCACGGCGGCCGGGCCGGATCGCTCACCGCGCCCAACGGCGTGGCGCAGGCCGCGCTGGTGCGGGAGGCGATGGGCGAGCTCGACCCCGGCAGCATCGGCTACGTCGAAGCGCACGGCACCGGCACCGCCCTCGGCGACCCGGTGGAGGTTAACGCGCTCGCCACCGCCTACCGCGACCTCGGCGGGCCCGGCCCGGACGGGCGGCCGTGGGCACTGGGTTCGGTGAAGACGAACATCGGGCACGCCGAATCGGCCGCGGGCCTGGCCGGGGTGCTCAAGGTGCTGCTGGCGATGCGGCACCGGGAGCTCCCGCCGACGCTGCACTGCGACCGGCTCAACCCGCACCTGCCGCTGTCCGGCGGCGAGTTCGAGGTGGTGCGCCGCGGTCAGGTCTGGGAGCCGCGCGCCGACGCGAACGGTCGGGCGTGGCCGCTGCGGGCCGGGGTGAGCAGCTTCGGCTTCGGCGGCGCCAACGCGCACGTCGTCCTCGAAGCACCGCCGCGACCGCGGCGCACCCCGGCCGACGGCGGACCGCAGGCCGTGCTGCTGTCCGCCCGCGACGACGAACGGCTGCGGGAGGCCGCGCGGCGGCTGCGGGACCACCTGCGCGGCGCCCCGGCCACCGAGCTACCGGAGCTCGCGCACACCCTGCAGGTCGGCCGGGAGGCGATGGAACGGCGGCTCGGACTGGTCGCCGGCAGCGTCGAGCAGCTGGCCGGCGCCCTGGACCGCTACCTGGCCGGGGACAGCAGCGGGCTGCACGTGGGCGGTGTCCCGCGCTCCCGCGGCACCGGGGTGCGGCGCGGCACCGCGCACTCCCCGGAGGTGGCCAGGGCGCTGCGGGACGGGCGGCTCGACGAGGTCGTGCGGCTGTGGTGCGACGGGTCCGATGTGGACTGGTCGGTGCTGCACCCGGCGGGTACCGGCGTGGTCCGGCTGCCGGGCTACCCGTTCGCCCGGGAGCGGTACCGGGTGCCGGACTCCGCTCCCGGGAACCACTGGAACGACCGGGAAAACCCCGGTGCGCGGCGGGGAACCGGTTCGGTTGTGCGGAAAACCGCAGCGCTCGCGGAGGAAACTGCGGTGGTGGACGGGAGATCCCCGGAGGCCGGGTTCGACACCGGTGCCTACGCGGCGCTGCTGGACGCGGTCCTCGACGACCGCCTCGGACCGGACGCCCTCAGCGATGCCTGACCACGAGCCCGCGCCACCGCGCCCCCGAACGGAGCCCCACGTGAGTCGACCGATCCTCCGCCTGCCGATCTGGCGCGACGCACCGGCGCGGCCCGGCGCCGAACCGGTCGCCGCCCGGCGGCTCGTCGTGCTCTGCGACGTCCCCGGCACCGAGGCCGCCGCGCTGCGGTCCGCCGCGGTGTCGGTGGCGCAGGTGGACGGTCGCGCGGACGGTGCCGCCGCGGGCTTCGAGCACGCCGCCACCCGACTGCTCGGCGAACTCCAGCGGGTGCTCACCGCGGGCGGCCCGTGCCACGTGCAGGTCGTGTGCCCGGCGGGCACCGCGACCGGGTACGCCGGACTCGTCGGGCTGCTGCGCACCGCGTCCCAGGAGGACCCGGGGCTGCGCGGGCAGCTCGTCGAGTTCGACCGGGTCCCCGCCGGGCCGGAACTCGCGCGGGTGCTGGCCGCCGAGCTCGGATCCGCCGACGAGCACGTCCGGTACGACGGCGGCCGCCGCCGGGTGCGGGACTGGGAACCCGTGTCGCGACCGGACGCGCCGGTGCCGTGGAAGTCCGGCGGCGTCTACTTGCTCACCGGGGGAGCGGGCGGTCTCGGCGGGCTGCTCGCCGCCGACGCCGCCCGGCACGCCCCCGGCGCGCACCTGGTGCTGTGCGGGCGGTCCGAGTCGCGGGAGGTGCCGCACGGCGAGTACCGGCGCCTCGACGTCACCGACCGCGCCGCCGTCGCCGCACTCGTCGCCGACGTGGTGCGCGCGCACGGCCGGCTCGACGGCGTGCTGCACGCCGCCGGGCTGGTCGAGGACGACTACCTCATCCGCAAGTCCTTCCAGCAGGCGCAGCGGGTGCTGGCGCCGAAGGTCGCCGGGCTGGTGCACCTGGACGAGGCCACCCGCGACCTGCCGCTGGACTTCTTCGCCGCGTTCTCCTCCGGCGCCGGGACGCTCGGCAACCCCGGGCAGGGCGACTACGCCGCCGCGAACGGCTTCCTGGATGCCCACCTGGCGCACCGCGCCGAGCTCGTCGCCGCAGGCACCCGCTCCGGGACCAGCACCTCGATCGGCTGGCCGCTGTGGCAGGACGGCGGGATGCGGGTCGCCGCCGAGGAGGTCCCGGCGCTCACCGCCCGCTTCGGGCACCCGCTCGCGACCGGCACCGCGCTGCGCGCCCTGCGCGAGGCGCTGGCCGTCGGAGCACCCCAACTGCTGGTCATCGACGAGGAGGGCGACGTGCCGGAGCGACCGGGAGAACTGCGGGCGGCGGTGCTGCCCGCGCTGAAGGAGCTGGTCGCCGCGACGGTGCGGCTGGACCCGGCGAAGCTCGACGCGGCCGCGCCGCTGGACTCGTTCGGCATCGACTCGCTGGCCGTGACCCGGCTGAACCGGGCCTTCGCGCGCTGGTTCGGGGCGCTGCCGAAGACCCTGCTCTACCAGCACCCGACGCTGCACGACCTCGCCGGGCACCTCGCGGAACGGGACCCGGAGGGGTGCAGGCGGTGGCTCGCGGACAGCGCGCCCGAGCAGCCGGTGGCCGACACCGGCCCGGCCAGCGCCGAACCGGCCGGAGCCGAGTCGACCAGAGCCGAGTCGACCAGCGCCGTACCGGCCCGCACCGGTCCGGCCAGCGTCGAGTCGGCCCGCGCCGAACCGGCCAGCACTGAGTCGGCCGGCGCCGAACCGCGGCCCGCCCGCCCGCTCGACCCCGCCGAACCCATCGCGATCATCGGCCTCACCGGCCGCTACCCCGACGCCCCGACCCTCGACGAGTTCTGGCACAACCTGCGCACCGGGCGCGACAGCGTCCGCGAGATCCCCGCCGAGCGCTGGTCGCTGGACGGCTTCCACGAACCCGACGCGCAACGCGCCGTGCAGCGGGGCGCCAGCTACGGCAAGTGGGGCGCGTTCCTGGACGACTTCGACCGCTTCGACGCCGCCTTCTTCGGCATCGCCCCCCGCGAGGCCGCCGACGTGGACCCGCAGGAACGGTTGTTCGTGGAAGCGGCCTGGTCGGTGCTGGAGGACGCCGGTTACACCCGGGCGCGTCTCGCCGACCGGCACGGCGGCCGCGTCGGCGTGTTCGCCGGGATCACCAAGAACGGCTTCGACCGGACCGGTCAGCGCACGGACGCGGCGCCGCGGACCTCGTTCGCCTCGCTGGCCAACCGCGTCTCCTACCTGCTGGACCTGCGCGGGCCGAGCATGCCGATCGACACCATGTGCTCGTCCTCGCTGACCGCGATCCACGAGGCATGTGAGCACCTGCGTCACGGCGACTGCGAACTGGCCATCGCCGGGGGCGTGAACCTCTACCTGCACCCGTCGACCTACGTGGAGCTGTGCCGCTCCCGGATGCTCGCCTCCGGGCCGGCGTGCCGCAGCTTCGGCGACGGCGGCGACGGTTTCGTGCCCGGAGAAGGAGTCGGGGCGGTGCTGCTCAAACCGCTGTCGCGGGCGGAGGCCGACGGCGACCCGATCCGCGCGATCGTGCTCGGCTCCGCCATCGGTCACGGCGGCCGGAGCAACGGCTACACCGTGCCGAATCCGCGTGCGCAGGCGGCCGTGGTGCGCGAGGCGCTGGACCGCGCGGGCGTCTCCGCCGGAGAAGTGGGTTACCTGGAGGCGCACGGCACCGGCACCAGGCTCGGCGATCCGATCGAGGTCGAGGGGTTGACCGAGGCGTTCGCCGGGCAGGCCGAGCGGTGCGCGCTGGGCTCCGCCAAGTCCAACATCGGCCACCTGGAAGCGGCGGCGGGCATCGCCGGGCTCACCAAGGCCGTGCTGCAGCTGGAGCACGGCGCGTTCGCGCCCACGCTGCACGCCGAGCGGCCCAACCCCGACATCGACTTCGCCACCACCCCGTTCGTCCTGCAGACCACCGCCGCCGACTGGCCGGCCGCGGACGACCGGTCGCGGATCGCGGGGGTGTCCTCGTTCGGCGCGGGCGGTGCCAACGCGCACCTGGTGCTCGCCGAGCACCGGACCGGGCCCGTCGGCCCGGTCGAGCCGCACGCGGTGCTGCTGCCGCTGTCCGCCCGCACGACCGAGGACCTGCTGGCCCGCGCCGCGCGGCTCGCCGGGTGGCTGGACGCCGCCGCGGACCCGGACCTGCCCGCCATCGCCGCGACCCTGCAGCTCGGGCGTGAGCCGATGGACGAGCGGGTGTGCTTCCTCGCGAGCACCGCTGCCGAGTTCCGCGGGCGGCTGCGCGACTTCCTCGCCGACCCCGACGGCGGCGGGCCGTGGCACCGCGGCCGGGTCCGCGCCGCCCGGGAGACGCTGAACGCGTTGGCGGGCAAGGAAGAACTGCGCGCGCTCGTCGCGGAGTGGATCGCCCGGGGCGAGCTGGGCGAGCTCGCCGCGTTCTGGGCGAAGGGCATGCCGCTGGACTGGACCGCGCTGCGGCCGGTCGAGCGGCGGGTGCATCTGCCGGCCTACCCGTTCGCGGGGCGCCGGTTCCCGCTCGGGGGCGCCGACGACGCCCGCGCGGAGAACTCGTCACCCGCGAACGCCACCGCTGCGAACGACCTCACTGAGCAGGGCACCGCTGCGAACGACACCGCTGAGCAGGGCACCGCGGCGAACGGCACCGCCGGGGGAGACCTCGTCGAGCAGGGCACCGCCGCGAGCACTCCCGAGCGGCCCGCGGCCTCGCCCGCCGAGGTGGAGCGGGTGCTGCTCGACGCGGTCGGCGAGGCACTGGACATGCCGGTCGCCGAGATCGATCGGCGCCGCCCGTTCGCCGACCACGGCCTGGACTCCATCCTCGGCGTCGACCTGGTGCACACCCTCAACGCGGCCTTCGGCACCGAGCTGGAGACCACCGACCTGTTCGACCACGGCAGCGTCGAACGGTTGCGGGCCCACCTGCTCGACACCTACGGCACGGCGCTGCGCTCGCCCGGGGCCGAGCGGGACGAGACCACGACCGGCCCGGGATCCCCCGCCGGAACGGGGAGCACCGCCGCGGCGGCAGCGGACTCCGCCGCCGGGCAGCAGGAGGCGATCGCCGTCGTCGGCATGGCCGCCCGCTACGCCGACGCCGAAGACCCGCACGCCCTCTGGGACCACCTCGTCGCGGGCGCGGACCTGCTCGAACCCGTCACCCGCTGGCAGCTCGGCCCCGAGATCACCTGCCGCTCCGGCAGCTTCCTGCGCGGCATCGACCGGTTCGACCCGGTGTTCTTCGCGATGTCCGGCGTCGAAGCCACCTACACCGACCCGCAGCAGCGGATCTTCCTGGAGCAGTGCTGGAACGCCCTCGAAGACGGCGGCTACACCGGCGAACGGCTGCGCGAGCGCAACTGCGGCGTGTACGTCGGCTGCTACACCGGCGACTACCACGACCACCTCGACGACGCCCCGCCCGCGCAGGCGCTGTGGGGCACGATGGGTTCGGTCGTCGCCTCCCGCATCGCCTACCAGCTGGACCTGCGCGGACCGGCGCTGACCACCGACACCTCCTGCTCCAGTTCGCTGGTGGCGCTGCACCTGGCCTGCCGGGACCTGCGCTCCGGCGCGACCGACCTGGCGATCTCCGGTGGCGTGTTCGTGCAGACGACGCCGCGGCTGTACCGCTCGGCGAGCCGCGCCGGGATGCTGTCGCCGACCGGGCGCTGCCACGGCTTCGACGCCCGCGCCGACGGGTTCGTGCCCGGGGAGGGCGCGGGCGCGGTGCTGCTGAAGCGGCTCGCCGACGCCGAACGCGACGGCGACCACGTGTACGGGCTGATCCGCGCCACCGGCATCAACCAGGACGGCACCACCAACGGCCTCACCGCGCCCAGCGCCGCCTCCCAGGAGCGGCTGCTGCGCGAGGTGCACGCCGAGGCCGGGATCGAACCCGGCGGCATCCAGCTGGTGGAGGCGCACGGTACCGGCACCCAGCTCGGCGACCCCATCGAGTTCCGCGCGCTCACCCGCGCCTTCGCCGGCGCCCCCGCCGGATCGGCCTCGCTGGGCACCATCAAGAACAACCTGGGCCACACCCAGTTCGCCGCCGGGATCGCCGGGGTGCTGAAGTCGCTGCTGGCGCTGCGGCACCGGCGGATCCCCGGCTGGCCCGGCTTCGGCGAGCCGAACGCGGCGCTCGCCCTCGACGGCGGCCCGTTCCGCATCGACCGGCACACCCGCGACTGGCCGGAACCCCCGTCAGGGCCGCGCCGCGCCGCGGTGAGCTCGTTCGGCGCCAGCGGCACCAACGCGCACGTGGTGCTGGAGGAGCACCGCGGCGCACCGGTCGCCGTCACCCCCGGCGAGCACGCGTTCCTGCTCTCGGCGCGCACTCCGACCGCGCTGCGCGAGGTGGTGCGGCGGCTGCTCGCACACCTCGACCGGGAGCCGGGCCTGCCGGCCGGAGCCGTCGCGCACAGCCTCGCCGCCGGGCGCGCGCACTTCCCGCACCGGCTGGCCACGACCGCCGCCGACCTGCCCGCGCTGGCCGAGCGGTTGCGCGGCTGGCTCGACGGGACCGCCGGGACCGAGGTGCTGGTGGGGGAGACCGCCGCCGATCCGCGGCCCGCCGACGGGGACCGCGCGCTCGCCCCGCAGGGGCTCGCGTGGGCGTACGTGCGCGGCGAGGTGGACCGGTTCTCCGCGAGCTTCCCGTCCGCCGCGCGCCGCCAGATGCCGCTGCCGACCTACCCGTTCGAGCGGCAGCGGTACTGGATCGAACGGCCGGCCGCGACGGGCTTCGGCGCACCCGCCGCCACCGCCCCGGCGGAGCGGGCCGTCGCCGTGCCCGTGGCACCGCGGAGCGCGCAGGCCACCGCCCGGACCGCGGAGGTCACCGCCCCGGTGAACCCCGCCTACTGCACCCGGCTCACCGGCGACGAGTTCTTCCTCGCCGACCACCACGTCAACGGCCGGGCCGTGCTGCCGGGTGTGCTCTCGCTGGAGTTCGCGCACCGCGCCATCACCGGCGACCGCACCGCCCCGCTGCGGCTGCGCGACGTGGTGTGGCCCGCGCCGTTCCCCGTCGCCGACGGCGGCGCGGAACTGGCGGTGCGCCTCGACGGCGACGCGTTCCGGGTGCTGCGCGACGGCACCGAGGTGCACGCCCAGGGGCGCATCGCGGAACCCGCCGCCGCGCAACCGGAATCCCTCGACGTGCTGCGCGCCCGCTGCTCCCGCCGCACCCTCACCCGGCAGCAGTGCCACGACGCGCTGGAGGCCGTCGGCATCCGGCACGGCGACCGGCTGCGCGCCGTGCAAGGTCTGTCCATAGGGGACGGTGAGGTGCTGGCCCGGCTGGAACTGCCCGCGGACACCGGTGATCCCGGCGAGTTCGCGCTGCACCCGGCGATGCTGGACGGCGCCGTCCAAGCCGTCGTCGGCCTGCACGGCGACGCCACCGGCGCGCTTGCCGAACGCCGCGGCGCCCCCGCGCTGCCGTTCGCGCTGGAGCACGTCGACCTCTTCACCCCCACCACCGCGCGCATGTGGGCACACCTGCGCCACACCGCGGGCTACGAGCCCGCCCCCGACCGGGACGTGACCAAAGTGGACATCGATCTCTACGACGACGGCGGCCGGCTCAGCGCCAGCCTGCGCGGCTACGCCTCCCGCCAGGTGACCGGTGCGGAGGAACCCCTCGCCACGCTGCTCGCCCCGGCCTGGGACGCGCTGCCCGCGGACGAGGACGCGCCGCTCTGGCCGGCGCCGCAGGCCCGGGTGGTGCTCGCCGGTGGCACCCCCGAGGAGCAGGCGGAGCTGCGCCGCCACCACCCGGGCGCCACCGTCCTCGACGTCCCCGCCGACGCGACCGTCGAGCAGCTCACCGGACTGCTGCCCGCCGAGGTCGAGCACGTGTACTGGACCGCCCCGGCGACCGACCGGCCCGAGGAGGCACCGGTAGCGCTGTTCCGCCTGGTCAAGGCGCTGCTGGCCGGAGGCGCCGACGCCCGAGGGCTCGGCCTCACCGCGCTCACCCGGCGTGCGCGGCTGCTGCCCGGCGACACCGGATCCGATCCGGCGCAGGCCGGGGTGCACGGGCTCCTCGGCACCCTCGCCAAGGAGTACCCGCACTGGCAGGTCCGGGGCGCCGACCTCGACGGACCGGTGCCGTGGTCGGAGGTGCGCGCGCTGCCTGCCGACCCGAACGGCGAAACCCTCGCGCACCGGCACGGCGAGTGGTACCGCCAGCGCCTGCTCGAAGTTCCCGCGCCCGGCACCACCGCCGCGCCCCCGCGGCCCGGCGGCGTCGTCGTCGCCATCGGCGGCGCGGGCGGCATCGGCCAGGTGTGGACCGAGCACCTGCTGCGCCACCACGGCACGCAGGTCGTGTGGCTCGGCCGCCGCCCGCAGGACGCCGAGATCACCGCCAAGCAGGACGAACTCGCCGCGCACGGCCCGCGCCCCGACTACGTGCGGGCCGACGCCACCGACCGGGACGCGCTCGCCCGCGCCCGCGACGAGATCGTGCGCAGGCACGGCCCCATCACCGGGGTGCTGCACTCGGCGATCGTCCTCGGCGACCAGACCCTCGCCCGGATGGACGAGGAGCGGTTCCGCACCACCTTCGCCGCCAAGGCCGACGTGACGGTCAACCTCGCCGAGGTGTTCGCGGGTCAGCCGCTGCGGTTCGCCGCGTTCTTCTCCTCGATGCAGGCGTTCTTCAAGGCGCCCGGCCAGGCGAACTACGCGGCGGGCTGCACCTTCGCCGACGCCTGCGCCGAAACGCTCCAGGAGCGCCTGGGCTGCCCGGTGAAGGTGCTGAACTGGGGCTACTGGGCGGGCGTCGGCATCGTCACCGCCGACGGCTACCGGCAGCGGATGGCGCAGCTCGGGCTCGGCTCCATCGAACCCGAGGAGGGGATGGCCGCGTTCGACGCGCTGCTGGCCTCCCCGCACCCGCAGCTGGCGCTGCTCAAGGCCACCGACACCCGCAGCATCGACGGCCGCTACTCCGCGGACGCGCTGACCCACCTGCCCGCCACCACCCCGTCGCTGATCGAGGCCCTGCGCGAGGACAGGCCCGACCGGCGCGACGAGGTGGCGCGGCTGCGGGCGGGCGCCGACGGGCACGCCGGGTCGATGCACGACGCGCTGGTGCGGATCACCTGGGCGCTGCTGCGCTCGCTCGGGCTGTTCGCCGAGGACCGCGCCGCCACCGCCGCCGAATGGCGCGCTGTCGGCGGCGTGCAGGACCGCTACCAGCGGTGGATGGAGCACAGCCTCACCGTGCTCACCGAATCCGGGCACCTGCGCCACGACGGCGACGGCCGCTACGCCCGCACCGACGGCCGCCCCGTCGACCTGGACGCGGCCTGGGCGAACTGGGACCGGGACAAGGACCGCTGGCTCGCCGAGGACGCCAAGCGCGCCCAGGCGGTGCTGGTGGACACCACGCTGCGGGCGCTGCCGGACGTCCTCACCGGGCGCCGCCCCGCCACCGACGTGATGTTCCCCGGCACCTCGCTGCACCTCGTCGAGGCCGTGTACAAGAACAACCCGGTCGCCGACCACTTCAACGACGTGCTCGCCGACACCCTCGTCGACTACCTGCGGCGGCGGCTGGAGCAGGACCCCGGCGCGCGGCTGCGCATCCTGGAGATCGGGGCCGGTACCGGCGGCACCAGCGCCGTCGTGTTCCGCCGGTTGCGGCCGTGGGCCGAGCACGTCGAGACCTACCGCTACACCGACATCTCGAAGGCGTTCCTGCTGCACGCCAAGAAGACCTACGGCCCGATCGCGCCCTACCTGGACGGCCGGATCTTCAACGCGGAGCAGCCGCTCGCCGGCCAGGACACCGACCCCGGCCAGTTCGACGTGGTCATCGCCACCAACGTGCTGCACGCGACCCGCAACATCCGGAACACGCTGCGCAACGCGAAGGCCGCGGCCCGGCCGAACGGGGTGCTGCTGCTCAACGAGCTGTCCGACAACATCGTGTTCAGCCACCTCACGTTCGGGCTGCTGGACGGCTGGTGGCTCTACGACGACCCGGCGCCGCGCATCGCCGGATCCCCCGGGCTGTCCCCGCGGAACTGGACGCGGCTGCTGGCCGAGGTCGGGTTCCGCGGCGCGTTCGTCGGCGCCGAGGGGGCCGACGACCTCGGCCAGCAGGTGATCGTGGCGGAGAGCGACGGCGTGGTGCGCCAGCCGCGCGAGAGCTCCGCGTTCCGCGGGGTGCTGGCCGACGCGGCACCGGGGCGCTCGGCAGCCGCGCCCGAACCGGTCGAAAACCCCGCAGTGGCGGCGGAAACTCGTTCGTCCGATGTGGATGGTGAGCGGAGAGTGCGGGATGCCGCCGCCGACTACTTCCGGGGACTGGTCGCCGAGACGCTGCAGCTGCCCGTCTCCGACATCCGCTCCGACGTGTCCTTCGACCGCTACGGCATCGACTCCATCCTGGTGGTGCAGTTGACCGACGCGGTGCGGCGGGTGCTCGACGGGGTGGGCAGCACGCTGTTCTTCGAGGTCCGCGACGTGGACGGGCTGGTGGCGCACTTCCTGCGCACCCAGCCGGCGGCGCTGGCCGCGCTCGTCGGGGTGTCCGCGGAGGAGGAACCGGCGGCCGCGGCCGTCCAGGCACCGGCCGACACCGCGAGTCCGGCCGCTGCGAGCCCGGCCACCACGAGCCCGGCCACCACGAGCCCGGCCACCACGAGCCCGGCCACCGTGAGTCCGGCCGCTGCGACTTCGGGCACCGCGAGCCCGGCCACCGCCACGTCGCCCGTCGTCACCTCGCTCGCCGCCGCTCCGGCCGCCGCCGAGCCGGTGCCCGCCGAGCACGGCACCGCCATCGCCGTCGTCGGCATGGCCGGGCGCTACCCGGGAGCCCGCGACCTCGACGAGTTCTGGGCGAACCTGCTCGCCGGCCGGGACGGCATCACCGAGATCCCGGTGGACCGCTGGGACCACGACCGCTACTTCGACGAGCGGCCCGGCGTGCCCGGCAAGACCTACGCCAAGTGGGGCGGTTTCCTGGACGGCGTCGACGAGTTCGACCCGCTGTTCTTCGGCATCTCCCCGAAGGCGGCGTCCACGATGGACCCGCAGGAGCGGCTGTTCCTGCAGACCGCGTACTCGGCGCTGGAGGACGCCGGCTACACCCGCGACGCGCTGCGCGCCGCGGCCCGGGCGCGGGTGGGCGCCGACGCCGGGGACGTGGGCGTGTTCGTCGGTGCCATGTACTCCGAGTACCAGCTGCACGGCGCCGAGCGGACCGCGCTGGGCGACCCGGTGGTGGTGCCCGGCAGCCTCGCCTCCATCGCCAACCACGTCTCGTACTTCTTCGACGCGGGCGGCCCGAGCATCGCCGTCGACACCATGTGCGCCTCGTCGCTCACCGCGATCCACCTGGCCATCGCCGCGCTGGAACGCGGGGAGTGCGGGGTGGCGCTGGCCGGGGGCGTGAACCTGTCGCTGCACCCGAGCAAGTACCTGATGATCGGCGAGAGCCGGTTCGCGGCGAGCGACGGGCGCTGCCGCAGCTTCGGCGAAGGCGGTGACGGCTACGTGCCCGGCGAGGGCGTCGGTGCCGTGCTGCTGCGGCCGCTGGCCGACGCGCTCGCCGACGGGGACCGGGTGCTCGGCGTGATCCGCGGCAGCGCCGTCAACCACGGCGGGCACACCCACGGCTTCACCGTGCCGAACCCGAACGCGCAGGCCGCGGTGATCCGCCGCGCCTGGCGCGAGTCCGATGTGGACCCGCGCCGCATCGGTTACCTGGAGGCGCACGGCACCGGCACCTCGCTGGGCGACCCGATCGAGATCGCCGGGCTCTCCGCCGCGTTCGCCGAGTTCACCGACGACCGCGAGTTCTGCGCCATCGGCTCCGCCAAGTCCAACATCGGGCACCTGGAGTCGGCCGCCGGGATCGCGGGCCTGAGCAAGCTGCTGCTGCAGCTGCGCCACGGCACCCTGGTGCCCTCGCTGCACGCCGAGCGCACCAACCCGGACATCGACTTCCCGCGGACCCCGTTCGTGCTGCAGCGCGAGGCCGCACCGTGGGAGCGCGACGGCGACGCACCGCGGCTGGCCGGGCTCTCCGCGTTCGGCGCGGGCGGCGCCAACGCGCACCTGATCGTCGAAGAACACCTCGCTCCCGAGCCGGCGCCGCGTGCCGTGGAACCGGTCGTGGTGGTCCTCTCGGCCGCCGACCCGGAGCGGCTGCGGGAATCCGCCGGCCGGTTGCGGGACGCGCTGCGCGCGGGGGAGTGGTCCGACGCCGACCTCGCCGACCTCGCCTACACCTTGCAGGTCGGCCGGGAGACGATGCGCGCCCGGTTCGCCGTGGTGGTGCGGGACCTGCACTCGCTGATCGAGGCGTTGGACACCTGCGCGCGCGGCGGGATGCCCCCGGGCGGGCACGTGCGCGACGGCGAGACCGGTGCCGCGCAGGGCTTCCTCGCCGACGAGGACTTCCAGGAGACCGTGCTGCGCTGGGTGCGGCGCGGGAAGCTCGCACCGCTGGCCGAGGCGTGGGCCGGTGGGCTGCCCGTGGACTGGGCGCGGCTGCACGCCGACGGGCCCCGTCCGCGCAAGGTCGGGCTGCCCGGCTACCCGTTCGCGCGGGAGAAGTACTGGTACACCGACGGGCTCGGGGAACTGCCCGCGAACCCGGTGGTGCGCGCGGAGGTCGGCTCGGCCCAGAACCAGAGCCAGAGCCGGAGCCGGGCGCTGCCCGCTGCGGCCACCGGTGCCGAGGTGACCGCCCCGAACTCCGCCGCCCCGAACTCCGCCGCCCCGAACTCCGCCACCCCGAACTCCGCCACTCCGAGCTCGGCCACCCCGAACTCCGCCACCCCGAGCTCGGCCATCCCGCCCGCGAAACCCCACGAGATCCCCGCGGGCGACCTCACCCTGCACCCCGCGTGGGAACCGGCCCGCCTGCTGCGCGGCAAGCCGTTCCCGGCCCGGGACGCGCGGCTGATCGCCATCGGCCTCGACGCCGCCGAACTCGCCGCGCTGCGCGAGCAGCACCCCCGGCTGGTGGAGCTCGCGGCCGACGACGCGGACCGGATCAGCACCCCCGTCGACCACGTGATCATGCGGTTCCCTACCCGGATCGCGGCGGACGCGGCCGGGCAGATCGCCGAGCAGCGCACCGCGACCCGGCGGCTGTTCCGGGTGCTGCGCGCGATCACCGCGCTCGGCCTGGACGACGAGCCGCTCGGGCTCACCCTGCTCACCCGCGACGCCTTCGACCCGGAGGGCACCGGCACGGCCGACCCGGCGCAGGCCGGGCTGCACGGGCTGCTCGGCGGGCTGGCGAAGGAGCAGCCGCACTGGCGGCTGCGCGCCGTGGACCTCGCCGACGGCGAACCGTTCGTCCCGGCCGAGGTGTTCGCGCTGCCCGCCGACCGCCGGGCCCACCCGTTCGCCCGCCGCGGCGGCCAGTACCTGCGCAGGCAGCTGCTGCCGGTGGCGGACGTCCCGGCACCGGCGGAGCCGGTGCTGCGCCGGGGCGGCGTGTACGTGCTCATCGGCGGCGCCGGCGACCTCGGGGTCATGCTCACCGAGTACCTGCTGCGCACCCACGACGCCCGCGTCGTGTGGGTGGGGCGCCGCGCCGAGGACGACTCGATCCGGGCGAAGGCCGCGCAGGTCGCCGCCGGTGGCCGCGCCCCCGAGTACCTGTCCGCGGACGCCGCCGACCCGGCCGCGCTGGCCGGGATGCGGGACGAGGTGCTGCGCCGCCACGGCCGCATCGACGGCGTGGTGCACCTGGCGATGGTGTTCAGCCACACGCCGCTGGCCGAGATGACCGAGTCCGAACTGGACGCGACGCTCGGCGCGAAGGTCGATCCGTGCGTGCACTTCGCGGACGTGTTCGCGGGTCACCGGCTGGACTTCCTGCTGCTGATCTCCTCGCTGGTGAGCTTCATCCGCAACGCGAACCAGGCGCACTACTCGGCGGCCTGCGCGTTCGAAGACGCCCGCGCCGCCGAGCTGCGCAAGGCCCTCGGGTTCCCGGTGAAGGTGGTGAACTGGGGCTACTGGGGCAACGTGCCGGACGAGCTGCTGCGCGACGTGACCGCGATGGGGCTGGCGCCGATCGACGCGGCCACCGCGATGGGGGCCATCGAGCGGCTGCTGGCCGGGCCGCTGGACCAGATCGGGTTCATGCGCCTCGGCAGGCCGCTGCCGGTCGAGGGCGCGCTGACCGGGGAAGTCCTGGAACAGCACCCCGCCTCGCCGATCGGGACCGTCGAGCCCGCGCCGGTGGCGCTGCCCGCCGCGCTCGCCGAGCACCACGCCGGACCGGTGCCGGGCGAGGTCGACGCGGCGCTGAGCCGGTGCGTCGCCGCCGAACTGCGCGCGGCCGGGCTGGACCCGGCCGGTGACCTGGTGGCACGGCAGGCCCTCGACGCCCGCTTCGACGGCTGGCTGACCGCGACGCTGCGCACCCTCACCGAGCACGGGCTGATCGACGCCGCCGGGAACTGGGTACCGGGCACCGAGGACGCGGCCGCGGCCCGCGCCGACTGGCAGCGGGAAGCGCCGCGGTGGGCCGAGCTGAACGCGGACCTGCGGGCCCCGCTGCGGTTGCTGGAGCGCACCCTGCCCGCGCTGGGCGACGTGCTGCGCGGGCGCACCACCGCCACCGACGTGCTGTTCCCGCAGGGCTCGTTCGACCTGGTCGCCGGGGTGTACCGGGACAACCGGGTCGCCGAGCACTTCAACGCGGTCCTCGCCGAGCAGGTCGTGGCGCACCTGCGCGCCCGGCTCGCCGCCGACCCGGCCACCCCGCTGCGGGTGCTGGAGATCGGCGCGGGCACCGGCGGCACCACCGGACCGGTGCTCGACGCGGTGGAGCGGAGCGGCATCCGGCTCGCCGAGTACTGCTACACCGACCTCTCGCAGGCGTTCCTGCACAACGCGCAGGACACCTTCGGGCCCGGCCGGGACTTCCTCGGCTACCGGCTGTTCGACGCGGCCACCGCGCCGCAGGAGCAGGGGCTGGACACCGGTGCCTACGACGTGGTGATCGCCGCGAACGTGCTGCACGCGACGGAGAACATCCGGCCCGCGCTGCGGCACGCGAAGGCGCTGCTGCGCGGCGGCGGGCTGCTGGCGCTCAACGAGATCAGCGGGTTCTACCTGGTCAACCACCTCACGTTCGGGCTGCTGGACGGCTGGTGGCTCTACGACGACGCCGAACTCCGCGCGCCCGGCAGCCCCGCGCTGTCGCCGGAGAGCTGGCGGCGGGTGCTGCACCAGGAGGGCTTCACCGGGCTCGCGCACCCCGCGGCGGACGCGCTGGCGCTGGGGCAGCAGATCGTGGTCGCGCACAGCGACGGGCTCGCCCGCGGGCCGCGCGAGGTGCGACCCGCGGTGCCCGCGCCCGCCGCCGCGGCCCCGCCGGTCGTCGAACGGTCGGCCACCACGGTCATCGACGTGGTGCTGGCCGCGCTCGCCGAGGCGCTGCGGATGCCCGCCGAGCGGATCGGACTGGAGCAGGCGTTCGCCGACTACGGGCTGGACTCCATCGTCGGCGCCAAGTTCGTGCAGCGGCTCAACGAGGAACTGGGCGTGGACCTGCTGACCACGGTCATCTTCGACCACCGCAGCGTGTCGCAGCTCGCCGAGCACATCGCCGCCGAGCACGCACCGGAGCTGCCCGCGCGATCCGAACCCGCTGCCTCGGCACCCGAACCCGCGGTGCGGGCGGCGGAACCCGCTGCGGCGGCGGACCTCGCCGCCCGGGCGGCCGGATCCGCTGCGGCGGCCGCTTCCGCACCGCACGCCGCCACAACGCCCGCTTCCGCACCGCACGCCGCCGCACCGGAGACGATCCGCGCCGCGCCCGCGCCGAGGTCCGGCGGCGCCCGGGAACCGATCGCCATCGTCGGCATCAGCGGCCGGTTCGCCGGATCCCCCGACCTCGACGCCCTGTGGGGGCACCTCGCCGCCGGGGACGACCTGGTCGGGCCGATCGAGCGCTGGGACCTGTCCGATGTGGACGACCTGGACTGCCGGGCGGGCAGCTTCCTGGACGGCATCGACGAGTTCGACGCGAGCTTCTTCAACCTCACCGGCATCGAAGCCACCTACACCGACCCGCAGCAGCGGCTGCTGCTGGAGCAGGCGTGGGCGGCGCTGGAGAACGCCGGGCACGCGAGCGCCGAGCTCAGCGGCCGCCGCTGCGGCGTGTACGTCGGCTGCACCGGCGGCGACTACGCCGACCGGTTCGACGAGGCCCCGCCCGCGCAGGCGGCGTGGGGCAACGCGCCGTCGGTGGTGCCGGGCCGCGTCGCCTACCACCTGAACCTGCACGGCCCGGCGATCGCGGTGGACACCGCCTGCTCCAGCTCGCTGGTCGCGGTGCACCTGGCCTGCCAGGGGCTGTGGGCGGGGGAGACGGAGCTGGCCCTCGCCGGCGGGGTCAGCGTCACCACCACCCCCGGCACCCAGCTCGCCGCCGGGCGCGGCGGCATGCTGTCGCCGACCGGGCGCTGCCACACCTTCGACGCGGCCGCCGACGGGTTCGTGCCCGGTGAGGGCGTCGGCGTGGTGGTGCTGCGCCGGTTGTCCGACGCGCTCGCCGACGGCGACCACGTGCACGCCGTGATCCGCGGCTCGGCGGTCAACCAGGACGGCGCCACCAACGGCATCACCGCGCCCAGCGCGCTGTCCCAGGAGCGGCTGATCCGGCAGGTGCACGAGGACTTCGGCATCGACCCGGCGGAGATCGGCGTCATCGAGGCGCACGGCACCGGCACCCAGCTCGGCGATCCGCTGGAGTGCCAGGCGCTGTCCGCCGCGTTCGCCGGGGCGCCCGGCCCGATCGCGCTCGGCTCGATCAAGACGAACCTCGGGCACACCACCTCGGCCGCCGGCGTCGCCGGGCTGCTCAAGCTGGTGCTGTCGCTGCGGCACCGGCAGATCCCGGCTTCGCTGCACTTCCACGAGCTGAACCCGGCGATCCGGCTGGACGGCGGACCGTTCCGGGTGAACACCGAGCTGCGGCCGTGGCTCCCGAACTCCCGCGGGCGCCGCACCGCCGGGCTCAGCGGGTTCGGGTTCAGCGGCACCAACGGGCACCTGGTCGTCGAGGACGTCCCGGCCCCGACGCGCGGTGATGCGGGCGGCACCCACCTGTTCGTGCTCTCCGCCCCGCAGCAGGCCCCGCTGCGGCAGCGCGTCGCGGACCTGCGGGCGCACCTGGAGCTCGCGCCGGAGGCGGTGCTCGGCGACGTGGCCCGCACCCTCGCGCAGGGCCGCGACCACTTCGCGCACCGGGTCGCGTTCGTCGCCGCCGACCGGGAATCGTTGCTGCGGCAGCTGGCCGCGTGGCTGAACGGCGCGCCCGTCGCGGGCGATCCCGGGCACGAGGCGGTGCGGGAGCGCTACCTGTCCGGTGCGGCGGTGGACTTCGCGCCGCTGTTCGCCGGGCTGGACGTGCGGCGCACGCCGCTGCCCGCCTACCCGTTCCAGCGCAAGAGCTACTGGGCGTCGGGCGAGCCGCCGAAGCGGGCGAGCCGCGGAACCGCCGCCGCGGCGCCGACTCCGGCGACCGCCCGGCCCGCGCTGGACGAGGCGTCGCTGCGCTACCTGGTCGGCGAGCGGGTGCTCGGCGAGCTGTCCCGGGTGCTCATGATGGAACCCGACGAGATCGACCCGCAGGCGTCCTTCTCCGACTTCGGCGTGGACTCGATCCTCAGCGTGAAGCTGGTGCGGGCGGTCAACGCGGCGCTCGGCGTGGACCTGCCGAGCACGGCGCTGTTCGAGCACAGTTCGCTGGAACGGCTGGTGGCGCACCTGCTGGACGCGCACGCCGTCGCACTGCGGGACTCGCTCGCCGAATCCGAGGAGCACGCGCTGAACTCGCTGCCCGCCAACGGGTTCGACGTGTCGGCCGCCGAGTCCGAGGTCGCCGGCCGCACGAACGGTTCCGCGGGGAACGGGTCGAGCTCGAACGGCCACGGGACCGGCGGCTTCGCGGGGAACGGGACGTGCTCGAACGGCCACGGCACGAACGGTGCCGCACCGAGCGGAACGAGCCCGAACGGCCACGACGCGGGCGGTGTCGTCGAGAACGGGGCGGCTGATGGTCCGCGCCCCGCGAAGTCCACATCGGACTCCGCGGGGAATCCCCAGCAGGACGAACCGATCGCCGTGATCGGCCTCGCCGCCCGCTTCGCCCAGTCCCCGGACGCCGAGGCGCTGTGGCGGCACCTCGCCGCGGGCGACGACCTCGTCGGCGACGTCACCCGCTGGGACCTCACCGCCGAGCTCGGCCCGGACGGGGCGCGGCAGCAGGGCAGCTTCGTCGAGGACGCCGACCGCTTCGACGCCTGGTTCTTCCGCATGTCCGGCAAGGAGGCCGCCTGCACCGACCCGCAGCAGCGCCTGTTCCTGGAGGAGTGCTGGCACGCCCTCGAAGACGCCGGCCACGCCGGGGAACGCCTCGACGGCAGCGGCTGCGGCGTCTACGTCGGCGGGCCGCCCAGCGACTACCAGCAGCTGCTCGGCGACGACGCGCCGCCGCAGGCGCTGTGGGGCAACATCTCCTCGGTCATCGCCTCCCGCATCTCCTACTTCCTGGACCTGCAGGGACCGGCGATCTCGGTGGACACGGCCTGCTCCAGCTCGCTGGTGGCCATCCACCAGGCCTGCCAGGACCTGCGGCAGCGGAACACCTCGATGGCGCTGGCCGGGGGCGTGTTCGTCCAGTCCACGCCGATCTTCTACCGGTCCGCGGTGCGGGCGAACATGCTCTCCACCCGCGGGCGCTGCCACACCTTCGACTCCCGCGCCGACGGTTTCGTACCCGGTGAGGGCGCCGGGGTGGTGGTGCTCAAGCGGCTGTCCGACGCGCTGCGCGACGGCGACCACGTGCGCGGCGTGATCCGCGGCTCCGGGGTGAACCAGGACGGCACCACCAACGGGCTGACCGCGCCCAGCGCCGGATCGCAGGAACGGTTGCTGCGCCGCGTGTACGAGCGCACCGGCATCGACCCGGCGAGCGTGCAGCTCGTCGAGGCGCACGGCACCGGCACCCCGCTCGGCGACCCGATCGAGTTCGCCGCGCTGCGCGCCGTTTTCGGCGACGCGCCCGCGGCCGGGACCGCGCTGGGGTCGATCAAGACGAACGTGGGCCACACCCAGTTCGCCGCCGGGGTCGCCGGGGTGCTCAAGGCGCTGCTCGCGCTGGAGCACGAGAAGCTGCCGCCGACGCTGCACTTCGACGAGGTCAACCCGGAGATCCGGCTGGACGGCGGCCCGTTCTACGTGAACACCGAGCTGCGTCCCTGGCTGAAACCCGCGACCGGGCCGCGCCGGGCGGCGGTGAGCTCGTTCGGCGCCGCGGGCACCAACGTGCACGCCGTGCTGGAGCAGGCCCCGCCCCGGCCGGCCGGGCACGCCGAACGGCCCGCGTGGCTGGTCGTGCTGTCCGGGCAGGACGAGGAGGTGCGCCGCAGCCAGGTCGAACGGCTGCTCGCGCACGCCGAGCAGCACCCGGAGCTGGATCTCGGGGACGTGTCGTACTCGCTGGCCACCGGGCGCAGGCACTGCGCGCACCGGTGGGCCGCGGTGGTCGCCGACCGCGCGCAGCTGATCTCCGCGCTGCGGGAGTGGCTGCGCGCGGGTACCGCCGAACAGGTCGTCACCGGCACCACGGCCGACGGCCACCGCCGCCGGGACCCGGCCGGGCCGGCGCGCGTCGACGGGCTGCTCCGCGACGGTTCCCGGCCCGCGCTGATCGAACTCGCCGAGTTCTTCGCACAGGGGCTGGACTTCCGCTTCGCGCCGCTGTTCGCCGACGGCGGGTTCCGGATCACGCCGCTGCCGCCCTACCCGTTCGCCGGGGAGCGGTACTGGCCCGGCACGAGCCGGGTCGCGCGCTCCCCGCTGGCCGGGGACGCGGTCGAGCTGACCGGACGCGAGTTCTTCCTCGCCGACCACCGGGTGCGCTCGGTGCCGGTGCTGCCCGGCGTGGCCTACCTGGAGTCGGCGGTGCAGGCGGCCCGTGCCGCGGGCGTCGAGCACCCGAGACTGCGCAACGTCGTGTGGTCCCGGCCGTTGCAGGTCGCCGAACCGGTGCGGTTGCGCACCGCGCTGCGCGAGCAGGGCGGCGGCCACACCTTCGAGATCAGCACCGCCGCCGGGAAGCACGGCCAGGGGCTCGTGGAGGCCGGTCCGGCGGAGCCGGGCGGGCACCTGGACGTGGCGGCGCTGCGCGCGGCGTGCGCGCGGCGCGTCGAGCACACCGAGTTCTACGCGCACTTCGACCGGATGGGCATCGGTTACGGCCCCGCCTTCCGCGGCGTGCAGGAGCTGCACGTCGGCGACGGGCTCGTGGTCGCCCGGCTGCGGCTGCCGCACGCGGCCCGAGACGGGGCGGGCTGGGCGCTGCACCCGGCGATGCTGGACGCGGCCGTGCAGGCCACCCTCGGGCTGTCGCTGACCGGGTCCGGCGAGGTCGCCGCCGCGCTGCCGTTCGTGCTGGAGGACGTGCGCGTCCACGCGCCGAGCCCGAGCGCCGGGTACGCCGTGGTGCGCCCGGCCGCGGCGGACGGCGGTGGCGCG
Source organism: Saccharopolyspora gregorii (assembly GCF_024734405.1). Taxonomy (NCBI): domain Bacteria; kingdom Bacillati; phylum Actinomycetota; class Actinomycetes; order Pseudonocardiales; family Pseudonocardiaceae; genus Saccharopolyspora; species Saccharopolyspora gregorii. The sequence goes on along the minus strand of NZ_CP059556.1, from coordinate 3,893,050 downwards.
GTGCGGCGGATGGACGTCGAGCTGTGCGACGAGGACGGCGCGGTGTGCGTGCGGCTGCTCGGGTTCACCGCCCGGGTGCTGCCGGCCGAGGACGCTGGAACCGCCGGAGCCGCCGAGAATTCCGGAACCACCGACGCCACGGGGATGGCCGACGCCACGGGGATGGACGACGCCACGGGGATGGCCGAGGCCACCGGAATCGCCGGTGCCTCCGGAATCGGGGATTCCGCCGACCCGGCGGAGCGCGGGAACCCCGCCGCGACCCCCGAACCGACCCTGGTGCACGTCGGCTGGCGCCCCGAACCGGCGACCGCCACCACCGGGGCACCGGCCCGCCGCGAAGTGCTGCTGGCCGGGGCGGGCGTCGACCCGCGGGCGCTGCAGGACCAGCTCGGCGTTCGCTGCGCGGCGCTCCCGCACGCCGACGACCTCGCGGAACGCTTCACCGCGCAGGCCGAGTCGGTGCTGGCCCGGCTGCGCGCGGCGATCTCCGCGCTGCGCGACGGCCCGGTGCTGCTGCAGGTCGTGGTGCCCGCCGCCGGTGCCGGACGGATCTCCGCCGCGCTCGCCGGACTGCTGCGCACCGCCCGCCTGGAGCACCCGAAGCTGCGCACCCAGCTCGTCGAGGTCGCCACCCCGCTCGGCGTCGCGGACCTGGCCGCGCTGCTGCGCGCCGAAGCCGCGACCGACGCGGTGGTGGTGCGCCGCGACGGCGAGCACCGCGAGGTGCCGCGCTGGAGCGCGCTGGACGACGCACCGGAGGTCGCGCCGTGGCGGGCCGGTGGCACCTACCTGATCACCGGTGGTGCCGGCGGGCTCGGCGCCACCTTCGCCCGCGCGATCGCGGCCCGCGCACCTGGCGCGCGGCTGGTGCTGGCCGGGCGGTCCGCGCAGGGGCCTGCGGAGCTGCTGCGCGAACTCGCCGACGCCGGCGCGCACCCGAGCTACCGCCCGCTCGACGTCGCCGACCGCGCGCAGGTCGAGCGCTGCGTGCGGGGGGTGCTGGCCGAGCACGGCGCGCTGCACGGCGTGCTGCACCTGGCCGGGGTGCTGCGGGACGGCTACCTCGCGCGGAAGGACCCCGCCGAGGTACGCGAGGTGCTCGCCGCCAAGGCCACCGGTTTCGCCAACCTGGACGCCGCCACCGCCGAGGTGGATCTGGAGGTGTTCTGCGGGTTCTCCTCGCTGTCCGCGTTCGGCAACGCCGGGCAGGGCGACTACGCGGCCGCCAACGCGTTCCTGGACGCCTACGCCGGGCATCGCGAGGAGCTGCGGGCCCGGGGGGCGCGGCGCGGCCGGACCCTCGTGGTCGGCTGGCCGCTGTGGGCGACCGGCGGGATGGGCGTGGACGACGCCACCGCCGCCCGGATGCGCGCCGAGGTCGGCATGGTCCCGATGCGTCCCGAGCAAGGCGTGACCGCGCTGCACCGGGCGTGGGGCAGCGGTGAACCGCACGTGCTGGCGATCTGCGGGGATCGGGCGCGGATCGAGGCCACGCTGCTCTCCGGACCGGAAACCGTTGCGGCGGAGAGGGATCCGGACCGCGCGAGCCTGCTCGCCGAGCTCGTCGGGCACGCCGCGGCGGTGCTGGGCGTGCGCGCCGACGAGATCGACCCGGACGTCGAACTCGCCGACTACGGCTTCGACCGGGTGTCGCTGACCGCGCTCGCCGGGCGGGTCGAAGCGGCGCACGGCGGCACCGTCGCCCCCAAGTCCTTCATCGAACGTCCAACCCTGGGAGCGGTCGTGGATCACCTCCTCGAAGACCACGAGTTCGGGTCGCTGAACCCACCGGCCCGGCGCGAGCCCGACGCCCCCGCCGACACCGGGGGGACCGTGCGCAAGGCACTGGTCTGGGAGCTGATCGAGCGGGTCGCGGTGCTGCTGGACGTGCCGGCGAAGCGGATCACCGCCGACGCCGAGCTCACCCGGTTCGGCTTCGACTCGTTGACGCTGACCGGCTTCGCCGACGAGCTCAACGCCGCGTACGGCCTGTCGCTGGCGCCGACGCTGTTCTTCGAGCACCCGACGCTCGGCGAGGTGGCCGACCATCTGCTCGCCGAGCACGCCGAGCAGGTCGCGCCCGCACCGGAACCGGCACCCGCACCAAGACCGGAACCGGAACCAGCACGGGAACCGGCTCCAGCGCCGGAACCGGAACCGGCACCGCTCGCCGAATCCGCCGCCACCGCGCGCCCGGTGCCCGAGCCGATCGCCGTCATCGGCATGAGCGGCCGGTTCCCGATGGCCGACGACCTCGACCGGTACTGGGAGAACCTGCGCGACGGCCGCGACTGCACCGGCGAGGTCCCCGCCGACCGCTGGGACTGGCGCGAGCACTACGGCGACCCGATCAAGGACCCGAACAGCACGAACGTCCTCGCAGGCGGCTTCATGGACGGGGTCGGCGACTTCGACCCGTTCTTCTTCGACATCTCGCCGAAGGAAGCGGAGCTGATGGACCCGCAGCAGCGGCTGCTGCTGCTGCACGTGTGGAAGGCGCTGGAGGACGCCGGATATTCGGCCGCGGACGTGGCGGGCACCGACACCGCGCTGATCGCAGGCACCACCAGCACCGGCTACAGCACGCTGGTCACCCGCTACCAGCCGATGATCGAGGGCTACGACATCACCGGTGCCGCCCCCTCGATGGGCCCGAACCGGATGAGCTACTTCCTGGACCTGAACGGGCCGAGCGAGCCGGTGGACACCGCCTGCTCCAGCGCGCTGGTCGCGATGCACCGCGCGGTGCAGGCGCTGCGGGACGGGAAGTCCGCGCTGGCCATCGCGGGCGGCGTGAACACGATGGTCAGCGTCGACGGGCACATCAGCATCTCCAAGGCCGGGATGCTCAGCCCCGACGGCAAGTGCAAGACGTTCGGCGCGGACGCCGACGGCTACGCCCGCGGTGAGGGCGTCGGGTTCCTGGTGCTTAAGCGGCTCTCCGACGCCGAGCGCGACGGCGACCACATCCACGGGCTGATCAGGGCCACCGCGGAGAACCACGGCGGCCGCGGCAACTCGCTCACCGCGCCGAACCCGAAGGCGCAGGCCGCGCTGCTGCGCGCCGCCTACACCGAGGCCGGGATCGACCCGCGCACCGTCGGTTACATCGAGGCGCACGGCACCGGCACCAAGCTCGGCGATCCGGTGGAGGTCAACGGGCTGAAGGCCGCGTTCCGCACGCTCTACGCCGACGCGGGCGCCGAGGTCGCCGAGCCGCACTGCGGCGTCGGCTCGGTGAAGACGAACATCGGGCACCTGGAGCTCGCCGCGGGCGCGGCCGGGGTCATCAAGGTGCTGCTCCAGCTGCGGCACCGCAGGCTCGTGCAGGGCGTGCGCTGCGCCGAGGCCAACCCGTACGTGGACCTGGACGGCAGCCCGTTCTACCTGGTGCGCGAGGGGCAGGACTGGGTCGCGCCGCGCGACGCCGACGGCCGGGACCTGCCGCGCCGCGCCGGGGTGAGCTCGTTCGGCTTCGGCGGCGTGAACGCGCACGTGGTGCTGGAGGAGTACGTGCCGCGCCCGGCCGCCGAGCAGCCGCCGACCGGCCCGCTGCCGGTGGTGCTCTCCGCGAGCCACCCCGAGGTGCTGCGCCGCTACGCCGCCGACTGGCTGGCCGCGCTGGACGGGCGCACCGACGCGGAACTGCCCTCGGTCGCGTTCACCTCGCAGACCGGGCGCACCCCGATGCGGGATCGGCTGGCGGTGCTGGCGAGCACCGTCGCCGAGCTCCGCGACGGGATCGCCGCCTGGCTGCGCGGAGAAACCCGTCCGAACGTCCACACCGGACAGGTCGCGCGCGGTGCGGAACCGCCCGAGGCGCCGGTGGAATCCGGCGATCCCACGACGATGTCCGAAGTGGACTTGGACCGGCTGGTCCGGCTGTGGGTCGAAGGCGCCGAGATCGACTGGGCACGGCTGCACACCGGTCCGCGGCCGCGCCGGACGCCGCTGCCGACCTACCCGTTCCGGCTGCGGCGCTACTGGATGGACACCACCCGGCCCGCCGCCGGCGCCCCGCGACGGCTGCACCCGCTGGTGCACGCGAACACCTCCGACCTCGCCGAGCACCGCTACACCTCGCGCTTCACCGGCCGCGAGTTCTTCCTCGACGACCACCGGGTCCGCGACGAGGTGATGGCGGTGGTGTCCGGCTGGCGGCCCGGCACCGACGCCGCCGCAGGCGGCGCGGCCGCGGTGCCGGTGCTGCCGGCGGTGGCGCACCTGGAGCTGGCCCGCGCCGCCGCGGCCCGCTCCACCGGCGAGGAGCTGGGCTGGACGGTCCGGCTGGCGTCCTGGCTGCGCCCGCTGACCGTCCGGGACGAGACCGAGGTGCACGTCGCGCTCACCGCCCGCGCCGACGACGGCGCCGACTACGAGGTGTACGCGGCCGACGGAGCGGGGGAGCGCACCACGTTCGCCCGCGGACAGCTCCGCCGCCGCCCGCAGGACCCGGCGCAGCGGCTGGACCTGGTGGCGCTGCGCGCGGACTGCGACGGGCCGGTGCTCGACGCCGACGCCTGCTACCAGCGCTACCACGGGTTCGGCATGGACTACGGCCCCGCGCTGCGCGCCGTCGAGTCGCTGCACACCGGTTCGCGCCGGGCGGTGGCCCGGCTGGTGCTGCCCGCCGCGGCCCGCGACGCCGCGTTCGTGCTCAACCCGAGCCTGCTCGACTGCGCGCTGCAGGCCACCGCCGGCCTGTTCCTCGACCAGGGCGATGCGGCGGGCGCCGCGCTGCCCTACGCGCTGCGCGAGCTGGAGGTGCTGCGCCCCACGCCGGAGACCGGCTGGGCGGTGGTCCGGTTCGCCGAGGACGACCACGGCGGCGAGGTCCGCCGCATCGACCTCGACGTGTGCGACGACGACGGCGAGGTCTGCGTGCGCCTGCGCGGGTTCAGCGTCCGCCGGGTCGGCGCCGCGACCTCGGACGCCGCGACCTCGGACGTCGGCACCCCGGACGCCGGCACCCCGGACACCGGCACCGCGGAGGTGCCGCAGGACGAGGACGCGCACCTGCTGGACCTGATCGAAGCCATCGGCAGGCGTTCGCTGAGCGCCGACGAGTTCAAGAGGAGCCTCGCATGAGCACCCCGATCGAATCGCTCGACGAACTGCACCTGCTGATCAGCGAGGGCCGAGTCGGTCAAGACGAGGCGCTCCGCTTGCTCCGCGCCTGGAAGAACGGCGCGCCCGCGATCCCGGCCACCGCAGAGGATCCCGGTGCCACCGGAGAAGATCGCGGCACCGCCGCCGCGGACTCCGGTGACCTCGCGGAGCAGGTGTGCGAGGTCGTGGTGGAGAAGGTCTGCGGCCTGCTGAAGGTGGACCCCACCGACCTCGACGTGGACGTGGAGCTCAGCGAGTACGGGCTCGACTCCCTGATCATCAGCCAGCTGGTGAACATGGTGAACGAGTCGCTGGGACTGGACCTGGTGCCGACCGTGCTGTTCGAGCACCCGACGCTGCGCGCGTTCAGCGCCTTCGTCGCCGCCGAGCACGGACCGAGCCTGGCGGCGGTCTTCGGCACGGCGGCGGAACCGGAACCCGTTGCACCGCAACAGGACCTGGATGCGGTGACCTCACCGGCGCCGCAGGTCGATCGGCGACCACCACCGGCCGCCGCCCCACCGGCCCGGCCCGCTCCAGCGACCGTCCCGACCGTGCCCGCCGCACCGACCGGATCCGCTCCAGCGACCGGCCCCGGCCCGGCCCCTCGACCCGCCCGGGCCGTCCCGGAGCCGGCCGACGACCCCATCGCCATCGTCGGCATCAGCGGCCGCTTCCCGCAGGCCGACGACCTCGACGAGTACTGGGAGAACCTGCGCGACGGCCGCGACTGCATCGGCGAGGTCCCCGCCGACCGCTGGGACTGGCGCGCCCACTGGGGAGATCCGCGCCAGGAACCGGGCCGCACCAACGTCAAGCACGGCGGCTTCATGGACGGCGTCGCCGACTTCGATCCGCTGTTCTTCGGCATCGCCCCCAAGGACGCGGTGCACATGGACCCGCAGCAGCGGCTGCTGATGCTGTACGTGTGGCAGGCCATCGAGGACGCCGGGTACGCCGCCGACGACCTCGCCGGATCCGATCTCGGCCTGTTCGTCGGCACCAACGACACCGGCTACGGGCTGCTGTCGGACCGCAGCGCCGCCCGCGGGCGCGGCGTCACCCCCACCGGCAGCGTGCCCTCGGTGGGGCCGAACCGGATGAGCTACTTCCTCGACGTGCACGGGCCGAGCGAACCGGTGGAGACCGCCTGCTCCAGCTCGCTCGTCGCCCTCCACCGCGGTGTCGCGGCCATCCAGCGCGGCGAGTGCGCGATGGCCGTCGTCGGCGGCATCAACACCATCGTGGTGCCGGACGGGCACGTGAGCTTCAGCCGCTCCGGGATGCTCAGCGAGGACGGGCGCTGCAAGACGTTCTCCGCCGGCGCCGACGGCTACGGCCGAGGTGAGGGCGTCGGGATGCTGGTGCTCAAGCGCCTGTCCGCCGCCGAGCGCGACGGCGACCACGTGCACGGCCTGGTGCGCGCCACCGCCGAGAACCACGGCGGCCGGGCCAATTCGCTGACCTCGCCGAACCCGAAGGCGCAGGCCGCGGTGATCCGCCGCGCCTACGCGAAGGCCGGCATCGATCCGCGCACCGTCGGCTACATCGAGGCGCACGGCACCGGCACCGAGCTCGGCGACCCCATCGAGATCAACGGGCTCAAGGAGGCGTTCACCGAGCTCTACGCCGGGGAACCGGTCACCGCGGCGCACTGCGGCCTCGGCTCGGTGAAGACCAACATCGGGCACCTGGAGCTCGCGGCCGGGATCGCCGGCGTCCTGAAGGTGCTGCTGCAGCTGCGCCACCGCACCTTGGTGCGCAGCCTGCACGCGGAGGAGGTCAACCCGTACATCGACCTGGACGGCAGCCCGTTCCACCTGGTGCGGGAGAACCAGGAGTGGGCGGCCCCGCGCGGCGGCGACGGCCGGGAGCTGCCGCGCCGCGCCGGGGTGAGCTCGTTCGGCTTCGGCGGCGTCAACGCGCACGTCGTGCTGGAGGAGCACGTGCCGCGCGCCGAGCAGCCCGCACCCGCGGCGGGCCCGGTGGCGATCGTGCTCTCCGCCGCGACCCCGGAGACGCTGGAAGCGCGGGTGCGTCGCCTCGCCGAGCACCTCGATGCCGGCCGCGTCGCCGAGCAGGACCTGCCGAACCTCGCCTACACCCTGCAGGTGGGCCGGGTGGCGATGCCGGAGCGGATCGCGTTCCTGGCGCACTCGGTGGCGGAGGTGCGCAAGCGGCTCGCCACCCACCTCGCCGGGGAGAAGGCGCACGGCCTGCACCGGGCGCGCGCCGAACGCCGCGGCCCGTGGAGCGAGCTGGTCGGCGACGACGACATCGCCGTCGCCATCGACAGCTGGGTGGCGAAGGGCAAGCTGGGACGGCTGCTGAAGCTGTGGGTCACCGGTTTCGACTTCGACTGGCGGCGGCTGCACACCGGCCGGTCGATGCGACGGCTGCCGCTGCCGACCTACCCGTTCCGCTTGCAGCGCTACTGGATCGCCGACGGGGTGCCTGTTCCCGACGAACCGTCCGCGCTGCCGGAGGCCGCGCCGGAACCCGCCGCGGCACCGCGGCGCTCCGGCGGGCCGCACCGCCGCGAGCTGCACGCCGAGGACTTCTACCTGCGCGACCACCGCGTCGGGGGCACCCCCACCCTCCCCGGTGCCGCCTACCTGGAGTTCGCCCGCGACGCGCTCGGCGCCGACCGCGGGGTGCGGCTGCGGGACGTGACCTGGCTGCGGCCGCTCGCCGTCACCGACCCGCGTTCGGTGCGGGTCGAACTGGACCCGGCGACCGACCGGTTCGAGGTGCGCGCCGACGAATCCGGCGCCGTGCACGCCCAGGGCACCGCGCTCGTCGACCCCGCGCTGACCGGCGACGCCGAGGTGCACGACGTCGAAGCGCTGCGCGCGATCTGCCCCGCCCGGCACGCCGGAGCGGAGATCTACGCGCTGTTCGACCGGATGGGCATGGGCTACGGCCCCGCGTTCCAGCCCATCGAGGAGCTGCACCGCGGCGAGGACCTCGCCGTGGCCCGGCTGCGGCTGCCGGCGGCGGCCACCGGCTCGTTCCCGCTGAACCCGAGCATGCTGGACGGGGCGCTGCAGACGACGCTCGGCCTGGTGCTCGGGGAGCAGAGCGGGGAGCCCGGCGCGGCGGCGCTGCCGTTCGCGGTGCGCGAGGTGCAGCTGCTCGGCCACACTCCGAGCTCCGGGTGGGCGGTGGTGCGCCGCGCCGCCGATGACCGCCGCGACTCCGGGGTGCGGCGGCTGGACGTCGACCTGTGCGACGAGGACGGCGCGGTGCGGGTGCGCGTGCTCGGCTTCAGCACCCGGCCGCAGCAGGGCGGGGCGCCGCCGCGGACGCCCGAGCCTGCCGCCGACGCCGCGCTGCCGCTCGAGCCCGCCGCCGACGCCGCGCTGCTGCTCGAACCCGCCTGGCGGAGCGCGCCCGCGCCCGCGGACGCGCCCGATCAGCTCAACCACCACGTGGTGCTGTGCGAACTGCCCGACGTCGACGCCACCGCGCTCGGCGGGCTGCTCGGCGGCGGCTGCGAGCACTGGCAGGGCACCGGGAGCATCGAGGACCGCTACACCGGTTACGCGCAGCGGCTGCTGGAGCTGATCCGCGACCAGGCCCGCCAGCCCGCGCCGCGGCTGGTCCAGGTGGTCACCCCGGCCGAGGCGCCGTGGCTCGGCGGGCTCAGCGGGATGCTGCGCACCGCGCACCTGGAGCACCCGAAGCTGCGCACCCAGTGGATCGAGCTCGGCGACCGGCCCGGCACCGCCGACCTCGCCGACCGGCTGCGCCGGGACGCCGCCGACACCGAGCAGGAGGCCGTGCGCCATCGCGACGGCGACCGCCGCACCTCGCGGTGGCGGGAGATCCCCGAACCAGCGCCGGAGCTGCCGTGGCGCGACGGCGGGGTCTACCTGATCACCGGGGGCGCCGGTGGGCTGGGCGCGCTGGTCGCCGAGGAGATCGCCGCGCGGGTGCAGTCCCCGGCGCTGGTGCTCTGCGGCCGCAGCCCCGCCGGGCCCGACCAGGAGGACCTGCTGGCGCGGCTGCGCGCGGCCGGGGCGAAGGCCGACTACCGCACCCTCGACGTCACCGACCGGGACGCGGTGCGCCAGGCGGTCCGCGAGGTCGAAGCCCAGCACGGTGCGCTGCACGGCGTGCTGCACGCGGCCGGGGTGCTGCGGGACGGTTTCCTGGCCCGCAAGTCCGCCGCCGACGTGCGCGACGTGTTCGCCGCGAAGGTCACCGGGCTGCGCCACCTCGACGAGGCCACCGCGCACTCCGCACTGGACTGCTTCATCGGCTACTCCTCGATGGCCGCGTTCGGCAACGTCGGGCAGGCCGACTACGCCGCCGCGAACGCGTTCATGGACGGCTACGCCGCGCACCGCGAAGGGCTGGTGGCCGACGGCGAGCGGTCCGGGCGGACGCTGGTGGTGAACTGGCCGCTGTGGGACAAGGGCGGCATGGGCGGCGACGCCTCCACGGTGACGTTGCTCGAATCGGTCGGCATGCGCCCGATGCGCGCCCGGGTCGGCATCGACGCGCTGCACCGCGCGTGGGCGGCGCGGGTACCGCAGGTCATCGCGCTGGACGGGGACCTCGGGCGGCTGCGGGAGCGGTTCGCGCCCGCCTCCACCGCCGTTCCCGCCGAGGACGCCTCCGCCGCGCGGGCCGTCGAACCGGCACCCGACGCGGGCTCCGGGCCCGGCACGGCTCCCGAACCGGACACCGGTGCCGGAGCGACGGCCGCCGACCTGGCGCCCGTCGTCGCCGACCTGATGTCCTCGCTGCTGGAGATCGATTTCGCCGAACTGCCGCCGGACGCCCCGCTGCGGGACTACGGCTTCGACTCGATCTTCATGATGCAGTTCCTCACCCAGGCGCAGACGCACATCGACGCCGGCCTGACCCTGGACGTGATCGCTGACTGCGACACCCTGGAGGACGTCACCGCCGCGATCGCCGCCGCCACCGGTGCGCAGGCCGAATCCGCGCCGGCCGAACCCCCGGTCGTCGAACCCGCGCAAGCCGAACCCGCGCCGCCGCTGATCCCGGCCCCGCGCACCGAAGCGGTCCCGGCGGCGCACTTCCCCGAACTGGTCCGGATGAACGGCGTCACCGCAGGCCGTCCGGTCTTCTGGGTGCACCACGGCAACGGTGGCGTCGAGTCGTACGCCCCGGTCGCCGCCCGCGCCCGGCGCCCCTTCTACGGGATCCAGCCGAAGGGGTGGATCGACGACACCGAGATCCTCACCGGGCAGATCCCGATGGCCGAGTTCTACGCGGGCCTGATCATGTCGGTGCAGCCCGAAGGCCCGTACGACATCGGCGGTTTCTCCCTCGGCGGCCTGTTCGCCTACGAGGTGGTGCGGCAGCTGCAGCTGCGCGACGCCGAGGTGCGCACGCTGGTCATGCTCGACACCCTCGACGCGGACTCCACCAACCGGGCCAACGAGATCATCGTCGGCGGTGACTTCAGCCCCGAGGTGGTGTCGAAGGTCAGCGATTTCCGCGCGGTGAACCTGATCCTCGGCAACAACAGCTTCGAATCGCACAGCGGCGGGATGCCGATCCTGCGCCGGGACGAGGTGGACACGACGCTCGACGGCCCGGCGTTCCTGGACTCGCTGATCGCGAAGGCGCTGGAGCGCGGAGTGAAGAAGACCGAGTCGCAGCTGCGGTCCCGGGTGCGCCAGCTGTCCCGCTACCTGGAGGCCACCCAGGCCGAGCGGTACGAGCTGCACCCGCTGCCGAAGCCCGACGGGCTGAGCTGCTACTACCTGCGCAACGCCAGCCGGGAGTTCTTCGGCGCCTTCCGCGACTACATGGTGCTGTTCCCCAACGACGCGCTGCCCACAGTGGACGGAACGGACTACTGGCTGGGCTGGCCGGAGCGGCTGGACGACTTCTTCACCATCGACGTGGACACCTCGATGCACTCCGAGGTGATGACCGCGCCGGCCTCGCTGGAGAAGCTGCTGCGGCTCTGCGACCGGCTGTACGGTCCGGAAGGAGGCCGCTGACGTGCGGGCGGTGATCTTCCCCGGGCAGGGCGCGCAGCGGCGCGGCATGGGTGCGGAGCTGTTCGACGCCTACCCGGACGCCGAGCAGGAGGCCTCCGAGATCCTCGGCCGCTCGATCCGGCGGTTGTGCCTGGAGGACCCGGACAAGGAGCTGGGCGACACCCGCTGCACGCAGCCCGCGCTGTACGTCGTCGGCACCCTGGCGCACCGGCGGTGGCGCGAGGACGGCGGCGCGGCCGACCGGTACGCCGGGCACAGCCTCGGCGAGTACTGCGCGTTGCACGCGGCGGGCGCCTTCGACTTCGCCACCGGGCTGCGGCTGGTGCGGCGCCGCGGGGAGCTGATGGCGCAGGCGCGCGGTGGCGGCATGGTCGCCGTGCTCGGGCTGGAACCGCCGCGGCTGCGGGAACTGCTCGCCGAGGGCGGGTTCGGTTCGCTGGTCGTGGCCAACGACAACGCGCCCGCGCAGCAGGTCGTCTCCGGCGCGGTCGAGGTGATCGGCGACCTGGTGCCGTACCTGGAGGCGCGCGAGGTCCGCTGCGCCCGGCTGAACGTCTCCGGCGCGTTCCACTCCCCGCTGATGGCGGCCGCGAAGGAGGAATTCTCCCGCTACCTGGCGGAATTCCGGCTCGGCGATCCGCTGGTGCCGGTGATCGCGAACGCCACCGCGCTGCCGTACCCGCCGGGGGAGACCGCGCGGCTGCTGGCCGAGCAGGTGGTCAGCCCGGTGCGGTGGACGGAAGGCGTGCGGCACCTGCTGGACGCGGGTGTCACCGAGTTCGTGGAGCTCGGCGGGCGCGTCGTCGGCAAGCTCGTCGAGCAGATTCGCGCCGCGCCGCGACCGGAGCCGGTGGCGGAACCGGGACCGCGTCCGGGATCGGTGGCCGAACCGGCGCTGCGACCAGAACCGGCATCCCGTCCGGAACCCGTGGCCGAGGCCGTGCCGCACCCGGAACCGGCCCCGAGCCCGGAACCGGCGCGGCCCCGCGCTCCGGAGCGAACCGCGCCGGTCGACGGGAGTTCCGCACCGCCGGTGGTGCCGACCGAGCCTCCCGCCGCCGACGAGCGCGCCACCCACCTCGGCAGCGAGGTGTTCCGCCGCCGCCACGGCCTGCGCTACGCCTACGCCGGTGGCGGGCTCTACCGCGGGGTCGCCTCCCCGGAGATGGTGGTGCGCTTCGGCCGTGCGGGCATGCTCGGCGTGCTCGGCACCGGTGGGCTCCCGCCCGCCGAGGTCGAGCACGGCGTCCGCGAGATCCAGCGCGGCCTGCCGCACGGCCGGGCCTACGGGGTGAACCTGCTGGCCGACCACGACGATCCCGCGGCCGAGCGCGAGCAGGTGGAGCTGCTGCTGCGGCTCGGCGTGCGCACCGTCGAGGCCTCCGCGTTCGTCCGGATCACCCCGGCGCTGGTGCGGTTCCGCGCCAGCGGGCTGCGCGCCGGTCCGGACGGGAAGCCGTTGTGCGAGCACCGGATCCTCGCGAAGGTGTCCCGTCCCGAGATCGCCGCCGAGTTCCTGGCGCCACCACCGCGGTCCATCTTGGACGGCCTGCGCGCGGAGGGCTCGCTCACCGACGAACAGGTGCGGCTGGCGGCCCAGGTGCCGATGAGCCACGACCTCACCGTCGAGGCCGACTCCGGCGGGCACACCGACGGCGGCATCGCGGCGGTGCTGATGCCCGCGATGCTGGGGCTGCGGCAGCGCGCGGTGCGCGAGCACGGCTACGCCGAACCGATCTGCCTCGGCCTCGCCGGTGGTATCGGCACGCCGTCGGCGGTGGCCGCCGCGTTCCTGCTCGGCGCCGACTACGTGCTCACCGGCTCGATCAACCAGTGCACCGCCGAATCGGCGATGAGCGCACCCGTGAAGGACGTGCTGCAGGACATCGGCGTCGACGACACCGGCTACGCCCCGGCGGGCGACATGTTCGAGATGGGCGCCCAGGTGCAGGTGCTGCGCAAGGGCGTGTTCTTCCCGACGCGGGCGAACAAGCTGTTCGCGCTGCACGCGCACTACGACGGCTGGGAGCAGATCCCGCTGCGCACCAGGAAACTCGTCGAACGCACCTACTTCCGCCGCAGCGCCGAGGAGGTGTGGGACGAGGTGTGCGCCCACCTGCGCTCCCGCGGCCGCGAAGCGCAGATCGCGCAGGCCGAGCAGCAGCCGAAGCTGAAGCTGGCGCGGCTGTTCCGCTGGTACTTCCACTACAGCACCACGCTCGCGATGAGCGGCGACGAGCACGACAAGGTCAACCGCCAGGTGCACACCGGTCCCGCGCTCGGCGCCTTCAACGACTGGGTGCGGGGCACCGAGCTGCACCCGTGGCAGCACCGGCACGTGGACGAGATCGGCCGCCTGCTGCTGGACGGTGCCGTCGAGACCATCGGCGCGGCCGTCGAGCACTGGCAGGCCACCCTGGGCCCCCGGCCCGAACCCGTCGGCTGATACGAGGAGGTCCTGATGACCGCGCCGACCGCGGGAACCGAGATCCGGCTGGCCTCCCGGCCGGACGGGATGCCGGTCCCCGAGAACTTCACCGTCGCCCGGGCCGACCTGCCCGACGTCGGGCCCGGCCAGGTGCTGGTGCGCAACCTGGTGCTCAGCGTCGACCCGTACATGCGGGGGCGGATGAACAACGTGCGCACCTACGTGCCGCCGTTCCAGATCGGCAAACCCCTCGAAGGTGGTGCGGTCGGCGAAGTCCTCGTGTCGCGGTCCCCGCAGCTCGCGGCCGGTGACGTGGTGCTGCACGGGCTCGGCTGGCGCGAGTACGCCGTGGTCGGCGCCGCCGGCGCGACCCGGGTGGACACCACCGCCACCCCGCCCGAGGCGTACCTGGGCGCGCTCGGCATGCCCGGCCACGCCGCCTACGCCGGACTGCTCGAAGCCGCCGAGTTCCGGCCCGGCGACACGGTGTTCGTCTCCGGCGCGGCGGGCACCGTCGGCTCGATCGTCGGTCAGATCGCGAAGCTGCGCGGCGCCGCCAAGGTCATCGGCTCGGCGGGCGGCCCGGCGAAGGTGCGCTACCTGACCGAGGAACTCGGGTTCGACCGCGCCTTCGACTACCGGGACGGGCCGATCTGGCAGCAACTGGTCAAGGCCTCCCCGGACGGGTTCGACGTCTACTTCGACAACGTCGGCGGCGACCACCTGGACGCCGCCCTGCTGCTGGCGAGGCCCGGCGCCCGATTCGCGCTGTGCGGCGCCATTTCCCAGTACAACGAGCGCGGGGAGGTGGTGGGGCCGCGGAACCTGGTGCAGGCCATCGGCAAGGGCATCACGCTGCGCGGATTCCTGGTGGGCCACTACGAGCACGTCAAGGACCGGTTCCTCGCGGAGATGGGCGGCTGGCTAGCCCGCGGCGACGTGCGGTGCCGGGAGACCGTGGTGCAGGGCGTCGAGAACACCCCGCAGGCCTTCCTGGACATGCTCGGCGGGAAGAACACCGGCAAGACCCTCGTGCGCGTCGGCTGATCCGATCAGGAGATCAAGACCAGTGAATTCCCCAGTGGTTCCGGCAGAATCCGCGAAAGCGTCCCACGTCGGCCCGCGGCCGGTGTAGTTTCCGGGAGGGGGGCGGTTCGTCGATCACGCCGCGATTCCTCGGCGCAGCAAGGGTTTTCGATTGACGCGGCCGATCTCCGGTGTGCCCCGATCGTCCGGGGCAGGGCGGTTTCCCCGTGCGGCGGCGGAACTCCGCTGCGGCGCCGTTTCTCCGACAACCTCCGACGCGGCCCGGTCTCCCCACGACAGCACGGAATCCCCGACGCAGCTTCCCCGGCACAGCAACGACCTCCGGGCGCCAGGTCGCCGCCGATCGCGCGGACGCCACCGAACCGCTCCGGTCCAGTGAGAACAGAAGGAAGGCCACCATGTCCGCCCAGAACGCCACCCTGTCCGTCCCCGAAGAGGTCGGTCTGCTCTACGACCGCCTCACCGCGCTCGACACCGAAGGCACCGGCGGCAGCCTGCACCTAGGATTCTGGGACCTCGACGACACCGAGGTGCCGCTGGTGGAGGCCGCCGACCGGCTCACCGACATGATGACCGAGCGGTTGCGGTTGCGGGCCGGGCACCGCGTGCTCGACGTCGGCTGCGGACTCGGCCAGCCCGCGAGCCGCATCGCCGCCCGCACCGGCGCCCACGTCACCGGCGTGTCCATCAGCCGGGACCAGATCAGCCGCGCCACCGAGCTCGCGCAGGACGCCGGGCTCGCCGGCCAGGTCGAGTTCCAGCACGCCGACGCGATGAACCTGCCGTTCCCCGACGCGTCCTTCGACGCGGCCATCGCCATCGAGTCGATCTTCCACATGCCCGACCGCGAGCAGGTGCTGAGCGAGATCCAGCGCGTGCTCAAGCCCGGCGGCCGGCTCACCCTCACCGACTTCTTCGCCCGCGGCCCCATTCCCGCGGACAAGCAGGAGCACGTGGACCGCTGCCTGCGCGACTTCATCATGACCCTCGCCGACGGGGACGACTACCTGCCGATGCTGCGCCGCGCCGGGCTGCGGTTCGCCGAACTGCTCGACATCACCGAGCAGAGCGTGCGCCCCACCTTCCAGCAGATGAGCGCCGCCAACGACCAGCTCGACCCGGTTTTCCAGGAGGAGGCGGACACGAAGTTCAGCCCCGCCGACATGGTGGACGTGGACGAGTTCGGCTCGGTCCTGCTGACCGCCGAGAAGCCCGCCTGATCTCCGCGGGTCCCCCCAGGTGAATGGCCCATCCGTCCCGGGAACGCGGGCCGGTGGGCCGTTCACCTCCCCGCCGATCGTTGATAAGGGATGGTCTGCTGTGACCGAGATGGTCGAACACGACGACACCGCCTTGGCGTTCCCGCCGCCGCGGAGGTGCCCGTACCGGCTACCGGACGAGTACCCGGAGCTGCGGGAGAACTCGCCGGTGCAGCGGGTGCTGCTGCCCACCGGCAGGCACGCGTGGATCGTCACCCGCTACGAGGACGTGCGCAAGGCGCTCATCGACCCGCGGCTGAGCTCCGACCGCGGCGACCCGGACTTCCCGCACATGGTGGAGCTCGCCAAGAGCGACAACGACTCCACCCTGTCGCTGGCCGGGATGGATCCGCCGGTGCACACCCGCGCCCGCCGCGCCGTCGTCGGCGAGTTCACCGTGCGCAAGACCGAGGCGCTGCGCCCCCGCGTCCAGCAGATCGTCGACGAGGCGGTGGACGCTATGCTGGCCGGGCCGAAGCCCGCCGACCTGGTGCGCGCGCTGTCGTTCCCGGTGCCGTCGTTGGTGATCTGCGAACTGCTCGGCGTGTCCTACGCCGACCACGAGTTCTTCGAGGACCGCACCTCGACGATGCTCAACACCACCGAGCCGCCGCTGGCCCGGCAGCGCGCCTTCTTCGACCTCCAGTCCTACTTGGACGAACTGGTGACGGCGAAGGAGGCGGAGCCCGGCGACGACCTGCTCAGCCGACAGGCCGCGAAACCGGCCGAGGAGCGCTCCTACGACCACGCCGAGCTCGTGGACCTCGCGTTCCTGCTGCTGACCGCCGGGCACGACACCACCGGCAACATGATCTCGCTGGGCTCGCTGGCGCTGATGCAGAACCCGCGGCTGCGGGACCGGGTCATCGCCGAACCGGGACGCACCCTCGACGTCGTGGACGAGCTGCTGCGCTACTTCAGCATCACCGACCTGATCACGGTGCGGATCGCCAAGGACGACCTGGAGATCGGCGGCCAGCCCATCAAGGCGGGGGAGGGCGTGTTCGCGCTCGGCGGCTCCGCCAACCGCGACCCGGCCGCGTTCGAGCGCCCCGAGGAGATCGACGTGGAGCGCGGCGCCCGCCAGCACGTCGCGTTCGGCTACGGCCCGCACCAGTGCCTCGGCCAGAACCTGGCCCGGATGGAGCTGGAGATCGTCTACAACACCCTGTTCCGCAAGATCCCCGGCCTGCGCCCCGACGCCTCCCTCGACGACCTCCCCCTGAAGAACGACGCGGCCATCTTCGGCCTGCACGCCCTCCCCGTCACCTGGTGAGGATCAGCCGAGGCCGAGGCGGTCGCGTTCCACCTCGACGATGCGGCGTTCGACGGGGACGGTGGCGTCGTGCAGGCGGCGTTCGTCCAGAGGCCGGGTGTTGAGCGCCTCGGGGTCGGTGAGCTTCGCGGCGCTCTCCCGGGCGTAGGCGTCGAACAGGCGCGACTTGCCCTCGAGGAGTTCGCGGAGCCGCTGGTCCACGGTGTCCTTGGCGAGGATGCGGTGCACGTGGACCTTGCGGGTCTGGCCCATCCGGTGGCAGCGGGCGATGGCCTGCTCCTCCGCGCTGGGTTTCAGCTGCGGTTCGGCGAGCACCACCACGTTCGCGGCCTGGATGTTGAGCCCGGTGCCGCCCGCGTCGATCTGCGCGAGCAGCACGGCGTGCCCGTCCCGTTCGGAGAACTCGTCGACGAGCCCTTGCTTGTCGGTGAGGTCGCCGTCCAGGTCCTTCGGCATCGCGGCGGGCCCGACGGCCTCGCGGACGGCGGCGAGCACCGGCCGGAAGAAGGTGAACACGACGACCTTCCACCGCTGCTGCGCGGCTTCCTCGACGATCTCCCGCAGCCGCGCCAGCTTCGCCGAACCGGCCTGCTCGTAGGCGGTGCGCCGCATCGCCATCAAGTTCCCCGACGCCACCGCGTTCCGGTAGGCGGTGTCGTCGGCGCCGGTGAGCTCGACCCAGTCCTCCAGCTCGATGAGCTCGGGCAGTTCGGTGAGCACGTCCTCCTGGTTGCGCCGCAGGTACACCGGTGCCACCGCCCGCCGGAACCGGCCCGGCGCCAGCGCGTCCCGCGCGTCGAGCCGCGCGGCCACCTCCGGTTGCAGGTAGCCGACGAGGGTGCGGAACTCGTCGACGCGGTTCTCCATCGGGGTGCCGGTGAGCAGCAGCGCGCGGTCCGCCCGGCCCACCAGGGACACCACCGCGCGGGAGCGCTGCGCCTGCGGGTTCTTCACGTAGTGCGCCTCGTCCACCACGACCATCGACAGCGGCGCGTCCGCCACCCCGCGCAGCCGTTGCAGGGTGTCGAAGGAGGTGACGGCGATCCCGCCGTCGCGCAGCCACTCGCGGGTGGCGGCGTCCCGGTGCGGGCCGTGCAGCGGGTGCGGGACGAGGGCGCTGCGCCGGGACGTCTCGTGCACCCAGTTGATCAGCACTCCGGCCGGGCACACCACCAGGAAGTGGGTGCCGCCGCGCGCGGTGAGGTGCGCCATCGCGGCCAGCGCCTCCACCGTCTTGCCCAGGCCCATCTCGTCGCCGAGGATCGACTTCCGCCGCGCCAGCGCGAACTTCGCGCCGAACGCCTGGTAGCCGCGCAGCGCGACCCGCATCAGGCCGGTGTCGAGCCCGGTCGCGGTGACCTGCCGCTCCTGCTCCGGCGGCAGCTGCCCGGTGGTGGCTCCGGCGGCGGTCCCGGCGTGGCCGGTGAGCTCGGCGAGCAGCGTGTTGTAGGTGGCGGCGCGGCGTTCGTAGTCCTGCCACAGCTCATCGGGCCGTTCGACGTCGGGAGTCGGCTGCGCTGCGGCGATCCGCCGGATGCCGGGTTCGGCGAGCAGCTCGTCCACCCGCGCCAGCGCGTCGAGCGCGGTGGTGCGGCGGGCGGCCCCGGTGAACCACATCCGCAGCCTGCTGCCCGCTCGCTGCGCCACCGGTTCCAGCTCGTCCAGCGCGTCGAGGCCGCGCCGGATCTCCTGCTGCTGCGCCGAGATCCGCTCGCCGGCGAGTTCCCAGGCCCGCACGGTCGCCAGCAGCGCGGCGTGCTCGGGGTCGCGCCGGTCCGGGTCGATGCGCAGCACCACGTCCTGCGCGCTCGCCCGCGCGAGCCGCGCGGCGGCGGCCGCGGCCTCCTGCGCGGTGGCCGGGCCGACGCCGGGCACGGCCTGCAGCAGTTCCGGGGTCGCGGCGGCCACGTCGGCGGCGGTGCGGTACCCGGCGCGCTCCAGCTCGCCGAGCCGCAACCTGGTCCGCGCGGCGTCGCGGAGCCTGCCGACCGGCATCCCGCGCAGCCGCTCCCACGCCTCCCGCTGCCGGAACGCGTCGTACTGCTGCCGGGCCTGCTCGCGCAGCCGGTCCGGTTCGGCGAGCAGCCCGTGCGCGGCGGCGCGGAACGACCGCGCGCCCGCCAGCACGGCGCGCGCCGCGCGACCCGCCCGCACCGCACCCGGCCCGTCGTCGAGCCCCATGCTTCCTCCCCAGGAATCCCTGCTCGTCAGTACCGCACCACCGGCGCGCGGGCAGCCGCCGAGCGGGTGGTGCGGCCCCGGCTCCAGCTTGACGGATCACCCGAGGCAGGCTCCGCAGGGCCCGCCCGTCCGGCCGGTCACCGAATGCGAACAGCTGCACATACCCCCGTCGACGGAGAACATCCGCCGCACGCCGGGCGCTGAGGTTCCGCCACCCATCCCCGAAAGCAGAACGAGTGGCGGTGCTTCCAGCGAGGAACATCACCTTGATGGGGTAGTGGTATGTCCGGTTAGGGTGCTCGGGAGCCAGTCGCGCCCGCGAGGGCAGGGAATCCGGTCGGAATCCGGAGCTGACGCGCAGCGGTAGGGGCGATGGGCGAGGAACGGCCGCACGGCCGCGACCACTGGACCACCGGGTCCGGGAAGGGACCTCGCCCGGCGAACCCGAGCCCGAAGACCTGGCTGGCTCCCCGGACCGCACTCGGTGCCGGGTCGCAGCCTGCCGGGCCCCGCGCATGGGTCCGGGGTGAGGAACCACGTGACATGCCGTTCTCGCGCCCCCGCGCGTTCCGGGCCGGACTGGTGGCGTTGACCGCGACCGTGCTGGTCTCCTGCGCCGCCCCCGCCGACGACACCGCACCCGTGGCCGGGGCGACGACGCTGCACAACTGCGGCACCGAGGTCACCGTCGCGGAACCGCCGCGCCGGGCGGTGTCGTTGAACCAGTCGACCACCGAGATCATGCTCTCGCTGGGACTGGCCGACCGGATGGTGGGCACCGCGACCTGGACGGAGCCGGTCGACCCGCCGCTGGCCGCGGCGAACGCGCGGGTGCCGAAGCTCGCCGAGAACACCCCGTCGTTCGAGTCCGTGCTGGACACCGAACCGGACATCGTGCTCGGCGCCTACCAGGCCATGTTCACCGACGAGCGCGTCGCCGACCGCGAGCGGTTCACCGAGCTCGGCGTGCCCACCTACCTGTCGCCGAGCAACTGCCTGCCGGAGGAGGCGCCGCTGCCGGAACCGGTGCAGCTGGCCGACATCCACCAGGAGGTGCAGGACATCGCCGACCTGTTCGGCGTCCCCGAGCGGGGCCGGGCGCTCAACGAGCAGCTGCGCGGCCGGGTGGAGGCGGCGCGGCAGAAGGTCGCCGGGCTGGACTCGCGCGGCGAGACCTCGGTGCTGTTCTGGTTCGCCCGCACCGAATCCCCGTACGTGGCGGGCTCCACCGGGTCTCCGGCGATCATGGCCAGGGAGCTGGGCGTGCGCAACGCCTACGACGACGTCACCTCGATGTGGCCGCAGGTGTCCTGGGAGGACGTGCTGGCCCGCGACCCGGACCTGCTGGTGCTCGGCGACCTCACCCGCGACGGCGAAGGCGACGGGCTCGCGGCGAAGGAGCGGTTCCTGCACGAGGACCCGGCGGTGTCCCGGCTCGCCGCGGTCCGCGACGACCACCTGCTGAGCATGACCGGCACCGAGCTGAACATCAGCCTCCGCACCGTGCAGGGCATCGAGCGGCTCGCGGACCGGCTCGTCGAGCTGGACCGGCAGCGGTGACGGCGGGGCGGCTGCCCGCCTCCGCCATCGTGCTGGCCGGGATCCCGGCGCTGCTGCTGTCGATCGCCGCCGCGGTCACCCTCGGGCCCGCGGACCTGTCGGTCGCCGACGTGGGCAGCGTGGTGGGGCACCGGCTCGGGCTGGTGGACACCGAGGTGTCCCGCATCGGGCAGGGCATCGTGCTGCAGCTGCGGTTGCCGCGGGCGCTGCTGGCGGCGATCTGCGGTGCCGGGCTGGGGGTGTGCGGGGCGGTCCTGCAGTCGCTGCTGCGGAATCCGCTCGCCGACCCGTTCCTGCTCGGGGTGTCGGCCGGGGCCTCCACGGGCGCGGTGTCGGTGGTGGTGCTGGGGCTCGGGGCCGGGGCGATCGGGTTGACCGCGGGGGCGTTCGCGGGAGCGCTGGTGGCGTTCGCGCTGGTGCTGCTGCTGGCGTCGGTCGCGGGTGGCGCCGCCGGGCACACCGTGCTGGCCGGAGTCGCGGGCACCCAGCTGTTCTCCGCGCTGACCTCCTACATCGTGATCACGTCGGCGGACGCGGAGCAGACCCGCGGGGTGCTGTTCTGGCTGCTGGGGTCGCTGTCGGGGGCGCGGTGGAACGACGTGGTGCTGGCCGGGATCGTGTGCGCGGCGTGCCTGGTGCTGTGCCTGGCCCGGGCCGGGGCGCTGGACGCGTTCGCGTTCGGCCAGGACGCGGCGGCCTCCCTCGGGGTGCACGTGCAGCGGTTGCGGATCGTGCTGCTGGTGGCGACGGCGCTGCTGGCGGCGACGCTCGTGGCCGCCGCGGGCGCGATCGGGTTCGTCGGCCTGGTGCTGCCGCAGGCGGCGCGGCTGCTGGTGGGGCCGCGGCACCGCGCGCTGCTGCCGGTGACGGCGGTGCTGGGCGCGGTGCTGCTGGTGTGGGTGGACGTGCTGGCCACCACGATCGCCGCGCCGCAGGAGGTGCCGGTCGGCGTGGTCACCGCGCTCGTCGGGGTGCCCGCGTTCGCCGTGCTGCTGGCCAAGCGGGGGAGGGTCTCGTGAGCCTGACCGCGAACGACGTGTCCTGGTCGGCCGGGGGAGCGCTGATCCTCGACGGGGTGCGGCTGCGCGTGGAACCCGGCCGGACCGTGGGTCTGCTCGGGCCGAACGGGTCCGGGAAGTCCTCGCTGCTGCGGCTGCTCGCGGGCCTGCGCCGCCCGGCGAGCGGGACGGTGGCGGTCGGTGACCGGACCACCGACCGCTGGCCGCGCCGCGAGCTGGCCCGGCGGGTGGCGGTGGTCGAGCAGCAGGTCGGCACGGACGTGGACCTCACCGTCGCCGAGGTCGTCGCCCTCGGCCGCACCCCGCACCGCAGCGGCTGGGGCGGGCGGAGCGCGGCGGACGAGGAGATCATCCGCCGCGCCCTGGCGCAGACCGGCCTGGACGGGCTGGCGCACCGGCGCTGGCACGGGCTCTCCGGCGGGGAGCGCCAGCGCGCGCAGATCGCGCGGGCGCTGGCGCAGGAACCGGTGGAGCTGGTGCTGGACGAGCCGACGAACCACCTGGACATCGCCCACCAGCTGGACCTGCTGGCGCTGGTGCGGCGGCTGCCGGTGACCAGCGTGATCGCGCTGCACGACCTGAACCTGGCGGGGATGTTCTGCGACGAGCTGGCGGTGCTCTCCGGCGGCCGGGTGGTGGCTGCGGGCACCCCGCGGGAGGTGCTGACCGAGCGGACCATCGCCGAGGTCTACGGCGTCCGCTGCGAGGTGTCCGAAGTGGACGGCCACCCGCACGTCCGGTTCCTGCCGGAGCTGCCGGTCAGCGGATGAGCTCGTCGGCGACCCAGCGGGCGACCTCGGGCGGGAACGGCGCGGGCAGGCCCAGCACGACGTGGGTGAACCCGGCCTCGACCGCCGCGCCGATCGCTTCACGGGTCTCGGCGGGCCGCTCGTAGTCCACCGCCAGGTGGATCGAGCGGGTGATCTCCGCCGGGTCGCGGCCGATCTCGGCGCAGCGGCGGTCCAGCATGGCGCTGCGGGACTTCGCGTCCTCGATGTCGCCGCCGGGGATGTTCCACACGTCCGCGTGGGCGGCGACGATCCGCAGCGTCGCTGCGGCCCGCCCGCCGATGAGGATCGGCGGGTGCGGGCGCTGCACCGGCTTCGGGTTGCCGAACGCGCCGGTGAGCTGCACGTGCTCGCCGTCGAAGTCGAACGGCTCGTCCTCGGTCCACAGCCGCCGGATCACCGTGCACGCCTCGTCGAGCGCGCCGACCGCGCGGGCGGTGTCGTGGAACGGCATCCCGTGCGCGGCGTACTCGCGGTGGGCCAGCGGGTGGTCCGGCCGGGAGCCGACGCCGATGCCGAAGTCGAGCCGTCCGTCCGAGATGACGTCCACCGTGGTGGCGATCTTCGCGAGCACCGCCGGCGGCCGGAACCGGTTGCTGGTCACCAGCACGCCGACGCGCAACCGGCGGGTGGCGGCGGCGAGCGCGGCGAGCATCGTCCAGCCCTCGTAGACGGGGCCGTCCAGGTCACCGCCGATGGGCATCAGGTGGTCGAACAGCCAGGCGTGCTCGATCTCGGGGATCGCGTCGGCCTCGCGCCAGACCTCCAGGAGGTCGCGGTGGTGCAGGTTCTGCGGGGCGGTCGCGATCCCGAAGCTGGGGCGGGTGGAGTGCGTCACGAGGGATCCTCCAGTGTTGTCGAGTGCAATCGGAACAAAGTTCCGTTTAATTGGTGCAGATGTGGGATCGTGGTGGGCAGGACGGGTGCGGCGCGGGTCGGCCGGTCGGCGGTGGCGGCATCCGCGGTCGCCGTGCCGCGGCTTCCCCGGCGAGGAGTCGCGGAAGTGCCGTTCTCCTCAGGTTCGTCGCACGGTGGTCGCTCGATCGCACCGGGTCCGCTCGGGGCGGGGAGCCGCGCCGGTGGAGCGCTCCCGCTCGCGCCGGCGCCGCGGTCGGGCGAGGCGTTCCGGTGGCCGCCCCGCTCTGGCATCATGGAACAACCGGAACCGCACTCCGGAAACTATACGGAACAGCGTTCCGCATGGCAAGTCCGCATCGGGAGGGGAGCACGGTGGGCGGAGACGACGGCGCGGCGCGGCCCAAGCGGGCGGACGCCCAGCGCAACGAGAGGACGCTGCTGGACGCCGCCGCCGCGGTGTTCGTCCGCTCCGGCGTGGAAGCCCCGGTGCGCGACATCGCCGCGCAGGCCGGGGTCGGAACCGGCACGATCTACCGGCACTTCCCGACGCGGTCCGATCTCATCATCGCCGTCTACCGGCACCAGATCGAAGCCTGCGCCGAAGCCGGGCCGGTGCTGCTGGAGGGCTGCGCGACCCCGTACGCCGCGTTGCGGCGGTGGATCAACCTGTTCGTCGACTTCCTGGTCACCAAGCACGGGCTGGCGAAGGTGCTGCGCTCCGACGAGGACGGGTTCGAGGCGCTGCACGCCTACTTCCTGGACCGGCTGCTGCCGGTGTGCGCGGAATTGCTCGCCGCCGCCGCGCGCTCGGGGGAGATCCGCGCCGACCTGGAGGCCATCGAGCTGATGCGCGGCGTCGGGAACCTCTGCATCGGCGCGGAAGACGACCCGCGCTACGACGCGCGCCGCCTCGTCGACGTCCTCGTCGCGGGCCTCCGCACCGCGCCCTGACCCCGAACACCCACCAGCCGACCCGACCCAACGCCCACTCCGCGCGCAACCTGCGGAGGTGAGTGACCCGCTTGCCCAGCGTGGTTGGTCGAATGGCCCACTCACCTAGCGGCTACGCGGGGTCACCCGGCTCGTGTTCCGCGACCACCCGAGGTGAGTGGCCCGCTTGCCCAGCGTGGTTGGTCGAAGGGGCCACTCACCTGGTGAGCCTGGTGGGGTGAGTGGGCCACTTGCCTGGGGAGGTTGGGTGGGTGGGGCGTTCACCTGGGTGTCAGCGGATCGACGTGCAGGGTCTGGTGTCCGGGTCCTCCGCCGTGTCGGGTTCCAGGCGCACGTCGGAGAAGGTGACGTCCAGGCGTCGTTGGGCGGAGACCAGGAACGGCGTGTTCACCCGCTCCGGATCCAGGCCCGCCGCGGTGAAGCAGGTCAGCGGGATCTTCACCGTCGTCGTCCGCCCCACCGGCAGCTCCCCGAACAGCTTCGCGGCGGGCAGCGCGCCGGCGCACGGGTAGTGGCAGTGCTCGGCGATCTCCGCGGTGCCCTCGCCCGGTTCCGCGTTGAGCCGCGCGTCGAAGACCAGCGCGCCACCGCCGTCGACGTAGGGCGTCAGGTCGAGCGAGCCCTCCGGGTTCGTGGTCTGCAGGTAGACCTGCGCGGTGGAGTCCCCGCTCCACACCACCCGCATCCCGTCCCCGTCGGGCGTGGCCGCGATCTCGCCGGGGTGCGCGACCCCCTCCGGCGGGATGGCGGTGCCGCTCCAGTTGCTGTCGGACCCGAGGTACCCGGCGAAGGACTCGGCGACCGCGCCGCCCTCATACAGCGGCAGCGGTCCGCCGGGAGCGGTGGATCGCGTGGCGACGGCGAGGACGGCGACGAGACCGACGACGACCACCGCGGCCGCCGCGATCGCGGGCCACCACCACTTCCGGCGGGACGGCGGCCCGGGAGGGGCCGCGACCCGGACCGTCGGTTCCTCGGGCGCCGCGCGGGGCGGGGGAGGCGGGAGCGGCGTGCGCGTCGTCGGAGCGTCCGCCAGGCCCGGCGTCGCGGCGGGTGCGGGGACGGGCTCGGGCCGCGGGGCCGGCCGGGCGGACACGAGCGCCGCGCCGAGCGCGACGGTGTACTTCGGGTGCAGCGTCACCCGCAGCGGCTTCCCGAACTCCTGCGCCACGAGCTGCGAGATCAGCGGGACCCGCGACGAGCCGCCCGCGAGCAGCACCGCCGAGAGGTCCTCGGTGCGCAGCCCGGCGGAGGCGGTGGTGCGGTGCAGCGCCTCGATGGTCAGCCGCACCGACGGCCTGATCATCTCGTTGAACTCCAGGCGGGTGATGGTGATCTCCCGGGTCCCGGCGGGCAGCGGGAGGCTCAGCCGCACGTCGGGTTCGGTGGAGAGCTCCTCCTTGGCGCGCACGCACGCCGCCTGGACGGCCGCGATCGCCGCCGCGGATTCCGGGTCGGCCGGGTCGAGCGCGCCCACCGCCCCGTCCAGCCGCTGGTCCACGTGCGCGAACAGCGCCTCGTCGAAGTCGATGCCGCCGAGGTGCTCGATCCCCTCCGGGGTGCCGAGGATCTCCACCTCCCCGCCGCGCATCCGCAGCACGGTGGAGTCGAAGGTGCCGCCGCCGAGGTCGTAGACGGCGATGATCTCGCCGTCGCCGAGCCGCCGTTCGCTGGAGTAGTGCGTCGCCGCGGCCTCCGGCTCGGTGATCAGCCGGAAGTCCGGGACGCGCGCCAGCCGGGGCACCTCGGTGAAGTGCTCGCGCCGGTACGGCCCCCAGATCGCCGGGTAGGTCAGCACCACCGAGTGCGGCGGCTCGCCGGAGATCCGGGTGACGGTGGCCAGCACGTCCCGCAGCTGCGCCGCCATCAGCGCCGCGGGGGAGTAGGTCGACCCGCCGAGCACCAGCGGCGTCGGATCACCCAGGCGGCGCTTGAAGTTCCGGCTGGTCGAGGCGGGGTCGCCCGCGGAGTCCGCCGCCGCTTCGCCGGTGAGCAGGATGCCGCCGTCGCCGCGCCGCGCCACCGAGGGCACGATCACCGCGGGGGACATCGGCACCATGCGGGTGCCGTCGGGGCCGCTGATCGCGGCCGAGGTGAAGGACGTTCCGAGATCGATCCCCACGCCGTACCGCACGCGCGCCCCCCTGAGTTCGGTGAAAGTGAAGAACGATCACAACTCGAGCGCGGGCAAGTCTATGCGCGGGTGCGGTATTCGCCCTACCTCCACAAGGGGGCAACCGGTCTCAGCCCGCGAGGGAGTCGCGCCAGAACAGCTCGGTGAGCCGGTCGGCGATCCGCTGCATGTGCTGCAGCGCCTCGGGGATCCGGGCCCGGCCGAAGCGGCTGCGCGGCCCGTTGAGGGTGAGGATCGCCACCAGCGTTCCCGCGCTGTCCCGGATGGGGCGCGACAGCGAGAGCAGCTCGTGCTCCAGCTCGTTGTCGATGATGGCGAAGCCCTGCTCCCGCACCTGCTCCAGTTCCTTGATCAGCGCGGTGCGGTCGGTGATGGTGTCCGGGGTGAAGGCTTCGAGCTTCTCGGGCAGCATCGCGCGCAGCTTCTCGGCGGGCAGGTCGGCCAGCAGCACCTTGCCGGTGGAGCTGGCGTGCACCGGGTAGTGCTGCCCGACGAGGTTGCTGGTGAGCACGCCCACGACGTGCGATCCGGCGGCTTCGGCGACCAGGTCGAGCCCGTCCTGCGCGTTCGGGATGGACAGCGTGACGGTCTCGTTGAACGAGTCGGCCAGTTCGTCCAGCAGCGGCTGGGCGTGCGCGACCAGGCCCGCGTACGGGTCGGCGGAGCGGCCGAGCCGGGCGAGTTCCCAGCCGAGGACGTAGTGGGTGTCGATCCGGTCCACCAGCCCGCCCTGCTCGAGGCTGTAGAGCAGCCGGAACGCGGTGGGCCTGCTGAGCCCGGCGGCCTTCGCGAGGGTGGTGACGGTGGCGCCGTTGCGCGGCTGGGCGGCGATCTCGCGGAGCAGGCGCACGGCCTTGGTCACCGATTTGTTGACCATGCCGGTCTGTTCGGGCGTGTCGTCGTCGCCCATACCGCTTCCGCCTCCCGCTCCGGCCCGTTCCCGGGCCGCGCGGCCCGAGCCGTGCGGCCACCCTAACAGCCGCGTTCACTTCGTGGACGCGGTGGCGTGGTGGGGGTGTCCCTCCTGGTGGGCCCGGGGGAGGGCGCGGCCGGGTGCGCGGCGACCGGTACGGTCCGGCGCGGCGTTCCGGGCACGGGGGCGAGGCACGACGAGGTGCCGCTGCTGTCGGTGTTCGGCTCGGCACCCTCCGTGGTCGCATGGTGGACGTCGTGTCCGGTTCCGGTGTCGGCTCGTTCGGTTCGCCGGCCTGGGCGGAATCCGGAGATGTGCGGTGGATCCTTGACTCCGCCGCCGATTTCCCGAAGGATTCTCGGCCGTTGTGTTCACATGGTGAACGCGCTAGGGACTGGTCGGTGCCGCGCGTTCACCCCCGACCGTGCGGCCCGCCGCCGCACCTCCGCGCACCCGCCGCCGCGCACCGACCGCGCTCGCGGGTGCTCCACCAGGAAGGAAACGCACTGGTGACCACCACCGCAGTCGCCGCCACCCGCACGCCGGAGGAGCGGAAGCGGTTCCTGCTCCGGCTGACCCTCGTCGTCGCCGGCGGCATGTTCATCGACGGCTACGTGCTCGGCATCGTCGGGACCGTGATCGGCGCCATCACCACCGACCTGCACATGTCGGTCTACGGCGAAGGCCTGATCGGCGCCGCCGCGCTGATCGGCATCTTTGCGGGCGGGCCGCTCGGCGGCTGGCTCGCCGACCGGTTCGGGCGCAAACCCATGTTCACCCTCGACCTGGCGCTGTTCGTGGTCGGTTCGGTGCTGCAGTTCTTCGTCGATTCCAGCTGGCAGCTGTTCCTCGTGCGGCTGCTGATGGGCGTGGCGATCGGCGCCGAGTACTCGATCAGCTGGCCGCTGATGACGGAGTTCGCCCCGGCGCGGCTGCGCGGCCGGTGCCTGTCGTTCGCCGAAGTGGCCTGGTACATCGGGTTCGTCGGCGCCTTCATCGTCGGTTTCGCCCTCACCGCGGTCGACGCGGACTGGCGGCTCGTGCTCGGCACCAGCACCGTGCCCGCCGTGATCCTGTTCCTCGGCAGGCTCGGCGTGCCCGAATCGCCGCGGTGGCTGATGAGCAAGGGGCGCACCGAGGAAGCCGAGCGGATCGCCACCACCTGGATCGCCGACCGCGCCGACCGCGCGGACATCACCGAGGAGCAGCAGCGGCCCGGCCGGTTCGGCATGCTGTTCTCCCGCGAGCACTGGCGCTCCACCACGTTCATCTCGGTGTTCTGGTTCTGCACCGTGACCCCGTACTTCGCCATCGCCACCTTCTCCGCGAGCGTGCTCGCCCGCTACGGGCTCGGCGAGGACGGCCTGGTCGGCGCGATCGGCGTCAACGGGGTCGCGCTGGCGGGTGTCGTGGTCTCCTGCCTGCTCATCGAGCGGGTCGGGCGGCGGATGCTCACCATCCCGCAGCAGTGGGTCTGCGCGGTGGTGCTGGTGATCATCGCGCTGTGGTCCTCGGCACCGCCGGTGCTGGTGCTGGCCTGCTTCCTGGTGTTCGCCTTCGCCAACGCGATGTGCACCGGGTTGACCGGCGTCTACCCGGGCGAGGTGCTGCCGACCGAGCTGCGCGGCATCGGCACCGGGTTCGCCACCGCGGTCAGCCGGGTCGGCGCCGCGATCGGCACCTTCCTGTTCCCGTGGTCGATGCAGGACCTCGGGCCCGCCACCACGATGCTCGTCGCGGCCGGGATCTGCGTGGTCGGTGCCGTCGTCTCGCAGGTGCTGGCGCCGGAGACCACCGGGCGCGCCCTGACCGGGATCTCCACCGCGGACCAGGACTAGCGCGCGCGGCGGGGTTCCGGGTGCGCCCCGGAACCCCGCCGTCACTTGCGCGGAGGTCACTCGGTGACCTCGAACTCGACCGAACCCCAGCCGGTGAACTCACCGGACCAGTGCCCGGCCCGGTCCACCGGCACCGCTTCCAGGCAGCTGCCCGGCAGCACGACCTGCCCGGCCTCGAACCCGATGCCGTAGTCGGCGAGCCGGTTGCACAGCCACGCCGTCGCGGCCAGCGGGTTGCCCAGCACGTTGCGGGTGTTGCCCGCCACCACCTCCCGGCCGTCGAGCCGCAGCGCGCCCCTGGTGTCGCTCAGCCGCAGCTCGGTGAGCCGCCGCGGCGTCCCGCCGAGCAGCACCGCCCCGGTGGAACCGTTGTCCGCCACGGTGTCCGGCAGCGAGATCGCCCAGTCCTGCACCCGGGAGTCGATGATCTCGATGGCCGGCATCGCGCAGTCCACGGCGCCGATCACGTCGGCGACCGTCACGTTCGGCCCGCGCAGCGGTGCCGCCAGCAGGAACGCCGGTTCCAACTCGACGAACGGGGCGATGAACCGGTCCCGCGCGATCGGCACGCCCTCGGGCGCGAATCCGCTCGCCAGCAGGTACCCGTAGTCGGGCCGGTCCAGCCCGAACGCGGCCTGCATGGCCTTGGCGATGTTGCCGAGCTTGTAGCCGACGATCCGGTCGCCGCCCGCGACGGCCAGCTCGGCGTTGTGCCGCTGCACCGCGAAGGCGGCGTCGGCGTCCAGCTCCGGCCACTTGGTGGTCGGCGCGGGCACCGGGGTCCGGTTGGCGCGTGCGTCGCGCAGCAGCGTGGCGACGTCGCGGATGTCCTGGTCCTGCACGGGAAGCCTCCTCCGGTGGTCAGATCGCGGCGGCGAGCTGGGTGCGGCCGGTCTTGCGGGCCGGGTGGTCGGCGGGCAGGCGGACGGTGCCGGGGCCGTGGAGCTTCTCGCGCAGGGTGCGGCCCTCGTACTCGGTCCACATCACCTCGCGGCGCTGCAGCTCGGGCACGACGAGTTCGGCGAAGTCCGCTATGTCCCGGTACTTCACGGCGTGGCCGAGGTTGAAGCCGTCGATGTCGGCCTCGTCGATCCAGCTCTGCAGCTCGTCGGCGACGGTCTGCGGGGAGCCGACGATGGTGGGTCCGCTGCCGCCGATGCCGATGAACTCGGCGATGTCGCGCGGCGTCCACTCCTTGTCCGGGTCCAGCTTCGAGAACAGGTCGACCATGGTCTGCCCGGCGTCGGTCTTGACGTGGCGCAGCGGCACGTCCGGGTCGAAGCGGGACATGTCCAGCGCGGTCCAGCCGCTGTAGCGGGCCATCGCGCCGGCGTAGCTGACCAGCTTGCGGTACTCCTCGTGCTTGGCGTGCGCCTGCGCGTCGGTGGGGGCGACGACGACGTTGAGCATCTGCAGCACCCGCAGCGATCGCGGGTCCCGGCCGAACGCGGCGGCCTCGGTGCGCAGCGCGTCGACCTGCCGCCGCAGCGAGGTCTTGGACAGCGAGTTCACGAACACGCCCTCGGCGTGCGCGGCCGCCAGCGCGCGGCCCTTCGAGGACCCGCCCGCCTGGAACAGCACCGGGGTGCGCTGCGGGGACGGCTCGCACAGGGCGAAACCGGGCACGGTGAAGTACTTGCCGCGGTGGTCGATGTCGTGCACCCGCGACGGGTCGGCCCACATCCCGCGCTCGGCGTCGCGGACCACGGCGCCGTCCTCCCAGGAGTCCTCCCACAGCTTGTAGCAGACCTCCAGGTGCTCGGCCGCCACGTCGTAGCGCTCGTCGTGCGGGGTGAGCAGCCCGTTGCCGAGGTTGCGCGCGGCGCTGCCCGCGTAGGAGGTCACCAGGTTCCAGCCGATGCGCCCGTCGGTGAGGTGGTCGAGGGTCGCGAACTTCCGGGCCAGCGCGTACGGGTGCTCGTAGGTGGTGGAGCCGGTGAGCCCGAACCCGAGGTGCTCGGTGGCGGCGGCCATCGCCGAGATCACCAGCGACGGGTCGTTCGCCGGCAGCTGCGCGGCGTCGGCGAGCGCGCCGGCGGCGCTGCCCTCGTAGATGTCGTGGTACCCGGCGTTGTCGGCGAAGAACACGCCGTCGAAGCGGGCCTCCTCCAGCATCTTCGCGTACTCGGTCCAGTAGCGGACGTCCTTGTAGCGCGAGCCCTGGTCCTCGGGGTGCCGCCAGAGCCCCGCGGACAGGTGCGCCGGGCCTTGGAAGTCGAAAGCGAACAGTCGAATGCGGCGAGACATCATCGGCTCCAGTTCGGTAGCGGGGCGTGCCGGGGACCGGAGCGGGCCGTCGCGCGACGGCCCACCCCGGGAAGTGCGTGCTGCGGTGCGGGAATCCGGCTGCCGAAGGCCGCGGCGCCGGGGACGTGCGATCAGGCGTGCAGGGGCTCGCGGTAGCCGCCGAGCCTGCCGCGGTGGAACACCAGCGGATCACCGCTGCCGGTGGCCATGCCGCGGACCTCGCCGATCACGATGAGGTGGTCGCCGCCTTCGAGCTCCTGCACGGTCCGGCAGTCGATCCAGGCGTGCGCGCCGATGATCTGCGGGCAGCCGTCGGCCGACTCGTGCCAGTCGACCTCGGCGAACTTGTCCTCCTGCTTGCCGGACATCGCGCGGCACACCGCGTCCTGCCCGTCGGTGAGCACGCTGGCGCTGAAGAAGCCGCTCGGGCGGATCTTCGGCCAGCTGCGGGAGCTGGTGGCGACGCTGAAGCACACCAGCGGCGGGTCCAGCGAGAGGGACTGGAAGGTGCCGACCACGAGCCCGGCGGGCGTCCCGCGTTCGTGGTCGCGCCCGGCCACGACGACGACGCCGGTGGGCAGATGTCCCATCACGTCGCGGAACTGGCGCGGCTCGATGATCGAAGTCGACGTTGTCATGGTGGTGCCTCCTCGTCCGGTTCTGGTCAGGGGTGCGTCAGCGCAGGTCGTCGCTGATCTCACGTGCCACGCGAAGGCCGCTCTCGACGGCCCCGTCGATGAAGCCCGCCCACAGCGAGGCGACGTCGCCGCCCGCGAAGTGAAGGACGCCCTCGGGGCGCCGCTGGGCTTCGAAGTACTGGGTGAGCTGGTTCGGCCGCTGCATCAGCCAGGTCTCCCTGGAATGCGGGTCGGCCATCCAGTCGTGCCCGGAGACTTCGAGCACGTCGAGGTCGTCGCGCCACGCGCGCAGCGCGGCGCGCACGGCCTCGACGTCGTTCGGGGAGATGCGCTCCGAGTCGGCGCCGAAGGCCACCAGCACCGCGTCCTCCTCGCCGTTGAACTCGGTGCGCACCACCGACAGCGGGTGCTCGGCCGAGGAGTAGGCGAAGAACGGGCGGATCGGGCCGCGGACCCGGATCCAGGCCTTCACGCCCCGCGACGCGGTCCGCTCCTCGGTCGCGGCGCGCTTCTCGGCGCACAGCGCGGGGGAGACGTCCAGTTCGCCGAGGATGTTCTGCGGCAGCGTCAGCACCACCCGGCGGGCCCGGAGCCGGTCGCCGGCGGCGGTGGTGACGGTGGCGCCGTCGGCGTCGTGCTCGATCCGCCGGACCTCGGTGGAGGTGCGGATGTCGGCGTCGCCGTCGGCGGCGATCGCGGAGACCAGCGCCTTGGTCCCGGCGGCGAGCCGGAACACGGCGGAGGCCTCGTGCATCAGGTGCCAGGACCCGGCGGTGGCGGCCGTCCAGCGCAGCGCGGCGGTGAACGCGCCGTCCTGCAGCGGGGCGTTGAAGTGCCCGACCCAGGCGGCTTCGTTGGCCCGGTACTCCTCGACGGGCAGGTCGAGCTCGTCGAGCTTGTCCTGGACGCTGAACCCGTCGACGTCGGCGATCTCGGCGCCCGCGGCGGGCTGGTCGGGCCGGGGGATGCGCCGCATGGTCTCGTCCAGCAGCCGCCGCATGCCCGGGTCGATGAGCCGCATGAACTCGTCGAGGTCGCCGGTGCGCACCTCGTCGCCCGCCAGCCAGTAGGCCTCCTCCGGACGCGGTCCGCGGGTGACCTCCAGCCCGTACCGGCTGACCTCGGCCCACGCGTGCGGCTGCACCCAGTGCAGCCAGGTGCCGCCGATCTCCAGGTCGCGGCCCAGCCGGTGGTCGGTCCACACCCGGCCGCCCAGCCGGTCCCTGGCTTCCAGCACGGTGACCCGCAGTCCGCGTCCGCTGAGCTCGCGGGCCGCGATGAGGCCGGAGACGCCGCCACCGACCACGATGACGTCGGTTTCTTCGGTCACGGTTGTGCACTCCATTCGTCGTCGGTGCCGCGCTCGGTGGGCCGAGCGCTGTGCTGCCGGTGGGTGGGACGGAGCTGCGATGGCGGCACCGGGGTGCGCACCGCGGGACGGACTTCGAGTGTTCGTTCTAGGAACAGAACGTTCAATATATGAACGGAACGAGCGTATTGTGGACCCGCGGATTTCGCCGCGTCAAGACTCGCGTCGAGGGGTTTTTCGGAGGATGTATCGGGAAACCGAGACTTGACACGATCCGGAGCCGGATGCGAACTACTCCGAATGGGGTGTTCGGTAAGTGAACGAACGGTCCAGATGTGCGGGAGGAGTGACCGCGTCGCGCGAGTGCTCGTCCGCTCGGGGGAGCCGGGCCGCGCCCGGAAAACCGGTTGTCCGCGCCGATGGTGCCGCTGAAGATGATCCGCGTGGACGACTCGACGAGCCTGCTGGCGGCCTACGACGACCAACTGCGCACCGATGCGGAGATCCCCGGCGCCCTGTCGGTGGCCAGGTGCGGCCCGCTGCGCCTGGCGACCTACGCGGGCGGGCGCGGGTTCGTCACCTACCGGGACCTCGGTGGCGCCGGCGCCGGGCAGGTCCGGCGGCTGGTCGCCGACGTCGTCGAGCACTACCGCGCGGACCCGGCGATCGAGCGCGTCGAGTGGAAGACCCGCGGCCACGACCGCGCCCCCGGCCTGCACGACGCCCTGCTCGCCGCCGGATTCGCGCCGGATGAGCCGGAGACCATCATGATCGGCCCCGTCCGGGCGCTCGTCGCCGACGTGCCGCTGCCCGCGGGCGTCGCGCTGCGCCGGGTGGTGGACGAGCCCGACGTGCGGGCGATGTGCGCGATGGAGGACGAGGTGTTCGGCGAGCCCGTCTCCGCCGCCGCGGTCGATGCGGTGCTGCGCAGGCTCGCGCTCGACGACGGCATGCAGCTGTGGCTCGCCGAGGCTGCCGGGGTCGTCGTGTGCACCGGACGGCTCGAACCCGTGCCCGGCACCGACTTCGCCGGGATCTGGGGCGGCGCCACCCGGCCGGAGTGGCGCGGCCGCGGGATCTACCGGGCGCTCACCGCCGCGCGGGCGCGGGCCGCGCTGGAGCTCGGGAAGTCGTTGGTGCACAGCGACTGCACGGAGTACTCGCGCTCGATCCTGGAACGTTCCGGCCTGCGCGCCGTCTCGACCACCACCCCGTACCGCTGGGTGCGGTGACCGCTCGGCCGTCCGGTGCCGGGACGGACTCGCGGGGGATCGCCGGGCGGTGCCGCGCCGGAGGGGACTGGTGGGCCGTCGCCGCAGGCCGGGACGGGCGACGAGTGCGACGCGGTGCGCGTTGCGACGGGCGTCCAAGAGGTCTTGACCGGACGGGCGATCGGGCAGATCCTCCGCAGTGTCCGTACGTACACGAACGATGTTGTGGGAATCGGGGTGGCAGGGCGATGGCGGCACCGGTGGCGATCATCGGCGGCGGGATCGGCGGGCTCACGCTCGCGCTGGCGCTGCGGCGGCGCGGGGTGGACGCGGAGGTGCACGAGCAGGCTCCCGAGCTGCGGGAGGTCGGCGCGGCCGTGGCGCTGTCCGCGAACGGCACCCGGGTGCTGCGCGAACTCGGCCTGGGCGAAGGGCTCGCCCGCTGCGGTGCGGTGCCCACCGAGCTGATCTACCGGCGCTGGGACAGCGGCGCCCGGGTGCACGACCACCCGGTCGCCGCCGACTACGAACGCCGCTTCGGCGCCCCCTACTACGGCGTGCACCGCGCCGACCTGCAACGGCTGCTCGCGGCGGAGTGCGGGGACCGGGTCCGGCTCGGCCGCAGGCTGGTCGGGATCTCTGCGGCCGGTTCCGGCCACCGGCTCGAATTCGCCGACGGCTCGGTCACCGAGGCCGAGGTGGTCGTCGGCGCCGACGGCGTGCACTCCGCCGTGCGGCGCTGGGTGACCGGCGAGGACCCCGCCACCTACTCGGGCACCAGCGGATTCCGCGGGCTGGTGCCGGTCGAGCAGCTGCCGTCGCTGCCGGACCCGCAGGCGATCCAGTTCTGGATGGGTCCGGGCGCGCACCTGCTGCACTACCCGATCGGCGATGGCTCGATCGTGAACTTCCTGGCCGTCGTGCACGAACCCGAGCGGTGGTCCGCGCCGGGCTGGACCGAGGACGTGCCGGTGGAGCGGATCCGGGACCGCTTCGCGGACTGGCACCCCGGCGTGCGGGAACTGGTCGAGCGCACCTCGCTGCCGCAGCGCTGGGCGCTGTTCGGGCAGCGGGCGCTGAACCGCTGGTACCGCGGCGGCGCGGTGCTGCTCGGCGACGCGGCGCACGCGATGCTGCCGCACCACGGGCAGGGCGCGAACCAGACCATCGAGGACGCCGTGACCCTCGCCGAATGCCTCCGCGACGGCGACCGCGGCACCGCGCTGCGGCGCTACGCCCGGCTGCGGCGCGCCCGCACCCGCGCGGTGCAGCGCAGCTCCTGGATCGCCTCCGACCTGCTGCACCTGCCCGACGGTGCGGAAGCGGAGCGGCGCGACCACCAGCTCACCGGCATCGGCACCACGCTGCACTGGATCCACTCGCACGACGCCCGAGCCGCCGCCACCCGCCCGTAGCGCGCACCGGCCGCCCGGCGGCAGGTCAACGCCGGGTGCCGGGAACTCGTGCGATGCCGCTCGACCGGCGAGGAGCGGGCGGGGACGAACGGCGCCCCCCGCCCGCACGTCACGCGCCGAGATGTCCGGCGAGCCACTGCCGCACGTCGGCCCGCGCGGCGTCCGCCATCGGGGTCGGGTGGGCGGTGAAACCGTGCGGTGCGGCGGGGTAGACCCGCAGGTCCACGTCGACACCGGCCGCGGCCAGCCGCGCGGCCATCGCGCGGTTGTCGCCGAGCAGCACGTCCTCCGCGCCGACGACCAGCCGCACCGGCGGCAGGCCGGACAGGTCGGCGTAGATCGGTGACACGTCCGGGTGGGCGCGGTCGGGCACGTGCCCCGCGTAGGCCTCGATGAAGTACTCGTCGGCGATCAACCGCCCGCTCGGCGTCCGCCCGCTCACTGCCTGTCTCGCTACTTCTGTCGCGTAGTGCTCGGGTGGCGGAACCTCAGCGACTTCCTCGCTGCGGGATCGATGTCTGATGTGTGTCCGACACACGGCGACATCGCTGTCCTCGCGAGGAAGCCGCTGAGAACCCGCGGCGGTGCCGGTGTCTCAGGTGGTCGTCGGCTCAGCGGCTTCGCCGCTGACAGGAAACCGACCCGCCGGGCAGGTTCAGCGTCAGGCAGTCAGGCCGTAGGTCCCGAACTGGAGGACGGTGATGCCGAGCGCGTCGGCCAGGTCCTGGTTGCGGACGTCGTGGTCGGCGGCCGAACCCAGGTAGAAGCCGCCGCCGTGGAGGTCGAGCAGCACCCCCGCGGGCGAACCCGCGCGGGGCAGCTGCACCCGGACCGGAACCGAACGCCCGCCGCTCTCGGCGAGTTCGCACCTCGCGGGCGGATCCGACGGTGCGGGAACGGGTGCGGCGGCACGCATCGACCGGAGTTCGTCCGCACCGCGCGGGCCGCGGCCGGGGGAGCGCCGGGCGTAGAAGGCTCGTGTCTCGTCGATCAGCGGGGCCAGCCGCGGGTCGAACCGGATCCCGTCGAATCGCACCGCTCGACGCTACCGCCGGGCTCGGCACCCGCGCCGGGCACCGGCCGTGCCGGGTGGTGGGGCGGAACGTCAACGGGCGCCGGTGCGCCGCAGGTACCAGGCGACGACTGCGCCGGAGGCGACCAGCAGCCCGATGCCGAACACGAAG
This sequence comes from Saccharopolyspora gregorii, assembly GCF_024734405.1. NCBI lineage: Bacteria > Bacillati > Actinomycetota > Actinomycetes > Pseudonocardiales > Pseudonocardiaceae > Saccharopolyspora > Saccharopolyspora gregorii. The sequence continues at coordinate 3,855,695 of NZ_CP059556.1, read as the reverse complement.
AACGTCCACGCGGGCGTGATCTTGTCCTGCATCCACCCGAAGTTCATCCCGAAGAAACCGACGAAGAACGACAGCGGCAGGAACACGGTGGCGATCACCGACAGCCGCCGCATGAACTCGTTGAGCCGGGTGGAGACCTCCGCCAGGTACAGGTCCAGCAGGCTCGCCAGCTGCTCCCGGTAGGAGCCGAGCAGCCGCGTCGCCTGGTCCAGGTGGTCGTGCACGTCCCGGATCGAGACCGCCGAACCCTTCCCCCGCAGCGCGGGCACCGCGTCGAGGACGGTGCCGCCCGGCGCGAGCAGGTCCCGCTGCGGCACCACGACCTGCCGCAGCCGGGACAGCTGGCGGCGCAACGCGAAGATCCGCCTGCGGGTGGCCGGAGTGGGTTGCAGCGCGACCGCGTCGTGCAGTTCGTCGATGTCGTCGTCGTACCCCTCCAGCGCGGTCAGCAGGCTGTCGGTGAGCGCGTCCAGCACGGCGTGCACCGCCTCGCCCAAGTGCGCGGGCGGGTTCTCGGACAGGTGGCGGGCCGCGTCGTCCACCGCGGTCAGCCGCACGCGCCGGACGGTGATCAGCGCCTGCTCGGACAGGTGGAGGTGGACCTCGACCAGCGCGGGGTGCCCGTGCTCGCCGGGTTCGGCGCCGAAGAACACCAGCAGCGAACCGTGCTCGTACTCGTCGATCTTGGCGCGCTGGCCGAACTCGTGGCTGTCCTCGATGGCCAGCGCGTGCACGTCGAACAGGGAGCTGACGGTGGCGAGCTCGTCGCCGTTCGGGTCCGTCAGGTCGAGCCAGAAGAACTCGCCGCGCTCGCGCAGCGCCCGCATCCGTTCGACGTCGACCGACCGCAGGATGTCCATCCGCCGACGCTAGCAGCGCGCGGCTCGGGCCGGCCCCCGCGCGAGGACCGCCTCCGGGCGGTCGGCTGCTCTACGATCGGCCGATGGCCGAGGAGGAGAGCGGCGAGAGCACGGCGACGGTGCTGCTCGCGCTGGGCGCGAACCTGGCGATCGGGCTGCTCAAGCTGGTGGCGGGCCTGATCACCGGATCCGGGGCGATGCTGGCGGAGGCGGCGCACTCGGCGGCCGACACCACCACGCAGGGCCTGCTGCTGACGGGGCTGCGGCGCTCGTCCCGGCCGGCCGACCGGCGCCACCCGTTCGGCTACGGCAAGGCCCGCTACTTCTGGGCGCTGATCGCCGCCGTGTCGATCTTCGTCTCCGGCGGGGTGTTCGCCATCATCGAAGGGGTGCGCACCGTCGCGAGCGGCGAGTCCGAGCAGACCCTGCCGTGGGTCGCCTACGCGGTGCTCGGCGGCGCGTTCCTGCTGGAGGGCACCTCGTGGCTGCGGGCCGTGCTCCAGGTCCGCGCCGAGGCGAAGGCCGAGGGCACCACCTTCGTGCGCTGGATGCGCGGCAGCGACGACCCGACGGTGGTCACCGTGTTCTTCGAGGACGGGGCGGCGCTGATCGGGCTGTTGCTGGCGTTCGCCGGGGTCGGCCTGCACCAGCTGACTGGCTCCGGGGTGTGGGACGGCGTGGCGTCGCTGCTGATCGGCGTGCTGCTGGCGGGGGTCGCCTACGCGCTCGGACGCGCCAACATGGGGCTGCTGATCGGCCGCTCGGCGGGCCCGGCGCTGGTGCGCGGTGTGCGCGAGCACCTGGCCGGGCACGAGGGGATCAGCGCCGTCGTGGACCTGATGACGATGATGACCGGCACCGACCGGGTGCTGCTGTGCGCCCGCCTCGACTTCCGGGACAGCCTCAGCGCGGGGGACGTGGAGCGGTTGTGCGTGCGGCTGGACGACGAGCTGCGCGCGCGGTTCCCGGACCTGGACGAGATCTTCCTGGAGCCGGTGCCGCGCGAGGACCCGCACGTGCGCGCCCGCAGGCTCGCCCGCTACGGCCTCGACGGGGGCTGATCAGCCCGCGGCCTCCAGCCCGAACTCGGTGCGCACGTCCGCGCGGGAGCAGGTGCTGACGAAGATCTCACTGCCGTGCGCGGTGATCCGCTGCTCGGTGTGGAACCCGGCGGCGAGCCGGGTCAGCCGGGCTTCGGCCACATCGGACTCCAGCACGACGCGGTCGTGGACCGGGTCGTCGAGGACCAGCTTCACGATGGTGCGCAGGATCGCGGTGGAGAACCCCGGGGTGTCCTCCTCGCCGGGCGCGGACAGCATCCGCACGCCCACCGCGCCCGGTCGCGGGGCCTGCGGATCGTGCTCGGGGCGGAAGGTCTCGAACAGGAAAGCCGGGATGTCGTCCCGGAATCCGAGGTACAGGCGGCGTTCCGGCTCCACCAGCATCGCTTCGAGCAGCCGCCGCACCCGGGAGACCCGGCCCGGAGAGCGCGGCGTGGTGCGCGGGTCGATCAGCCACCGGTGCAGCAGCGTCACGTCGTTGCGCACGTCGATGGGCCGGATGGCGAGAAAGCCCCAGTTCAGGTCGAAGGTGCTGAACGAGATGTCCTGCGGGGTCCTGCTCCACGCCATGGTGCCTCCGTCGGGTTGCGAGCGGGCCTGCTCGATCGACCGCGCCGTATTAGTTAGGTTAGCCTAACCATTGTTCCGTTCGGCTGGCAATGCCCCGGCGCGAGCTCGCCGGGCAGCGGGTGCGCGGTGACACCCCGTTCGAGCGAGCCGTGCGGGCGCGGCGGCTGGACGAGGCCCGCTGACCGCGTGAATCCGGGGCCGTGCGGGCGAACCGCGCCTCCGGCGGGCGGCGGCCCCGTAAGCTCCGGATCATGTCGGCGGAGCGGGAGGGCGGCCGTCCGGTGCCCGGCGCCGGACTCGGGTTCACCGTCCTCGGCCCGCTGCGCGCGTGGCGCGGGACGACGGAGCTGGACCTCGGTCCGGTGCGGCAACAGGCGTTCCTGGTGAGCCTGCTGCTGCGGCCGGACGTGACCACCAGCAGGCAGCGGTTGCTCGACGAGGTCTGGGGCGACGAACCGCCGGGGACGGGCGTGAAGGTCGTGCCCGGTTACGTGTACCGGCTGCGCAAGAGCCTCGGGGGCACCGAGCAGGACCCGGTGATCAGCGCCGACCGGGGTGGCTACCGGTTCCACGGCGCCGGGGTGGGGCTGGATTCGGCGCGGCTGGACGAGCTCGCCGCCGCGGCGGACCGCGCCCGGCGGGCGGGCGATCCGGAGACCGCGGTGCGGAACTGCTCCGACGCGCTCGCCCTGTTCGGCGGCGAACCCCTGGCCGGGTTGCCCGGTCCGTGCGCGGCGGCCCGGCGGCGCGAGTGGGTCGAGCGCCGCCTCGCGCTCGCCCGGCAGCAGGCGGACTGCCTGCTGGAGCTGGGGCGGCACGCCGAAGCGGTGGGCGAGCTCTCGGCGCTCGCCGTCGCCCACCCCGACGACGAGGCGCTCGCGGTGCTGCTGATGCGCGCCCTGCACGGCAGCGGCAGGCGGGCGGACGCGCTCGCGGTGTTCACCGACCTGCGCGAGCGGATGGTGGCAGACCTCGGCGTCGAACCGGGAGCGGCGGCGCAGCGGGTGCAGCGGGCCGTGCTGCTCGGCGACGAGGCGGCGCTCGCCCCGCGCCGCCGGGCGGTCGCGGCCCGTCCCGCCACCCGCGACGAACTGCCCGCCGACGTGGGCCCGCTGGCCGGCCGGGAGCAGGAGCTGGCGCTGCTGACCGGCGCGGCCGATCCCGGTGCGGTGTCGGTCGCCGCCGTGGACGGCGTCGCCGGTTCGGGCAAGACGGCGCTCGCCGTCACCGCCGCCCGGGCGCTGCGCGCGCACTGCCCGGCCGGCTGCCTGTTCGTGGACCTGCACGGCCACCGCGAGGACCGCGAGGCGCTGCCGCCGGAACGGGTGCTGCGGCGGTTGCTGCGCGCCGTCGGCGTCGACGACAGCGCGATCCCGGACGACGTGGACGAGCTCGCGGCCTCCTGGCGCGCGGCGACGAACCGGTTGCGGCTGCTGGTGGTGCTGGACGACGCGACGAGCGCCGCGCAGGTGCGCCCGCTGCTGCCCGCGGGGCCCGGCAGCCGCGTGCTGGTGACCAGCCGCCGCAGGCTGGCCGGGCTCGACGCGGCGCACCGGGTCTCGCTGGGCCCGCTGGACGACGCGGCGGCGCGCGGGCTGCTCGGCGGCGTCGTCGGCGAACCGCGCGACGAGCGGGAGCGCGCCGCCGTCGCGGAACTGGTGCGGCTGTGCGGAAGGCTGCCGCTGGCGCTGCGCATCGCGGGCGCCCGGCTGCAGAACCGTCCGATGTGGACCGCGGGCGACCTGGTGGCGCGGCTCTCCGACGACGAGGCGCGGCTCGGCGAGCTCACCGCGGGAGACCGCAGCGTCGAAGCCGCGTTCCGGTTGTCCTACCGCAGGATCCCCGTCCCGGAACGCGCCGCCTTCCGCGCCCTCAGCCGCGCACCCGCGCCGGAGCTGGACTGCATCGCCGTCGCCGCCATGCTGGACCGCACGCCCGCGCAGGCGTTGCGGATGCTGGAGGACCTCGTCGACGCGAACCTCGTGCAGCAGCCGGTCGCGGGCCGCTACCGGCTGCACGACCTGGTCGCCGTGTTCGCCCGCCGCCTCGCCGCCGACGAGACCGCCGAAACGACCGCGGCCGCCGGGCGGCTGCTGGACCTGTACCTGTCCGCCGCGCGCTGCGCGGGCGAGGTGATCCCGCCGGAGCGCGCCCCGGCCCCGTTCCGCGGGGTGCGGGAGGCCGCGGACTGGCTGGACTCGGCGGGCGACCTGTCCGACGTGGTCGCCTACGCGGTGGCCACCGGACACGTCGACCACGCCTGCTGGATCGCCGAGGCCGTCGTCGACCAGCTGCTGCCGCGCGGCCGGGCCCACGAGTGCCACAACGCGGTGCGGATCGCCCTGGACCACCTCCCGGAGGCCACCGACCAGCGGATGGTGGCCGCGCTGCGCTCCAGCCTCGGCGCCGTGGAGATCGCCCGCTGCCGGTACCCGCAGGCGCTGACCCTGTTCGAGGACGCCGCGGCCACCGCGCGCCGCCGCGGCGAGCGCGGGGAGGAGGCCCGGGCGAAGACCGGGATCGGCATGGCCACCGCGATGGCCGGTGCCCGCGCGGAAGGGCTCGCCGCGCTGGACGAAGCGATCCGGCTCGCCACCGAGCTCGGCGACGACCGGACGGTGGAGCGCGCCGGTTCGGTCATCGGCTACCTGCGGCACCTCGACGGCGAGCACGAGGCGGCGCTGCGGTGGTTCGCCGACCTGCACGCGCTCGGCGAGAAGCTCGGCAGCACCGGGATGATGGGCCGGGCGCTGTGCCACACCGGCAGCGTCCGGCTCGTGGTCGGCGAGGTCGACGCCGCGGCCGAGGCGTTGCGCGCCGCCGCCGACCTGGCCGAGCGGTCCGCCGATCCGGCGCTGCTCACCACCAGCCTCACCCGGCTCGGCTCGGCCGAGCAGGCGCGCGGCGACCTGACCGCCGCGCTCGCCGCCCAGCGGCGCGCACTGGAGCTGTTCCCGGCGCGCGGGCACGCGTCGATGGAGGTGGAGCTCCGCGACCGGCTCGGCCGGACCTGCCTGCTGGCGGGGCTGCGCGACGAGGCGCGCGAGCACTTCGAGGCGGCGGTGGCGCTCGCCGAGCTCGCCGGGCGCCCGGACGAGCTGGCCGCCGCCCGCGAGGCGCTCCGCTCCTGCTGAGCACCCCGCCGCCGGGCGCTTCATCGAAAATTCATCGCCACCCCATAGCTTTCCCTCGTCGCTTTCCACGCACGCCTGGGGGAGATGGAACGGGACATGGCGGACGACGGTGCCGATGAACTGATCAGCACGGCCTCGGACGGGGTGCAGGACCTCGCCGACGCGGCCGTGGCGGTGCTCGCGCAGGCCGGACCGGCGGGTGTGCTGGCCCAGCCGGTGGTCGAGGCGCTGCGCAACGCCTGGGAGGGTTACTTCGGCTCACCGCTCGCGGAGGGCGGGACGAACTGGAACGCGTACTCGCACCAGCAGCTCTACGACATGCTGTGGCAGGGCGCCGACGTCGGTGACGTCGGCCGGGTCGCCGACGAGTGGCAGCGCCACGGCACCGAGCTCACCGGCCACGCCGACGGGCTCCGCGGCCAGCGGGGGGCGCTGGAGCGGAACTGGGACGGGCAGGCGGCCCGGCAGGCCTCCGGTGCGCTCGGCGACCTCGGTGAGCGGACCGGAGCCGCGGGCTCCCGCGCGGGCGCGGTGGGGCGCGCGACCCGGGAAGCGGGGGACGCGCTCGAATCGGCGCGCAACGAGATGCCGCCGCCGGGCGTCGATCCGGTGGCGGCCGGGTCGGCCGGGTCCGCCGCGGGCACCGCGGTCGGCACCGTCGTCGGCGGGGCGCTCGGCGCGGGTGCCGCGGGGGTCGGCGCCGGCCCGGGCGCGATGATGGGCGCCGCCGTCGGCGGCATCGCGGGTGGCGCGGGCAGCGCGTTCCTGGCCAGCGTGGCCGCCGCCGAGCAGAAGGCGCAGGCGGTGCACGTGATGCAGCGCTACGAGCAGTGCCTCGCGGGCAGCAGCCGGAACATCACCTCCGCCTCGGCCGGTGCCGGGGGTGCGGCCGAGGCGGGGGAGGAGCCCGCAGCGACGACCGCGGCGGGGTTCGGCGCGAGCTCGGCGGCGGGCACCGGTGGCGGGTTCGGCGGTGCGTCCGGTGGCGGGGTGCCGTGGGGGAAGCTCGTCGGCGGCGGACCGCTCGACGCGGCGCTGGCACCCGGTGGGCGTGCGGGGATCGGCGGTGCGGCCGGGCGGTTCGGCGGTGCCGCGCTGGGCGCGTCCCCGGCGGGCCGGTCCGGTGGACGCGGCGGCATGGCCCCGGCCGGGGCGGGCACCCGGGGCCGGGACGAGGAATCCGGCGAGCACCGCAACCGGTTGCCCGTCGTCGACCAGCGGCTCTTCGACGTCGACGAGCCGGTGATGCCCCCGGTGATCGGGGAGTGAGGATCGAGCATGACCACTGGGGACGTTCCGGGCGGCGGTTTCCAGCTGACACCGGAAGAATTGGACGCGCAGGTCGCCGCGCTCGCCGCGATCGGCGAGGACACCGCGGGCCTGGTGCGCACCGCGGGTGAACTGGCGCAGCGGCTGCCGCTGCGCGGCACGGCGCCACCGGCGCTGCACCTGGCGATGCGGTTGCGCGCGGAAGCGGGCGCGACCGGCCTGACCGGGGAGGTCGGTGCCACCGACACCGGCGTCAACGAGTTCCACACCGCGCTGCGCCGGACCGTGACCGGCTACCGGGACCGCGAGGCGGAGGCCAGCCGGGCGCTGCGCGCGGCGGCCGGGGGCGAATCGTGATCGCCACCGCCGAGGGCGTCCGGTTCGGGCTGGTCGAGCTGGACCTGCTCGCCACGCACGCCGGGGTGGCCTGCCCGTTCCCGCTGCAGGTGCCGTCGTTCGGCCGGATCGCGGGCGAGCGGGAGGTGCTGCTGCGCACGGCCGGTCAGACGCTGGAGCTGCGCGGCCTCGCCGACGGTTCCGGTCCCACCGGGGCGGCGGCGGACCTGGCGGACGCGCTGGGGGCGCACCGGGCGGCGATCGACCTGCTGCTCACCGGGCCGGACGGGACCACCGCGGTCGCGGTGCTGCTGCACCGGTCGTGGGCGGTGCTCTGCCTCCGCCCGCTCGGCGATGCGCTGTCCGACCAGGTGGAGGTGCGCTGGATCGGGCAGGACGACCTGGTCCGCGCCGTGCTGGCGATGCTGCCGAGGCTCGGCGGGGCCCGCACGATGCCGATCACCCTGCCCGCGCGGGCGGTGCACGGGGCGGCCGGGGTGCTCGACGAGGTGGACCGGGACGCCGAACGGCAGCGGCGGCTCCGGGAGCTGGTGCGCGACTGCGGCGGCGATCCCGCGCAGCTCGACCAGCTCGTCCGGGTGCTGCCGGTGGTGACCGGGCGCGGACAGCTCGGCGCCACCCGGCGCGGCCGGGGCGGCGTGGTCCGGGACGGCACCGAACTGTCCTGGGTGGACGGTCCGGCCGGGCGGCTGCGGATCGGCACCGCGGGCGGCTGGGTGAGCGTCAACCCGTTGCGCCCGCCCGATCTGGAGGTCGCGGTCACCGAGCTGGTGGGCGCCGCCAGGTCGGCCCGCTGAGCGGCCGGCCGCCGCGGGCCCCGGCCGCCCCAGCTCGGCGCTCCGGTTCACCAGGTGATCGGGAGTTCCTTGAGGCCGTAGATGGCGTGGTCGCTGGCGAACGCCACCTCGTCCTCCGGGATCGCCAGCCGCAGCTGCGGGAATCGCCGCAGCAGCGCGGGGAACGCGATGCGCATCTCCATCCGCGCCAGCGGCGCGCCGATGCAGTGGTGGATGCCGTGCCCGAAGCCGACGTGCGGGCTCGCGGACCGCGTCACGTCCAGCAGCTCAGGGTCGTCGAGCAGTTCCGGGTCCCGGTTGGCGGCGGGCAGGTTGAACGACACGAGGTCACCGCGGCGGATCGTGGCGCCCGCCAGCTCCACGTCCCGGGTCGCCATCCGCGGCGACCCGCTGCCGACGACGCTGAGCCACCGCAGCAGTTCTTCGACGGCGCCCGGGACGCGGTCCGGTTCGTCGCGCACGATGCGCAGCTGCTCGGGATGGCGCAGCAGCGCGAGCGTGCCGAGGCCGAGCATGTTCGAGGTGGTCTCGTGCCCGGCGACGAGCAGCAGGTTCCCGATGCCGATCAGCTCGGCGTTGCTCAGCTCCGCGTCGTGGTCCCGGATGAGCATGCCGAGCAGGTCCTCGCCCGGGTCCTGCCGCGCCCGGGCGACGAGCTCGGTCATGTACGCGAGGGACTGCCGGGACAGCTCGACCTTCTCCTCCTCCGGGAGGGTGGTGTCGAGCTGGCGGTTGGTGCGTTCCTGGAACTCGGGCCGGTCGGTGGGCGGCACGCCGAGCAGTTCGCAGATGACCAGCGAGGGGATCGGCAGCGCGTACTCGGCGACGAGGTCGGCGGGCGGGCCGTGCCGTTCGAGCGCGTCCAGGTGCTCGTCGACGATCTCGACGATGCGCGGTTCGAGGCGACGCATCCGGCGGACGGTGAACTCGGGGGTGAGCATCCGGCGCAGCCGGGTGTGGTCCGGCGGGTCGAGCGCGAGCAGGTTGCCGCTGCGCTCCCCGGAGAGCTGCCGCGGGTCGCGCCGCGCGCCGTCCAGGTCCTCCGGACCCCAGCCGTTGCGGAAGGCGTCGGCGTCGCCGAGCATGCGCCGCACGTCGGCGTGCCGGGTGAGCAGCCAGGCGGACGGGCCGAACGGGGTGCGGATCCGGGTGATCCCGTCGCGTGAGCGCAGCGCGGCGACGTCCGGTGCCGGGTCGAAACCGGTGCGGCGCGTGGAGATCGGCTGGTCATTCGGCGGGGCTGGCTGGCTCACGCGGGCTCCTGGTGGTGGCGGTGTGGTGGCGCCCACGAGACTAATTCAGTCGATTGACTGAAAGCAAGCGCCCCACGCCACTCCGCCGCGAACGGGTGTCCTCATTGGACGGACCAGCCTCCGTCGGAGGGGAGCAGCACGCCGTTGAGGTTCACCGAATCCTCGCTGAGCAGGAACGCGATCGACGCGGCCACGTGCTCCGGTTCGGCGATGTCCGGCAGCGCCGCCAGCGTCGGCTCGATCCGCTCCCGGCCCAGCGCCGAGTTCATCGCGCCCTCGATGCCCGTCGCCACCCCGCCCGGCGCCACCGAGTTCACCCGGATCCCGTCCGGTCCGTACATGAACGCCGCGCTGCGGGTCAGCCCGACCACCGCGTGCTTCGACGCGGTGTAGGCGGTGCCCGCCGTCGAGCCGCGCAGCGCCGCCTCCGAGGACACGTTGACGATCGAACCCCGCCCGGCGGCGCGCATCAGCGGCAGCACCGCGCGGGTCAGCCGGAACATGCCGTGCAGGTTGACCTCGAAGACCCGGTGCCACAGCTCGTCGTCCACCTCGTGCAGCGGCACCATCCCGTCGGTGATCCCGGCGACGTTGGCGAGCGCGTCGACCCTGCCGTCCGCGGCGGCCACGATCGCGGCGATCCCGTCCGGGTCGGTGATGTCGGCGCGGACCGGCACCACCTCGTGCTCGGCGTGCTCGGCGACCAGCGCGTCGAGGCGGCCCGGGTCGACGTCGGCCGCCACGACCCGGCCGCCCTCGCGGGCGACGCGGGAGGCGGTGGCCCGGCCGATGCCGGAGCCCGCGCCGGTGATGATGGCGGTGCTGCCGGTGAAGCGGCCGGGCGTGGTGCGCTCTCGCCACTCCGGGCGCGGCGGCGGGGTGGGAGCGTCTGCCGCGTCGGGGACGGCGGTGGCGTTGGCCTCGGCGGCCAGCCGGTCCACCTCCTCGGTGCTGAGCCGCCCGCCGCTGAGCGCGACGAGCCTGCTCATCCGGAACCGGCGCACCGAGCGCAGCGCCGCGGCGCTCTGCCCGTTCTCCGCCAGCATCCGGCGCAGGATCGGGCCGCCCGCGGGGTGGTCGAGCCATTCGGCCACTGTGGACTCGGGGGACAGCGGGGTGGCGGTCATCGGGTTTCCCTCCTGTCGACCGGATCCCGGGGGCGGTGCCGAGCGCGGGATCCGTCCGGCTTTGCGCCTCCCGCGCCGGGCTTCGCGCCCCGTGCTGCGGGAGCCGGTGGGCGGTGTCAGTCCGCGTGCAGCGCTCGCCGCACGTGGTGGGCGATCAGGTCGTAGCCGGCGCGGGCCCGGTCCGGGTCCCGCACGTCGTAGCCGTGGTCGGCCCCGGCGACCACGTGGTGCCGCACGAGCGCTCCCGCCTCGCGCAGCCGTTCCGCGTAGCGCTCGCCCTCGCCGCGCAGCACGTCGTGCTCGGCGGTGACGACCAGCGCGGGCGCGATGCCGGTGAGGTCGGTGGTGTCCCCGGGTGCGGCGGGGGAGTGCAACCGGTCGTCGGCCCAGCGCGGGTCCCGGAGGTAGGAGGCGTTGAAGACCTCCGCCATCCACGGGCGCAGCATCGGCTTGGGCAGCGGCGATCCCTTGTCCCGGAACGGGGTGACCAGGTCCAGCGACGGGTAGTGCAGCGCCTGCAGCGCGATCCGCGGCCCGCCCTGCTCGAAGGCCTGGCGCGCGACGGCGGCGGCGAGCGAGCCGCCTGCGCTCTGCCCGCCGACCGACAGCCGGGAGCCGTCCCAGCCGTACCGATCGCCGTGCTCGGCGGCCCAGCGGACCACGTCGAACGCCTGCCGCGGCGGGGCGGGGAACGGGTGCTGCGGCGCGAGGACGTAATCGACGTTGAGCACCGCGACCTCCGCGGTCCCGGCGATGAGCCTGCACAGCGGGTCGTCGAGTTCGGTCAGCCCCATGACGAAGCCGCCGCCGTGGAAGTTGACGTGCAGCGGCACGGTTCCCCCGGTCGCGTCCGGCCGGTACAGCACCGCGCGGGCCGGGCCCGCCGCGGTGGGGACGGTGAGCTCCTCGGTGCGGCCCGGGAACTCGGGGAACCGGTCGCGCGGCGGGCGGACCCGGGCGACGGCGCGCTGCATGGCTTTCGCGGCGAGGGCGGCCACCGCGGGGCGGGACAGGACGGACATCGGATCGCTCCTTTCGTCGGCCTCGCCCGGCGGACCGGTCGGCGCACGACCCACTGTAAGGCAGTCGACTGACTGGGAAGTCGGCGGGCGGCTGCCCGGGCCCTCCGGGCGGCGAGCGGGCCGTCGTTCGCCGCGTGCCGCGCGGGCGCGCTCGGCTGGTCGGGTGCCGTCGAGGAGGACGGCTCGACACCTTATTGACACTCTGTCTAATATGACACCGTGTCTCGCAGGGGTGCCGCGCCCGACCCGGCCGCCCCACCAGCCCGCAGCCGGCCCGGCCCGTGGGAGGGCCCAGTGGAGGTGTCAACGATGACCAGCGCACCAGCGGAATCCGCGCAGCGAACCGCCGCGGACGAAGACGTCTCGCAGCGGTTGCTGGACTCGGCGGCCACCCTGTCCTACGACCCGGCCACCGAGGTCGACTGGGAATCGCCGCTGCCCCCGGACGAGTACGGCCTGAACCCGGAGTGGAGCACCCTCTACGGCACCCCGCTGTGGGACGAGCTCACCGAGCAGCAGCGGGTCACGCTCACCCGGCACGAGGTGTGCTCGGTGATGAGCATCGGCATCTGGTTCGAGATGATCCTGCAGCAGATGGTGCTGCGCGACCAGTACGTCAAGAACCCGGCCAACGCCGAGTTCCAGTTCGCCCTCACCGAGATCGCCGACGAGTGCAGGCACTCCATCATGTTCGCCCGCGCCTGCGCCAAGATGGACGTCCCCGCCTACCTGCCGCCGCGGCTCATCGCCCAGCTCGGCCGGTTGTTCAAGACGCTCGCCAGCGCCGAGTCCGCGTACGGCGGGATCCTGGTGGCCGAGGAGATCCTCGACGTCATGCAGCGCGACTGGATGCGCGGCGAGAACGTGCTCGGCATCGTGCGCACCACCAGCAAGATCCACGTGGTGGAGGAGGCGCGGCACATGAAGTTCGCCCGCCAGGAGATCAAGGAGAGCATGCGCGGCGCGGGCCGGGTGCGCCGCAACGCCAGCGCCGTGCTCATCGCCGTGGTCGCCGACATCGTCGCCTCCAACCTGGTGCAGAAGGAGGTCTACGCCTCCGTCGGCCTGGACCCCGACCGCGCGGTCGCGGCGGTGCACCGCAACGAGCACCGCAAGTCCATGCTGCGCAACAGCTGCGTGCACCTGATGGACTTCCTGTCCGAGGCGGGCCTGCTGAACCGCCCGGCGATGGCGATCTACCGCCGCATCAACATGATCTGAGCCCGGAGCCGGCCGCCGCGGACCGGTGCCCGCGGCGGCCCGGGCGGGGGAGCACCGGGCAGCGAACGGAACGACCTGCCGCGCGCAGGCGTCGGGCGGACGAGGAACCACCATGGCCTACGCGATCACCCAGACCTGCTGCACCGACGCCTCCTGCGTGTCGGTGTGCCCGGTCAACTGCATCCACCCCACGCCGGACGAACCGGACTTCGGCCGCACCGACATGCTCTACGTCGACCCGCAGGCGTGCATCGACTGCGGGGCCTGCGCCGACGCGTGCCCGGTGGACGCGATCTTCCCGGTGGACCGGTTGCGCGGCGCCGACACCGAGTACGCCCGGATGAACCGGGAGTACTACGAGACCGCGGACGTGTCCAACGAGTGGACCGCGCCGACCTTCCCGCGCTCGCTGCCGGAGTACCCGGGCACGCTGCGCGTCGCGATCGTCGGCACCGGACCGGCCGCCTGCTACACGGCGCAGGCGCTGCTGCGCGACACCGGCGCCGAGATCACCATGCTCGACCGGCTGCCGCTGCCCGGCGGGCTGCTGCGCTCCGGGGTGGCGCCGGACCACCAGTCGACGAAGAAGATCGCCGACGGCTTCTCCTGGCTGTACCAGCACCCGCGGCTGCGGATGCACATGAACGTCGAGGTGGGCCGGGACGTCGCGCACGAGGACCTGGCCGCGCACCACCACGCGGTGATCTACGCGGTCGGCGCGGCCACGGACCGCGAACTCGGCGTGGACGGCGAGGACCTGCCGGGCAGCGTCTCCGCGACCTCGTTCGTGTCCTGGTACAACGCGCACCCGGACTTCGCCGACCTGGACGTGGACCTGTCCGCGGAGCGCGCCGTCGTCGTGGGCAACGGCAACGTGGCGCTGGACGTGGCGCGCATCCTGCTCAGCGACCCGGAAGAGCTCGCGGGCACCGACATCGCCGACCACGCGCTGGAGCGGTTGCGCGGCAGCCGGGTGCGGGAGGTGGTGCTGCTGGCGCGGCGCGGACCGGAGCACGCCGCGTTCACCGCGCCCGAGTTCCACGCCATGCGCCACCTCCCCGGGGTGCGGGCCGTCGTCGAGGACGGGCCCGAGGTGCGCAAGGCGTTCGCCGAACCGGAACCGGGCGGCAAGGCGCAGTTGCTCGCCGAACTCCCCGTCGAGGACGTCGACCTGGCCGAGGCTCCCGCCGACGGCAAGCGCCTCGTGTTCCGCTTCGGCGCGGCCCCGGCCGAGGTCCGCGGCACCGACCGGGTGCGCGCGGTGCGGGTCCGCGACGGCGGCGAGATCGCGACCGGACTGCTCGTCCGCGCCATCGGCTACCGCGCCACCCCCATCGCCGGGCTGCCGTTCGACGAGGTCACCGCGACCGTGCCGAACCGGGGCGGCCGGGTGCTCGACGCCGCGGGGAACCCGCTGCCCGGCACCTACGTGGTGGGCTGGGCCAAGCGCGGCCCGTCCGGCGGGATCGGCACCAACCGCGGGTGCGCGCGCGACACCGTCGGCTCGCTGCTCGACGACGCCGCCGCCGGGCACCTGCGCGAACCGGCGCGCACCGGGTTCGACCGGCTGGTGCGCGCTTGCGCGCCCCGGTCCATCGGCCGGCGCGGCATGCTGAACATCGACCGGGCGGAGCGGGAGCGCGGCGAGCGGACCGGGCGCCCGCGGGTCAAGTTCGCGACCGTGCCGGAACTCCTGGGCGCGGCCCGCCGCTTCGGCCGGTAACTCCGCCGCCGAGCGCGGGCGGACCGGCGGTCAGCTCAGTTCGCGCAGCAGGGGCGCGATCTCCTCGGCGGCCCGCTCGCTGTGGCCCGCGGTGGTGCCGACCATCGTGATGAGCTGGTCGGTCAGCCAGTGCTCGAACACCTCGCGCGGCGGGTTGTGCGTGGCCAGCCACGTCACGCACGTGGTCTCCACCAGCGCCACCCAGCCGCGCAGCGTCAGCAGCAGCAGCGCGGACGGGTCCACGATGCCGATCCGCTGGCACACCAGGTCCACCACGTGGTTGCGCACCTTGTCCACCAGCGTCTCCGTCTCGCTGGTGGCGATGGTGGAACCGCTGCGCAGCAACGCGGTGTAGCTGCTGGCGAACGCCTCCACGGAGGAGACGAACTCGGTCAGCGCGGAGCGCAGCTGCGTGATCAGGTCGCCGTCCTGCGGCAGCGTGATGCGCTCGATCAGCTCGTCCACGACGGTGGTCAGCGCCGCGACGTGCACTTCCCGCAGGTTCGAGAAGTAGCGGTAGAACAGGGCGCGGGAGACCCCGGCCTCGGCCACGATGTCGTCCACGGACACGTCGTCCATGGCACGCTCGCCGTAGAGCTGCAGGGCGGTGGCGAGCAGGTGCTCCCGGCGTTCCTCGGGGCTCATCCGGCGGCGCGGTCGCTCACCGCGCCGCCCGGCCTCGGAGTCCGGTGGGGTCGGAAGTTCACTGGTTCGCGGCATCGTCCCCACATCATCACATGTTTGCCCACGTCAGTCCCCGAGCGCCTCCACCTGGCTGATCATCGGCACCCGGCACCGCCCGCTCGGCGGCCCGTCCGCCGGTCGAGGAGCTTCGCGGCACCGTCGGCGTCGACGTGCTGGTGCCAGGTGCCGCCGGGGTGGTCGATGACGAGGGGGCCGAGGTTGCACGGGCCGAAGCAGCCCGCGGGCGTCACCTTGGCGGTGGTCCCGCGCACGAGGTCGGCGAGCGCACGGTGCACCGGCCCCGCGCCGTGCGCGGTGCAGCGCGGGCCGCGGCAGACGAACAGGTGCCGGTCCGGGACGTCGAGCACGGACCAGGAGGGGCTGCGGAACCCGGCGGGGGAGGCGGTGATCGGCGCGGTCTCGTCGGCGAGCCCCGCGATCGCCTCGGCGAGACCGGTGGCGGCGGCCGGCCCGCGCGCCATCCGCACGTCGAGCGCGCCTGCGCGGGTCTCCCGCCAGTTCGCGACGGCCTTGGCCAGCCAGGACGCCAGGTACCGGTCGTCGGGCAGCGCCAGCGGGACGAGCACGGCGGTGCTCGCGCCGTTCGCGTCGAGCCGGTCCAGGACGTCGTGCACCGAGGGTTCGCCCTGGTCGAGGTGCGCGGCGAGCACGGGGCCGCCGGCCCGCTCGGCGACGGCGCGCACGACGGCCCGGAGCGACCGTTCGTCCACGCCGGACGGGGTGGGCCGCACGACCAGCACCAGCGCCCGCTGCGGCACGTCGTCGCGTTCGGGCATCCGGTGACCTCCGGGAGCTCGGGGAGGCCGCCGGTGCGACGGCCGCGCCCGATCATGCGTCACCCGGCGGTGGATTCCGAGTGGTCCGGGACGCAGCTCACCGCTTCGGCGTCCGGGCGATGAGCACCGGGCACGGCGCGTGGTGGATCAGGGCCTGGCTGGTGGAGCCCAGCAGCATGCCGGTGAATCCGCCGCGCCCGCGGGTGCCGACCACGACGAGCGTCGCCCCGGCCGCGTGCTCCAGCAGGGTCGCGGCGGGCGATCCCTTGGCGACGAACCGCTGCACCCGCACGTCCGGGTGGTGCTCCCGCCTGCCGCTGATCAGTTCGGCGAGGAGCCGGTGCGAACCCTCCTCGATCTCGTCGGCGGCGAGCCCCACCCGCATCCACTTCGAGTCGACGCCGACGAGGTTCCAGGTGTGCACCACGTGCAGCGGCACGTCGTGCGCGGCGGCCGCGGCGAACCCGTGCTCCAGCAGCAGCGGCGCCTGCCGGGACCCGTCCAGGCCCACCACGACCGGTCCGTCCGCGGGTTCGCCGCGCCCGCGGACCACCACGGTCGCGCAGTGCCCGTGCGCGGCCACCGCGACCGCGACGGAACCGGCGAGCAGCCCGGAGAACCCGCCGAGCCCCCGGTCGCCGACGACCACGAGCCCGGCCGAGACCGACTCCTCGATCAGCACCGAGGCGGGCGACCCGGGCACCGATTCGGTGCGCACCTCCAGGTCGGGGCTCTGCCGCTGGGCGATCTCGGCGGCGTCGGCGAGCCACTTCCGCACCTCGGCGCGCACTTCGGCGCGGGGCGCGTGCGACCACCGCACGCCGGGGATCCCGGGCAGCGCGGGCAGGGCGAACACGTCGGCGTAGACGATGCGCAGCGCGCGGCGTCGGCGAGCGGCTTCCGCGGCGGCCCACCGGACGGCGCCGCGCGCGGTGCCCGATCCGTCGACGCCCACCACGAGCGGTCCGGTTCCGAGTTCGCTCATCTCGTCCCCCTCACCGTGGGAGTCCGCCGAGCGGCGGGGAATCCGCGGCCGGCGGGCCTCCATGCTGACGCACCGACCGGGTGGTCGCCGCTCGGCGACGGGGTCGCGTCGCATCTACGCCAAAGTGGTCTGGACCCGTTGACGGTGTGGTCTAGTCCACATACGGTGCTGCGCGTTCGGCAGTTGATCGGGACCGCGCCCGCGCCGGACCCGGGGCCGAGCGCGGCGCGCTCCGGATCTCTCGTCCGCACCACCGCCCGGCCACCCCGGCCGGACCGGTATGAGGGGAGTACCCGTTGACGACCAGAACGATCCGCATGGCGGCGCTCGCGGCAGGGCTGCTGGTGCTGCCGTTCACCGGCGCCGCGGTCGCGGCCACCCACGCACCCGCCCCGGCGGCCGCGGGCGACCTGCGCGCCGCGCCCTACTACATGCCGCTGGACAACGATCCGCAGGACATCGCCGAGGCGATCGAATCCAGCGGCCAGCGCGACTACATCTTCGCGTTCGTGCTCGCCCCCGACGAAGGGAGCTGCACTCCCACCTGGGACGGCAAGGCCGACCAGGAGGTCGCCACCGACACCGCGGTCCAGGCGAAGGCCGACGCGGTGCGCGCGGCGGGCGGTGACCTGTCGGTGTCCTTCGGCGGTTACAACGGCATCGAGCTCGGTGCCGCCTGCGCCGACTCGGCCGCGCTCGCCGACGCCTACCAGCAGGTGATCGACAAGTACGAGCTCACCCACATCGACCTCGACGTCGAAGGCGACGACCTCGGCGACGTCGCGGGCGAGACCAAGCGCTTCGAAGCGATCAAGACGCTGAAGGAGCGCAACCCCGAGCTGCACGTGACCCTCACCCTGCCGATGACCACGGTCGGCCTCAACGAGGCGGGCAAGGCGGAGATCCAGCGCGCCAAGGACATCGGCGCCGAGATCGACCTGTTCAAGATCATGGACTTCGACTACGGCGGCCCCGGCGACGACATGGCGAACAGCGCGATCTCCGTCGCCGAGGCGTTCCACGGGCAGCTGCGCGAACTGCACCCCGAGTACGACGACGCGGCCGCCTACGCGCGCACCGGCGTCATCCTGATGAACGGCCACACCGACCAGCCGAGCGAGCTGTTCACCCCCGACACCTTCCGCGCGCTGCTCGACTACGCGAACGAGCACCAGATCGGCCGCTTCTCGTACTGGGCGCTGAACCGGGACCGCGTGTGCACCGAAGAAGGCGGCTGGGCCGACGGGAAGTGCAGCAGCATCGAGCAGGCGCCGTACGAGTTCACCAAGATCCTCGCCGAATACCAGTGATGGTCAGGAGAAACCTGATGAAGAAGCTTCCGAAGCTGCTGGTGGCCGTCGCCGCCGGAACCATGCTCCCGCTGACCGCGGTCGGCGCCGCGGCCGCCGCGCCGGACGCGCCCGCAGTGCCCGCCGCCTTCGCCGCGCCCGCCGCGCCCGCCGAGATCAAGACCGCGCCCTACATCGACGTGATGCAGGAATCGCCGACGCTGCCCGAGGTCGCCGAGGCCACCGGGCAGAAGCACTTCACGCTGGCCTTCGTGCTCGGCAGCGCCGCTGGCTGCACCCCGATGTGGGGCGGTGAAGCGGCGCTGGACGACCAGCGGATCATCGGCCAGATCGACGAGCTGCGCGCCCAGGGCGGGGACGTCATCGTCGCCACCGGCGGTGCGATGGGCCCGTACTTGGAGAGCGTCTGCGGCACCTCCGACGAGCTGCTGAACGCCTACAAGTCCATTCTGGACACCACCGGCTCGAACCACCTGGACATCGACGTCGAAGCCACCATCCAGCACGACGTGGTGAACGAGGCGCTGGCGAAGCTGCAGGCCGAGCGCGGCACCCAGGTCAGCTACACCCTGCGGGTGCAGAGCGACGAGACCGGCCTCGACCCGTACTCGGTGCAGGTGCTGCAGAGCGCCGCCGACCACGGCGTCGACGTGCTGGTGAACCCGATGGCGATGGAGTTCGGTTCGCAGCAGCCGTGGGGTGACGCCGTCATCGCCGCGGCCGAGGCGACCCTGGGCCAGATGAAGGAGATCTGGCCGGACGTCGACGAGGCCGAGCTGAAGGCCAAGCTGGGCGTCACGCCGATGATCGGCCGCAACTTCAACGGCAACGAGTTCACCCAGGAGCACGCGCAGCAGCTGGTGGACTGGGCCGGGCAGAACCAGATCGGCCTGCTGTCGTTCTGGTCCACCGGCCGGGACAACGGTGGTTGCCCGGGCGGCGCGGTGTCGCCGACGTGCAGCAGCATCGAGCAGCAGCCCTACGAGTTCACCCAGATCTTCCAGGGCTTCGGTGGGTGATCCGATCGTTCCCGCTCCTGGTGCGTGAGGGGCGGACGGGGGAGCGCTGGAGGGTGCTCCCCCGTCCGTGCGTTCGTGGTCCGCTGTGGACTGATGGTGTGGGGTGCCGGTCGGGGAGTGCCGATCCGCTCGCCCGGAGGACGAGTCGCGGTGCGGCGCCGGTCGGGCGTCCGTGCGCGCTCGGGGCGGACGGTGGTGGGGGATGCGTAGGGTGGCGGAGGTGTTCCCCGCTGCGGAAGCCCTGCTGTCCGGGCCGCGCGGCCGTCGGTGCTGCCTGGAACTGGTGCTGACCCCCGCGGACGACGCTCGGTCGGAAGCGTTGCGCCGCGCGGTGTTCTTCGCCGCGCACCACGTGGACGCCGCCGCGGGCACGTCGGTGCTGTTCGGCACCGGGCCGGAGGTGGCATCCCCGCCGCACCCGTCGACCGCCGAGATCGCCGGCCTGATCGCCGCGCTCCCGCCGCGCGAACCCGAGGCGCCGGAGCTGGTGCGGGCGCTGGCCGAATCGGTCTCCGCCGCCCGCTACTGGCAGGAGCCGGACGGGAAGGACGTGCTCGCCGCCGCGCCGCCGGTCCGAGCGGCCCTGGAACCGGTGGCCGCCGCGCTCGCCGACTGCGCGGCGGCGGACTGGTGGACGGGCCCGCTCGACCGCGAGGACCAGTGGGCGGTGACGTTCCCCGGCGAAACCTCCGCCGCGGAACCGGTCGAGCCGGAAGGCGCCTCGTCCCGCTGGCGCGCCGCGAAGATCTCCGCGGAGCGGCGCGCCCACCACGAGTGGCCGCGCTCGCTCGACGCCCCGTTCAGCGCGATCTGGTGGTCGCGGCCACCGCGCGACCTGCCGTGGACGACGCGGGGGATGGGGGAGCTCGGCCCCGCCGGTCTGCGGTGGTCGCCGGTTACCTGACGACCGCCGGGCTCGCGGTCCCCGTCGACGAGGGACGGGCCTCGGTCCTCGCGGGCTGGGACCCGGACGCCACCTGCTGGCTCACCACCCCGCCCCGGATCGCGTCCGGCACGCGGTGGGCTTGCTCGAACGGGACGGACTGGCGCCCCACCGGGGAACGCGGCGGCTGAGCGGTCCGCGTGCCCGGAGTCCGCTACGTCGCCGCGTTCCTCGACCGGCACCTGCGCGGACTGCCGCGGCCCGTCCTCGACGGGCCCACCGAGCAGAACCCGGAAGCCCTGTTCTGGCACCACGGCCGACCGGCCCGCCCGGTGGTGGTCGCGCGACGAGAGCGCGGTCCCTGCGATGATCAGCGGCGGTGAGCAGTGCGTTCGGCGCTGCTTCCGGCAAGAGCGATCACCGCCGATCTGATCGGGGAGGAAGCAGGACGTGGACCCTGCGGTGCACGATTGGTTCCGGCGGCGTACCTTCCAGCGCCCTGAGTGGACGGTTCCGGAACTCGCGGAGTTGAAGGGCGAGCAACGGGTGAGCCTGGTGCTTCCGGCGCTGGACGAGCAGGAGACCGTGGGCCGGGTCGTGTCCACCCTCTTGCCGCTGACGGGGCCGGGACGGTCAGGCGAGCAGCCGCTGGTCGACGAGCTGGTGGTGGTCGACTCGGGCTCCGTGGACCGGACGGTGGCCGTGGCCGAGCGGGCGGGCGCTCGGGTGCTGCGCAGGGAAGACGTGTTGCCGCGGTGCGCACCGCGCCCTGGCAAGGGGGAGGTGCTCTGGCGGTCGCTGGCCGCGACCGACGGAGACCTCGTGGTGTTCGTCGACGCCGACCTCACCCGGTGCGAGGCGGACATCGTGCCCGCTCTGCTCGGCCCGTTGCTGAGTTCGGCGGAACCGGTGCTGGTCAAGGGTTTCTACCGGCGTCCGCTGGAGACCGGCGCGGTGCTGCCCGCCGCCGAGGTGGCCTCCGGTGGTGGCAGGGTCACCGAGCTGCTCGCCCGCCCGCTGCTGTCGGCGCTGCGTCCGGAGTTGAGCGGAGTGGTGCAGCCGCTGGCGGGGGAATACGCGGCGCGCCGAGAATTCCTGGAGTCCGTCCCGTTCGCACCGGGGTACGGGGTGGAGATCGGATTGCTGCTGGACGCGCATTCCGCGTACGGACTCGACGGTCTCGCGCAGGTCAACTTGGGAGTTCGCGGGCACCTGCACCAGGACTTGGCGGCCTTGGGCGTGATGTCGCGCCAGGTCCTCGACACGGCGTTGCGGCGGTGCGGAGTCGTCGGCACCGACGTGGCGTCCGCTCCGTTCGACCAGTTCCGCTTCGAGGACGGCAGCGCGGTGCTCCACCGCTCCGACGTGCTGGTGGAGGACCGCCCGCCGATGCGGACGATGGCCGGGCGCTGCACTGACCCGAGCTCGGTGATTGTCTGACTCCGCACGATCACCAAGCGTTATGCTGGTGCCGATCTTCGACGGAACCAGGGGGCGGCCTCGATGGCGGACGGTCACCGCAACGAGAACACGGGATCAGCGCAGGTCGTTGCCCAGGTGGGCACGCTCACCGGGGACATGCACCTGCACCTGCCTCGGCGGCAGGCCGAGCCGCGAAACCAGGTGCCGAACCCGACCTCGCACTACACCAACAACGAACGGCAGCTGTCGGAGATCAGCGCCGCACTGCTCCGGCCCTCGGACGAGGGCCAGGTGCCGGCGATCGCGGTGATCGTGGGTCCGCCGGGGAGCGGGAAGAGCGCCACCGGCTACCGCTGGGTGTTCGCGCACTCGAACACCTTTCCCGACGGGGTCTTCTACGCCCCGTTGGGTTCGGGGCCGGACGGCGCCGGAGCGCCAGGGGCGGAGAGCGAGGCGCTGCGCCAGTTCCTGATCCGCGTGGGGTTCGAGCCGCGCGAGATACCGGACAGCCTGGCGTCGCGCTCGGCCTGGTTCCGGGAGTGGAGCGCCGGCAAGCGGGTGGCCGTGGTCATCGACGATGCCGTGCGTGCCGCGCAGGTGCGGCACCTGCTGCCGGGCGTGGGCCGATCCGCGGTGCTGGTGACCTCCGTCGGGGACCTCAGCGGACTGCGAGCGACCGACCAGGTCACCTTCGTGGAGATCACCCCGCTGGAACCGGAGTCGGCGCGAGAACTCCTGCGCCGCATCGCGGGCGCGCCCCTGGTGGACGCGGAACCGGCGGCGGTGGAGGAGCTCATCGGGCTGTGCCAGGGATCGGCGTTGGCGCTGTCGGTGGCGGCCGTGCTGCTCGTGGGACGCGGCGAACGCCCCGTGGCTCCGCTCGTGGCACGGCTCTCGCGAGAAGGCCGCTTGGTGCGGGGACTCTCCCGGGACCCGGAGCTGTCGGTGGACGTCGTGTTCGACGCGGCCGCGGATCGGCTCTCCCCGGCGGAGCACGGCTGCTACCTGGCGTTCGGCCAGCACCAGGGCGACGGGGACATCAGCTTGGAAGCGCTCGCCGCCGGGCTGGACGCGGACCCGGAGGACGTCGAAGCGCACCTGGACCGACTCGTCGCAGCGAAGCTCGTGACCCGGACGGGGGAGGAACGCTACGGGGCGAACCGCTTGGTGCGCGAGCACGCCCGGCGGCGTGCCGAGCTGCACGAAGGCCGGAGCGCCGAAGCCCGGCGGATCCGCGACCGCCTCGCGAGCTACTACCGGATCGCCGCGGTGCGCTGCGGACACGCGATGAATCCGAGGCGTGGTTGGCTCGAACGGTTCTGGCCCGGCCTGACCTCGGGCGGTGCCCACGTCGAGAAGGCGCAGGCTCTGCAGTGGCTGGAGGCCGAACGGCGCACGCTGCGGGCGGTCATCGACGATGATCACCGGGAGGGCCGGGTCGAGACGTGCGTGCTCGCGATCGCTCTGTGGCCGCTGTACGAGCACAGCAAGGACTTCGCCGACCTCGAAGAGACGAGCCACTACGCCGAACGGCTCGCGGAACACCGGGAACTGCCGTTGGTGCGCACCCTCGCGCTCGTCCAGCGCGGTTTCGCGCCGCTCGGCAGGCAGGAGTACGCCGCCGCGGCGGAACTGTTCGCGCAAGCGCGGAAGCTGTGCACCGACCACGGAGACCTGGAGCTGACCGCCACCACGATCGAGTCGCAGGCGCTGGCCGCCCGTGGGCTCGGCCAGGTCGTGCGAGCCCGCGAGCTGTTCGAGGAGAACCTCGAGCTGGCGCGGAAGTCGGGCAATCAACAGCGGGTGGGCGTGGCACGGATGCATCTCGGGTCGGTGGCTCCCGCATCCGAGGCGGTGCTCCACCTCGAGGAGGCGTTGGCCTGGTTCGAGAAGGGCGATGCCGTCAACACCGCGAAAACGCGCATGTGGCTGGGGATGCGCCTCGGCGAGCTGGGGACGGCGGAGGCGGCAGGCGTAGCCCTGCACCGAGCGCTGGACACCATGCTCGAATTGCGCCGGCACACCGATGTGGCCCAGATCCGGCTGGGCCTCGCGGAGCTCGCGCTGGCCGCGGGCGATCGGGACGAGGCACGGGCCCAGCAGCGCGAAGCGCAGGCGCTCTACCGCTCGCAAGGCTGGTCGTCGCAAGCCGAGCAGGTCGAGGCGCGGCTGGCAGGGCCCGAAGCGTGAGCCGGGTCCGGTTCAGCCCTGCTGCACGCTGACCCCGAGGGTGCTCCGGCGGTCACCCGAGCGCACCGGAACCGTCCGCGGGAACTCGCTCGGAACGAGCCGGTCGCGCAACCACCGGTGCAGGATCGCGCCGCACACCGCGCCGAGATCGGGAGCGGCGGAGAACTCCACCGCCAGACCGTCCTGCGCCACCGCGAGCCACCGCCCCTCCGGAGTCCGAACCACCGCGAGCAGGCAACCGGGCAGCGCGTCCAGCGAAGCCCGCGCCCACTGCTCCGGGGCGGTGCACGGCTCCTCGTGCAACACGACGTCGGCGAGCTCGAGCATCCGCCGGGACGGGGATCGGACACCGGCCACCAGGACGACACCGGCAGCTGAGGGCCACGAGCCCGGAGTCGCCGCCGGATATCGCCGAACCCGCAGTTCGACGCCGACGCCCGGCTCCACGCTCACGAGCTGACCGGGTGGTGCGGGCAAGTCCACGTCGGGCAGCGGTACCGCTACGGGTTCGGCGGGAACATCGGGTTCGTCCAACTCCAGCCAGTCGTACACCGCGGTGCGCAACAACCTGGCGGACTCACCCGGCACCGAGGTGGCGAGTTCCGTCACACCGGCGAACCGCTCGGTTCGGTGGGAGCGAGCGGTGGATTCCAGTTGCGCGAGCAGATCACGATTCGGATCCAGCAGCGGTGCCGCGGCGTTGAGCCGGGCGATCGGCGATTCCGGGTCGAGCGATTCCTCGGGCGCCGCGGTCACCAGCAGTGGTGTGCCGAGAGCCGCCGAGTAGAAGGTGACCGAACCGTGGTCTCCGATGGTGAGATCGGCGGCGATGAGCGCGGCCCGCCAGCCCTCTTCGGGAGGCAGGACGACGACGCCGGCGCGGGCGCAGTCCTCGAGCCACATCCGCACCTGCCACGGCGAATGCCCGTGCCAGACGTTCGGGTGCAACGCGACGACGATGCGGTATTCGTCCAACGGGAGCCGGGCGGCCAAGCGGGCCACGATCGACGAATCCTGCCCGAACAGGGAGGAAGCTCCCCAAGTCGAGGAGACGAAGAGCAGCTGCTGCCCGGGGTGGACCCCGAAGCTCCGCCGGTAGGTCTCCCGCAGTGGAACGCTGGCCAGGATCCGGTCGAAGCACGGATCACCGGCGACGAGCGCCACGTCGACGGCTTCCGGGCAGTGTTCTCGCAGCCTGTCGACCTGCTCGACGTGCGAGAGCACCGTCGTGGAGGGGATGAGTTCGCCTTCGTGGCGCAGCCATTCATCGGACAATCCGAAAACGGGCTTCCGGGCTTCCGGGCTTCCGGGTTTCGCCAGCGTTTTGTTGTATCCCATGCCGTGCGGTACGACTAAGAGCGGAGCGGTCACTTCGTGCAGCGGACCGCCGTAGCTGGCGGATACCGCGAGGTCGAACTCCTGGGACATCGCCTCGGCCCAGGGGATGGGGATGATGTCGTGCGCCGCGAGGAACTCCGTGGTTCCCGTGGTGAAAGCACTCGACCCGATGCAGGTGAACGCGGTCTGGATGCGGTGGTCCGCGGCCCAGAGCGGGAGGATGTCGAGCAGCCGGGTAGCCGCGGTCACGTTGTGCACGATCGCCAGCACTGAGCGTTCCACTCGAACCGTGCGCCACGAGCGGCCGGCGGAACCGGCCAGCAACTCGCTCCACCGCAGCACGCCCACGGCCCGAATGCTACCGAAGCGCCTCACCCGGGCGAACGAGGTGAACGTCCGGCAAGCTGAGCAGTTCCCGCCTCAGGCCCCCACGTAGTCCGCGAGGTGCTGGGCGGTGAGGGTGGTGCGGGCCGCGACCAGGTCGGCCGGGGCGCCTTCGAAGACGACGCGGCCGCCGTCGTGGCCCGCGCCCGGGCCGAGATCGATGATCCAGTCCGCGTGCGCCATCACCGCCTGGTGGTGCTCGACGACGATCACCGACTTGCCGGAGTCCACCAGCCGGTCCAGCAACCCGAGCAGCTGCTCCACGTCGGCCAGGTGCAGGCCGGCGGTCGGTTCGTCGAGGACGTAGACGCCGCCCTGCTCCGCCAGGCGGGTGGCCAGCTTCAGCCGCTGCCGCTCACCACCGGACAGCGTGGTCAACGGCTGGCCGAGGGTGAGGTAGCCGAGGCCCACGTCCGCGAGCCGGCGCAGCACCCGGTGCGCGGCGGGGGTCTTCACCTCGCCGTCGCCGAAGAACTCCTCCGCTCGCGCCACCGACATCGCCAGCACCTCGCTGATGTTCCGGCCGCCGAGCCGGTGCTCCAGCACCGCCGGCTGGAACCGCTCGCCCTCGCAGTCCTCGCACGTGGTGGCGACCCCGGCCATCATCGCCAGGTCCGTGTAGACCACCCCGGCGCCGCCGCAGCCGGGGCAGGCGCCCTCGGAGTTCGCGCTGAACAGCGCCGGTTTCACGCCGTTGGCCTTCGCGAAGACCTTGCGGATCGGGTCGAGCAGCCCGGTGTAGGTGGCGGGGTTGCTGCGCCGCGAACCGCGGATCGGGGACTGGTCCACGGAGACCACCCCGGCGTCCTTCGGCAGCGAACCGTGCACCAGGGAGCTCTTGCCGGACCCGGCGACGCCGGTGACGGCGACCAGCACGCCGAGCGGGATGTCCACGTCCACGTCCCGCAGGTTGTGCGCGCGGGCGCCGCGCACCTCGATCGTCCCGGACGGCTCCCGGACCGAGGTCTTCAGCGCGGCCCGGTCGTCGAAGTGCCTGCCGGTGGTGGTGCCCGCCGCCCGCAACCCCGCCACGTCACCTTCGAAGCACACCTCGCCGCCGTCCGACCCGGCGCCCGGCCCGAGATCCACGACGTGGTCGGCGATCGCGATCGTCTCCGGCTCGTGCTCCACCACCAGCACCGTGTTCCCCTTGTCCCGCAGGCGGAGCAGCAGGTCGTTCATCCGCCGGACGTCGTGCGGGTGCAGGCCGGTGGTGGGCTCGTCGAAGACGTAGGTGACGTCGGTCAGCGCGGAACCGAGGTGCCGCACCATCTTCACCCGCTGCGCCTCGCCGCCGGACAGGGTGCCCGCGGGCCGGTCCAGCGACAGGTAGCCGAGCCCGATCTCCACGAACGACTCCAGCGTCCCGCGCAGCGAGGTGAGCAGCGGCGCCACCGACGGCTCGTCCAGGCCGCCGATCCACCCGGCGAGGTCGCTGATCTGCATCGCGCACGCGTCCGCGATGCTCACCCCGCCGATCTTCGAGGAGCGGGCCGCCGCGGTGAGCCGGGTGCCGTCGCAGTCCGGGCAGGTCGCGAACGTGACCGCGCGCTCCACGAACGCCCGGACGTGCGGCTGCATCGACTCGACGTCCTTGGCCAGGAACGACTTGCGGATCTTCGGGAGCAGTCCCTCGTAGGTGAGGTTGACGCCCTCCACCTTCACCTTCGTCGGCTCGCGGTGCAGGAAATCGCGCATCTCCCGCGCGGTGAAGTCGCGGATCGGCTTGTGCGGGTCCAGGAATCCGGATTCGGCGTAGACGCGGACCGTCCAGAAGTTGTCCGACTTCCAGCCGGGGATGGTGAACGCGCCCTCGGACAGCGACTTGGAGTCGTCGTAGAGCTCGGTGAGGTCGATGTCGGAGATGCCGCCGCGGCCCTCGCAACGCGGGCACATGCCGCCGGTGACGCTGAACTCGCGGCGCTCCTTCACGGTCCGGCCCCCGCGCTCCACGGTCACCGCGCCTGCCCCGCTGAGCGAGGCCACGTTGAACGAGAACGCCTGCTGCGAACCGAGGTGCGGCTGTCCGAGCCTGCTGAACAGGATGCGCAGCATCGCGCCGGTGTCGGTGGCGGTGCCCACGGTGGAGCGCGGATCGGATCCCATCCGCTGCTGGTCCACGATGATCGCGGTGGTGAGCCCGTCGAGCACGTCCACCTCGGGCCGCGCCAGGGTCGGCATGAAGCCCTGCACGAACGCGCTGTAGGTCTCGTTGATCATCCGCTGCGACTCGGCGGCGATGGTGCCGAACACCAGCGAGCTCTTGCCGGAACCGGACACGCCGGTGAACGCCGTCAGCCGCCGCTTGGGGAGCTCGACGCTGACGTCCCGCAGGTTGTTCACCCGCGCGCCGTGCACCCGGATCAGGTCGTGGCCGTCGGCGGCGTGGCGCGCCCCCTGGTCGTTGCTCATCGACGTCTCCCGGTGCCTGGCGGTGGATCGGTGGCCGGCCGTGCGGTCGGGTGGTGACCCCGCCGCGCGCCCGATCCCGCACCGATCCGCGTTCCGCGACCCCCGCGCGCACTCCGGCGGACCGTGCGGGAGGCAGCCTAGGCGCTCACCCCGACGACGCGAGCGGTCCAGCCGCCGGCGGTGCCGCCGTGCTGCCGCGCACGGCGAGCTCGGGGGTGAGCAACCGGTCGGACGGGGTGGTGCGCTGCCCGTCGAGCCGCTCCGCGCAGGCCTCGACGGCGAGGTCGGCCATCGTCGCGGTGTCCTGCCGCACGGTCGTGAGGTCCACGTACGGCAGTCCCGCGACCCGGCTGTCGTCGTAGCCGACCACCGAGAGGTCCCGCGGCACGCGGAACCCGCCGCGCAGCGCGGTGCCGACGAACCCCGCGGCGCACAGGTCGTTGCCCGCCAGCACGGCGGTGGGCGGCCGGGGATCCGCGAGCAGCCGCCGCGCCGCGACCGCGCCGGACTCCTCGGTGTAGTCGCCGGGCAGCACCCGCACGTGCGCGGCGAGCCCGTGCGCGCGCATCGCCGCCCGGTAGCCGTCGCGGCGCGCGGCGGCGCCGGGCAGCGTGCCGCCGTCGACGTGCGCGATGTCGCGGTGGCCGAGCCCGGCGAGGTGGTCCACGGCCAGCCGGGCTCCGGCGTCGTCGTCGGTGCGCACGCTGTCGATGCCGTCCGCGCCGGTGCGCTGGCCGATCTCGACGACGGGCACCCGCTCGGCGACCTTCGCCAGGTGCGCCGGGGCCTCCACGGCGAGCCCGATGAGGACCAGCGCCTCGCAGCGCAGCCCGAGCAGTTCGTCGACGGTGCGCCGCACGGTGCGGCTGGGCAGGATCGCGCTGAGCACCACGCCGTAGTCGAGCCGGGCCGCGGCGGTGTAGAGCGCTTCGACCACGTGCGGGTCCAGCGCGTGCCCGAGGGTGAACAGCACGCCGAGCTGCCTGCTGCGGGCGCGGCGCAGCAGCTGCGCGGCGAGGTCGGCGTGGTAGCCGAGGTCTTCGGCGATGCGCAGCACGTGGTCGCGGGTGCCCGCGTTCGGGCCGGGCTTGTCGCCGAGCACCAGGGACACGGTCTGCCGGGAGACCCCGGCCGCGGCGGCGACGTCGGCCATGGTGGTGCGCCTGCCAGCGGGTTCCCGCATCCCGTCCCTCCGCGCCGTCGCCTCCGGGTGCTCGGCATGGTAGCCGGTGCCCGGTCGCGGGTGAGATCACAGCGGCGCGGCTTGAAACGGTGCCGCGGCGGCTGCGACCCTGTTTTGGCACGTGCCAAACGATCGGCCGCGTGCCCTCGCGGCGAGTCCGGTGTCGTGCCGCCGACGATCCTCCGACCCCTGGTGAAAGGTCCGCCCCGATGGCTCTGGCGTTGCTGGCGCTCGCCCTGGGGGCGTTCGCGATCGGCACCACCGAATTCGTGATCATGGGGCTGCTCCCGCAGGTCGCGGGCGGTCTCGACATCTCCATCGCCTCCGCCGGGCACCTGGTGTCCGCGTACGCGCTGGGCGTGGTGATCGGCGCGCCGCTGCTGACCGCGCTGGGCACCCGGCTGCGGCGCAGGAACGCGCTGCTGGCGTTCCTCGGGGTGTTCGTGCTCGGCAACCTCGCGACCGCGCTCGCCCCCGGCTACGGGGCGGTGTTCGCGGCCCGGCTGCTGGCGGGGCTGCCGCACGGCGCGGTGCTCGGCGTCAGCACCCTCGTCGCCGCGCACCTGGTGGGGCCCGCGCGGCAGGCCACCGCGGTCGCCCGGGTGCTGCTCGGGCTCACCGTCGCCAACATCGTCGGGGTGCCCGCGGGCACCTACCTGGGCCAGGTGTTCGGGTGGCGGGCCGCGTTCCTCGTGGTCGCCGTGCTGGGCGCGGTCGCCGTCGCCGGGGTCGCCGCGTTCGTGCCGCACGTGCCGGTCGCCGCGGGCGGGGGGCTGGGCCGCGAGCTGCGGGCGCTGGGCCGTCGGCAGGTGTGGCTCGGCCTGGTCACCGCCGTGTTCGGCTTCGCGGGCGTGTTCGCCGTCTACAGCTACATCTCGCCGATGATGACCGAGCTCGCCGGGCTGCCCGCGGCGGCCGTGCCGGTGGTGCTGGCGCTGTTCGGCGTCGGCATGACCGCCGGATCGCTGGTGGTCGGGCCGCTGGGGGACCGGGCGCTGCGCCCGACGATCTACGGGGCGCTGGCCGCGCTGGCGGTGGTGCTGGTCGTGTTCGCCTGGGCGGTGCACACCCCGTGGGCCGCGGTGCTGCTGACGGTGCTGCTCGGCGCGGTCGGGTTCGGGGTCACGGCACCGCTGCAGGTGCTGATCATGCAGAAGGCCGGGGACGCGCCGACGATGGCGGCCGCCTCGAACCACTCGGCGTTCAACCTGGCCAACGCGGGCGGGGCGTGGCTCGGCGGGGTCGGGATCAGCGCCGGGTTCGGCTACGCGTCCCCGGCGATCATCGGCGCCGTGCTCACCGTCGTCGGGCTCGGGCTGGCGCTGCTCGCCGGACGCCTGGACCGCGGCGACGGGGCGGGACCGGAGGTCGTCGCGGTCGGCGGCCGCGCCCGCGCGGACGAGCTCTGCGCCGACCGCGACTGAGCGGCCCGCAGGCGCCCGGCCCGGTCCCGAGGCGGATCAGCCGACGCGGTCGTCGGAGCGGGGGACCAGGCCGGACGGCGGCACCAGGCCCCACCGCTCGAGCTGCGCCCGGACCTGCTCGGCGGCGTCGATGTTCAGCGGCCCGGACGTCCACATCGAGTACGGCAGGTTGAGGAACCGCTGCTCGGTGACCGCCCGCAGCCGGTCGATGCCGGGCCGCGCCCGCAGCATCGCCACCTTCTCCGCGAAGGTCTGCGGCGGGTAGTCCACGAACAGGAACGCGTCCGGCTCGGAGGCGGCGACCCGCTCCCAGGACACCTTCGTCCAGGTGTCCCGGACGTCCTCGATGGCGTTGCGCCCGCCCGCCGCGTCGATGATCGCCTGCGGCCCGCCCTTGTTCCCGCTGGAGAACACGGTGTCGCTGGCGCTGTCGAACAGGAAGATCGTCGGCTTGCGCCGCGGTTGCGGGGCGGCGCGCAGCGCGTCGAGCCGGCGCTGGACGTCGGCGTTGACCCGCGCGGCCTGCTCGGTGCGCCCGGTGATCGCGCCGAGGTTGGTGAGGTCGGTGCGCAGCGCCTGCCACGGTTCGACGATGCCGCGGGCCTTCCCGGCGCCCTGCCGGCAGCTCTCGGTCAGCACGTACCCGGCGATGCCGGCGCCGCGCAGGCCGTCCGGGGTGAGCCGGGTCGATTCGCTGTAGCCGTAGTTCCACCCGGCGACCACCACGTCGGGCCGTTGCGCCAGCACCGTCTCCCGCGAGGGCGAGGAGGGCGCGACGACGGGCAGCCGGTCCACCGCGTCCCCGTAGTGGCGGCGCAGCACGTCGGCGTCGCGCTGCAGGCTGGACACGGCGGCGACCTGCTGCTGCGCGCCGAGCGCCAGCACCATCGAGATCATGTTGCCGTCGTTGACGAACATCCGCTGCGCGGGGGCGGGGAACTCGGCGGGAGCTCCGCAGTTGTCGACGGTGATCGTCGGCCCGCCCGGCCCGCCGGGCGCGGCGGTCCCGCAGGAGGCCAGCAGGGCGGCGGCGGTGACCGCGATCAGCGTCCGGGCGTGTCGTCGCATGGTGCGTCCTCGTTCGGTGCGGCCCCGATGAGCAGGTGGGTCCTGCCGGTACGGGGATGGGTGACGGGGGTGGCTTCGACGCCGAAGACCTCGCGGACCACCTCGGGCGCGAGCGCCTCGTCCGGTGCGGCGAGCGGGCGGGCGGTGCCCTCGTGCAGCACCAGCACCCGGTCGCAGGTGGCGGCCGCCAGCGCCAGGTCGTGCAGGCTGAGCACGCAGGTCCGGTCGGAGTCGCGCACCAGCCGCAGCAGCTCCAGCTGGTGGTGCGCGTCGAGGTGGTTCGTCGGTTCGTCGAGCAGCAGCAGCGGGGTCCGCTGGGCGAAGCCGCGGGCCAGCAGCACCCGCCTGCGCTCCCCGCCGGAGAGCCGGTCCACCGGACGGTCCTCGAAACCGGCCAGGTCCACCGCGCGCAGCGCCTCGGCCACCGCCGCGCGTTCGGCGTCGCCGCCGCCGGACCACGGCGCCCGGTAGGGCGTGGTGCCGAGCGCGACGAACTCGCCGACCAGGAAGTCCGGCGGCAGGTCCTCCTCCTGCGGGACCAGCGCGACCCGGCGCGCCCGCTGCCGGGCGGTCAGCCGGTGCAGCGCGGTGCCGTCGACCAGCACCTCCCCGGCCGCCGGGCGCAGGATCCCGGCGAGCGCGCGCAGCAGCGTGGACTTCCCGGCGCCGTTGGGCCCGACCACGCCGATCGTCTCGCCCGCGGTGGCGCTCCAGGTCAGCTCGCGCAGCACGGTGCGGTCGCCGAGCGCGCAGCGCAGCCCGGTCACCTGCACCGGCGCGCTCACGACGCACCGCCGTAGGCGTAGCGGCGCCGCCCCAGCAGCACCAGGAACACCGGCGCCCCGATCAGCCCGGACACCACGCTGAGCGGGATCTCGGTGGGCCGCACCAGCACCCGCGTCGCGACGTCCACCCACAGCAGGAACAGCGCCCCGGCGAGCGCGGCGACCGGCAGCAGCGCCCGGTGCCGGGCGCCGACGACGAGCCGGGCGATGTGCGGGACGACGAGCCCGACGAACCCGATGCCGCCGGAGACCGCGACCAGCACCCCGACCAGCACGGCCAGCAGCACGAACAGCGCGATCCGCAGCGCCCGCACCGGCACGCCCAGCGCGGCCGCGGTGTCCGGCCCGGTGCTGAGCGCGTCGAGCCAGCCGCTGCCCGCGAACAACGCGACGCCCGCCACCGCCACGACACCGGCGGGCAGCGCGAGCTGCGACCACTCCGCCCCGGCGAGGCTGCCCAGCAGCCAGAACAGCACCGACTGCGCGGCGGCCGGATCGGAGCTGCGGAACACCAGGAAGCTCGCGACGGAGGAGAACGCGGAGCCGAGCACCGTCCCGATCAGCACCAGCCGCAGCGGGGTCAGCCCGCCCTGCGCCACCGCGATGCCGAAGACCAGCAGCGCCGAGCACAACGCCCCGGTCAGCGCCCCCGCCGACAGCGCCCAGATCCCGGCCCCGGCGAACAACCCCGTCGTGATCACCAGGGTGGCGCCGACCCCGGCGCCGGAGGACACCCCGAGCAGGTACGGGTCGGCGAGCGGGTTGCGCACCAGCGTCTGCATCGCGGCCCCGGCCAGCGCCAGCCCGGCTCCGACGACCACGGCCAGCAGGGCCCGCGGCAGCCGCAGGTTCCAGACGATCGTGTCGTGCACCAGGTCGGCGGGGACCCCGCCGGTGATCCGGCTCAGCAGCGCGTCGGCGACGGGACCGATCGGGAGCGGTTCGGCGCCGAACGCGGTGGACAGCCCGGTGCTGACCGGCAGCAGCGCGCACAGCAGCAGCACGACCAGCGGGGCGCGCAGCCTGCGCGGCGGTGACCCGCGCCGGGTGGTGTCGGGACGTGGCGGCACGGGAGCGGCACCCTCCTCGGGCTGGCGCGGCCCGGGTAGCGGTCGGTGCGACGGGAGGGGTCTGGCTCCCGGGCGCCTGGCCCGGTCACAGTGGCGCGACCGCTCCGAACTTCCATCGGATTCCCTCGCCGTCACCTGTTCGGGAGGATCTTAGGCGGCGGTGCGGGCTCCGGGAGCCGTGCCTGCTGTCCGCTCGGTCACAGCGCACCACCCGCTTCCTGCGACGTCCCGGATAGTGGATCATGGAGCGGGCTCCCCGCCGCTCGCCCTATGCTCCCTGCACGGTGCCGCGATCCGGGCGCTGTGGAGGGTGAGGGAGTCGCCGATGCGACATGCGCTCAAGTGCGCGGTGCTGTTCCTGATCATGGCGGTGGTCGCGCCTGCCCAGGCGGCCGCGGCGCAGGCGCCACCGGACGACCGGCCGGTGGTCAAGGTCGGCACCGAGGGCACCTATCCGCCGTTCTCGTTCCACGACACCGGCAGCGCGGACCTCACCGGCTACGACGTCGACGTGATCAAGGCGATCGCGGACCGCGCCGGGTGGCGGATCGAGTTCGTCGAGACGCAGTGGGACGCGATCTTCCCGGCGCTGGACGCGGGCCGCATCGACGTCATCGCCAACCAGGTGTCGGTCAACGAGGAACGCGCCGCCAAGTACGGGCTGTCCGAGCCCTACACGTACTCCCGCGGC
Source organism: Saccharopolyspora gregorii (assembly GCF_024734405.1). NCBI lineage: Bacteria > Bacillati > Actinomycetota > Actinomycetes > Pseudonocardiales > Pseudonocardiaceae > Saccharopolyspora > Saccharopolyspora gregorii. The sequence goes on along the minus strand of NZ_CP059556.1, from coordinate 3,821,656 downwards.
GTGGTGGTGCGCCGCACCGGCGACGAGAGCATCAAGACGCTCGACGACGTCCGCGGCCGCACCACCGCGCAGTCCAGCACCAGCAACTGGGCGCAGGTCGCGCGCGACGCCGGGGCGAACGTGGAGGCCGTCGAGGGCTTCGCGCAGGCCGCCGCGCTGCTCACCCAGGGCCGGGTGGACGCGATCGTCAACGACAACATCGCGGTGCTCGACTACCTGGCCAGCACCGGGTCGAAGGACGTGGAGATCGCCGGGGACGCCGGCGGCGAGACCAGCGAGCAGGTCCTCACCTTCCGCAAGGCCGACGGCGCCCTGCTGGAGCAGGCGGACCGGGCGATCGGCGAGCTGAAGGCCGACGGCACCCTCGCCGAGATCTCCCGCGGCTACTTCAAGGCCGACGTCTCGGTGCCCGACGGCGGCGACGCCGACCTCTCCGGGCGCGAGCGCACCAGCACCTGGCAGGTGGTGGCGGGCACGGCCTGGCCGATGTTCCTGGGCCTGGTGCAGGTGACGATCCCGCTGACCGCGTTGAGCTTCGCCATCGGCCTGGCGCTGGCGCTGGTGGTGGCGCTGGCCCGGATCTCGCCGTACCGGGTGCTGTCCGGGCTGGCGCGCGCGTTCATCTCGATCATCCGGGGGACGCCGCTGCTGCTGCAGCTGTTCATCGTGTTCTACGGGCTGCCGCAGCTGGGCGTGAAGTTCCCGCCGTTCACCGCGGCGGTGATCGCGTTCAGCCTCAACGTGGCCGGGTACGCCGCGGAAGTGGTGCGCTCGGCGATCCTGGCGGTGCCGAAGGGCCAGTTCGAGGCGTCGGCGACGATCGGGCTCGGCTACTGGCAGACCCTGCGGCGGATCGTCCTGCCGCAGGCGACGCGCACCGCGGTGCCGCCGCTGTCGAACACCTTGCTGTCGTTGCTGAAGGACACCTCGCTGGGCTCGGTGGTGCTGCTGACCGAGCTGTTCCGGCAGGCGCAGCTGGCCGCGGCGGAGAGCAACGAGTTCCTCGCGCTCTACGCCTTCGCCGGGCTGTACTACTGGATCATGTGCGTGGCGATCTCGGCCGCGCAGAAGCGACTGGAAACCCGACTGGACAGGTACGTGGCGCGATGACCGAGACCGCGGAGCAGAATCCCGAACCCCGGATCCGGGTGCGCGGGCTGGAGAAGTCCTTCGACGACCGGAAGGTGCTGCGCGGCATCGACTTCGAGGCCGCGCGCGGCACTTCGACGGTCGTGGTGGGGCCGTCCGGTTCGGGCAAGACCACCGTGCTGCGCTCGTTGAACGCGCTGGACGTCCCGGATTCCGGAGTGATCGGCATCGACGACGTGGAGGTCGACTTCGCGGCGTTGCCCGCCGGGAAGGCCGGGCGTCGCGAGGCGGCGCGGCTGCGCGCGCAGAGCGGCATGGTCTTCCAGTCGCACAACCTGTTCCCGCACCGCACGGTGCTGGAGAACGTCATCGAGGGCCCGGTCGTCGCCCAGCGCCGGCCGCGCGAGCAGGCCGTCGCCGACGCGAAGGCGCTGCTGGAGCAGGTGGGGCTCGGCGAGCGCGCCGACACCTACCCGTTCCAGCTCTCCGGCGGGCAGCAGCAGCGCGTCGGCATCGCCCGCGCGCTGGCGCTGGAGCCGCGCGTGGTGCTGTTCGACGAGCCGACCTCGGCGCTGGACCCGGAGCTGGTCGGCGAGGTGCTGGCGGTGATCAAGGACCTGGCGGCGGCGGGCTGGACGACGGTCATCGTCACCCACGAGATCCGCTTCGCCCGGCAGGTCGCCGACCAGGTGCTGTTCCTGGACGACGGCGCGATCGTGGAGCGCGGCAGCGGCGACCAGGTGCTGGCCGATCCGCGGGAGGAGCGGACCCGGCGGTTCCTGCGGCGCATCCTGAACGAGTGAGCCCGGTGGGGGCGTCTCCACCGGATCGCCCCCGCCGCCGGTGGCCCGCCGCGCGCGGGGCCGTCACTGCGGCGCGGGCACGAGCCCTTCGGCGACGAGCCCGGCGAACACGGCCTCGCTGAGCGCGGTGACCGCGCTCAGCGGCCGCACCATCACGGTGAACTCGGAGATCAGCCCGGCCGCGTCCAGCTGGACGAGATCGATGCCGTGGACCTCCTTGCCGCCGACGGTCGCCCGGAAGATCAGCACGTGCGAGTCGGCGTCGCCGCCCGCCGCGGTGTCCGCGGTGCCCTCCAGCGCGCCCGCGTAGCGGAACTCCTCGAAGACCCGGCGGAACAGCACGTCGAACACGCCGAGCACCAGGTCCCTGCCTTCGAACGGCCGGAACTTGACCGGGCTGAAGAACCGCGGCTCGGCCGCGAACAGCGGTTCCAGCGCGGCGGTGTCGCGCCGCTCGACGGCGTCGCGGAAGCGGTCGATGGTGTTCACGCGGTCTCCTGGTCGACGAGCTGCACGGTCCGGGAGTCGACCGTAGTGCGGCCGGGGCCCCCGGTCGAGGACGAGTTCCGACGGCCGCCGCGCAGCGGTCAGTCGTCGCTCTTGACCTTGCGCATGATCAGGTGGGAGTCGACGCGGGCGACCGCGCGCAGCGCCATGAGCTTGCCGGTGAGGAACTCCTCGAACGCGGACTGGTCCTCGACGGCGACGCGGATCAGGTAGTCGGGGCGGCCGAACAGGCGGTGGAACTCGACGACCTCGTCGTACTCGCTGATCGTGGATTCGAGCTCCTCGACGGTCTGCAGGTCGTTGATGCTGATCTCCAGCGAGACCATCACCTCGAACCGGCGGCCCACCGCGGCGGGGTCGATGCGCGCCCGGTAGCCGGCGATGATCCCGTCGTCCTCCAGCCGCTTGACCCGGCGCAGGCAGGGGGCTGGGGTGAGCCCGACGCGCTTGGCGAGCTCCACGTTGGTCAACCGGCCGTCCTGGCGCAGGTGGAACAAAATGTCGTGATCAGTACCGTCGATCATCATTTGATTGCTCATATCTCGAAATATCGGCCCTCGTCGGCAACCATATTACGCGTTCTGAAAACTATGATTGCAGGCATGACCTCGCATTCCGCCGTCCTCGAACGCTGCCCTCCCGCGCCGCCCGAACCCGCCGTGCGCCACGCCGACTTCCGCGCGGCGCTGCGGGATTCGAGCTCGGTGGGGCTGGCGCTGTTCCCGCTGGGCATCGCGTTCGGGATGCTGGTGGTGCACTCGGGGCTGGCGTGGTGGTGGGCGACGGTGTTCACCACGTTCATCTACGCGGGTTCGCTGGAGTTCCTGCTGGTCGGGCTGGTGCTGGTGGCGACGCCGCTGGCGCAGGTGGCGCTGACGGCGCTGCTGGTCAACTTCCGGCACGTGTTCTACGCGCTGTCCTTCCCGCTGCACCGGGTCACCGGCCGCTTCGGCAAGGCCTACAGCACGTTCGCGCTGACCGATGAGGCCTACGCGGCGAGCACCAGCGAGTCGGCGCGGTCCTGGACGGGCCGCCGCATCGTCTGGTTGCAGGTGTTGTGCCAGGTGTACTGGGCCGGTGGGGCCACCGCCGGAGCGCTGGTGGGGACGGTGCTGCCGTTCGAGCTGGCCGGGCTGGACTTCGCGCTGACCGCGCTGTTCGTGGTGCTGGCGGTGGACGCGTTCCGGGAGCGGCGCGACATCCCGACCCCGGTGCTGGCGCTGGTGTGCGCGCTGGTGGCGATGGTGCTGTTCCCGCAGCAGATGCTGCCGGTGGCGTTCGGCCTGTTCACCGCAGCTCTGCTGCTGGTCCGCCTGGTCGCGCGGAAGGGGAGCGCTCGTGCCTGAGACGCCGTACCTGGTGGCGGTCGTCGCGGTGTGCACCGCCGTGACGTGGGGGGTGCGGGCGCTGCCGTTCGCGGCGCTGGCCCCGTTGCGGGACAGCGAGCTGGTGCGCCACCTGGGGCAGCGGATGCCCGTCGGCGTGATGGTCGTGCTCGCCGTCTACACGGTGCACGGCACCACGGCGCCGGAGGTCGCGCCGGTGGGGCTGGCGCTCGCGGCGACGCTCGGATTGCACCTGTGGCGCGGGAACGCGCTGCTGAGCATCCTCGGCGGCACCGCGGTGCACGTGCTGCTGGTGAGCACCCTGTTCGCGACCGCCTGATGCGGACGGTCAGTCGCAGGCGATGACCGCCGGGGTGCCGGTGGAGCTGAGCTGCTTCACGTAGGCGTCGTCGGCCTGCTCGCGAGCCGCGTCCAACCGCTCGCAGGCGCTCGCCTCGTCCGCGAACGGTCCGAAGTAGACGGAGTAGATCGCCTTGCCGCTCGTGCTCGTCTTCGCCGTGGCACCGCACGGCGTCGACGGGACGTGCAGGTAGTCGGAGCCGGGGAACTCGTCGAGCAGCCGCTGCACGGTGCTCGCCTCGAACGCGGCGCCGACCACCACGGCGTAGGAGTCGTTGCAGACCGGGGTGCTCACCGGCACCGACACCCCGAGGTCCGCGTCCACCAGCGCCCCCGGCACCGCGGTGATCCGCCGGTCGTCGGTGGGCTGCCAGCGACCGCTCGGCGTCAGCGTCCACGCCGCGCCCGCCACCAGCACCGCGCCCAGCGCCGCGAGGCCCGCGATCACGAGCCTGCGGCGGGACTTCCGGCGCGGTGGTTCCGCGGGCTGCCGCGCGGTCGCGGTGCGCGGCGCGGTCGGTGCGGCGTGCAGCGCGGCGCGCGCCTCGTCGGCCAGCTCGCCCGCCGAGCCGAATCGGTGCGCGGGATCCTTCGCCATGCCGCGCGCGATCACCGCGTCGAACGCGGCACCCAGGTGCGGCGCGGTGGTTCCCGGCCGCGGCGGGTCGTCGTTGAGGTGCGCGCTGATCATCGCGACGGTCGCTTCGCGCTGGAACGGCTTGCGGCCGGTGAGGCATTCGTAGAACAGGCAGGTCAGCGAGTACACGTCCGAGCTCGGCTCCGCCGGCCCCTCGCCGAACCGCTCCGGCGCCATGTACGCCAGCGTGCCGACGGTGACGCCGGTGGAGGTCGCGGCCGTCCCCGTGCTCGCCGCGTAGGCGATGCCGAAGTCCACCAGGTACGCGAACCCGGTGCGGCCGACCAGCACGTTCGACGGTTTCACGTCGCGGTGCACCAGCCCGTCGGCGTGCGCGGCGTCCAGCGCGTGCGCGACCTGCTCCAGCAGGCCCACCGCCCGGTCCGGGTCCAGCGGCCCGTAGCTCGCCAGGTGCGTGGCCAGGTCGGTGCCGTCCACCAGCCGCATGTCCAGGTACAGCCGGCCGTCGATCTCCCCGTAGGAGTGGATCGGGATCACGTGCGGGTCGCGCAGCCGCGCGGTCGCCTGTGCTTCGCGCTGGAAGCGGCGGCGGAACTCGGCGTCCTCGGCGTGGCGCTCCGCGATCAGCTTGAGCGCGACGGTCCGCTGATGCCTGCTGTCGTGCGCCCGGTGGATCTCCCCCATGCCGCCGCGGGCGATCAGGCCTTGGACCACGTACGGACCGAACTGCCACTCCACCCGTGCGACTCCTCCCCTGGTGTGCCGGGGGAGAGTCTAGGAGGTGGGCGACCCGCCGATGTGCCGCGTTCGCCGGATCACGCCCGGCTGCCGGAAGGCCGCGCATCCGGTCCGACCTGCGCTGTTCCGTTCGGTCCCGCTGGTTGGGCCGATCGGTCCAGCGGGGCGGTGGTGCGGCCGGGAGGTTGGTTCCGGCGCCGCGGTGTGGTGGGGTGCCAGTGGTCTTCGCGAGGAGGTGGGCGAGTGGTGGCAGCGGTTTCGCCGGAGGTGCCCGGGGTCGAGCACCGGTACGTCCAGGTCGGTGGGCTCCGAGTGCACGTCGCCGAAGCCGGCTCGGGCCCGCCGCTGGTGCTGCTGCACGGCTGGCCGCAGCACTGGTACCTGTGGCGCCACCAGATCCCGGAGCTCGCGCGTTCGTACCGGGTGATCGCGCCGGACCTGCGCGGCCACGGCTGGACCGATGCTCCCACCGGCGGCTACGACAAGGAGAACCTGGCGGCCGATCTGATCGGCCTGCTCGACGCGCTGGAGCTCGACCGGGTGCGGCTGGTCGGCCACGACTGGGGCGGCTGGACCGGTTTCCTCGCCTGCCTGCGCGCGCCGGAGCGGTTCGACCGGTTCCTCGCGCTGAACATCGCGCACCCGTGGCCGTCCCGGTCGCCCGCGGCGCGGCTGAGCCTGTGGCGGTTCTGGTACCAGGTGGTGGTGGGATCGCCGCTGGGGTCGCTGCTGGTGCGCCGCACCCCGTTCATCTCCCGCGGCATCCTCGGCACCGTCGAACGCGGCGCGCTCGGGCGTGCCGAGCGGGACGCGTTCGCCGACCGCTGGCGGGATCCGGCGCGGGCGCGGGCCTCGGTGCAGCTGTACCGCACGTTCCTGCTGCGCGAGCTGCCCGCCGTGGCCCGCGGGCGCTACCGGGACTCGACGCTGACCACCCGGACCCGGCTGCTGTTCGGCACCGGCGATCCGGCGATCTCGCCCCGGCTGCTGGCGGGCTACGAACGCCACGCCGAGCGGATGGACGTGCGCTGGGTGCCCGGCGCGGGCCACTTCATCGTCGACGAACGCCCCGACCGCGTCCTCGCCGAGATCCAGGAGTTCATGGCGGAGTGATCCGGTGGTCAGCGCGGCCCGAGCAGGGCCCGCAGCCGCGGGGTGTCGGGGTGCTCGCCGAGGAAGTCGAGACGGGCGGTCGCCTGGTCCCAGCGGCGGCGCGCCCGCTCGGGTTCGCCCGTCGCGCGGTGCAGGACCACCAGGTCCGCGAGCACCCACGCCACGTGGTGCAGGTCGCCGCAGCGTTCCCAGTAGTGCTGGGCCTGCACGAGGTGCTCCACCGCCGGGCCGGTCCGCCGCATCGCGGCGTGCGCACCGCCGATCGCGTGGTGGGCGGCGGCGAGGCCCATGTCGTCGCCGAGCTCCCCGAACAGGTCCAGGCCGGGCAGGCCGTGCTCCAGGGCCCGCTGCTGTTCGCCGATGCCGTTGCACGCCCAGCACAGGTAGACCAGCGAGTGCGCTCGACCGTACCGCTGCCCGGGGGCTTGGAAGTGCTCCAGCGCCCGCCGGTGGTGCGGGATCGCTCGCGCGGGGAGCCCGAGGCAGGTGTAGGCCCACCCGATGCTGTTCTGCCGGAAGGCCTCCCGCGACGGGTCGCCGGATCGCTCGCCCGCGTCGGACAGCAGGGCCAGCGCCTCGGCGTAGCGCTGCGCCCGCAGGTACCCGTTGGCGAGGTTCAGCTCGGTGATCTCCACGGCGTCCGGTGCCTCGGTGCGCCGCGCCGCCTGCAGCGCGATCACGTGGCTGCGAATCCAGTCCGCGTGCAGGCTGCGCAGGTTCAGGAAGTCGGTGCTCGCCCAGGCGAGGCGCCAAGCGTGCTCGGGAAATCCGTGCCGCTCCGCGATGTCGACCGCACCGAGCAGGTTCTCGCGGTTGCGCTCGAACCAGCGCAGCGCCTCGTCACGGCCGCCGGGGCGGTCCGGTTCGACGTCGTTGTCCGGTGGTCCCGGCACGATCGCGCGGGCCTGCTCGGTGATCAGCGCCGCGGCGCCCGCAGCGGAGTGCAGGAAGTGGTCGAGCAACCTGCGCCGGGCCGCGTAGCGATCGGTGTCGAGCAGTTCCTCGTCCGCGCAAGTCCGCGCGTAGTCCAGCGACAGGTCCGAGAGCCGGTAGCCGTGCTTGTCCGGCTGGTCCAGCAGCCGCAAGTGCGCCAGCCGGTCCAGCAGTTTCCCGGCCTCGGCGCGCGGCAGGCCGCTGAGGGCGGCGGCCCCGGACATCTCGATCACCGGCCCCGGGTGCAACGACAGCAGGAGGAACAACCGCTGGGCCTGCGGGCCGAGGTCGTCGTGCGCGGTGGCGAAGGTGGCGCGCAGTGCGAGGTGCCCGTCGACTTCGAGCGCGTCGATGCGGTGGTGCCGGATGTCGGCGATGGTCTCGGACAGCGACGCGGCGGGGTGCCTGCTCGCGATGATGCCCGCGATGCGCAGCGCCAGCGGCAGATCTCCGCACAGGGCGGCGAGTTCGTCCAGTTCCGCCTCCGACGCGGGCCCGGGGCTCCCCGGGCGGCCCAGCGCAGCGTGCAGCAGTGCGATCGAATCGGCCCGGGGCAGCGGTGGCAGTTCGATCCGGCGGGCGTCGTGGTGCAGCGCGAGGCCCTCCAGCCTGCGGCTGCTGGTGACCACGACGAGGCATCCGGGATGACCGGGCAGCAGCGGCTGCACCTGCTCGGCGCTGCGCGCGTTGCTCAACAGCACCAGGACCCGGCGGCCGGCGAGCGCGCTGCGCAGACCTGCCGCCAGGTAATCCACTGTGGAGCGTTCGGGGACGTCGGAGTCGAGGGCGGCGAGGAAGTCGCGCAGCACTCCGGCGGTCGCGTGCCGATCCAGGCCCTGGAGGTTCGCGTAGAGCTGCCCGTCCGGATAGCGATCGGCGAGCCGGTGCGCCAGCTGCAGCGCGAACGTGTGCTTCCCCGCTCCCGGCAGGCCTTCCACGATGAGCAGCCACGGTGGAACTCCCGGCGCGTCCTCCACCGCGGACAGCAGACCGGCGAGCGCGCGGTCCCGTCCGACCGGGTGGGGCGGCACGGCGGGCAGCTGCCGTGGTCGCATCGCCGGACGCGAACCCCCGGCTGCCGCACCGCCCTGGCGTGGCTGGCGCACGAACTTCCCCGCGGACCCGGTGGTCCGGGAGAGCCCACCGCTCGGCAGTCCCCGTTTGGTCACCCCACCGGCGAGCGTCCACTGCGCCTCGCGTTCCGCGCCCGCCGTGCGCGGCCGTACGATCGGATCGTCCTGCTGCAGCAGCGAGGTGTGCAGTGCGCGGAGCCGGGCGGGCAGGTCAGTGCCTTCTTCCCGGTAGGTGGCGGACACTTCCACCACGTAGTCCCGCAGCCTGCGCAGCTGACCCGCGGCGGCGAGCGCCCGCATCCGCAGGGCCACGATCTCCTCGTCGAGCTCGTGGTCCGACGGCACCCAGTCCAGCTCGTTGAGCGCGGCCGACACCTGGCCTGAGTCGAGCAGGGCGCCGGCCAGAAGCCGGACACCCGCGATGCGGTCCCGTTCCAGCTGGGTGCGGAGCCGGTGCAGTCCCGGGCCGTCCACCCCGGCCAGCAGTTCGGACCCGCACTCGCCCAGCGCGCGGCGGCAGTGCTCCTCCACCTCGGTGCCGCTCGACTGCCGCGCCCGGTCCAGGTGGTGCCGGAACCGGTGGTAGTCCACCAGTTCGGGAGCCACGTCGAGCCGCCAGAACCCCGGCTTGGCGCGCGGCCAGTGCACCCCGTCGCCGCGGACTTCCGCGCGCAGCGTCGAGATGTAGCGGTACAGCGACTCCATCGACGGAGGGTGCTCGCCCCACACCTTGTCGACGACGCTGCGCTGCGACACCGCCTTGCCGGGGTTGACCAGCAGCACGACGAGGATTCCCAGCAGGCCGGGCCGCAGCTCGACCAGCTCACCGGAATCGGCACGCACCTCGACCGGGCCCAATAATCGGAACTCCATTCAGTTCCCCCTTCGAGTACCGCGCAGCGTTCAGTGAAGCACCCGATCCGCCGCGGGGAAGCGTTCATTCGGCGCAAGCATCCATACGGCGGTCCGGTTCGCCGTCCAGCGGACGTACCTCCCGCTGCTCCAGCGGACGTTCCACCCCGGTCCCGCACCGTGGGGTGCAGCGGGTGGTGCGGTCGCCCGCAGCGACGGGAGGGAGCATCCGATGGGGAACCGGATCGTGGTCGCCGGAGTGGCGAGCTGGGGCATCAACATCGGGGTCGGAGAGCCGGCCGTGGACACCGCCGCGAGCGGGTGGGATCCGCGCTGGCTCGCGAGCGGGCTCGGCGGGGCCGCCGGGCACATCTCGACGATCCTGCGGGCGCTGGGCGACGAGGTGGAGCTGTGCACGGTGGCGGGCCGGGACGCGATCGGCTCCCTGATCCGCGGGAGCCTCCGCGAGCACGGGCTGGACGGGCGCGGCGTGGTGGACCTCGGGGTGTCCGCCGAAGCCGCGGTGCTGGTCGCCCCGGACGGGCGGCGGGCGGTGCTGTCGCACTCGACGAGGATCGCCGCCGTGCAGTACCCGGAGGAGGTGTTCACCGAGATGGTGCGCGGTGCCGACCTGGCCGTGCTGACGAGCACGCCGTTCACCCGCCCGCTGCTGGCCGCGGCGGTGCTGCACGGGGTGCCGATCGCGGTGGACGTCAACGTGATCGCCGACGTGGAGGACGACTACTACGGGCCGTGGCTGGAGGTCGCCGACATCGTGTTCTGCTCACACGAGCGGTTGCCGTGCAGTGCGGAGCGCTGGCTCGCGCGGATCTTCGACCGCTACCCGGGCTGCCTGGTCGCGGCGGTGGGGCGCGGGCCGCTGGGCTGCGTGCTGGGGCTGCGCGACGGCAGGCTGGTGCGCGCGGAGGCGGTGGCCCCGCTGGGAGTGTGCAACACCTCCAGCGCCGGGGACTCGCTGTTCGCCGCGTTCCTGCACGGCTGGTTGAGCACCGGGAACGCGGCCGAAGCACTCCCGGACGCGGTGCTCTACGCGGGCTGGCGCATCGGGCACCGGTTCCCGTCCGGGGTGGCGCTGACCGCGACGGAGCTGGCGCGACTGCGGCAGCGGCACCCGGTGCGGGTCACGCTGGACCGCTGGGACCGGTGAGCCGGTCGCGCAGCGGTGCGGCGGCGGCCTCGTCGCCCTGGTGCTCGAACAGGCGCAGCGCCGCGGCGAGCTGTCGCCGTTCGTCGGCCGGATGCCCTCGCGCGGCGGCGAGCTCGGCGCGCGCGCTGTGCGCGAGCGCCTGGCCGACGGGGGAGTCCAGCTCGTCCATCTCGGTGGCGCCCGCGTCGATCTCGGCGGCGGCCTCGGCGACCTCACCGGCGGCGACCAGCGACTCGCCGAGCACGAGCCGGGCGCGGGCGGCGTTGAACGGGTCCTGCGCCCGGTGCTCGCGCAGCAGTGCGGTCGCGGCGCGCACCTCGGTGAGCCCGGTGGCGACCTCGCCGATCCGCACGCCGGCCTGCCCGGAGAGCAACCGCGCCAGCGCGGCCTTCCGGGGGAATCCGGTGATGGCGAAACCTGTTTCGGCGTGCTGCGCGGAGGCCCGGGCCGCGAGGGCGTCGCCGCGGGCCAGCGCTAGCACGGCCTGGGCGTCGGCCGTGTCGGCCGCGCCGTAGGCGTCCCCGCTGCGGGCGTGCAGTTCGGCGCACCGGTGCAGCAACCGGTCCGCCACCGCCCATTCGGCGTGCCGGTGGTGCAGCATCGCCAGCCTGCGCGCGGTGCGCGCCTCCAGCTCGGGCTCGCCGAGCTCGCGGGCCGCGGCCAGGCACGCCTCGTCTACCGCGCGCCAGTCCGCGTGGTGGCCGCGGTACCGGAACAGCGGCCAGAGCAGGTAACCCAGCTGCCAGGCCGCCGCGAGAAGCCCGCCGTCCGCGGCCGCGCGCACCGCCCCGACCAGGTTGGCGCGTTCCTGCTCCAGCCAGTCCAGCGCCTGCCCGCGGTCGGCGAACTCGGCGGAATCCGCTTCCGGGAACGCGAATTCGTAGGCCGCGCCGCGCAGGTGCGGGGTGCAGAGCGCGGCGGCCTGCCCGGTGCGCCGGACGTAGTGCTCGACGATGCGCAGGAGCACCTCGGCGCGCCGTTCGGCGGTGTCGGTCACGTCCGCCTTCTCCTTGGCGTGCAACCGGATCAGGTCGTGGAACCGGTACCGGCCGCCGCGCACCTCTTGCAGCAGGTGCGCCTCCTGCAATGCCTCCAGCGGTTCGTCCAGCGCGGCCCGGCCGAGCCCGGTCGCGGCGGCCAGCACCGCGCGGTCGAACTCCGGGCCGGGATGCAGGCCCATCGCCCGGTACGTCGACCGGGCCGGGCCGGGGAGTTCTTGGTAGGACGCGTCGAAGACCGAACGCACCGATACCTCCTCGCCGCGCGAGAGCAGGCCGAGCCGCCTCTGCTCCTGCTGCAGTTCCGCCACCGTCTCGCCCAACCGCAGCAGTCGTCGCGAAGCCAGCCGGGCGGCGGTCACCGACAGTGCGATCGGCAGGCCGCCGCACAGCCGGACGAGTTCCCGCGCCGGCTCCGGTTCCGCGGATATCCGTTGCCTGCCGACGGCTTTGAGCAGCAGCGTCCGCGACGCGTCCGCGTTGAGCGGGCCCACGTCGATGAACCGCGCCCCATCGGCGAGCAGGGAGCGCAGCATCCGACGGGTGGTGACCACGACGGTGCAGCTCGGCGCGGCGGGCAGCAACGCGCGGACCTGCGCGGCGGTCCAAGCGTTGTCGAGCAGGATCGCCACCGACCTGCCGGCCACCGAGGAGCGGAACCACGCCGCCCGAGGTCCGGTCCCGGCGGGCAGTTCTTCCGGTGGGACGCCGAGAGCGCGCAGGAAATCACCGAGGACCGTGGCCGGGTCGGCCGGTCGGCCCGCGTCCGCGCCGGAGAGGTCCGCGTACAGCTGCCCGTCGGCGAACCGGTCTCGGGCGCGGTGCAGCCAGGACAGCGCCAGTGCTGTCTTGCCGACACCGCCGAACCCGGACAGCACCACGAGCCCGCAGCGATCCGGGTGCGCCACCGGCCGGTCCAGCTCGTCCAGTTCAGCGTCCCGGTTGGTGAAGTGCGCGGGGGCGGGAGCCAGTTGCCGGGGCACGCCGCGCTCCGGACCGCGGTGGAAGTGGATCTGGCCGATCGAGCCGGCCTGCACCACCGGCCCGTGCGCGGTGCCGGAGAGCGCGTTCGCGGCCGATGGCCCGGTTCCCGGCTGCACGAGCGGGAAGATCCCTGGTGGGTCTTCGGTGCCGGACACGACACGAATCACCCCCTTCCTGCACCGTACGCAGTGCCTCGGTCGGCGCGATGCCCGCCAAGCGAGTGGTCCGGCCCGGTGGCACGCACCCCAAGTCGATCTTGGGCTGGTCGGTGCGGCCGCGGCGGGGGATCCGGCCAAGATCACCGGATGGGGTGGCGGCCTGGCGGTGCTGCCGCCGTCGGCGCTGAGCACGGGCGATACGATGGACGGCCGTACGTTCGACGAGAAGAGAACCGCGTTGCCGAACACCCCGTTGCCGATGCTGGAGTGGACCGAGCGAGGGGAGCCGCGTTCGGCGATCTGGCGCTCGGAGAACGATGCGCCGCCACCGCGGCGGGTGGTGGTCGCCGACGACCGGCTCCGCGCGGACGACGCGCACAGCCAGGCGGCGGAAGGCACCGCTTTCCTGTGGCGGGGCGACTTCCACGGCGCGCGCAACCTGCTCACCGCGATGACCCGGCGGGTGGACCGCAAGCCGCTCGCCGAGATGGACACCCCCGCGCAGACCTTCCACCGGTACCGGCAGCGCCAGGCGCAGCGGTCCCGGCTGCTGGGCATGCTGCTGATCCCCGTCGACGCCGGGTGCGAGGTGCCGCTGCGCCGCGCGCCGGAGGTCCGGGACGCCTGCCTGGCCGCGGGTTGCCCCGCGGACGAGCCGTTCGTGCTGTCGCTGCGGGAACTGCTCGGCATCATCGGCGCGCACGAGTGGCGCCGCAACGGCATCGAGATCCCCGCGCTGGACGCGCGGATCCACCCGCACTACGGCGTGTTCGCCCCGCTGCGCTCCGACTACCTGGAGCTGATCGCCGCCGAACCGCTGCCGCCGGTGGGGACCGCGTTCGACCTCGGCACCGGCACCGGCGTGCTGGCCGCGCTGCTCGCCCGCCGCGGGGTGGACCGGGTGGTCGCCACCGAGCTCGACGAGCGCGCGCTGGCCTGCGCGGCGGAGAACGTCGAGGCGCTCGGGCTGTCCGGCCGCGTCGAGGTGACCTCGGCCGACCTGTACCCGGAGGGCCGCGCGGGACTGGTGGTGTGCAACCCGCCGTGGCTGCCCGCGAAGCCCTCGGCGGCGCTGCAGCGCGCCGTCTACGACCCGGGAAGCCGGATGCTGCGCGGATTCCTCACCGGGCTCGCCGGGCACCTGGAACCGGGCGGGCAGGGCTGGCTGGTGCTGTCCGACCTGGCCGAGCTGCTCGGGCTGCGCACCCGGCAGGAGCTGCTGGACCTGATCGACGCCGCGGGCCTCGCCGTCGCGGGCCGCAGCGACGCGGCGCCCCGGCACCCGCGGTCCGCCGACACCGACGACCCGCTGCACGAGGCGCGGGCCGCCGAGACCGTGTCGCTGTGGCGGCTGGTGGCGCGGGACTGATTCCGCCGCCGGGAAACCGGCTCGGGAAGAGGGCGGGATTCGCACCGCCGGTTCGGCGCGATGAATTCTCATCGCGCCGAATCACTCGGTTGGCCGTTGGCCTGGATCAGTGCGATGGGTAATTTCTGGGCCGCCGGTGCAGGACGATTCGCACCAGTTCTTCCGCGCTGCCGCGGACGATTCCTCGGCGCACCGGGAATCGCGCCGGCCAGGGGTTTCACCGCTTTTGCGTGCGTCATCGCGGACGTGTCCGGGGCAGTGGGGTTCCGATTCCGCGCACCGCCGAATTCCGAATCGAATCGTGTTCGGAAATGGGTGCGGAATCGTCCGGGATGGTGCGAGAAGATCTCACCCGAGAGGTGCCCATGCGAACACGTGAATCGTCGCGGCGCTCGGCGCCGAGCCCTCGCCCGCCGATGACGCGGTCTCCCTGGGGCGGGCGGCGCGGATGAGCACCGGTGACAGGCGGGTGGTGCTCACCGGCATGGGCGTGCGGGCGCCCGGCGGGCACGGCGCTGCCGGGTTGTGGGACCTGCTCACCTCCGAGCGCACCGCCACCCGCACCATCACCGCCTTCGACCCGGCTCCGTTCCGCTCCCGGATCGCCGCCGAAGTCGACTTCGACCCGGTGGCGGAGGGTTTCACCGCCCGCGAGGTCGCCGAGCGGGACCGGGTGGTGCTGCTCGCGCTCGCCTGCGCGCGCGACGCGGTCCGGGACTGCGGGCTGGACCTCGCGCGGCGGGACCCGACCCGCACCGCGGTGAGCATCGGCAGCGCCGTCGGCTCCACGATCAGCCTGGACCGCGACTACCGGCGGATCTCCCGCGGCGGGTCCACCTGGCTCGTCGACCACGCCCTGGCCTCGCCGCGCTCCCGCGACCACCAGGTGCCCGCGGCCCTCGCCCGCGACGTCGCCCGGGAGGTCGCGGCGGAAGG